>CBFIDH010000008.1:0-61878 GCA_965661405.1 Puniceispirillales bacterium (SeqCode)
ACCTGTTTGGCACGGCACGATTTACAGTTTCACCAAATTGCCCAAGCATCAAAAATCAAACTCTTAAATCCTCAACAAGCATATCCAGACCATATGCGCGGCCCCATATGCGCCCCCCATATGAGCCTAATAATATACGGATAAAATTTTTTGAGGATTATAGAGGGTCGTTTGCCGCCTTTAGCACGGCGACAATGCGGCGATCGCGTTCAGCGGCCATATCCTCAAAATGCTTTCCAGCTGCCATATCGTTACAGCCATTGACCATGGCATCGCGCAACTCTTGGGTCAGCTCCGGGGCTTCCAGCCGTGTCCATGGCAATTTCAACGCTGGGCCAAACTGATCAAGATTAGTGGCCATCCCGCCCGCGCCACAAGCAACATGAAAAGCCATGCACTGTCCTTGAATAGCCATCCGTGGAGCAGGCCCAAATCGAAGCGCCCGATCAATATCTTCGGGTGAAGCCTCGCCATTAGCAACCATATGCAAGGCCTCACGCCATAGCGCCTCTTGCAGACGTGTGGCAATAAAGCCGGGGATTTCTTTTTTCAGACGAATAGGCTCTTTGCCTGCATGATCATAAAACGCCATCACCCAATCCAGCGCATCTTCCGCCGTCTTGTCGCCGCCAATCACCTCAACCAAAGGAAGCAGATAAGGTGGGTTGAACGGATGCCCAACAACACAGCGTTCTGGTGTGGCGGAGTTGATCTGAATATCCGTCATAGTCAGCCCAGAGGTGCTGGAGGCAATGACGACTTCGGGGGCGGTGATCTGACCAAGTGTTTCATATAGAGCCTGTTTGATTTCCATCCGTTCAGGCGCGCTTTCTTGAATAAATTGGGCCTCACGCGTTGCCATGCTAAGATCATCTGTGATGGTTAAGCGATCCATGCTGGCGCCCTCTGCCAGCCCCAAATCAACCAGACAAGGCCAAGCGGTATTAACGACCGACATGAACTGATCTTCTTCGTCCATATGATGAATATAGGCCGTAACATCATATCCTCTGGCTAAGAAATGCGCCGCCCAGCCTGCGCCAATAGGCCCGGCACCAATGCTAGTAACATGAGTGACTTGGTCTGCCGCTATCCGCATGGTTATTTTCCTTTAAAGACAGGTTCACGCTTTTCGACAAACGCCTTGATGCCTTCGGCGGCATCTTCGGAAGTCAGCATTGAGCGATAGGTTGGTAGATCATCTTCACGCATACTGGAAAAGGTTTTGCGCATAGGCTGACATTCGATATGGCGCAGAACTTCTTTCACAGACTGCATAGCCAAAGGCGCGGCCCAAGCCAGTTTTTCGGCCCAGTCCATAGCCTCCGCCATCAGATCAGCATGGGGAACAACCTTGTTGATAAGCCCATAATGCGCGGCTTCGTCGGCTTTCATCCGCCGCCCCAGCAACAGCATCTCCATTGCGATATTATAAGGAATGCGGCGAGGAAGACGCTGTATAGCACCAGCATCGGGAATGATTCCCAAGGGCATTTCCGGCAAGGCAAACTCAACATGATCACTGGCAATCAACAAATCACAGGCCAAGGCAATTTCAAATCCCCCGCCAATGACCAATCCATTAAGCGCGCCAATGACAGGTTTATTCAGTGACCAGTTTTCGGTAAGTCCGGCAAAACCGCCATCACCATAATCTCCATCATCCCACCATTCATCAAGTTTTGCATCGCCACTATTGAGTGATTTCAAATCCCATCCAGCGGAAAAAATGCGGTCACCTTCGGCGGTAATAATACCAACCCTTAGATCATGTTCATCCCGAAGCCGGGCAAAGGCGGCGCCAAGGGCGCGGCTCATCTCATGGTCAATAGCATTAACCTTTGGTTTATCCAGTGTTACGACCAGAATATGGCCATGTGTTTCGACTTTTACGCTATCTGACATGATGCTTTCCTTTATTAGATATCAAGGGTGTTATCTTTTTCCCACTGGGTGAAATGTGAGGCATAGGCATTCCATTCTTGATGCTTAAGCTTGAGATAAGCCTCAGCAAAATCAGACCCCATTGCCGCTTTAAGACCTTTATCACGATCAAAGTTTCGCAACGCATCAAGCAGGTTAAGAGGCAATTTCGGGGCTCCGCGAACTTTGTAGCCTTCGGCATACATATCAATGTCATAGCGCTTGCCCGGATCAGCCTCATGATCAAGACCATCAAGGCCAGCGGCAATAATCACCGCCTGCAACAGATAGGGATTGGCGGCACCGTCAGGTAGGCGCAACTCAAATCGTCCCGGCCCCGGAACGCGCACCATATGGGTGCGGTTATTGCCTGTCCAAGTCACCGTATTCGGCGCCCAGGTTGCGCCAGATGTGGTGCGCGGGGCATTGATCCGCTTATAGCTGTTGACGGTAGGGTTGGTGATCGCGGCCATGGCACTAGCATGACGCATGATCCCGCCTAAGAAATGCCGCCCATCTTTTGATAAGCCTAGCTCCATCTTTTGATCGGCAAACATATTGGTTTTGCCAGTCTTATCCCAAACCGAGACATGAACATGACAGCCATTGCCTGTTAATCCGGCAATAGGCTTAGGCATGAATGTCGCACGAAAACCATGTTTTTCTGCAACCGATTTTGTCATGAATTTAAAAAACGAATGTTTGTCGGCGGTACGCATCGCCTCATCAAATTCCCAATTCATTTCAAACTGGCCATTAGCGTCTTCGTGGTCGTTCTGATAAGGCCCCCAGCCAAGCTCAAGCATATAATCACAAATCTCAGCGATCACATCATATCGGCGCATCACCGCCTGTTGATCATAGCAAGGTTTTTCAGCCGTATCGAAGTCATCGGAAATCTGATTGCCATCAGGAGTCAGCAGAAAAAACTCAGCCTCAACACCAGATTTAACCGTCAGCCCTTTGCTTGCCGCCCTTTCAATCACTGCGCCAAGAACATTTCGTGGAGCCTGCATGACATTTTCATTTTCCATGACACAGTTCGCGGCAACCCAAGCTACCTCTTTTTTCCACGGCAGTTGAACAACAGAATTGGCGTCAGGAACAGCCAGCATATCAGCATGGGCAGGGGTTAAATCCAGCCATGACGCAAATCCAGCGAAACCAGCGCCATCAGCTTGCATATCTTCAATCGCCTGACGGGGAACCAGCTTGGCGCGCTGATATCCAAACAGGTCGGTGTAAGATATCATGAAGTATTTAATATCGTTCTTTTTTCCGTATTCCGCTAAATTGATGGTCATATGATTTTCCCCTTCGTTTCTCGGATGATACTTTCGTGGCTAGAATCCCTTACCCGGTATCCAGTCAGTTCCTGCCAAAGGCACTCTTGCCATGGCGGCGGCCTCTATCGTCAGAGCGCAGAGGTCTTCTGGTTCGAGGTTATGGACATGGCTTTTTCCGCACGCTCTTGCGATGGTTTGCGCCTCAAGCGTCAGAACTTTGAGATAATTGGCAAGCTGGCGGCCTGCTATTTCTGGATCAAGTCTGGCGGCGAGCTCAGGATCTTGGGTGGTAATCCCGGCAGGGTCTTTTCCTTCGTGCCAGTCATCATACGCTCCGGCGGTTGTACCTAGTTTCTGATAGTCTGCTTCCCATTTCGGGTTGTTATCACCAATAGCAATTAACGCGGCGGTGCCAATAGATACCGCATCAGCACCTAACGCCAATGCCTTTGCCACATCAGCGCCATTGCGAATACCGCCAGAAACAATTAACTGCACTTTCCGGTGCATACCCAGATCTTGTAAGGCTTGAACCGCAGGCCGGATACAGCCAAGGATAGGGATGCCGACGTGTTCGATAAAGACATCTTGTGTCGCGGCGGTTCCGCCTTGCATTCCATCAAGCACAACAACATCTGCACCTGATTTAACCGCAAGCGCGGTGTCAAAATAGGGGCGTGCGCCGCCAACTTTAACATAGATCGGTTTTTCCCAGCCCGTGATCTCACGCAGCTCAAGGATTTTAATTTCCAGATCATCAGGCCCCGTCCAGTCCGGGTGGCGACAAGCAGAGCGCTGATCAATTCCAGCAGGCAAATCACGCATTCCGGCAACGCGGTCGCTAATCTTTTGGCCTAGCAACATCCCGCCGCCACCGGGTTTAGCGCCTTGTCCAACAACCACCTCAATCGCATCGCACCGCCGCAAATCATCAGGGTTCATGCCATAGCGTGAGGGCAGATATTGATAAACCAAAAGACGGGAATGACCGCGTTCTTCTTCGGTCATGCCGCCATCACCAGTTGTTGTGGAAGTTCCGGCGGCGGTTGCCCCGCGTCCCAGCGCTTCTTTTGCTTGTCCGGATAAGGCACCAAAACTCATCCCTGCAATGGTGATAGGGATATCTAGTTCAATCGGTTTTTTGGCAAATCGGGTACCCAGCGTCACATTAGTGGCGCATTTCTCACGGTAGCCTTCAAGGGGATAGCGTGAAATGGATGCTCCCAGAAATAGCAAATCATCAAAATGTGGCACGCTTCGCTTGGTGCCGCCGCCTCTGATATCATAAATGCCAGTGGCGGCCGCGCGTCTGATCTCGGCATTAACCGCAGGGGTAAAGGTTGCTGACTGAATAGGCTCGGTGCGTGGCGGTTTGGGTGTCTTATCGGTCATATCTGGCCTCAATATGCAGAAGCATTATCTACGTTGAAATGATAGAGTTGGCGGGCGGAACCATAGCGGCGAAACGAGGCAGGATCAGCGTCTGTTCCGGCGCGTTCAAGCAATTCTGTCAGTTGCGCTAAATGTTCTGGCCGCATCTCTTTTTCGATGCAATCCGCACCAAGGCTTTTGACAGAACCGCGAACATAAAGCCGCGCTTCGTAAAGCGAATCCCCCAGTGCCTCACCCGCGTCACCTAACACCACCAGATTGCCGCGCTGTGCCATAAAGGCCGACATATGGCCGATATTTCCTTCAACCACAATATCAATACCCTTCATGGAAATACCGCAACGCGAAGCGGCGTTGCCGCGCACCACCAACATACCGCCGCGACCAGTGGCCCCGGCATATTGGCTGGCATCACCTTCAACCACGACCATACCTGATACTATATTTTCGGCCACACCTGGGCCGACAGAACCTTTGACCGTGATATGAGCCTGCTTATTCATGCCGCCACAATAATATCCGGTTGACCCTGATATGGTAACATTGATAGGGGCATCCAGCCCAACCGCGATGGCATGACTGCCGCGAGGGTTGATGATGTCCCAATCCTGTTGATTGGTGCCTTGCGACTGGCTTTGTAGAGTCTCATTAAGATAGCGCAAGCCGTTTTCAGAAAGATCAATCGTTGGCATGATTTAATGACTCCAGAAATATACCTGAGAAGGTTCCGGCTCCCAGACGCGAGCCTGTTCTATGCCCGGCAAGCCTACTAGCGCGCGATACTCCGACCCGAACGCAACATAATCATCATTTTCTGCCATCACCGCAGGCTTACAGGCAATCGGGTCTCTCAACACACCAAAGCCATTTCGCGTGCCAACAACAAATGTGAAAAATCCGTCAAGATCATCAATCCCGGCGGTTAAGGCTTCACCAAGGCTATGACCTTCGTTCATTCGTGCGGTGAGATAAGCGGCGGCCACTTCGCTATCGTTTTCCGTTTGGGTTGTGATGCCCTCTCGGTTGAGTTGGCGCCGCAGGGTGTTGTGATTGGATAAAGAGCCGTTATGTACAAGGCACTGATCGCTTCCGGTTGAAAATGGATGCGCCCCAAGTGTGGTCACCGCCGATTCGGTAGCCATTCGGGTATGACCAATACCGTGACTTCCTGTTGCTGATATTAAATCAAAACGCTCAACAACTTTTTGGGGTAGTCCGACTTCTTTATAAATCTCAATGCTTTGCCCATAACTCATCAGACGGATATCCGGATGCGATGTGTTTAGCAGAGCGCGAATGGCGTCGCCTTGGCTTTCCTTGGCGCGTATCACGGCATGGCTGTCTCTGGTCATCAGCTCTGGCTTGCCACCATTAAGGCTATGCAGGCTTTTTTCGAGCGCGGGGAAATCCTCATCCGGGTTGGCGGATTGCACCGTTAGCTTGATCATATTTTCGGTTTCATCACCATAAATGGCGATCCCGGCGCTGTCTGGGCCACGATCCGTCATGGTGATTAGCATAGCGCTAAGCAACTCACCTAATTGCGGCTTCATAGCCTCATTTTTCAAAAACAAACCGACAATTCCACACATGGATAGGTTTCCTTTGTTGTTTTGCCATCATGCACAAATAAAGATATGCGAGCCTATCGCATTAGCTTTAGCGTTAGGATTCATAGTGTTTAATCGGATGGCGTAACTGTATATCAATATTTCGACAAAAGTTACGCTTTTCCGTGATCCGCGTCATGCTTATTTCAACCAGTCATCACCCTCCCGGATGATGATTAGCGTTGGACGATCAGCTTGGAACGCGGCGGTAAAAGCGGCGGTAAAGGCGTCAGCGTTCTGTGGGCGTTCTGCATAACAATGGCAAGCCTTGGCAAGCAGTTCAAAATCTGGATTAATGCCTTCAACACCAACACGGGTGATGGCGCGGATATCCATGTCATCTTGTATCTGTTTAAGGCCGCCATTTTCCCAGATCACCACTGGCAGAGGCAGGTTATTTTCAGCGGCGGTGATCAATTCGGGCATGGTGAACATAAAACCGCCATCACCTACTAGCACCGCAACAGGTGTATCGGGCTTTGCCATTTTAGCGCCAATCGCGTTTGGCAAGGCATTGCCTAATGAGCAATATCCAGCAGGGAAAAACCATGTCTGGGGCTTTCGCATAGGCATGGTGAATGACCCTGTATAGGCAATTTGGCAAGAATCGCAGCTAAAAATCGTCTCATCTGAGCTGTGATCACGCATCAGTTGCAGGGCTTTATTATGCTGTCTTTCTGACAGGTTGAGGGATGTATCTATGGCCGCACGAACCTCGCGGATTTTGGTAATATTGGCTTGGCTAATATTCTCTTTATGATCTTTCAGCGCATCTTTTAACATAGCCATAGCAGGCTTAGCATCTGATACAATACCAAGACGGGCGGGGAAAAGATCACTGATTTTTCCGGGGTCAATATCCACTCGGATCAGATCGCCTTTAAGTTTCAGTGGCCCTGCAAAGCTATCTGTTTCTGATAATTCGGTGCCGACCGCTAGGATAACATCGGCGGCACTGATGACGGCATGGCCTTCGGCTTTGACCATAGCCGCGGATAATGACAAAGGGTGATCGTCGGGAACAATGCCTTTGCCAGCGGTTGAGCTAACGGTCACTGCGCCTAGTATCTCAGTGATATCGCGAATATCGCTCGCCGCGCCTACCGCGCCACCACCAACCATGATTAAGGGCGCTTTCGCTGTTTTCAAAAGATTTGCCGCGGCGGTAATGGTGTCTTGCGGACAGGTTGGACGATCAGGCAGGGAAACAGGCTCCCATATCTCATCAACTGGCATGGCCTGAACATCTATGGGGATAGAGATATGGCAAGGCCGGGGGCGTGAGCTGGAAAAAATAGAAAACGCACGCGCCATCATGTCTGGGATATCAGACGGGCGCATCGCCGTGGCGGAATAGGCGGTAATAGGTTCGGTGACTTTTTTCTGTTCGGTGATCTCATGCAGAACACCCCAGCCTTTGCCAAGCGTGTCTGATGGCGGTTCTGCTGAAATCAACAACATTGGCAGACTGTCTGCATAGCACTGCGCCAATGCGGTGGCGGCGTTGGTTACTCCGGGGCCGGAGATGACGAGGGCAACACCTACTTCACCTGTTGCCCTGGCCCAACCCTCTGCCATAAAACCTGCTCCTGCCTCGTTCCGGGCTTGAACATGGTGGACGGCGCCAGCATTTTCACCACCTGTCAGACCGCGACACATATCCAGCGTATGAACGCCGGGAATTCCAAAAACATGGCTAATGCCATAACGCGCCAAAAGCCTGATCGCGGCTTCCCCACAGGTCATCGTCATAGAAGTTCCCCTTTATATGCTTTCTTTATGCTTTCGTTTATGTCCTGCCAATAGCGGCGTAAATCTGATGTTAATTTACTCTTTTGCGTAGGTTTTGACCAGCATAAGCTGTGATTTTCCTATGTGAAAACCTAATGGCTATTCGGCGGTTTTAGTATCGCTGGATTGACCAGATGTCGCCAGCCAGATAGCACCAACAATCACCAAAACAGACAACCATACCCACCATGGATGCGTCTCACCAAAAAACACGATGCCAAAAAATACTCCGGCTATGAGTGAGACAAAACCAGCAAGACTGACAAAAATAGGCCCGCCTTTATCAAGCAGAAAGAAATACAAATAAATAGAGCAGGCGCTGAGAACAATATACCCAACAATGATCCGGTAAAGCCCGGTTTCCACTACCGGGGCGATTTCCATGCCATGAAACAGAAACACCATAGGAACAATAGTCAGGCAACCAATGGCAATCTCACCACTTGCAAGTTGCCAGCCGTCTTCGCCTGTGGGCCAGAACTTGGCAATGAAATTGTGATAAAACCCATAGCAAAGAGGTACGGATATCGCCAACAGAAGCCCCAAGCTTGCCATGTCAGGGATAGGAACCGATAGGTTTTCGCCCAAAAGAATAGGTAGCATGGCGAGGCTAGCCAAAATAACGCCGATGATCTTGCGTTTGTTGAGCTGATCAGTTCGCATCGAAAAGGCAATAATCACTGTCACCACAGGGGTTAGCGAGACCACAATGGTCAACAATCCGGCACCTATCATGGGCGCAGAGTAAATCTCTAATATGGATGGGATCATGTAGCCGAGTATCCCAGCCATGAGATAGAATATCATGCTTGCAGGTCGGAATAAGCGCGGGTAGCGGCCTCTGAAAAAACAGATCAGGAAAAACACTGGCACTTCGGCGATCAGCGTATAAGCCAGAATAGGGAGAGGCTTAATCTCAGTCTCACCTGCAAATCGTGAGAGCGAGAAAAATAACCCCCATGTCAGGCCAAGAAAAATCAGACCAAATATGGCAGAACCACTGATAGGGCCGCGTGTTTTGACAGGCGCCGCCGTCACAGTGGGAACAACCGTTGCTTTATCATGAGGTCCTCAATTTCTGTTAATGCGCCCTGCGTGTCGGCATCTTTGAAAACAGCAGGGGTTTCCATGTGTAAGGTATTAATGGCACCGGAATGCGCTTTGATCAAGGCTTTGCCGCCGTGATCGCCATTAAGTTCAGATAGCGCAGGGAAAAAATGGCTTCCCCATATGACAGGATGGCCTTGCCTTCCGCCTGCCATGGGCACGGTGATAGTTTTGTCAGGGGTAATTGCTCCCAGATGGGATGCAATCAATTCGTCAATGATGGCGGCAGTTATCAATGGCATATCGCCCAGTATGATCATTACATCAGTCACTTCATCCCGGCGATTTGCCATAGCACTGGCAATAGACCTGCCAATGCCGTTGTGATAATGGGGATTAATGATCTGCTGAAACAATGCGCCACCGCAACTAGCAGCCACATGGTCAGCGTCATGACCAAGAATGATCATCAGGCTGTTTAACTGGCTTGCTGTCATCGCTTCGGCAACATGACTGATCATGGGCTTGCCAAGAAGCGGGGCAAGCAATTTGTTTGTTGAGCCATTGCGTTCAGAAAGGCCAGCCGCCAGCAAAACGCCTAACATATGACGATCAGTGGTAAGGGCGGTCATGATTGTTCTGCTGTTTTGCGGTGTCTTCTGGCTTTGATAACAGATGCCAAAATGGAAACGGCAATTTCAGCAGCGGTGCTGGCATGAATATTTAGTCCGGCCGGCCCTTCAATTCTGCTTATATCGGCCTCATCATATCCGGCTTGCCGCAGACGGTCACAACGTCCGCTATGGGTATGGCGACTGCCAAGCGCGGCAATATGAAAAACAGGCCTGCCAAGGGCCGCCACTAATGCCGCATCATCAATTTTAGGGTCATGGGTTAAGGTAACGAGGGCGGTATTTTCATCAAGCGGATTGGCCGGATTGTTTAGCACTTCATCAGGCCAGCTGGTGATCAGATCAACATCAGGAAAGCGTTTCGGATTGGCAAAATCTTGGCGAGGATCAATGACGGTCACCGCAAATCCCGCCGCCATCGCCATTGGTGCTAGATGTTGGCTGATATGAACAGCGCCAATCAGATAAAGCCGCGGCATTGGCATGAGGCTTAATGGAAAAACCTTGCCATCAGAGGTGATAGCATTAGCCATGTGATGATCGTGATCCTTAGCTTTGGTCAAGGACAGGCCGCCTTCTGTTTGCAGATCACAGATAAGATATGCAGGTATGCGTTGTGATAACAGGCTCGCCACTTCATCCAACAGACCATTTGACATGGCTTGATCAGGGCATATCCAGACGCTGACCTCACCCCCACAAGATAGCCCGACTTGCCATGCGGTTTCATCCGTAACGCCGAAATCAAGTCTTTGGGTTTTGCCATCAATGATGCTCTGACAGGCCGCGTCTTTTACCGCGCCCTCAACACAGCCGCCGGATACCGATCCGGCGATCAAACCATCATCCCGAATGAGCATAAGGCTTCCGGGTTGACGCGGTGATGATCCCCATGTGCGAATGACAATGGCTATGGCTAAACTATGCCCATCTTTACGCCAGCGTGCGGCGTCAGCCAGCAGTCTATCATCAGGGGGCGTTACCATGTTGTCTTACCCTTAAAATGATGGGAAAAGAGGCCGTTAAAGCACCTGATCAAGAGCCTTTAGCGCCGCGTTAATCTCATCACTGCTAGTATAATGAACAAAGGATAATCGCACCGCGCCATCATCAGGGTCAACCCCCATGGACTCAAGCAAGCGCACCGCGTAGTAATCGCCGCCGCCTGCCATAATACCATGATCAGCAAGCTGTTTGGCGATATCCTGTGAGGCCAGCCTTGAGGACACAAAACTCACCGTGGGGGCGCGCCGTGTTGCATCCAACGGCCCAAGCACGCGGATATCATTGCGTTGCCCCAGATAATCCAGCATCACAGCCAGATTATCTTGCTCGGCTTTATGAAAGAGAGCCTCAACTCGGCGTGGGCGCATCGCATCGTCACCGCCGCCGTGATGGACATCAAGGGCATCAAAATAATCCATCATGCCATTGGCGGCGGCAATTTGGGCATGATCTGGCCCGGCTGGAATCATCCATTTTGAAGGTATCTCATGATTAAAAAAATGTGATTGCGGGGCTAACAGATGGCGGGCTGATTTTCGAATAACCATCACCCCTTGGTGTGGGCCGTAAGTCTTATAACTGGAAAAGAGATAGATATCTGCCCCTAGCGCATCCACATCGGGAAAGCCGTGCGGACAATAGGATACCCCATCAACCAGCAGTATCGCTCCGGCGGTGTGGGCCATATCGGCAACGGCGCGAACAGGATTAATCTCTGCGACGAGGTTTGAGCAATGCGTCATGGCGACCACTTTAATCCGGTCATCCAGTAATCCAGCTAAATCATTCACATCAAGCTGACCTGAAGATGGGTCTACCTCCCAGATGATGATACGAATTCCCGCCGCCTCAAGCCGTCGCCAAACCCCGGTATTGGCTTCATGTTCTTGACCGGAAATAATAATGCCGTCACCTGGTTTTAGCCGTTCACGAAATCCTTGAGACAAAACATAAGTGTTTTGTGATGTTGACGGGCCAAACATCACCTCATCGGTATCCACATTCAGATATCTAGCCATGCGGTGATGGGCCAAATCCATTTCTGCCCCTAGTTCAGCAGATGCCCGGAAAGCGTAATAAGGTTGTAATTTGCGCTGATGAAAAATAGATGAGAAACGATCAATGACTTGTTGGCACATATAAGACCCGCCAGCGTTTTCAAAAAAGGCCTGCCCTGCTAGAGACGGCTCGGAAAAAGCCGGAAATTGCTGGCGAACAAAATCAAGATCAAGTGATGCTTTGGTCATTTGAAACTCCTTAGCGTGTGTCACGCGGCTCGCGCGCTCTGTTGGCTTTACGGTGTCATTGGTTTCTATCAGAATGACGGCTCACGCGCGGCATGGCAACCGCTTTTCCTGATGCTGTGGCGAGGGAAAGAATTGGCCTCATAGCAAAGCATAAAATCCTTATCTGCCGTCTTGTATAATTATGGGTTATCTGTACCATCTTTGTTGAACGCCGATATTCTTAAGGTGAAACATGGCTAGACGAGGTTCTTCAGCAAGGCATAAATCCACCAGCGCAAAAATGACTCCGGCGTCACCTCATATTCGCCGCGTCCTGCCTTATTTTGATGTTCTTGATGATGAGGCGCTATCCCGGCTTGATGCTCAGATCGATTGGCTTATCGAAAACAAAGGGATTGCCTTTCGTGATGATCCGGCATCGGTGGAGTTATGGAAAAAAGAAGGCGCCAAGGTTGAAGGTGATATCATCCGCGCCCCGGCGGATTGGATCAGGTCATTATGCCAAAAGGCACCATCTTATTTCACACAATTGGCGCGTAACCCTGAACGATCTGTGATCATTGGTGGTCAGCATCAGGTCTTTGCCCCGATTTATGGGGCGCCCTTTGTTCGTGATCTCAAAGGTGGTCGCCGTTATGGTGATATCGCGGCGTTTCAAGATTTGGTGCGATTGACTTATCTTCATCCTCATTTGCATCATGGGGGCTTTGTCACCTGTGAGCCATGCGATATTCCGGTTAATAAACGTCATTTGGATATGCTCCTCGCGCATATGACTTTGTCGGATAAACCTCATCTTGGGGCAATCACAGAAATGAGCCGTGCCGAAGACAGTGTTGCTATGGCAGAAATTATTTTTGGCCGTGAGGTAATGGAAAAGAATTGTGTCATCCTTGGTAATGTGAATACCAACTCCCCTTTGCTGGTTGATAGGGTTGTGACAGAGGCCATAAGGGTCTATTGCGGCCGGGGTCAGGGTATTGTTGTGGTGCCGTTTATTCTTTCCGGGGCAATGGGGCCAGTATCAACCGCCGCCAGTGTCGCTCAAGCCATGGCAGAGGCGTTGATGGTGTGTGCCTATGTGCAATTAATTCGCCCCGGAGCGCCATTTGTTCTAGGCAATTTTCTATCGTCAATGTCTCTCAAATCTGGGGCGCCTACCTTTGGTATGCCAGAACCGGTGATGTCAAATTATGTCATTGGTCAGTTGGCTCGGCGCGCCGGATTGCCCTTGCGTTGCGGGGGATCATTAACAGCATCTAAAATCGAAGACGCACAGGCGGCCTATGAATCTGCAGATTCGATGCATTCCACCATGTTGGCGGGGGCTAATTTTGTTCTTCATTCGGCAGGTTGGCTAGAAGGCGGGCTTTGTGTCGGATTTGAAAAGCTCCTCATGGATGCCGACCGCCTTGGCGGTTATCAGAAAATTCTTGATCAGGGCCTTGATACCTCGGTTGAGGCTTTGGCCCAAGATGCTTACAGCGAAGTTGACGCTGGCGGGCATTTTCTAGGTTCCTCACACACCATGCGGAATTATCAGACCGCATTTTATGAACCTGACCTTAGCCATAGTGAAAATGTGGAAAGCTGGGAAGACGAGGGGGCAATGGATATGCGCGCCCGTGCCTATGATCGCTGGAACCATTTGCTGAAAGAATATCAGCCGCCTGCCATGGATGAAGGATTGAAAGAGGAGCTTTCGGCTTATGTTGAAAAACGCAAACGTGAAATGCCAGATGCGTGGTATTAATAGCGTAGCGCATACCATGCGCGACCAATCATCTCTCTTATGGCAGAAGATGTGTTGTTCAACGCACTAGCATTGGGAAGAAAATCCATCATTGTGGTGTTGTGATAACTAGAACGGAAATCCACAGGATAGGGGGAAACTTTAATCCCTTTAGCAGAAAATAATCTGCTGGCGCGCGGCATATGAAAAGCAGAAGTCACAAGAATAATATGCGCGTCTTCCATCAGCATCATCTGCTTGATCGCATGGGCTTCGGCGGCGGTATTTTCGGCAGGCTCTGTCAGCAGGATTTGGCTTTCTGCTATGCCATCAGCTATCGCCTTAGCGGCAAGAAACTCGCCTTCAGGTATGCCATGCTCCCACGGCAAAATCCCTCGCGTGAAAATCAGTAAAGGGGCTTTCTCTGCTGCCATTAAGTCCAGCCCAGCAAAATAGCGATCAACGGCGGAATTAAACTCAATCAGGACATCATCATTCCTCTTTGAGCGAAACGACATTCCACTAAGCACAACAATAGCATCAGCGGTCGGGGCATCTTCAACGGTGATATAGGTCTGATCTTTTTCCAGATAGTAGGTTAATATGTTGCCAGTAATAGGCAGGGCAGAAATCACCAAAATAAAAACCGCCATCACGCCATATCTTCGGCGCCGTAACCATATCCCGATAAGGATCAAAAACAGGCTAATAGCAAATGGACTAACGAGAAGCGGTAAAATCTTATGCAGGTAAATCATACTATCCTCTGACTCATCATCCTAGGCGCAAACATTGGTATTCAGCAAGCTTTGATAAAATCAAATAGGCGTCGCATCTGATCCGGCTTTAGCTTATGATAGGGTATGAGTAAAAACAAATTGATCTTACTCGGAACTAAGGGTGGGCCTGCGATCACGCGCGATGGGTCTTGGCCGACTAGTCATGCGCTGGTGATTGATGGCAAATGTTATGTCATTGATGCCGGGCTTGGTGTGACCCGTCAATATGTTCAAGCAGGTTTGTCTTTTGCTGATCTTGAGGCTGTGTTCATTACCCATCATCACAGCGATCATAATCTGGAATTGGGGGCGTTGGTCTATACCGCGTGGAACACAGCAAAGCCGCATGAGATTGCTATTCGGGGGCCGCAAGGGTTAGATCATCTGATGCGTCATGTTCTGGCAAGTCAGGCTTATGATATCAATATCCGCATCGCCGATGAAGGTCTGGCAGACCCGGCACAACTGATCACATGGCAAGAATATGCAAATGGTGGGGTTTATCAAGATGACCGCATCAAAGTAACATCGTGCAAAGTCAGTCATCCGCCAATTGAGGAATGTTATGCCCTCAAGATAGAAACCGCAAATAAAACGATCGTTTTCGGGGCGGATACTTGTTTTTATCCTCCGCTTGCTGATTTTGCCAAAGGGGCAGATATCTTGATACATGAAGCGATGCATATTGGTGCCGCGCGCCAATTATGTGAGCTTAATAAAGAGGTTGAACCTAATCTGTGGTCGCATTTCAGTGCTAGCCATACCTCATGTGAGGACGCGGGCCGGATTGCCACAATGTCTGAATGCAAGCAACTTATCCTTAATCATTTTGTTCCGCAGATTGGCCCACTTGTCAGTCGCGCTGATTTTGAGGAGGCGGTCAGAACGACCTATCAGGGGGATCTGATCATTGGTCATGATCTCTGTGAAATTGTTTTTTGAGGTTGGGTTAAGGATGTGAAAATGAGCAAGACCTTTGATTATGTGATCGTTGGGGCTGGTAGTGCCGGATGCTTGCTGGCTAACCGTTTGACGTCCTCTGGTAAATATACTGTTTGTCTGCTTGAAGCAGGGCCAAGCGATTGGCACCCTTTTATTCATATTCCGGCTGGGTTTATCAAAACCTTGAAAGACCCTCGTATTAATTGGATGTATGACACGATCCCCGGTGAGGGAACTAATGGCAGATCAATATCAACGCCCAGAGGTAAGGTCATTGGCGGATCAAGCTCAATCAACGGGTTGATCTTTAATCGCGGAAACCGCATGGATTACGATGTTTGGGCGCAATTAGGTAATCGCGGTTGGGGTTATGATGATATTCTGCCTTATTTCCGGAAATATGAACATTATGCCAGCGCTGGCGACCCGGCTTATCGCGGCAAAAAGGGTGAGATGACCATCACCGATTTGGCATGGCGCGATCCCTTATGTGAGGCGTTCATAGCCGGAGCAGAAAGCCTTGGGATACCACGCAACACAGATTATAATGGTGCTATTCAAGAAGGCACTTCCTATGTTCAGCGCACCTCAACTGGTAAGATCAGGATGAGCGCCGCGCGTGCGTTTTTGAAGCCAGCCAAAAAACGGCAAAACCTGCACGTGATCACTAACGCCCATTCCAGCCGCATTTTATTAAAAGGAAAAAGAGCCGTTGGTGTGGCTTATCACAAAGGAGGTCGTCACGGTGTTGAGCATCAGGTGATGGCAAACCGTGAGGTTATTCTAGCCGCCGGAGCAATCAATTCTCCCCAATTGCTTCAGCTATCAGGTATTGGGCCGGGGGCATGGCTGCGCCAGCATGGTATTACGGTGCAACATGATTTGCCCGGTGTTGGTGAGAACTTGCGTGATCATTATGGCGCCCGCTTAACGGGGCGGGCTAAGCCGGGGGTTCGGACTATCAACGAGTCCGCGCGCGGGTTGCGATTGGGCGGTGAGATCATAAAATATTTTCTTGGTCGTCAGTCCATTCTTGAGCTTGGCCCGACGCTGGTTTATTGCTTTTGGCATTCAGATGAGACCATCCGCAACAGCGATATTCAAGTCAGCTTTACTCCTGCAAGTTACAAAGAGGGCGTTCAGTCAAAGCTAGATGATGAGCCGGGTTTTACGCTTGCCGCGTGGCCGCAGAGACCAGAGAGCAAAGGCTGGGTTCGCCTTGCTTCTGCTGATCCGTTTGAGAAGCCGTTAATTCAGCCTAATTATCTGACCGCAGAGGAAGACAAGCGCGTCATGCTCGCGGCTATGAAACTGGCACGGCGTCTGATGCATACGGCCCCACTTGCGCCTTATCTGGATTATGAGGAATATCCCGGTGAGCATATTCAAAGTGATGATGAATTGCTGGATATCGCCCGTCAGAGAAGCACAACCATTTACCATCTTAACGGCACTTGCCGGATGGGGCCAGCTAGTGATCCTTTCGCCGTGGTGGATGACCAATTACGGGTGCATGGCATGGAAAATCTACGGGTGATTGATGCCTCAATCATGCCAACGATGTTGTCGGCTAATTTGAACGCAGGGGTGTTAATGGTTGCCGAAAAAGGCGCCGATATGGTGCTTGGTAAAACCGCGCCAGACCCGATCACAGAATAACAGATATCGATTTATTCAGCGCTACTGGCTTTGCGTTTCTTTGCCGCGACAGCTTTGCCCTGATCAAAGGCTAATCGCCGGGCGGCAATCTCATCTGGGGTGAGTTTGGCAAGATTTGAATAATCGTCTTTCCAGTCGGGTTTGCCTTTCCATGTCAGGGGTGAGGTGACGGTGCTTCGCGGCGTTTTTGCTGAGGCTAATAATTCCAATGCCCCCCTAAGCGTGTGATCTTGGGATGCGGTGTCATGGGGTCTGCCTGCCCCGTTACCAAGGGGAAAATCAGAAAAATAAAATCGTGGCACGCCTGCTCGTTCAACAATATCTTTGGCGCAGCCCATGATGACCGTGGGGATGCCTGCCTCCTCAACTTGGCGCATCGCCAGCGCGATTGACTGATGGCAAACGGGGCAATTCGGCACTGCAATCACGGCATCTATGTGATCCGCCATGATCATATCAACCAGACGCGGAGCATCATTTTCTAGGTGTCTGCGTTGAGACCTGTTGGTGGGAAAGCCAAAGAAATATTCTGCAACCGCACCTATGACTCCCGCGGTGCTTGCTCTCAACATTGCTTTCAAGGGGAAATAACTGCCCATATCTTCGGCGGTGGTATGATCACGGTCTATGGCAACATGGGAAATCCGAACATCGGGAAAGGGGGTTATCGGCTGGCGATAAACCTCATAAAACTTTGCCGCCGCGTTATAAGGTGCGCCGGGGCCTTGATCACCTTTATCCTGTTGATAAAGGGCCGCGGTAGTGACCAGCCCGACGCGCATTTTCGCTAATGGTTTCGTGACCGCAGAAAACGGCACATGATCATATTTGGCCCATTGATATGGGTTATCATAACCAAGACCAAGGTAATAATTTGTCGTTCGATCAATATAGGATATGGGGGCGTCGAATGAGGTGTCGGGCATTTCATCAAGTGGTTTTGTTATCGGGAAAGGCAACAGGGCCGCCAGCATCAACCCAGCCATTAAATCCTTCGGTGATATGCGCCGCCTCAAAACCCATCTCTTGAAGGGTTGCCGCTGACAAGGCTGATCGCCAACCTGACGCACAATGCAGGATAAAGCGTTTATCCTGACCAAAGATATCTTTGAAATAGGGGCTTTCCGGGTCTATCCAAAACTCCAGCATTCCGCGTGGGGCATGAAAACTGCCGGGAATAAATCCCAGTTTCTGTCGTTCGCGGATATCCCTGATATCGACGATCACCACATCCTCTTGATCCAGCATAGGAATAACTTCACTGACAGAATATTCGGTGATCTTTGCCCTAGCCGCGGCGACCATGGACATCACGGATTGTTTGAGGGGTTTCATGCTTCTCTCCCATTTATCATCCTTTTATAAAACCTTGTGATGACCAAAGGATCAACCCTTAATGCGATTATTGTTAGGGCTTTTTGGCAATGACAATGATGCATCAGGTCAATTTGACAGCATAACCGTGCCATGTTTACATCAAGTTTTGATGACAGCCGAGGCAGGATATGGCGAAGAAAAATCTCATCATAGGTGTTGTTTTGCTGGTGGGAATTGGGGCAACCAGTTCTGCTATGGCGACAGGATGCAGAGATAACAGCCCGCCACCAAACGCCATTTGTGAAGAAGGATTTGGGTTTAAGCTCGGCACCACTGCTTTTACAGAATGTCTGGCAGAAGAACAGCAGAAACAACAACTGAAAAATCGCTATGATGCTGAAATGGCTACTATTCGCTCATCGCTTCAGATATTGGCAAAAGAAAAAACAAAAGCCGCAACACAGGAAGGCATTACCCTAAATAGCGTATTGCGCCAAGAAAGAGAGCTGATTGATCGGCTCATTGAGCTGAAAAAACAATCAGGTTGCTAGGCGTCACCCTCTAGCTAAGAGGCTTGATCTTAATCTAAAACTAATCTGAAACAGATATGGAATCACAAAAAGACTTGCCGAGATAGAAATTTCAGTCAAAAATTCCTTTAATAAGCCTTACTAAACAGGCAATAGAACGGAAATGACATCAGAGAGGATTATCATGACTGAAGCGAGGTTGTCTGACGCTGAATTAGCGCGATACCACGATAAAGGCTGGATTGTTCCTAAATGGGAATTGCCGCCAGAATTGATCGCGGAAATGCGTGAAGAATATCATCATCTGCTAGAACGAAACCGCCATCTGCAATCTGATATCATGATGGCGCCGCACCAATCTGATGGCGGCTCTATGGGGGTCATAGGGTCTGAAAAATGGTTGGAGTTCGCCAGCCACCCCGGTCTGATTTCTATTGCTTCACAACTGATTGGTGAGGATATCATCCTCTGGGGGACAACCATTTTTGGCAAGCCAGCTTTTAGTGGCAAGGAAACCCCATGGCACCAAGATGGAGAATATTATCCTATCAAACCGCTTGAAGTGTTGACGGTCTGGATACCGCTAGATGATGTAACGACAGAAAATGGCCCGATGCAGTTTATTCCGGGGTCTCATCAATCGCGCAAATTGTTCAGCCATTCGTGGGCTGAAGGAGATGACAAGACCATTAATCTGATGACGGATGCCGAGCATTTTGATGCCGCAACGGCAGAGCCTCTTATTATTAAGGCTGGGCAAGTATCATTTCATGATGTTTATATGATACATGGTTCTACCGCTAATCGTACAGATAAACGCCGGGCGGCCTTTATTATCAGGTTAATGCCTGCATCAAGTTTTTACGATCACGCGCTAGGGGCTGAGATTGGAAAAAAACACCCCAAACAAGGTTATGGTACGAGACCGCTTTATCTGATCAATGGTAAGGACAGAGCCGGAAACAATTTCACCATCGGGCATAGCTCAACATAATATCTGCCCGCCTATTTGGTGCCATAAATCCGGTCACCAGCATCACCTAACCCCGGCATGATATAGCCATGATCATTTAATTGGCGATCAATGGCGGCGGTATAAATAGGGACATCTGGATGGTGTGAGGAAAAGGCATCAATGCCTTCGGGCGCCGCCAGAAGACAGACAAACTTGATTTGCTTAGCCCCCGCTTTTTTGATCCGATCTACCGCCGCGATTGCGGAATATCCTGTGGCCAGCATGGGGTCGATCACAATGGTTAATCGGTCTTCGATGGCTTCAGGCAGTTTCAGATAATATTCAACAGGCTTGAGTGTTTCCGGATCACGGTAAAGTCCGATATGGCCAACTCGCGCCGATGGGATCAACTCAAGCATCCCATCTAATAATCCATTACCAGCCCTTAAGATTGAAACCAGACACATTTTTTTACCTGTCAGTTTTTGCGCCTCCATCGTCTCAAGAGGGGTTTCGATAGTGATGGTTTCGGTTTTTAGGTCGCGGCAAACTTCATAAGCCATCAAATGACTAATCTCATGCAAGAGCTTGCGGAAAAGAGCAGAAGGTGTCGCCGTCTCACGCATGATCGTAAGCTTGTGTTGGATCAGGGGATGATCAATTAATATCGCATTCGCGCTGGTCATCTTATTGTTCCTCCTCTGTTGGCCTTTATCCTCATCAGACAATCGGGTTTGTTAGCTCACCAATTCCATCGCACGCAACCGTAACAAGATCACCTGGTTGAAGAAACTTTGGCGGCTTAAATCCTAACCCAACCCCAACAGGTGTTCCAGTGGCAATAATATCCCCCGGTAATAAGGTCATGGTCGCGGATAGGGTTTCGATCAATGTGGGGATATCAAAGATCAGATTGGAGATTGTGGATTTCTGTCTTATCTCACCGTTGACAGTGGTGGAAATGGAAAGATGATCGAGTTCCGGCAACTCATCTTTAGTCACCAATGATGGCCCCATGGGGGCGAAACTGTCTAGACTTTTGCCGAGAAACCACTGGTTATGCTGTTGCTGAAGCGTCCTTGAGGTGACATCATTCAATAGCGTATAGCCAAAGATATAATCAAAAGCGTCAGCCTTGCTCACCTGATGGGCGGTTTTGCCCATCACGAAACACAATTCACATTCGTAATCGACAGACTTGGTAGGGTCGAGCATGGATCGCACAGGTGCGTTTGGCCCTATCACGCTGGTGGTGGCCTTGGTGAAAATGACAGGAACGGATGGGATCGCAGGTTTGTCGGACTGATCAAAATCAGACTTGCTGTATTCTTCGGCGTGATCATGATAGTTAAGCCCAACACAGAAAATGTTTCGCGCTGGAATAGGTATCGGGGCCAGAAGCCGCACCTCATTTAACGCAAGGCTGGCCTCACCGTCTTGCCATGCCTTTATATCTGCCCCGCTTTCGATGAGGCGGCGCACCGCATTAATGGCATCTTCGCCCGCCGCTTTTACAATAATGCGATGATCAGGTGTCAGCACCCCTGCGCCAATGTTATGATTGTGTTCAAATGTAACTAATCGCATTAGATGCCCCTTTTCCTAAAGAAAAACTCTATACCCCAAGCCAGCGAGATTGCGCCGCGGTATCATGGGTCAGATCATCAGGTGTCCCATGCCAGACGATTTCTCCACGACTCATCATGCTAATGTCATCAGCAAGCCCAAGGGCAAAATGCAGATTCTGTTCAACCAGTAAAATCGTCATGCCGCGCGCTTTCAACGCTAATAATTTATCAAAAATCTGCTGAATGATGATGGGTGCTAATCCCTCTGTTGGCTCATCCAGAATAAGAATCCGGGGGTCGGTCATAAGCGCTCTGCCTATGGCAAGCATCTGTTGTTCACCTCCTGAAAGCTGATGACCACCATGATCTAGCCGTTTTGCCAGATTGGGGAAAAAGCCAAGCGTATCTTGCATACTCCACCCCTCACCACTAGGTGCAAGCCGGCCAGCTAATTGTAAGTTTTCGCGTACTGTTAACGCGCCAAAAATATCACGAGTTTCCGGCACATAAGCCATGCCTTGTTTGGCGATCGCGTAGGATGGCATGGCGGTGATATCTGTGGTCTGGAAAGTGATTTTGCCGCGACGTGCTGGAAGCTGACCAATGATGGTCTTGAGGGTTGTTGATTTACCAACGCCATTGCGTCCCAACAGCGCATGAACACGTCCGGTGCTAATATCCAAATCAACCCCGTGCAGAACGCGCGTCTCACCATAACCGCTTTCGATTGATTTCAAATTAAGCATGATGCCCGTCCGTCCCCAGATAGATATTCCGAACAGTGGGATTCCCGCGGGTGTCTTTTGGGGTTCCCTCAAACACCTTTTCGCCAAAGTTTAATACCGTGATCAGGTCAGCCACACCAAACGCCAGGTCCATATCATGTTCAATAATAAGCACGGTGATATCGCGTGGAAGCTGCTCCAGAAGACGGTGAAACCGATCAATCATGGTTGGCCCAACGCCGGATGTTGGTTCATCCATGAGTAACAATTTTGGATCTGTGGCCAAGGCGAGGCCAACCTCAAGTTGACGACGACTTCCGTATGAGGCGGCATTCACCATCTGATCCAACTGATCTTGCAAGGTTACCTGTTCGGCGATCTCATCAATGCGCTGGCGGATATCGGGATGCCGACTGGAATCCCTAAACATATTTGCGGATTTCCCCATGGCCGCGGCGGCGGCCAGCATCAGGTTTTCTCTGATTGTTAAGGCTTCAAACAGATTGTTTTTCTGGTAACTGCGGGCAATGCCCAGACGCGCGCGTTTTACGGCATCTAGCTTGCTGATCGGCTGACCATCTAAAAAAATGTCACCTTTGCTTGGCTTTAGTGTCCCTGCCAGCAGATGAAATAATGTTGTTTTGCCTGCCCCGTTAGGGCCTAGGATCACACGGCGTTCCCCTGCCGCCACGGTCAATGACAGATCATGAATGACTCGCAAACCCCCAAAATCTTTGGACAAGCCTTTTACCTCAAGCATGTTCGCCACCTTTTGGTTTCGCAATGGTCTGATGGTTGTCAGGGTCATGATGGCGAGAGCGTAATATATTAAGCCAATATTCAATTTGACCAAAGACGCCGCGCCCACCCGCAAGGACGGTAAAGATCAGCACCAAGCCAACAAAAGCGTGCCAGTAATCGGTGTAGTTGGAAATCTCATGCTTCATAAATACCAGCAAGATAGCACCAATCACCGGGCCAATCAGCGTGCCAAGGCCGCCAAGAATAACAACAATCAATGCCTCACCTGATGTCGTCCATATCAGCAATTCTGGTGAAATATAAAGCGTATGTTGCGCGGCGATCATGCCTGCTATCCCCGCTATTAATCCAGAAAAGGCCATGGCCTTAGCGCGATGCGCGGCGGTATTAACGCCAAGTGCCTTCATGCGATCTTCGTTAACATGAATACCGCTTAAAGTGCGCCCAAAACCTGAACGCATGACAATGGCGGTTAATCCATAAGCCGCAAGAAGCATAACCAATCCGGCATAGGCAAAGATCAGCGAGTCGTTAATATTGATGCCTATTATGCTGAGATCAAAACGGCTTATGCCGCCCATGCCATCATCCCCGCCAAGCCAACGAGATTTGAAAAAGAAGGTATGGGCCATCTGACCAAAGGCTAAGGTTGCCATGATAAAGAAAATGCCGTTTGTGCGGGCTGTCACCCAACCCACTAATCCTGAAAACATGACCGCTGCCAGCAATCCGATCAACGCCGAGGGGAAAAGAGGCCAGCCTAACTTGGCGCTCATAATGGCGAAAGCATAGGCCGCCACCCCCATAATAGCGCCATGGCAAAGCGACACCATGCCGCCAAACCCAGCACAAAGATCAAGGCTGATGGCAAGAATAGCCAAGATAATGATCTCAACAACAATCTCACGCGCGAAATAACTGCCAAAACTGGCATAGCAGGCCAGAAACCCCAGCGCGGCGATAAGCGTGATACTACGAAGTTTGGTCTGATAAAACATTGTCAGCCTCGCGCTGGAATAAGCCCTTGCGGGCGCCATATCAATACTGCCGCTAGTAACGCATAGGTCAGCACCGCCGAGAAAGACGGAATGATCACAGCACCAAAAGTTTCCATAAAGCCAATGATCAACGACCCGGCGATGGCTCCCTCAAGACTACCCAATCCGCCAATAACCACAACAACCAGCGTTGGAATTAAAATGGTGATCCCCATGGTGGTGGTCGCGGAAAGAATAGGCGCGGCGGCAACCCCGGCGAGGCCAGCCAGCGCACAACCAAAACAAAAGACAAGAAAAAATAATCTTCCAACATTAATTCCAAGGGCGGCGGCCATATCGGTATTTTCAACACTGGCACGGATCATGGCCCCGATTTGGGTGCGAGCCAGCACCAGCCACATAGCTGACATAACCCCTAATCCAAGGGCAATGATAAAGAGCCGATAGGCCGGATAATCAACGCCAAGAAACCGCATCGTGCCAGCAAGAGAAGCAGGGCCATCTAGCCCAAGGGCAATATCTCCCCAGCCAATTCTGACAAGATCAAGAAAGACAAAAATCAATCCAAAGGTGACTAACACCTGATTCATAGGGCCTGCGTTTCGCATTCTATCAATAAGCGTAAAATATAGCACCGCCCCGATCAGCGTTACCACCACAGGGGCAAAGATAAAAGCGGTCCAGAAACTGCCCGTCAACGCCGCTATTGATATGCCAATATACGCCCCCATCATATACAGCGAAGCGTGCGCCAAATTGACAAAATGCAACAGCCCGAAGATGACGGTTAGCCCGATAGACAACAGAAATAACAACATGGAATACTGCATCGCATTAAGGAATTGCAGCGTCCAGAATGACAGGTCCATAGATATGGTCTCCCGGTCATGAATAGAACATGAATGGCCCGGCATAACCGGGCCAAGCATGGTTAGTTACATTTGGCACCCTGCCACGTCATCGCGGACAGCAGGAACGGTATCAATCACCTTTTGGGTCAGCGCCCCATTTTCCATGACGGTGTCATAGATATAAATATTCTGGACAATGTTATTTGTCGCGGGATCAATTTCCAGTGGGCCGCGAGGGCCGACATAGCTGACCTTAGGAAGTTGAGATGCCAACGAAGCCCGGTCAACACCGCCATTATCAACAGCAGTCATTAATGCCAGCGCGGCGTCATATCCTTGCACGGCATATTCTGATGGCATGGTGTTATACTTGGCCTGAAACGCTTCAAGGAAAGCTTTATTTTCGGGCGTATCCAAGGTTGGGATATAGTGTAAAGATGCCTTCACCCCAATGGCAGCCTCGCCCTCTGCTTCTACATATAGAGGCGAAGTCAAAAACCCAGAACCATAAAGCGGTGTCTTGATATTAAATGAGCCATACTGCTTCACAAAGTTGATGGCCTCACCCCCGGCATAAAAAACAAAGATGCCATCCGCCCCAGAAGCTTGGGCATTAGTAAGATATGGGCCGAAATCCTTGGTCTGGCCAAAAGGCGTGAACTCTGATCCGATGACTTCACCTCCTGCGGCAGTAAAGGCGTCGCTAAAGGCATTGATCATTTGATGCCCAGCCGCATAGTCAGGCGCAAGGGTATAGATCGTCTTAACACCATTTTCAGCAAGCCATGTCCCCATGGGGCGATTGATCTGACCATTGGAGAAAGACACGCGCACAATATAAGGTGAGCAATTCTCGCCAGTGGCAAGATTGTTTCCGGCATTGGCAACGATCAATGGCACTTGGGCTTGATGAATGAAATCACGCATCGCACCAAGAACACCTGATGATACGACCCCGGCGATGACATCAACCTCATCCTGATAGACCAGCTTTCTGGCTTTGGCGAGGCCAACTGGCGGTTTCATTTCTGTATCTTCTATGACAATCGTGAACTCATCACCGCGTCCAGCTTCTTCGATGGCAAGCTCAAACCCCTCGGTGATGGCATTGCCAAGAGCAGCGTAAGTCCCCGTGTAGGGTAAAAGAAGTCCGACTTTTGTCTCAGCAAAAGCGGTGCTGATCATGCCAAAGCCAAGATTAAGGCCAAGCCCAGTAACAAGTGCTATTTTAGCTCCGATTGTTTTCATGCTAATCCTCCATGGAGATCGGTTATTCTGATAGCAGTTATTCATCCTAACGATTAGTAAAGCAATAGAAAAAGCAATCTGGAAGGTTGCGGCAAACGGCCCACACCGATAAGGATGGGGTGTTGAACTCTTGCTATTAGACCTGATTTTAGTAATAACTAAAGGAAATATGGTGACGATAAAGCTCACGATATTTCATACGCTGATTAAAGGTTGAAAAGGGTTATTCCATGCAAATGCCTGAACCTGATGCCGCTGTCATAGCTCGCCGTGATGCGATCCTGACAGATTTGAGAAAGATTGTCCCTGCGGCGTCTGTGGTTGACAGCGAAGAAGGCCGCCGTGCCTATGACGCTGATGGGCTTTCTGCCTACCGGCAATTGCCTTTGGTGGTGGTATTACCGGAAACCGTCAAACAAGTCTCTGCCATCATGCGATATTGTCATCAAGAGGGGATTAAGGTTGTGCCGCGCGGGTCTGGCACCTCATTATCTGGTGGGGCATTGCCATTGGCAGATGCGGTGTTGCTGGCGATGGGAAAGTTTAACCGCATCCTTGATATTGATTATGCTAATCGCTGTGTTGTCACCCAACCGGGGGTTACTAATCTTGCCATCACTCACGCGGTGGAGGATGAAGGGTTTTATTATGCTCCTGATCCATCCAGCCAGATTGCCTGTTCTGTGGGCGGCAATGTCGCCGAAAACTCTGGCGGTGTGCATTGTCTTAAATATGGTCTGACCACCAACAACCTGCTGGGTGTTGAAATGGTGACGATGGAAGGTGAGGTCGTTCGGCTTGGCGGCAAACATCTTGATGCTGGGGATTATGATCTTTTGGGCATCATGACAGGATCAGAGGGGCTTTTGGGTATTGTCACAGAGGTCAGCCTGCGTATTTTGCAAAAACCTGCGACACGCCGCGCTTTACTGGTTGGGTTTGATGAAACCGCAACCGCGGCAAAAGCGGTTGGTGATATCATTGCCGCTGGCATCATTCCGGCAGGGATGGAAATGATGGATCATCTTGCCATTAATGCGGCTGAAGATTTTGTTCATGCGGGATACCCAAGAGATGCCGCCGCGCTTCTTATTATTGAGCTTGATGGCCCGGAGGTTGAGGTCGATACCCTCATCAGCCGTGTTGATACAATTGTTAGTATAGCCGGGGCAACTTCTATTAAGATCAGCATGAATGATGAAGAACGCTTGAGTTTCTGGGCAGGGCGCAAGGCGGCCTTTCCTGCGGTAGGGAGAATCTCACCTGATTATCTCTGCATGGATGGAACGATTCCACGCCGCGCCTTACCAGATATGATGGTGCGTATGGCGGCATTGAGCCAGCAATACGGGTTAAGGGTGGCGAATGTCTTTCATGCGGGTGATGGCAATTTGCACCCCCTGATTTTGTTTGATGCCAATCAACCGGGGGAATTACAACGTGCTGAAGATTTTGGCGCTGATATTCTGCGAGCTTGTGTAGAAATGGGCGGAGTGTTGACAGGGGAACATGGTGTTGGTGTGGAAAAACGTGACCTGATGCCGATTCAGTTCAGCGAAGATGATCTCAAGCAACAGCAACGCCTAAAATGCGCCTTTGATGCAGACCACTTGCTTAATCCCGGTAAAGTCTTTCCGCAATTACACCGTTGCGCGGAATTAGGACGGCTTCATGTTCATCATGGCAAGATGCCGTTTCCTAATCTGCCGCGATTCTAGGTGTAAAGGAGATGACCGAAATTGCTATCCATCCTGAAACGCTTGATGATGTTCTGCCCCTCATCGCGGAGGCGATAGCCACAAAACGCCCTCTTGCGGTGAACGGGGCAAAAACAAAGTCAGCGATTGGCAATATTGTGCCAAATGCGAACCAAAATACGACCCCAAATACGACATTTGTGGAGCTGGATCGTTGGACGGGGATATTGGATTATCAACCCGAAGAATTGGTGCTTACGGTGCGAGCAGGAACACCTATGGCGATGCTTAATGATGTGCTGGCCTCACATCATCAAATGCTGGCGTTTGAGCCACCTGATCCGCGCCCGTTATTTGGTGGTGATCATCAGGGAACGCTTGGCGGCGTTTTGGCTAGTAATGCCTCTGGCCCTCGACGGTTAACGGCTGGGGCGGCGCGTGATTTTCTGCTTGGATTTGAAGCTGCCTCCGGGCGCGGTGAACGCTTTCGGGCTGGCGGTAAAGTGGTTAAAAATGTTACCGGTTACGATCTTTCAAAACTCATGGTTGGGTCTTTTGGCACGCTTGCCCTGATGGATGAGGTGACATTAAAAACTTTGCCGCGTCCGGAAACCGCTATGAGTCTCCTTTTCCCCGCGGTCAGTTTTTCAGCAGCGCAGAACCTAATTGCCGCGATTTTTTCAACACCTCATGAACCTTCGGCGGCGGCTATTTTG
Organism: Puniceispirillales bacterium (SeqCode); assembly: GCA_965661405.1. Lineage (GTDB taxonomy): Bacteria > Pseudomonadota > Alphaproteobacteria > Puniceispirillales > UBA1172 > UBA12202. The sequence goes on from CBFIDH010000008.1 coordinate 28,413, forward strand.
CCTGCTGATATGGCATCACGAGCCGGGCTTTCGGATAGGATGCAAGTAGTGGTTAGGCTTGAGGGGTTTGCTGTCTCAGTCGCGGACAGGGCAGAACATTTGCTCAACCGATATGATGGTGGTGAAAAATGGGATGAGGAGACCAGCCGCCAGCTTTGGCAAGATATTCGTGACACGCGCCTGCTGGCGGATGAACCCTCGGATATCTGGAAAATATCTTGCCCTCCTAGCAGTGGGGCGGCGGTGATATCAACGATTATGACAGAGACTAATGCCGTTGAGCCATATCCTTATTATGCCGATTGGGGCGGGGGGCTGATCTGGATGGCGGCGCCTAATCACACCTCATCCGGGGGCATCTTTGGGGTGATCTTGCGTGATATCGTGGCGCGGCATGGCGGCGGTTTTGCCATGCGGGTTCGTGCCGCTGATAGTGATAATAGCACTAGCCCTGATAGTGTTCCGGCGTTTGAGCCGCTAGATGCGGGAAGACTGGCACTGCATCGCCGTATAAAAACAGCGTTTGACCCGATGGGCATATTGAATCCTAACCGGATGCATCAGGGGATATAGGATTAGGCGATGCAAACTCATTTTTCTATTGACCAATTAAAGGACCCTGCTTTTGCCGAAGCTGATCAGATTCTTCGGGCCTGTGTGCATTGTGGGTTTTGCACGGCGACTTGCCCAACATTTGTTCTGACAGGTGATGAACGTGATAGCCCGCGAGGTCGCATCTGGATGATGCGTGAATTGCTGGAACGCCCTGATAGCGTGTCTGCGGATACTGGTATTCATCTGGATCGGTGCCTTGGTTGTCTTTCTTGCACTACCACCTGTCCTTCAGGGGTGGATTACCCGCATCTTTTAGATATCGGCAGGGCGAAATTGGACGAACAGGTCAAAAGGCCAATATCTGACCGTTTGATGCGTGGCCTATTGGCAAAGACCATTCCATATGCAGGACGCTTTCACGCGATGATGCGTTTGGCGCAGCTTGGACGCTGGTTGCGCTGGGCGATGCCGGGGCGTATGCGCCGAATGCTTGATAAGGTTCCAACAACACTACCTCGGCGGCTTGATCCTATCGGGGCGAAAACAGCGATTTATGCACCAGCCGAAAAGCCAGTGATGCGCGTGGCTTTGCTTGCTGGCTGTGCCCAAAGAGCCCTTGATCCCAAGATCAACGCCAGCACTATCCGTCTGCTAAACCGGATAGGGGTTGAGGTTAAGGTTCATGCCGAAACGCATTGTTGCGGCGCTCTGGCGCATCATATTGGGGCAACCGATACCGCGCATAAGAGTGTAAAAATAGCGATTCACCATTGGCACACAGCCCTCAAAGAAGGTGGGATTGATGCGATTGTCGTTAATGCCTCAGGATGTGGTACGATGGTGAAAGATTATGGACATATGATGCAACATGATCAGGAATGGGCGGCAAAAGCGGCGGCGGTATCGGCGGCGACCTGTGATATCACGGAACTTCTTGATCGGTTAGACTGGCAGGCAATGATAACCTCGGCGGCTGGCCAGATCGCAACGGAAACGAAACTGGCTTATCACTCTGCCTGTTCTCTCCAGCATGGCCAGAAAATACATGATCTGCCTTTGCGTCTATTGCGGCAAGCGGGATTTCAAGTGATAAAGCCTCGTGATGGTCATCTGTGCTGTGGTTCGGCAGGGGTTTATAATTTGCTTCAACCGGAAATGGCAGATGGGCTGAAATCGCGCAAGATGGCAAGCTTAAAGGCCACAGGCGCAGAGGTGGTGGCGGCGGGAAATATTGGCTGTATTAGCCAGCTTAATGCGTCTGATTTACCGGTGCGGCATACTGTTGAATTGCTGGATTGGGTGACTGGCGGGGATAAGCCATTTTAGGGATGGTGACGGCTTTTGGTTTGTCACTTTTAAATCCCTTTCTTGAATTAAAGCCGCAAAAGCATTTATATTTATATTAGGATATATCTGAAAAAGGTGACGTTGAGTTGGAGAAATGGAAGTTGGAAAAATGGGAGGCGGGGAAAATGGAAAAGACACAAGTGCCTAGTGTGAAAGCTTTTTTTGATGAAGCTTCCAATACCATTAGTTATGTCGTTGTTGATCCAGCCACAAAACAGGCCGCCATCATCGACCCGGTGCTGGATTTTGATTATGCAAGTGGTACGATTTATTATCACCACGCGGATGAGATTATCGCCCATGTCAATGCCGAGGCGCTTGACGTGGTGTGGTTGATTGAAACCCATGTTCATGCTGATCATCTCTCTGCCGCGCCTTATCTTCAGGAAAAGCTTGGCGGCAAGATTGGCATCTCGGAAAAGATTACCGAAGTTCAGGATATCTTTGGCAAAGTGTTCAATGCTGGCACGAAATTCGAACGTGACGGAAGCCAGTTTGATCAGCTTTTTTCGGATGGTGACACCTATCAAATTGGTGAGATTTCTGCCCGTGTTATCGCAACGCCGGGGCATACCCCAGCTTGCATGGCGCATATCATTGGTGATGCCATATTTTCCGGGGATACCCTTTTCATGCCAGATGGCGGCACGGCACGTGCAGATTTTCCCGGCGGCGATGCCCGCACCCTTTACCGATCAATAAAAAGCCTGCTGATGTTGCCGCCAGAAACACGGATTTTCATCTGTCATGATTATGGCCCCAATGGGCGCGATATTGCATGGGAGACCACCGTTGGCGAACAACGTGCCAGCAACATTCATGTTCATGATGGCATCAGCGAAGAAGAATATGTCGCCATGCGTGAGGCGCGTGACGCAACCCTCGCTATGCCAAAGCTGATCATGCCATCAATTCAGGTGAATATGCGCGCAGGATATTTTCCCGAAGCAGAAGATAACGGGGAAACCTATCTCAAGGTGCCACTCAAAGGGATGCGATCATGATATCACATCAACAACCTAAATCGGCCTAAATCGGCTGGTGAGGTTATTCCGATGGTGAAAACCTACTAAAGAAATAGCTGGCAGTACCGCCAAGAACTACCCATGCGACAAGACCAACCCCCAGCATCCTTGAGGCAAAATGGGCGGCGACCTCTGGCGGTACCGGGCCGCGCAAATGGTCGACTTCTGGCGCCCCTATCACATGGGGGGCCAATAACAAAACAACCCCCACGCCAAGAGCTATCCGACTTTGGGCAAAGGCAAATATCCAACACGCAAGGGAAGTGGCTAAAGTCGTGGCAAACCACCAGATTTGCCGGGATTCCAGATCGGCACTGGCAACCCCCGGCACCTCAGGCGCTAGACCAAAGCTAGGTGCTAATTGAAGCGCAATAAATCCAGCAATACCCCAAATAATGCCATGGCGAAAACCGGGATGTGATGGGATCAGAGATCGCTCCGATGCGACCCCGATCAGAACAACAAGCATAAGACCATAGCCACAATAGATGAGAATGGAAAAGGCCAAGCTCCAGAGATCACGCGCCATATCAAATCCGGCAAAGGCAATAGATGTTGCGACAGGTTCTGCCCCAAAATGAACAAGCTGACCAGATTCATAAAGCTCTGCCAAAAGCAGAACAGGTTGAACAAAAAAGAGTTGAAGAACGCCGCCGACAAGTCCTGCCAAGGCACCAGCAAAGATGGCGCTCGTTAAAAGACGCATAAACATCATATATTTACCTTAAATGGTATCGGTAAAAATAAAGATTAGTGGCAGGGAAAACCTGTGGCGTGACGCGTGTCATGCGCGGCGCCATGAAGTGTTGGCGTCTGGGCATGGCCAGCAACAGCAAGAATACTAAAACCCAAGAGCATCACGACGACATAAGTCATCAGATGGCTTGATAGCTTGCTGGAAATATCATGTTGGGACAGGGGCGTTGCGGTTGTATTTTTGATCGTCATATTTGGCTCCATCTTCTGTCACACCCGACAGAAACGCGATTAATATTATGTTCGGCAGGTCTCCTGACTCGCGATCAAACACCCAATCCCGCCTTCCCAGAATAAAAACATCCAGTGGCATTAACGGATGTGGGCTCACGCTCACAGTTGCGGGGGCAGTCACGGCTAGGGCCCTCTAATCTTAGGTCATCCCCTTCCGTATTCCCTTTTCATCCAGCAGGCTTAGCCTGACTAGAACCGAACGATAGACTTTTGTCATTTTTGATCATCAAGTCAAGCGTTAACTTGTTCTTGGTATTGGGCTTGACCTTCATGATGAGTATGGCATCGTAGATAAAATGAGAAAAGGTATGGCTCTTATGAATGAAACCTTAGCAAAACATCCCTCTAACCCGGAAATGTCTGTCGGGGATACCCCATTGGTTGTCACCGATCATCATGACAATTCTGGCGTGGCGAGGGTGACTCTTAATCGGCCTGACCGCCGGAACAGTTTGTCACGAGCAATGATGGTGGCAATATGTGATGCGCTCAAAGCCCTTGAGGATGATCCAAATGTTCGGGTGATCTTGCTTTGTGCAAAAGGAACGGTGTTCTCTGCTGGTCATGATCTCAAGGAAATTACCGCCGCGCGTCAAGATAGCGATGGAGGCAAGGCTTTTTTTGAAGCCACGATGGCGGATTGTGTCCGGCTCATGCTGGCCGTCACCCGATCCTCCAAACCGATCATAGCGGTCGTTGGCGGGCTTGCCACCGCCGCGGGATGTCAGCTTGTTGCCAGTTGTGATCTTGCGGTTGCCAGCCATGAGGCGAGCTTTGCAACCCCTGGTGTTCATATCGGGCTGTTTTGCTCAACGCCAATGGTGGCCCTAAGCCGAAATATTCCGCGCAAGCGTGCCATGGAAATGTTGCTGACAGGTGTTCCTATCTCGGCGCATCAGGCGGCGGAATGGGGGCTGGTCAATCAAGTGGTCGCGGCAGAGGAGCTTGATCAATCGGCATTGGCTTTGGCAAATCTCATCACAAGCAAACCGCCAGTCACCCTGCGTATGGGTAAGGCCGCGTTTTATGATCAGCTTGAAATGTCTCTGACCGATGCTTACGCGCATACGGCGGAGGTCATGGTAGAAAATATGCTGCACGCCGAAGCCAAGGAAGGTATGGATGCGTTTATCAATAAGCGTCCGGCAGATTGGCAGAAATCATCATCATGACGACTTATGCTGCTGTCATGGATGCTGATGTTTTGAAGTTTATTCAGATGACAGAGCGATTTTATTCGCCTGATGCCGCACCCCTCTCGCTTCCTGAAACACGTCAAGCCTATGACCAGCTCTGCCGAGCTTATGCCGCCCCTATACCGTCAGACATGGTATGTGAGGATAAGTCGATCAGAGGACGCGATGGTCATCATGAGATTGACGTAAGATGCTATTCACCTGAAAAAACAGATGCTGATCATGTGCTAATTTATCTGCATGGTGGCGGCTTTACCCTAGGAGGTCTGGATACGCATCATAGCATCTGTGCGGATATCTCTTATCGTGCCGGGGCAGAGTTGATAGCCATAGATTATCGGCTTGCCCCAGAGTTTCGGTTTCCCACTTTGCTAGAGGATGCCGAGGATGCGGTAAGATGGGCGGCATCAACCTATCCGGGACGGTCTTTGATCCTCATTGGTGACAGCGCAGGAGGTTGGCTGGCGGCAATGGTATCGGCGGCATTATCGTCCGAGATACCGATTGCCGGACAAGTGTTGATATACCCATGGCTTGGGGGCGCGGCGACAGATGGCAGTTATTTGGAACACGCGGATGCCCCATTGTTATCGCGTCAGGATGCTATCGCTTGTGGCAAGGCGCTCTATGGTGATGATTATGATCACATGGTGGCTGTCCCGCCTTTGGCAAATGCTGATCTATCTGGTTTGCCGCCAACACGTGCGTTCGCCGCCGAATGTGATCCCTTGAGGGATGACGCCGCCGCGTATTGTGATAGAATATGCGCCATTGGTGGTGATGCCAGCAATGTGATTGAGAAAGGGTTGCCGCATGGATATTTGCGCGGCCGCCATCATAGTTTGAACATTGCTGAAGCGTTTGAGCATATCATTGATGCCATTATCGGATTGATGCAATCATCATAAGGCCAGAATAGGGCCAGATGATCAGATACGGATATAGAGTGAGAGGGAAATGATGAAATCAGCAGATGCAATCATTATTGGAACTGGGGTTATTGGAACTGCCATCGCCTATGAAATGGCGAAAAAAGGTTATCAAACGCTCTCGGTTGATCGCAACAAACAGATCGGCCATGGGTCAACCGCAGGCTCATGTGCCATTATCCGGATGCATTATTCCACTTTTGACGGTACAGCCTTTGCGTGGGAAGGCTATCACTACTGGCGCGATTGGCAGGATTATCTGCAAGAAAAAGACGCCAGCAGTCTTGCCAGTTTTAGAGAAACCGGCTGTCTGGTGATGAAAACCGATGCTAATGGGCATCTTGAAAAACATATGCTCAATAGTACCGCCTTGGATTGCCCGTTTGAAGAATGGGATGAGGCTAAAATTAAAGATCGTCTGCCTATCTATTCCCTGGATAGTTTCACGCCGCCTCGGCGTATGGATGACGCCGATTTTGGCAAACCAAATGGCAACCGGATGCGTGGCGGAGTATTCTGGCCTAACGCGGGGTATGTGACGGACCCGGCCTTGTCATCACAAAACCTTGCCGCCGCCGCCAGACGCCATGGCGCGATGTTTCAGATGGGGGTTGAGGTAACTCAAATTCTTCAGCAATCGGATCGTGTCACTGGCGTTAAACTGGCTAATGGTGAGACGATCTCTGCCCCTGTGGTCATTAATGTTGCCGGGCCGGGGTCTGCGCATATTAATGCTTTGGCAGGTGTTGATCATGATATGGCCATCAAGACTAGGCCGCTTCGCCAAGAAGTTGTCCATGTCCCTGCCCCTGAAGGATTTGATTTTGAACATAACGGCACGATTGTCTCGGATAGTGATATTGCCTGTTATTGCCGCCCCGAACATGGCAATCATATTCTGATCGGCAGTGAAGACCCCGAATGTGATCCGCATCAATGGGAAGACAATGATAAGGATTATCAGCGTGATTTCACTGACCAATGGACCACACAAGCCATGCGTTATGCTCAACGTGTTCCCTCATTAGGCATCCCGTCACAAACACGAGGTGTGGTTGATCTTTATGATGCCTCAACCGATTGGATACCAATATATGACAAGTCATGCTTGGGCGGGTTTTATATGGCGTGCGGCAGTAGTGGCAATCAGTATAAAAATGCGCCCATCGCGGGTAAGGTCATGGCTGAATTGGTTGAATATTGCGAATCCGGTCATGATCATGACAAAGCCCCCTTGTCATTTACCTTGCCATATCTTCAGCGCAATATTGATGCCGGGTTCTATTCTCGCAATCGACCGATTAATGCGGAATCCAGTTTCTCCGTGCTTGGGTGAAAATCGGCTTGGGTAAAAACAGGCTTGGTTAAACGCGGCGATCATTGTGATGCAAGTGAGGATTAGACCGTTCGCGGAGCAAGGCAGATATCATAGCTGTCACGAAGGTGTTGATCAATATCGGCGGGAATATGGACATTAGGTGTCTCTGCCAAAATCTCAGCCGCTTTTATTCTGGCGCGCTGGTCAATGCTGGTGCTACCGCTTGCCTGCCATTCCTCAATACTGGTTCGATTAGCCACCACGGGATAGGTGAAATCACTTTTCATTCTGGCTAGCGTTGCTGGCAGTCCCAGAAAATGCCCCTCACCTAACACTACCGCGCGGATATCATCAAGGGCCAAGGTATCGGTATTGATTTGTGGTTTCTGGCTTGCTTGGATAATCGCGCCTAGCATATCGTTATCAAGAACATAGCCCGCCATGGATGCTGCCATTAGGCTAGCTTGGGCGCCAGCGGCTTGCGTGACCATATCTATACCTGCCTCAACCGCTAAGGTCACATTTAGGGCCTTTTCATAACCGCTTTGGGCATCAAGGGCTTTGCTGTCTGTCGCGCCGGCAATCGTGGAACATGGCCAGCCATAAAATTGGGCCATCTGGGCGGCGGCGGCGGTAAGTAACGCTTGTTCACCACTGCCGCCACTCATGCCGCCAGTGCGCAAATCGGTAATCATGGGGCGCGGCCCAAACACAGCTTTTGCATTTGGATTGGAGGCCCATGCAATCACCATCCCGGCAAGGGTTTCTGCCATCGTCTGAGCAAGACATCCTGCTATTGTCACCGGACTTGATGCCCCTAGCTGACCAAAAGTGTTGATCATTACAGGCACACCAGCCTTGGCGGCGGTAATGATAACTTGGCATGATGCTGGATCAAAACGCAGAGGCGGAACAGCATGATTGATGTTAAAGGCGAAAAAGGGTTGTTGCCTGAACGCATCTTCAGACCCGGCGATAGCGTAGGCCATGGCAATAACGGCGTCGGCGTTTTGTTTCGAAGACGCGCTGGTCAAAATAGGTTTAGCCGTACCAGAAAAACACGCATAAGCGGTGTTGATATCCATTTTTTTAGCATCTGAAATATCGCCAGCGACCAGAGATCGAGAAAAGAAATGAATATGCGGCAACGCATCCACTAGCCTTGCCGCGTCATAAAGGTCGATGAGTTGCGAGGGGCGATAATGTATGTTTCCGGTATCATCATATTCCAAGACTTGCGGCGAAGCCCCGCCACTACCAAGATAAACATAGCCCTCACCAAGCGGCATACCATAATCAGACTTGCGTCCATGAAGGGTGAAAGTCTTAGGCAGATCAGACATGGTCTGTTCAATCAGAGAAGCGGGGATGAGAAGTCGGCCCGCCTCTGTCAGTTTTGCGCCTTTGGGTGTAAGCAGATGGATGACTTCATCCGGGGCATCCGACAAACCGATATCACCAAGTATCGTTAAGGCGTTATCATGAATAATCTGACACTGGGCAAGGGTTAAAGGTGAAAGTCCCCCTGATCGTGCGGCTATGCTTTTGGTATGGCTTGCCTGTTGAATGTGATTGCCGCCTTTGCGGCGGCGTCCAGAGCGTGAAGATGTGACGGCATCACTTGGCATCAAATACCCTTTAACGGCAATATTATGTTCATGAAAATGTCTTGCAAAACTATAACACAGTTGCCAACAATGACAATCAAGGCGTAACCTTTTTTGAGATACCGCAGATTAAGTTTTAGGGGGAAAGATGTTTCCAGAAACGCCTGTTATTGCCATTATCGGAACAGGTTCGATGGGCGGCGTTTATGCTGGGCTATTTGCCGAGGCTGGAATGCGTGTTGTTGCTATCGACACATGGGCTGAGCATATTCAGGCCATCACGGATCATGGGCTGCATCTCAGTGGGGTGTCTGGTGACAGAGTGATCACGGGTATCACCGCCTCAACTGATATCGCCGCAGCAAAGGACGCTGATCTTTTCATCATTGCCACAAAGGCATCAGGCGTTGGTGCGGCGGCAGAAGCCATTGCTAAAATGGCGCGCCCAGAGGCGCTGATCCTAACTATTCAAAATGGGCTTGGCGCGGCAGATCGCATCGCCAGTTTTATGCCCGTTGATCAGGTGTTGGTTGGTGTCGCCGAAGGGTTTGGAGCATCGGTTGTGGCACCGGGGCATATCCATCATAACAATATGCGTCAGATTCGCATTGGTGAGATCACAGGCGGCATGACCCCACGGTTGCAGGCGTTGGAACAGCTTTGGCAGAAGGCTGGTTTTAAGGCCATGGCTTTTGCTGATATCAATCAGCTGATCTGGGAAAAATATATCTGTAATGTCATGCTAAGCGCTCCTTGCACGGTGTTTGATTGTGTGGTGGGGGAATTGTTTGCCAATCCGGAATGGCGCGATATTGCTATTAACGCCATGCTGGAGGCGCATCGCATCGGCGTTGCTAAGGGCGTTAATTTCTCGTTTGATGATCCCGTGGCTTATGCCACTGCCTTTGCCGAAGGGATACCTGCGGCCAGCCCATCTATGCGTCTTGATCATCAGGCTAGGCGACGATCTGAAATTGATGCCATTAATGGCATGGTTCCGTTGCTGGGTAAGGAAATGGGCATCCCAACCCCATATAATCAAGTGCTTTCGGCTGAGGTGCGGCGACGCGAAGATGCGTTTTAGCCGCTCATCTTTCCTAGCAAAATCACAACGCCAACCCCGATTAGCATAAAGCCAGAAATGGTATTAAGCCGTTTCATGCGTCCGGGGGTGTTAAGCCAATGGCGGATATTCCCAGCCATAAGCCCAAGCGCCAGATTGCCAGAAAAAGGAACAATCATGGAAACCAAGCTGATCATCAGCGCGTCTGTCAGGGTGATGATGCGTAAATCAAAAAATCCGGGCAACACGCCCATATAAAATAATATCGCCTTGGGATTACCGATAATGACCAATAGGCCAGCAAGGAAACCCGCGAGAAATCCGGCGCGCGTTAAACGGTTTAAGCGTTCGGGTGCATGATCCGCATGACGGATCAGCATCACCCCCATGGTGACAAAGATAACAACAGCAATAAGCGCGAGGATATCCAATAGATAAATATTGAAACTTACCAGAACACTAACCCCCGCCATCGCCGCCAATGGCCAGATAAAATCACCTAACGCTACCCCTGCGGCAAGCGGCCAGACCCCATGGAATCCACTGGATATCGCACGCGCCAATAACGCCACCCAGACTGGCCCGGGGGTAAGAAACAGAATAAAGATGGCTAACGCATAGAGCCATAAATCATAAAGAGACAAGGTCATTTTTATTGTCGCTAATAGAACGGTTTGTGTCTTATCCAGAGATATTACTTATGTTAACTGTGCCTGTAATTAATAAGGTAACACATCATAATAATATTCCATTAACATGGTCACCTGATGATGTCATAACACAATAACGAAGGATAAAGGAGACGATCTCATGGCAGAGCAGATGAAGACGCAGGCACGCGTGGTTGTCATAGGCGGCGGTGTTGTTGGGGCATCGGTGCTATATCATCTGACTAAACGCGGCTGGACTGATGTCATGCTGCTTGAGAGAAAAGATCTCACCTCTGGTTCGACATGGCACGCGGCAGGCGGAATGCATACGATTAACGGTGATCCAAATGTTGCGAAATTACAGCAATACACCATTAAACTTTACCATGAGATTGAAGAATTATCCGGGCAGGATATCTCGATGCATATTACTGGCGGCATCATGATGGCGGCAACAGAAGAAAGATTTGACTGGCTGAAAGGTGTTTATGCCAAGGGTAAATATCTGGAAATGGAAGGTCTTGAACTGGTTACCGCAGAAGAGGCGGCTGAATTAATGCCGCTAATCGACCCCAGTCAATTTGTCGGCGGTATGTTTGATCCTATCGAAGGCCATCTTGATCCCTATGGTGTCACCCACGCCTATGCTAAAGCGGCGCGCAAGGCAGGGGCAGTTTATTATACCCAGACTAAGGTGGAAAACCTGACGCAAAAACCTGATGGAACATGGACAGTCCATACCAATAGAGGCGATATTCAAGCAGAACATATTGTTAATTGCGGCGGATTATGGGCTCGTGAGGTTGGCCGCATGGTTGGGCTGGAGCTGCCTGTGTTGGCAATGGAGCATATGTATCTTTTGACAGAAGATATGCCTGAGGTGGCCGAGATTAACAAAACCACAGGCAAAGAAGTGTTGCACGTCGTGGATTTTGACGGCGAGATTTATCTGCGTCAGGAACGCGGTGGAATGCTGATGGGTACCTATGAGCGTTCATGCAAGCCATGGTCGGAACATGACACACCATGGGAGTTTGGGCACGAGTTGCTAGAACCAGATATTGATCGCCTTGCGCCATCGCTAGAGGTTGGTTTTAAGCATTTTCCTGCATTTGAAAACGCTGGAATTCGTCAAATTATCAATGGGCCATTTACTTTTGCCCCTGATGGCAATCCCTTGGTTGGGCCTGTGCGGGGAATGACAAATTTCTGGAACGCTTGCGGCGTTATGGCAGGGTTTAGCCAAGGCGGCGGTGTTGGATTGTCGCTAGCTAACTGGATGGTAGATGGTGATCCGGGCTTTGATATCTGGGCGATGGATATCAGCCGCTTTGGGGATTATGCCAATATGGCCTATACGAATGCCAGGGTCAGGGAAAACTATTCTCGCCGCTTTTCTATTCGCTATCCTAACGAAGAATTGACCGCGGCGCGGCCCTTTATGACAACGCCAATTTATGATCGGCTGGCTTCCGCTGGGGCGCAATTTGGTGCGGCGTATGGGCTGGAACAGGCATTGTGGTTTGCCCCTGATGGCCTCAAGGATATTTTTAGCTGGCGCCGAAGTACGGATTTTGACCATGTCGGGTCAGAGGCTAAAGCTGTCAGAAATAGCGTCGGATTAATCGAAACTTCTGGTTTTGCCAAATATCAGATTGCTGGGCCGGGTGCCGCCGCGTGGCTTGATCATATGTTGGCGTGCCAGTTGCCAGAGGTGGGGCGCATGGTGCTTGCGCCAATGCTCAAGGCTGATGGTAAGGTGATCGGTGACTTTACGCTTTCTCGGCTTGGTGATGATCAGTTTATGATTATTGGTTCTGGCGTTGCAGAAAATTATCATATGCGCTGGTTCACCTCGCATCTGCCAGATGATAGCAGCGTTAATATTGTCTCGCTTGGGCAAGGCTTGACAGGGCTATCGCTGGCGGGGCCAAAATCTCGTGATGTGCTGGCGGCGTTAACACGTGATGATGTTTCTAATGATGGGTTCCGTTTTATGGATATCCGCCAGACTAATCTTGGCATGATTCCGGTTATTATTGGCCGGGTCAGCTATACCGGGGATTTAGGCTATGAGATATGGGTCAAGCCAGAATATCAACAGCGTCTGTTTGACGATATCATGGCGGCGGGCGCGGCGCATGACATTAAGCTGATTGGTAGCCGAGCGCTTAATGCCTTAAGATTGGAAAAGAACTTTGGCAGTTGGGCGCGAGAATATCGCCCCACCTATGGTCCGGTGGAATGTGGTCTGTCGCGTTTTGTGGCTTATGACAAACCGATAGATTTTATAGGCAAGGCCGCCGCCCAACAGGAAAAAACAGATGGCGGCAAGATGCGTCTGCGAGCCTTTGTGGTTGATGCCAATGAAGCGGATGTGATCGGGGATGAACCGATTGCCCATAACGGGGAAGTGGTTGGCTGGGTGACTTCAGGCGGGTATGCCCATGCTTCTGGTAAATCTGTTGCGCTTGGTTATGTGCCAAAGGCCTTAGCGGATCAACCGGAAGGCTGGCATATTGAACTGTTAGGGGAAATGTTGCCATCACATCTTCAGGCGACACCATTATTTGATGCTAATGGTAGCCGGATGCGGTCATAGCAGAGTCGTGTTTAGCGTGTTATGCTTATCCGCATGAATATTTGCGCGGCCGCCATCATGCCAATTTGACAGATCAGGTTAATTTGCCTTAATGCGGCTTAACCAGAAGGATACAGACCATGAGCAAAACAATCAGATACGGTATTAGCGGTCTCGTTATCGCGGCGGCGATAGGCGGTGGTGCGCTCTGGTATATCAACCACAAAGCCAATATTGTTGCTGGTGAATTGCTGATTGAGGCGGAGGCATTTGTTGAAAAAAATATGGATGGGTTCAGCCTATCTTATGGTGATGTTTCCACTAATGGGCTGACACGGTCATTGACCATTTCAGATGTTACGCTGGCCTCTGCTGATGGCAATAGCATCACCATGGATGAGATTACGCTTTCTGGTGATGATGATCTTATCCGTGTCATTGACGCCTCACATATTCGTATAACCGAATATGGGGACAGCGTTGCCACCGTCGGCAAGTTGGAAATCCGTGATGCTGAGGTTATCAAAACCGATATCAGGGCATTGGCAGGAGACCCGATGCGAATGGCGCAAGCACTGGCAGTTGATCGCATGACGCTTTGGGACACGGAGATGGTTAAGGACAGCGACAGCATCAGTTTTGGCAAGCTTGAGCTAACAGATATCAAAGATGCCAGCATGGGGGTTTCTTTTGAGAATCTGACCGTTGAAAGTTATGGTGATAGCCTTAGTGCCTCAATGGTAGAGGCAGACCGGATTGATATTATCCCTCTGCTGATTTGGGATGAGGCGTCGATGATAAGGGATCAATTCGGCCTATCGAAGTTTGAAATAAAAGATCTCACTATCAAGATGGCTGGTGCAGATTTTGAAACCAAATTAATAGCCATTAGTGATGTTAAGCGTGACCGTGGAATGTTGACCAGCATCAATATTGTCATAGACGATATGGTCACAACTCCGGACATGATGACCAGACCAGAAATTAAAGCCATCATGATGATGACAGGTGTTGATCGCATCACCATGGATATGTTGATGAGTTATGAGGTGAGTTTAGAAAAAGAAACTTTCACCATGAATTATGAGATGGATGTTGAAGACCTTGGAAAACTAAATATCTCTGGTTTGGTCGCCGGGCTAGATGAAAACACTTATGAGGTTATTTTGGCCAACGCCACCGGAGGGATGCCGCAGACATCATTGAACAACAATCAACTGGAGTTAGATCATTTTGATCTGATTTACACAGATGATCAGCTGGCGGATATTGTTCTGGATGCGTATTCTGGCGGCAATCGGGATGCGTTTGCCGAGCAAATATCCAGCATGATTTTATTTTACGGCACGTTAAGCCAACAATTAGATTTTGTTCAACCTTTGGCGGTGGCAACATCCAATTTTATTCGCGGCGGAAACCGATTTGCTATCTCGCTAAAATCGAGAAAACCTCTTAATCAAGATACGGCAGTTGGCGCGATAACAGATGGAAACATTAGTGATATTATCACCATGACGGCTTCTGGAAGCTGATCTTTATTTTTTGGTCTAGCACCATGCGTAAAATACATTGACCATCGGTGGCGCGGCGGTTAAATCGCATCATCATATCTTTTCATGGGGCGCTAGATGGATAATGGCATCATTAACCGCAGCCGCGATACGCTGATCACGCTTGCTAGATCGGCGTTGGCGTTGTGGCCAGTATCGCCCGAAAGCCAGATTGAGCTTATTAATGTTTCTGAAAACGCGACTTTTTTGATTACCGCGCCTGATGGGGACAAAACCGTTTTGCGGTTGCATCGTCCGGGCTATCACGATATGGCAACTATCGCTTCGGAATTGGTTTGGATGCAAGCGCTGAATACCAATGGCATGATCGCAACCCCGGCGGTGATCAATGGTCGAGATGGTCAGCCTATTCAAAGCATCACCATTCCTGATGAGCCGCAGCATCATATGGTGATGTTTGCCTATGTCGAAGGGAAAGAACCTGATCAAAATCAACCTCTTGATCGGTTGTTTCACTATTTAGGAGGCTTGTCGGCGCGGCTTCATCGTCATGTTCAAGGCTGGTCACTGCCTGATGGTTTTACGCGGCCGCATTGGGATATTGATGGGATTTTTGGATCAATCAAACGCTGGGGCAACTGGCGGGATGCCCCCCATCTCACCCCCGCCATGATGACAACGCTTGAACAGGCAGAAGCAAAGGTTAGCCAGCGTTTAGCAGAATACGGCAAATCACCAACGCGATATGGGTTGATCCATGCGGATATGCGGCTTGCAAATCTGCTGGTTGAAGACAGTGACCAAGGGCAGGTTCATGTTATTGATTTTGATGATAGCGGCTTTGGCTGGTTTATGTATGATTTCGCCGCCGGGATCAGCTTTATTGAGGATAGCCCGCAAATCCCGACATTAAAAGCGGCATGGCTAGAAGGCTATCAACAACAGCATCCCCTTAATGCCGAAGACATAGCAATTATTGACACTATGGTAATGTTGCGGCGAATGCTTCTTTTGGCATGGGTGGGTAGCCATAGAGACGCGGATATTGTTGCCGACCTAATCAGGGATTTTGGCCGTGTGTCCGCTGAATTGGCAGAGATATATTTGCAGAACGAGGCGTGATGATGGATCGGGTAATATTTCAGATTAGAAATATTGCGTCAGGACAAGGCTGATCTCACCACTATTGCGGCTATAATTTTCAATATTTGAGGTTTGATTAGTGCCGCTGGCACTGATCGTAAGCGTCGCTTCACCAGATTGCGGCACAGACCATCCGGCTAACCCGATACGATGCTTTATGGCTATCTGGCGGATGATGTCATGCCGCCGCGTATCGCCATGAGAGGGGAAAGCATGGGCATGGTCAGCGGTGCTATAATGGCTTGAGACAGACAATAATCCGGGCAGGATATCGCTGGTTATCTCGGCAAAGGCGGCGCGTTCAGAGACCCGATACCAAGCCGCGGTAGCATCAGTAAATCCCACTTCCACCCCGCCGCTAATCTGAACAGATGATAAGGCGCGGGTGATCTGATAACGCATATGATGACTGTTGCCAGATCTGATTGAGGCGTTTGGCTGGGCTCTATTTTTATAAATCCGGCGATTAATCTGACCAATGATCAGACCAGAGGTTTGATCAGCCAGATGATGCGCTAAGGCTATCTCCGCTGAATAGGAGTTCAAATAAGGTTGCCCGTCCAATACAATATGGCTGGTGTAAATCTGGCTATGGGCCTGAACATGGCGAAACGCGCGGCTATATGTGGCAGCGACGCTTATCGAATTAATATCCCCCTCGTTATAATGGCTATATTCTCTGACATGACCAATCAAGCTAAGGCCGATATCTGTCTGGCGTTGATAGGGCAGACGAAGGCGCATATTCAATGCTGTGGTTGAGATCAAAAACTCCTCAGCATCAGCAGGTTTATCAAACTGGCCTATGATGTTGCCAATGCGCGCAAGATTGTTTTTTGATCCGCCAGCAGGGTTATCATTAATACCGCCGCCAATAGCCAGATATCCAGACACAGAAAGCGAATGATCATATTTGGCCAGCATTGTCATAACGGCGTTGGCATCATGAATCTGCGCCGCGTCCGCGTGCGGATTGCGTGACAGGTTATCAGCATGAAGACGGGCATCCACCAGATTCCCAATCGCCAGATTAAGCCGCATCAATAAAGCCCGTGCCTGAACATGATCTGGATCAAAAATCACGATTCGCTCAAGGCTAGCTATCGCCGCCTTATCACGCCCAAGGCGAAGTTGAATTTGGGCCAGCTGGATATTCAGGTCAGGATTAGCGGGGTTTTGAAAAACCAGATCAAAGGCTTCTTGTTCTGTTAGCGGCGGTGTTTCTGGCAAAATGGTGTCTTCTGCTCTAGCCCCTCCTGATAAGTGCGGACCAATAAGCACAATTATCAGCAGAATAAGGACTGGTGTAATCTTCATCGTTATGACCTCGCTTTGAGATGCTCACCAGCAAAGGATTACCAGATGAAATGGATTGCAGGTATTTGTGCTTATCGGTGGATATTGCCTCTTTTGATTATTGTTGCCGCCACCGCGTCGGCTCAACCAGTGTCACCATTGGGACGACCATTAAGCGGTGTGATCGCGGCGACCGTATCACCTGTTGAGGTGATATATACCCCGGCATCAGGTAGTAGCATTGGGCGGCTGGCAGATACAGGAGATCAGATTTTTCTGGATGATGAGGTGCGAACTGGCGCCGCGGGGTCTATGCAAGTCATGTTGAGAGATCAGACCGTTTTCACGATGGGCCCAAACAGCGCCATTCGTTTTGATAGGTTTGTTTATGATCCAGAGGTATCCGAGAACGGCGCGCTTTCCGCCAGTATTCTTGGCGGCAGTTTTAAGTTTATCTCCGGGCAGATTGCCGATCATGATCCGGATGGAATGACCATCAAGCTTTCTAATGCTACCGCCGCGATCCGGGGAACAACGGTGGCAGGGCAGGTTCATCCAGATGGCACGTCATCATTGGTGGTGTTGTCTGGAGCCGTGATCGTCACGCCAGATCATAGCAATCATAGTAATCAAGGGGTTGAGGTATTTCGGTCTGGCTGGGGGGTAAGAATTGACCAAGACGGCATCCCAAGCGATCCCGTGCCGTTTCCCGAACCAGAAATCAGGGAATTGGTCGCGGCGTTGACGCTGTCAGATCTAAAAGACGAGGATGAAAACAATCCTGATAAGAACCCCGATAAGGATTCTGATACGGATACTGAAGAAAAAGATAACACTAATAACGATGAAGACGCCGATGGTAATCCCAAGCCTTTAGAGAAAGAGGAGGATAAAAACTCTCAAAAAACAGATGATAAAAATAATAACCCATCCAGCGCATCCATCATCACCGCATCAACACAAAGAGAGTTGTCAGAATTGTTGGTCGCCAGTCTGTCGGATGAAAAAAACATTATTGCACTCAATGACCTTGTTGCGCTGATAAGTGGTGGGAAAAAACTGGAGGAGTTAACCGATTTAGAAAAGGAACAGCTGATCCCGAATATCAACAGTAATAACGGAATTAATATTCAGGCTGAGGCTGATCTCATTAATCTGGCGCTATCGGGTGAGCCGCCTATCTGGATGGTCTATCAGAAACAACCCTTGGATCAGCTTGGTAATCCTTTGCTGGATAATATGTTCAAGGATTTGATTTCCGAAAGCTATGGAGGTCAAGCTAATTTCGCTATTAAAGATCTGGCCCTATCACCAACCTCCGGGCAAGGGTCTGGAAGCCTTAGCTATAATCTTGTGCTTGATTACGACAGTTTAACTATTGTCGGCACTTATAGTGTTAATGAGCTGGAACTAGGTAGTAGAGGTTATCAAGATTACTCAACTTCGTTTTCAGAAGACCTAACAACTGGACAAGTCAAAAAGGTGGCAGCATTTGACGCGACAGGATTACCGTCTCAGCTTGAAGATGAAAATTTGAACGGTTTGCTAGATGTTGGGGAAGAAACCGAAAGCCTTCTCTTGGGGACAGTCGATAGTATTGCCCCCATAGACACTAATGCAAAATCAGGCGCCCAAGTTTATCTCACTGGAAGTTTTGGGTCGATCAGTGATGGCGAGTCAGCGTTAGATGGTAATTTGGCTGATGTTCAGGTGATTGTCCGTGAGGTGGATGAAACAGGTGTGCCAAGTTTTACTGGCAATAATCTGCGGGCTAATCATATTTCTGCTGGACAATAGAAATGGCAGATCGCTTTCTCACCATAATCTGATAATGAATATTGTTTGCCTTTGATATTTATGTCAGCATAAATAGGCAATGGATCAGATTTTGGTGGAGGATGAAGTGTCACCATCTAAAAAGAGTTATGATGTGGTTATTGTTGGCGGCGCCATGCTTGGCTCGTCATGCGCGTGGTTTCTGAAAAAACACTATGGCTTCAAAGGATCCGTTCTGGTGGTGGAACGTGATATGACTTATGAGTGGGCCTCTACCTCGCATACGAATTCATGTGTTAGGCAACAATTTTCAAATGAGCTAAATGTTCGCATTTCACAATTCACCGCAGAGTTTATTCGTGAGTTTAGGTCTTATATGGCGCCCTTGCCAGATGTGCCAGAATTGGCCATTCAGAACTTTGGCTATCTCTATTTAACAGATCAACCCAAGACAGCGGACATTCTCCGCAAGCTGCAAAAGATTCAATCTGATTTAGGCGCGGGTACCGTTATCCTCACCCCGGATGAGATCGCCGCCCGCTATCCATTCTATGATCTTGATGGGATTATTTTAGGCTCTCTCAACACCAAAGATGAAGGCTATTTTGAAGGTAGCACAATCTTTGAATGGTTCCGCCGTGGGGCTCGCGCCGTAGGTGTGGAATATATCGAAAACGAAGTGGTTGCGATTGGCCGTTCTGGACGACGTGTGGACAGCGTAACTTTGGCGTCTGGTGAGGAAATTACCGCTGGGGTTATTATTAATGCCAGTGGCCCAAGGGCATCGCGCACAGCAGAGATGGCAGGGTTTGATCCCCTGCCCGTGGAACCGCGTTGCCGATACACTTATATCATTGATGCCGAACACCCCCTGGAACAAGAAATGCCGTTGACGATTGATCCCACTGGCATCCATTATCGCCCCTATGGTCGTGACGGGAATCAGTATATGGTGGGCTCACCTCCGGAAGATGATTACCCCCGTGCGCCTGATGATTTTACCATGGATCATGACTATTGGCAGAATCATGTATGGCCTATTCTGGCAACCCGTATTCCAGCGTTTGAGGCGGTTAAACTAACCAATGTTTGGGCAGGACATTATGCGTATAATACGCTAGATCAGAACGCTATTGTCGGGTTTCATCCAGATTGTGATAATTTCATTTTTGTAAATGGCTTTTCTGGTCATGGGTTACAGCAATCACCTGCGATGGGTCGGGGGGTGGCAGAATTGGTTCTTGATGGAAAATATCAGAGCCTTGATCTCAGCCCATTAGGGATTGACCGAATTTTAGAAAACCGCCCATATCTGGAAATGGCGATTATCTGACGAGAATCACATGACAATAATCACATGGCAATAATAAGAAAGGAAGTCATATGACCCTATCACTAGCGGGCATTGCCGTTGCCCCGAAAGTTATGGCACCAATGGAAAAACAGAACGAAGCTGAGGTAACGATTGAGGCTGGCATCACTAATGATGCTCGTGGCCGCAAACGCCTCAGACAAGTTAGTGTTCTGTTTGCTGATGACTGGGCAGATGCCTGCCAAGAGATTAATAAAACACTGGATTGGTCTGATCGCCGAGCAAATCTGTTGATCACTGGCGGCAGATCGCCGCAACAGATTGGTGGCCTTATTCGGATTGGTGAGGTGGAATTGCGGGTCGTTGAGGAAACGGAACCATGCGAGCTGATGGAAGCAACCAGCAATGGCTTACGACAAGCGCTAACACCAGATTGGCGTGGCGGCGTATGCTGTCAGGTTCAACATGGCGGAAATATCAAGATTGGCGATAAAGTTACCGTCGAATAGCATGACATTGGATAAGTCAACTTGCAGGATAAGAATGTTCGCGCTAGAATAGAAACATTCAAAACTGGAAAGACCCAATGACAAATATTATCGACAAATGTATGGAAGCCGGATTACGCATCACCACTCAGCGCCGTATTATTATTGAACTGATTGATAGCGCCGATGACCACCCAGATGTCGATACGATTTATCGCCGTGCTATTGATATTGATGACACCATTTCGCTTGCCACCATCTATCGAACGGTCAGTTTGTTGGAACAAGCTGATCTGATTGAAAAGGTTGAGGTTGGTGACGGTAAAGCCAGATATGAACTAGCACGCGGTCATCATGAGCATCTGGTTGATGTTGATAATGGCGATATTCATGAGTTTTATCACGCTGAACTCGAAGAACTAAAAGAGAAAATCGCACGCGATATGGGCTTTGAATTAGTCGGTCATCGGCTTGAGTTATTCGGCCGCAAGCTGAAATCCAACTGATAGGATCGCGGGTGGCTTAAGAGTGATCTAAGGCCAGTTTCAAAAAATCTTTGTGCTTAGATCATGTCTTGCCTCGGCGGTTTTGCAAATCATTCGCAATAACATTGCAATTCATCACTTTAGTGATAGGATCACCGCCTGATTCTAAACAGCCAGCAGGTTACCCATGTCGGGTTCACTAGATCATTATGCCCACGCGCCATCACCCTGGAAAGGTCAGGTTTGGCTTACGGCTATTCTGATAGCTGTCTGTCTTGTTCTGATCCTTCCTGTTTTTGCTTTGGTGGTGACGGCGATGGGGAATAACCGCGATCTGATGCAACATCTGATTGATACGGTTCTCTTTCGCTATATTAGCAACACATTGATCTTAATCGCTGGCGTGGGGACGCTAACCCTTGCCATTGGTGTAACAACAGCGTGGTTGGTCAGCCGTTATGAGTTTCCATTCCGGCATAGTCTTTCTTGGATGTTGCTCCTGCCGATGGCGATGCCGTCTTATATTATTGCTTATGTTTATACCGGCTTTCTGGATTATGCCGGGCCGGTTCAATCCTTGATCCGCGAGCAATATGGTTTCACCAGTTGGAATCAATACTGGTTCCCAGAGATACGAAGTATGGGCGGGGCTATTTTTGTCATGGGGCTGGTGCTTTATCCTTATGTCTATTTGAGGGCGCGAACAGGGTTTGGGCAAATACCTACCCGCGTGTTTGAGGCAACCCTTTTGACAGGAAGAAGCCTGATCTGGCACGTGGGATTGCCCATGGGCAGACCAGCGATTATCGCTGGCTTAGCTCTTGTGCTGATGGAGGTTGTTGCCGATTTTGGAACGGTGGAATTCTTTGCCGTTGAGACCATAAGCTTGGGTGTTTATAATGTTTGGCTGGGCATGAACAGCATTACCACCGCCGCGCAACTGGCACTGATTGCATTTGTGCTGGTGTTCATCCTGCTTGGTTCCGAGCGATATGGCCGCAATAAAAACCGCTTTGCCAATACCAGAAGCGGTATCACAGGTGTCCCAAGGACAGAAGCTGAGGGAATGTGGCGCGTTCTGTTGCCGCTGATTTGTCTCACCCCCATTGTTTTAGGTTTTATTTTGCCAGTGGTTATTCTGGTCAATTTTAGTATCGGGCAGGGATTTGGGCATATGTCAGAAATCACCACAGCGGTATTTCAAACCTTGCTGATTGCCGCTATTGCTATGGTGGTGATTATGGCATCCGCCCTCATCATTGGGATTATTTCCTGTTATGTACCATCACGGTTGGGGCGGATTTTATCAGGGCTTTCCGCCACGGGTTATGCCTTTCCGGGAACGGTGTTGGCGCTAGGGGTATTAGCTGCGATTAGCTATATTGATCAGGGTTGGCGCTGGATAGGTCTGATGGTGTTTGATGCGACTTGGGCGCCGTTATTTGGCGGTAGCATGGTTATGCTGATCCTTGCCTATATGGTTCGCTTTCAGGCGGTTGGATTAGGCGCGGTGCAATCGGCACTTGATGGGATGCCAAGCTCGCTTGTCCCCGCCAGCCGGGTGATGGGGCATGGCTTTGTGATCAGCATCAGGCGTGTTGTTCTGCCTCTCATCAGGCCAGCGGTGCTGGCAGGGGGATTGCTGGTCTTTGTTGATATCATGAAAGAGTTGCCGATGACGCTATTACTGCGGCCTTTTGATTTCAACACCCTTGCCACGATTACCTATCAATATGCCCATGATGAGCTGATTGAACAGGCGGCTTTGCCTGCGCTTATGATAGTATTGACGGGGCTTTTGCCAGTCATTATTATCCAGCTTTATTTCAAGCCTCGCCAATAAAGCAAAACCCTTATGTTTCGAATAATTATTGTTGCTGTTTTTCTGTTGATGTCAAAGTTTGTGGCAGCAGATGATCAGCGCATCATCCTTCAATCAACCACATCAGCACAGCACTCCGGGCTTTATGATTATCTTATTCCCTTGATCGCAAAAGACACAGGCATAAAGGTTCATGTTGTGGCGGTTGGCACAGGGCAGGCGATTAGCAATGCCAAAAATTGTGATGGGGATTTACTGCTGGTCCATTCCAAAAAAGACGAAGACCAATTCGTCAAAGATGGTTACGGGCTTTATCGTGAAGATCTGATGTATAATGATTATGTTCTCATCGGGCCATCTGATGATCCGGTTGGTGTCAGCGCGTCAGAAACCATTGACGCCGCCTTATTAAAATTTCTTGATCAGGATGCTATTTTTGTTTCTCGCGGTGATGATAGTGGCACCTACAAAGCAGAGCTTAGACTCTGGGATCGCATTGATGTTGATCCTCATCATCTGAGGCAATATCGCGAAACAGGAAGCGGTATGGGTGCCACCATTACGGTTGCGGTTGAACTAAACGGTTATACCTTATCGGATCGCAGCACGTGGTTAGCTTATGGCAACAAAAAACAGCATGAAATCGTTTTTCAAGGTGATCCGCCTCTATTTAATCAATATGGTATCATTCCAGTAAGCCCTGATCAGTGTCCGGAAACTAAACTTGCGGCCGCCGTCCGTGTGACCGAATGGCTGTTATCTGAAAAAGGTCAGGCCATGATCGCCAGCTATCAAGTAGTAGGCCAGCAACTGTTTTACCCCAATGCGCGTTAATCAATAGGGGCTATTGAAACCCTGCTTTGGCGTTCTTATGTAAAGTTTATAAGCGGTGTCTCTCTTGTGAGCCGCTTTAACGGATCTGCGCCATTATGGGCAGTTCATCTAATATTCACCGCTACCGCCTGATCAGGGGTGACGGTAAGAATAATGGAGATATGCTATGCAACTTGATCATTATACCGCGCTCATGCGCAATGCCATAGGTGAGGCACAAAACACTGCCCTTGCCAATGGTCACCCTCAACTTACCACCGAACATCTTTTGGCGGCTATGCTGGAGAATCCAGACGCGCTCGCCGTGATGCTGATCAACCGCAGTGGCGGTGATGCCGATCAGCTCAAAAAGAGCCTAAATAAAGCCCTTGACGGGATGCCTAGCACGACAGGCAGTAATGCCCAGCTTCATCTTGATGGGAATCTGGCACGCATATTGGCGCAAGCTGAGAAAGCGGCAAAACAGGCTGGCGACCAATTCGTTGCTGCTGATACGGTTCTGATTGTCATGGCCGAATCTAAGACCAGCATTTCCGAAGTGATGAAAGCATCAGGCGTGACGGCGTCAGGATTAAAAGCCGCGTCAACCGCGACTAGAGGCGGCAAAACGATTGATAGTGATGCCGCCGAAGATCAGTTCGAGGCACTAAGCCGTTATGCAACTGATCTGACAGATATGGCGAGAAAGGGCAAATTGGACCCGGTTATTGGTAGGGATCAGGAAATTCGCCGCACCATACAGATTCTATCGCGCCGCACAAAAAATAACCCGGTCCTCATCGGTGAGCCGGGGGTCGGGAAAACGGCGATTGCCGAAGGCCTTGCCCAGCGTATCATTAATGGGGAAGTTCCGGGTGTTTTAGCTGGCAAGATTCTTATGGTGCTTGATATGGGGGCGTTGATCGCTGGCGCAAAATACCGCGGCGAGTTTGAAGAACGGCTGAAAGCTGTTCTCAAAGAAGTGCAATCCCAAGATGGGAATATCATTCTCTTTATTGATGAAATGCACCAATTGGTTGGTGCTGGTAAAACCGATGGGGCGATGGATGCATCCAATTTGCTGAAACCAGCTTTGGCAAGAGGTGAATTGCATTGCATTGGTGCCACGACGCTTGACGAATACAGGAAATATGTGGAAAAGGACGCGGCACTGGCACGGCGCTTTCAGCCTGTTTATGTCAATGAGCCTACGGTTGAGGATACCATTTTTGTCCTGCGTGGTCTGAAAGAAAAATATGAACATCACCATGCGGTGCGTATTTCTGATGACGCCTTGGTCGCCGCCGCCAGATTATCAAGCCGTTATATCAATGATCGTTTTCTTCCCGATAAAGCCATTGATGTCATGGATGAGGCGGCAAGTCTGTTGCGAGTGCAATCAGATAGCAAACCGCCTCTCTTGGATCATATTGATAGGCAGATTATGCAGCTGAAGATTGAGCAGGCCGCGTTAAAAAAAGAATCCGCAGAACGTCACAAAGCCCGGCTTGATGTGATCGCTGATGATCTGGCTGGACTAGAAGAGCAATCCGCTGATCTGACTGGTGAATGGGAAGGTGTGAAGATGCGGTTGGAGGAGGTGAAATCCCTCCAACAACAACTGGAGACAGAACGCAATAACCTGAACTCTGCCCAGCGTGAAGGCAGGCTGGAAGACGCGGCAGAAATCAGTTACAGCATCTTGCCAAGGCTGAAATCAGAATTGGATGAGGCCAAGGCGCTCGTCGCCGCCTCGGAAATGTTTAATGATGAGGTGGAAAGCACTCATATTGCCCGCGTTATCAGCAACTGGACAGGAATTCCTGTTGATAAAATGCTGGAAGGTGAAAAAGAAAAGATGCTGGCGATGGAAGATTTGCTTGCCTCAAGAGTCATCGGTCAGCCCGAAGCCATTAAGGCGGTTGCCAATGCCACACGTCGAGCAAGGGCAGGAATATCTGACCCTAATCAGCCGATTGGCAGTTTCATGATGCTAGGTCCAACAGGTGTTGGAAAGACAGAGCTTTCTAAAGCATTAGCAGAGTTTTTGTTTGATGACGAAAGCGCGGTGTTGCGTATTGATATGTCTGAATATATGGAACGCCACGCGGTTTCACGCTTAATCGGTGCGCCGCCCGGCTATGTTGGCTATGAAGAAGGCGGCAGTCTGACAGAGGCGGTTCGGCGGCGACCTTATCAAGTGGTGCTGTTTGATGAGATCGAAAAAGCCCATCCCGATATCTTCAATATCTTGCTTCAGGTGCTGGACGAAGGCAAATTGACCGATGGACAAGGCCATAAGGTTGATTTCCGCAATACGATTATTCTCATGACATCAAATATCGGTGCTGATCATCTGTTGGAATTAAATGATGGTGAGAGCAGTGAAATGGCGCGCGACGCTGTTATGACAGACCTGCGGTCTATGTTCAGGCCAGAGTTCCTTAATCGGATAGATTCCACCTTGTTGTTCCGGCGTCTTGATCGTGGGGATATGACCCATATTGTTGATCTTCAACTAGATCATCTTGCTAAGCGTCTAGCGGAAAAACAGATCACGATTGAGATAACGCCATCAGCAAAACAATGGCTTGCTGACGCAGGCTATGACCCTCAATATGGGGCAAGGCCGCTTAAGCGCGTGATTCAGAATGAGGTGCAAAACCCTCTGGCTGAGGCTATGATCAGTGGACGCTTTGCCGATGGTGATATGATTATCGTAGATCAGTTGGCGGGCGGCGATAGACCGTTGCAATTCACCACTTCAACAGAACATCAACAAACCGCCTGATCATTAAGATCAAAACTATCATTCAAATGATAAGTAAAGCTGTCTCTTTTTGAAAGAGGCGGCTTTACTTTTAGGGGCTGATGGGGGATGACTGAACAGTGAAGGAAGGATAAACGCCATGATGCGATTTTTTGAAAAACTGGTAGCGGTAAAGATCGAAGATAATCATGCTTCGGATGAAAACTTGCGCCTCGCGGCAACGGCATTGATGTTCCGAGCCTTAATGGTTGATGGCGTCGCGGATGAGGCAGAGCTCAGCATGATCCGGCGCATTGTGGAAGATGAGTTTGGACTTGACGCTGATGAGGTTGATAAACTCTTGGCAGACGCGGCGTCACAAGCGGATGAGGCGGCAGATCTCTATGGGTGGATTAAACAAATCAACAACCGATATAGCCATGATGAGAAATGTTATTTAATGGAAAAATTATGGCAGGTGATTCTCGCTGATAGCATTATTGAGGATCATGAAGCGGCATTAATGCGAAAAGTGGCAGGGTTGATTTATGTTACTGATCGTGAAGTCGCCGAAGCTCGGCAACGCGCCTCTCAAAAATCCGGGGTATCTGACTGATAGATCAAATCAAGATTGAAGATTTTATTTTTAGGGGTCATGGCATCGGGAATCACTTGGGCGCTGGTGAGGGATTGATGCACCCATGCCTGATCATCTTGGTTATGGTAACGCCATAATTCAATCATCTGGTTTGGTTGGTCAATGGTTCGGCAGACTAAAAGACTGGCGTCAACACCGCTAATCCGGTGGCGAACCTGAAGATCAATTGATGCCGACATACGGTCAACATTCTCAGCTTCGGGAAAATCCCTGATATAAAGTCGGGCCATGCCGTTATTATCACTCATCCTAATATGATCCTAAATATGTTCCTAAAGCCTATCTCAACATATGAGAAAGATATTATCCTCTTGTTGCGTTCAGGTAAAGTTTGCTGGTAGATGGCTTGCCTTATTGCTATCAGAAGAGTACGACTATTAAAGGTAATTATGGTCTATATCAGGAGAGAATAGGTCAGGAGAGAATGGCAATGGATGACAATTTTAAAATTGGGGTAGCTAAGCGCAAAGAAACGCTTGGCGCCGAATATGTGGAAAAAAGTCTGAATAACGCGGATGCTTTCATGCGTCCGTTCCAAGAAGCGATGACCGCGTGGTGCTGGGGTTTTGGCTGGGGGGATGAGGCGATTGATGCTAAAACCCGGTCTATGATGAACCTTGCGATGATCGGTGCGCTTGGTAAAATGCATGAATGGGAATTGCATTGCCGCGGGGCGATCGGAAATGGTGTCAGCGTAGCGGAAATTCGTGCTATTATTCATGTGATCGGAATATATTGCGGCGTGCCGCAAGCATTGGAATGTTTCCGCGCCGCTAGAAAAGTATTGGAAGAAAAAGGTCTGCTCGAAGATTTTGAGGCCTAAATCCCAATATATTGAATACTAATCTTAAGGGGGAATATCTTGCTATTCCTTTGCGACAAATCTTACAGAATAAGGTGATGCTATGAAAAATTTGCAATTCTATATCAATGGCTCTTGGGTTGACCCGGTAACGCCGGAAACCATTGATGTTATCAATCCGGCCACCGAAGAATCGGTTGGTCAGATTAGTGGCGGTTCTGCGGCTGATGTTGATAAAGCGGTCGCCGCCGCTAAAGTTGCGTTTGAAAGCTATTCAAGGGTTAGCGTCAAGGATAGAATTGAACTTTTGACAGCTGTGCGTGAAGAATACAAGCGCCGCTTTGATGATATCGCCAATGCCATCATGATTGAAATGGGCGCCCCTAGCTATCTAGCAAAAGGCAGTCAGGCTCTGGTCGGGCTTAACCATCTAAAAACAGCTATCCGCGTTCTGGGTGAGCATAAGTTTGAATATCCCCATAACAACTACCTCATCCGTCATGAACCTATTGGTATTTGCGGCCTTATCACCCCGTGGAACTGGCCTATTAATCAAGTCATGGCGAAACTGGCTCCTTGCCTTGCGGCAGGATGCACCGCCGTATTAAAGCCAAGTGAAATCGCGCCCTTATCATCTATGATTATGGCAGAAGTCTGCCATGCGGCCGGGGTTCCGGCTGGGGTCTTTAACTTGGTTAATGGCTATGGCCCGGTGGTTGGTGAAGCCATGAGCGCGCATCCGGATATTGCGTTTATGTCCTTTACTGGCTCAACACGCGGAGGTGTCGCGGTGGCTAAGGCATCCGCAGATACGGTTAAGCGTGTTGCACAGGAACTGGGCGGGAAATCCGCAAATATTGTTCTGGATGATAAAGGTTTTGCCAAAGCCGTGGAAAATGGTGTTCTGGGTGTGATGGAAAACACAGGCCAATCCTGTAACGCGCCAACGCGCATGATTGTTCCTGCGTCTCGGCATGATGAGGCGCTGGAGATTGCCAAGAAAACAGCAGAAACCGTTGTCGTTGGTGATCCTGTCAGCGAAGACACTACTATGGGACCAGTGGTCAGCGAGATTCAGTTTGATAAGATTCAAGGGCTTATCCAAAAAGGCATTGATGAAGGTGCCACCTTGGTCACAGGAGGCACAGGTCGCCCTGATGGTCTGAATCGCGGTTATTATGTTCGTCCAACCATCTTTGGTCATGTGAATAATGATATGACCATCGCGCGGGAAGAAATCTTTGGCCCGGTTCTGTCGGTGCTATCCTATCAAGATCGTGACGATGCTATCGCTATTGCCAATGATACCGATTATGGTCTGGCGGCGTATGTGTCCGGGGATGAGTCTAGCATGGATCAGATGATGGATTACGCCCGTGAGATGCGCGCAGGTCAGGTGCATATCAATTACACCGGCGGCGGCTCGGAGGCACCATTTGGCGGCTATAAACATTCCGGCAATGGTCGTGAAAAAGCAGAATGGGGCTTGGAAGAATATCTTGAAGTCAAAGCCATCCTTGGTGGCGGAGCCTAATCATCTGGTAGCGGTTCATGGCCAAGTTGTATTTTAACTATTCGGCCATGAACGCTGGCAAATCCACCATTCTTTTGCAGGCGTCCCATAACTATCTGGAACGTGGCATGAGAACCCTGCTGATGACGGCGGAAATTGATAAACGCTATGGTGATGCGGTGATCAGCTCACGCATCGGAATCAAAGCCGAGGCACTTCCGTTTTCTGATGAAGACGATTTGTTTACCGTCACAGAAACCGAGCATAGCGCGGCGTCGATCGGTTGCCTCCTTGTTGATGAGGCGCAGTTTTTGACACGCAAGCAAGTATGGCAACTGGCGTCTGTGGCAGATCAGTTAAATATCCCAGTGATGACTTTCGGTCTACGAACCGATTTTCAAGGTGAGCTTTTCCCCGGTAGCGCGGCGCTATTGGCGATAGCAGATAATATTCGCGAGATCAAAACGATCTGTTGGTGCGGACGCAAAGCCACGATGGTGTTGCGGCTTGGCCCTGATGGAAAACCGTTGAGCGAAGGTGAGCAAATCGCCATTGGCGGCAATGATCTTTATGTGTCGTTATGCCGCCAGCATTGGAAATCCCATGATGTAGGTTCGCATGACCAGTCCTGATCACAGTCATCCAGATGATCATATTCGGCCAATATTCCTTATTCTTGGGATGCTTTGCCTGACCTTGGAAATTATCCTGTCGCTAGGTTTGGCATCTATGGTGAAAAGCATCAAAGACGCTGTTCCTTTTTTTACAATTTTATTGGCGCGTTATACCTTTTGCCTGCCTTTATTGCTTATTTATGGGGTTTGGCAACGCGGTGGGGATGTGCTGAAAATCAGCAACTGGAACACGCTGGTGTTGCGGATTATTTCGGGAATGTTGGGGCTGTTCACTTGGTTTGGAGCAGTGATCTATATTGATATTTCGCTTGCCTCGGCCTTTTTTCAGACGCTTCCCATTTTTATCACCATTTTGGCCCCCTTTGTTATTGCTGAGCGTGTGGGATGGAATCGCATTGGTGCGGTTTGTGTCGGCTTTCTAGGGGTGATGGTGTTGGTGTGGGAAAAAATTAACGCGCCATCGTTTTCTGATTCTGGTGTTGCTTTTGGGATTGCTCTTGGGTTGGCATCGCCTTTTTTTGCTGCGATCATGTTTCTGATGTTGCGGCAGCTTGGCAAAAGCAATCCTCCAGCGACCACCGCCCTTTGGTACAATGCGAGTGGTGTGGTGGTGTCCTTTATATTGGTCATGTGGCTGGGTGAGGATATGGTCTCTGTCTTGCCTTATTTACCGATATTGATTCTGATCGGTGTTTTAGCCAGTTTTCAGCAATTTTTAATGGCGGCAAGCCATGCTTATGCCCCTGCTAGTGTATTGGCACCAGTGCATTTTCTAACGGTACCTTTTGGTATTCTGGCGGGAGCATTGTTTTTTGGTGAACGCCCCTCATTATGGTTTTATCTTGGCGCCGCTATTATCCTGTTTGCCAACAGCTATATCATCATGCGTGAACATAAACGCCATAAAGCCGTAGCCATGCGTGGAGCATGACGCAACGCTTGCGGTAGCCTTATTTGCGGCGGTCTTTTCAAGAATAAAGATAATCACGGGTGACAGGGACAACGCCTTTGGATCGGGCTAACTGAAGCTGATAAACAACCAATGTGCTGTGGCTAAAGGCGAGTTCACATCCGACCAGATAAAACTCCCACAATCGGCAGAACCGTTCATCAAACATCGCCAGAGCTTCGTTGCGCCGTGCCATGAACCGTTGCCGCCAGTGGCGAAGGGTGTGGGCATAATGATCGTGCCAAACCTCAATATCTGTGACCTGCAATTGCGTATCTTCAAGGCTGGACATGATTTCTGATAATTCGGGAATATAACCGCCGGGGAAAATATATTTGCTGATAAAAGGGTCTTGCCCGCGAGAGGATTGGGTCATGCCAATGGTATGAATAAGGGCAACGCCATCTTTTTTCAGCAACTGTTCCACGTTGCGGAAATAAGTGGGGAACTGCCGCTTACCAACGTGTTCAAACATCCCCACCGAAACAATACGGTCATATTTGTCTTTGATATCTCGGTAATCGCGCAAGGCAATTTCAACTGGCAGATCAGTATCTTTCAGCCGTAGTTTTGCCATTCTGACTTGTTCATGTGACAGCGTGATTCCCGTGACCTTAGCGCCATAATCTCTGGCTAGCGTCTGGGCCAAGCCGCCCCAACCGCATCCAATATCCAACACGGTGTATTTGTTATCATGGTTGGGATCAAGACAAAGCTTTTTGATGATATGCGTTTTCTTTGCTTGCTGGGCGGCGTCAAGATCTGTTCCTTTATCCGGGTTTGTAAAATAGCCGCAGGAATATTGCATATCTTGGTCCAGAAACAACCGATAGAAATCATTTCCCAGATCATAATGCATATGAATATTATGTGCCGATTGGGTTTTCCTGCGCCCATCTTTCATCCACATGACCGGTTTTGACAACAGCGCCGCCCATTGGCTCAACCCAATATCAGGCTTGGTAGTGGCATAAACCATTAATGGCTTAAGCACGTCATAAAGCTCGCCATCATGAATGATGAGCTGCCCATTTCCATAGGCCTCACCCAAAGCTAGGCTTGGCCAGAACGCCATGCCTCTGATAGGTTTCCATGAGGTAAATTCAAGCGTTGGAGAACCGGGGCTCGGAGTAGTAAGAGTCTTGCCGTTTGGCAGTACAACCCCTAATCCGCATAATTCTGCTACCTCTTTAATCAGTTTCTTTATCCAATGTTCAATCATGATTCATCCGACTTAAAATGAATGATGCAATGACAAAACGATATACTGAACTGATTAATATTTACTTAACATGAGCGATTGCTCCAACATTTTTTTTGCAGTAGTTTGCCCGCATGATAAATCATGGCAAGGAGATCATCATGGCAACATCATCAGAGGCCGATAATAACAAAACCGTTGTATCCAGCTGGAATGAATGGGACCCCTTAAAACACGTCATTGTTGGGCGTGCTGATGGTTGTTGTATTCCGGCGCCTGAACCAGCGCTTGATGCCAAGGTGCCAGAGGATTCTGATATGCGCGGACAATATGGGCCGCGCCCACAGGAAACGATTGATCGGGCCAATGCCTTATTGGATGATTTTGCATCTATGCTGGAAAAGCGCGGGGTTATTGTTGATCGTCCGACACCGCTAGATTTCAATCAGCCTTCCGCGACACCTGACTGGAAGACCGAAACGATGTTTGGCTGTATGCCGCCGCGCGATGTTCTCTTGACTGTGGGTAAAGAAATTCTTGAAGCCACGATGAGTTATCGTTGCCGCTGGTTTGAATATCTTTGCTATCGTCCCTTGTTACAACGCTATTATAACGAAGACCCTGCCATGCGTCACGAAGCGGCACCGAAACCGCGGCTGACCGATGAGGATTATCGTCCAGATTATCTTTCTGAGAAAATTGGCGAGCAGAAGCGGCTGGAATGGACAGCTGATAAATATTTTGTCACCACTGAGGAGGAGCCATTATTCGATGCCGCTGATGTGTTGCGCTTTGGAAAGGATTTGGTGGTTCAGCATGGATTTACCACTAACCTTAAAGGCATTGATTGGTTGCAGAGGCATTTTCCTGACCACCGGGTTCACGCGGTGAACTTCCCCGGTGATCCCTATCCTATTCATATTGATGCTACTTTTACCCCATTGCGTCCGGGACTTTTGCTCAACAATCCGCAACGTCGTCTTCCGGATGACCAGAGGGCATTGTTTGAAAAAAATGGCTGGGAAATTGTTGACGCCGCGCAACCAGCGCAT
>CBFIDH010000009.1:0-55928 GCA_965661405.1 Puniceispirillales bacterium (SeqCode)
TCCAGAGGGCTGATTATCCGCGTAAGAAGGCATCATAGGAAAAGAAAAACTAATTAAGAATAATAAGAAGAATAGTGGTTTTTTATACCTAGACAAAATGATAACCCTAAAATCTTATTTAAATTATTACGGCATTTAATTGTCTAGTTATCGTATTTTTTGTTTTATTTTATAGACTTGGTATTTTTTATTATATCTTTGAAGTATGATCTTAATCATATCTTTATCATTAGAATTGCTCAAGGCTGACTTAGGTTATTTCTGACCATTATCAAGTTCCTGTCACTAATAATATTGCGATGGAAACAGAAACGCTTATTGCGCTATTCGGCTCAAACTGGATTTCCCGAACGTGCAGGATAGCGGCCCTTCGTGATCGCATATATTTGACGAGCCAAACTAATTGTTGCTTTTGCTAGACTTTGGCCGCCCACAGAGATGCACCATAGCAATTCAAACTCCTGTTCCAGAACATTAATCGTTTGGAAACAGTCACTTGAAACGCGATTCGTGAAACATGAAAAATGGAGCGGGTGATGAGATTCGAACTCACGACCCTTACCTTGGCAAGGTAATGCTCTACCCCTGAGCTACACCCGCATCCGATGACCGCAATATAATGCAAGTCCGGCGGGACGCAAGCGAAAAATGATCCGTTCTATTCAAGATCATATCGTATCTCTTTATTGTTGGCGCCAGTGACCGCTTGGATGGAAGTGACGGCGCGCTATTCACCAAGCGCGCTCCTAACCCCATTAATAACATAATCCTGTGTGGCCTCGTCTAACCAAGCATGAAAGGGCAGGGCTAAAATACGCTCACACAGCTCGGCGGTTACGGTTAAACCACCATTTTCAATAGGATAATTGGCATAGGGGGGATGCTGGTGAATCCCTTGGGTATAATAAATTACCGTGGGAATACCTTGTTGTTTCAAGGCTGTTTGCACCGCGCTCCGGTCGGTATGTTCTGGTAGCAGCACACAATATTGCGCCCAGCTAGACGTGGCTCCTTCGGCTAATTTTTGTGGAGTAACAAGGCCTGTTAGCGCATGGTTATAGCGATCAGCGATCAATTGCCTCTGTCTCAACTCATCTGGAAACAAGGCTAGTTTTTCAAGTAAAATAGCGGCCTGCATCGTATCCATTCGGGCGGTCATGCCAATGCGGTCATATTGATAGCGTTTTTTGCCCATGCCATGAACTCTGGCAGATCTGGTGATTTCGGCTAAGTCATCATCATCTGTGAAAACGGCCCCGCCATCACCATAGCAACCAAGAGGTTTGGCTGGGAAAAAACTGGTAGCCGTCATATTGGCCATCTCACCCACGGTTTTGCCTCCACGCCAAGCGCCGAGGGATTGCGCGGCATCATCAAGAACCCACAACCCATGGCTATCGGCAAAATCAGTAATGGTGGTCATATCCGCGACCTGACCAAAAAGACCCACAGGCATAATACCGACGACACGAACGCCTGCGGTTTTGGCCGCCGCCATAGCATCGTCAAGCTTATGAGGGTCAAGGGTAAAGGTCTCGCGGTCAACCTCGGCAAAAATCGGAATAGCACCTAAGCAGGGCATCACCTCGGCACTGGCGGCAAAACTGAAACTCGGAACAATCACGCCATCACCCGGACGAAGACCTAGCGCCATAAGGCTCAGCATCAGGGCATCTGTGCCGCTTGATGTGGTGATAGCGTGGCGTGTTTTGGTGAACTCGGCCAGTTTGGATTCCAGCGCGGTAATCTCTGGGCCCATAATATATTGACCATGATTCAGCACCTTTTGTAGGGCTTCATCAATCTGTGGGCGGATGCGTGCTTGCTGTGCCGCCAGATCAATAAAGGGTATCATGTTGTCCTCAGAATAGGCGGGCAAATCTGGTACGGTCATGGTGTTTTCCATAAATTTAATCCCTTCAACCGGTCGCATCAGTCTTGTCTATTGCTGACAGTTTCTGGTCAGCGTTCATCTGCATTTGATTCAATAGCCTTTGAACATATAGCGCTTCGGTGATATCTGTTCGTGGCGGCTGGTTAGTTTTGACCATATTGATAAAAGCCTGCATTTCGTCTTCAAGCGGCTCTGAATCCGGCAATGGCATGGCTTCTGCCTCGCCTCGTTCGAGATCAGGGTTAAGAGCGTCTCTTTTGATGCGCATGGGATATCGCGTCAATTTGTTTTTCCATAGTTTCGTATCGTCAAAGACAAGCGAGGCTTCGTCACCAACAACGGTCAAATTATGCACCTTGACGGGGTTCATCCAATTAGCCTGAATGGTAGCCGATACCCCATTAGCAAAACCAATTTGCGCAGTGACAATATCATCAACACCGGGAGTGATATGGCTAATCATATGACAGGACACTTGCTCGGCTTCGGCACCGTTGACCAAATGATAGATCATCGCCAGATCATGTGGGCAAAGATCATATAGTGCAGATTCGTTGGCACGCACACGTCCGGGGGCTAATCTGCTGGCGCGAATATGGCGCAACTTACCTATCTGCCCCTCTGCTACGGCTTGGGCAAGGGTGATAAACGCATCATGATAGCGCAGCAAATGGCCAAGCATAACCTGCCGTTTGGCGGTGGCGGCGGCTTGGGCAATAGCCTCAGCGTCAGCCAAGGTAAGGGCCAATGGCTTTTCCACATAAATATGTTTTCCTGCCGCGAGTGCGGCAATAGCCAAATCATAATGACTAGAAGAAGGTGTCGCCACCGCAACCCCAGCGATAGCAGGATTACCAAGAATATCGTCAAGCCCCATCGCGGCAACACCATGTTCATCAGCGACCTGCTTTGCCCGTTCTGGCGCAGTATCACAAATGCCTGCCAGCGCGCCCAAATTGGCCAGATTGCGGGCAATATTACGGCCCCACATTCCGGTACCAATGAGGGCAATAGTAGGGGTATTATTGCGTTTTTCAGACATGATGCATTCAGCCTTCGCTATTTCCACCCCTGCTATCACGTAACTTTGGCCCGTGGTCAATCGTTGCATTTTGTTATATTCCGTGAATCGGATCAGGTAACAGGGGCGAAAGATCGTTATCTCTGCGACAAACCGCCGCAAAGCCGATAGCGCAATCCATTGTTAGTATTTACGAAATTGTAATTATGAATTCCGCCATACCTAAATATAAAAATATTTATGGGCATTATCTGTAAAGCAGGAACACCATATGACTGCCACCACACCCTACCATCCGAATGACCTGATGGCTGTGCTTGATGAATTGGGCATTGTCGTGGAAAAATTTTCGCATCCCCCTTTACGAACTGTGGAGGACTCGCAGGCATATCGACATGATATGCAGGGCGGCCATGCTAAAAATCTCTATCTGCGAGATCGGAAAAAGCGCAACTACCTTGTTATTGCAGAGGAAACACAGCCTATTGATCTTAAAGCTCTGGCAACGGCGATGAATGCGGATCGGTTGACCTTTGGCAGTCCAGATCGGTTGATGCAATATCTCGGTGTTATCCCGGGGGCGGTAACGCCATTTTCGGTTATCAATGATGACGCTGGTGAGGTGACGGTTTTTCTTGATGAGACATTGGCAAATATGGAAAAGGCTAATTTTCACCCACTTGTGAATGACCAAACCATTACGATTGCAATATCAGATCTGATGCGATTTTTTGCTCACACAGGGCATGAGGTAACGATTTTACCACTTCAGAAACTGATGAAATAATTCTTGCATATCATGTCTTGTCATTCTGAAAATAAATACTATTTCAACTCTAAGGCCGGCACAATAATAAGTTCTATTCCGGCAAATTTAAGTTATTTTTAATTTTGGAGAATCATGGTTTCCTTAGATCAAACCAATGCTAGAGATGTTGCTAGAACAGGTGTAGATGTCACGACTTCAACCTTTATGAGTGAGGTTGTGGAAGCGTCTCAGCATCAGCCTGTTATTGTGGATTTTTGGGCGCCATGGTGCGGGCCATGCAAACAAATGATGCCAGCTTTGGAAAAAGTGGTGGCAGCAACGCATGGCAAAGTTAAACTCGCCAAAGTTAATATTGATGAAAATCAGGACATTGCCCAA
The DNA here is from genome assembly GCA_965661405.1 of Puniceispirillales bacterium (SeqCode). Lineage (GTDB taxonomy): Bacteria > Pseudomonadota > Alphaproteobacteria > Puniceispirillales > UBA1172 > UBA12202. The sequence continues at coordinate 4,063 of CBFIDH010000009.1, forward strand.
CAATTGCGGGTTCAGTCTGTGCCGACGGTTTATGTGTTTGTCAACGGACAGCCTGTTGATGGTTTTGTTGGCGCCAAACCAGAATCAGAATTGCAAGCCTTGGTTAGTCAATTAGTAAATCAGGCTGGTGATGGCGGATCGGTAGAGAGTTTTCTTGAAGAAGCCGAAACGGCAATTGCCGCCAAAGATTTTGGCGCGGCTATCGGGGCCTTTCAAATGGTGCTCCAGATGGAAGATACCAATGAGGATGCGTTGGCTGGATTGCTTCGTTGCCTTATGGGGCTTAATGATCTTGAAGGCGCTCGGCAGATGCTGGACAGCCTCTCGGATGAATTGAAATCAAGTGCCGCGATCGAAGATGTAGCAAAACGGCTAGCTTTTTCCGAAAAGGCCGCTGAACACGCTGGCGCATTATCGGAATTACAGGCGGCAGTCGATGCAGAGCCTGAGAATATGCAGAAACGCTATGACCTTGCAATGGCCCAATTCGGTGCAGGAATGTCAGAAGACGCTATTAATCAGTTGCTGGATATGATCCGCAAAAACAGAAACTGGAACGGTGATGCGGCACGGCTCCAGTTACTTGAAATATTTGCCGCGTTGGGACCCACGGCTCCTGAAGTCAAGGAAGGGCGAAAACAATTATCTGCGCTCCTTTTTTCGTGAAGACGTTTTAAAAGTTTAACAAGTCCATCCAATGGAAGGCTAATAACATGAAACGGAATTCGCTTGATCCTAACCTTGAGGATTTGCCGGGATTAATCCCGATTTTCCCTCTTGATGGCGCATTGCTTCTGCCCGGAGGCAGGTTGCCCCTCAATATTTTTGAGCCGCGCTATCTTGCCATGATATCTGATGCCCTCTCAACACCGCATCGGTTAATTGGCATGATACAAACAAACTCTAGCGCAACTCAGGATGAGATGTCGCCGATGCTATATTCTGTTGGATGTGCCGGACGCATATCCAGCTTTGAAGAAACTTTAGATGGCCGTTATGTGATCTCGCTTGATGGTATGATACGCTTTAAAATATCCGCTGAGGCAGAGAATAAGTCAGGTTATCGGCAGTGTCATGTTGATTACGCCGGTTTTTCCGATGATCTTCATATTAGCGAAAAGCCATTTGACCGAAGCCGGTTAATGTCGGTGCTGAAGCGTTATTTCAGCATTAAGGGATTTTCTGCTGATTGGGAATCGATTGAAACCTGCGCTGATGAAAAACTGATCACGACCCTTTCTATGATCTGTCCTTTGCCCATTGCGGAAAAGCAGATGCTTCTTGAATCTGTTGATGTTCCCTCAAGAGGTGATATGTTGACAACGATGCTTGAAATGGAAAGCGAAATGCTGTCGTCTAGCAACAAACAACAAGGCCATGTCAGACACTGAATCTACACCACGTATGCTCGATCCTGCGCTTTTGGAAGTTCTGGTCTGTCCAGTCTGCCATGGCCCATTAACCTATGATCAGATTAAAAACGAGCTGGTCAGTGAGCAAAGCGGCCTTGCCTATCCGGTTCGTGACGGGATACCGATTATGCTGGTAGATCAGGCACGGCGGCTGGATGGGATATAATGAACAGCCAAGCTTGGCCAACAGAAATCCATCTGTCTCAAGATAAAAAGGTGCTTAGCGTCAGCTTTGAAAATGGAATATCGGCTAAGCTACCGGCGGAGCTTTTGCGAGTGGAATCCCCATCAGCGGAGGTGCAAGGTCATGGCAGTGGTCAGAAAAAAACACCTTCCGGAAAACGCAATGCCTATATCACCTCAATCGAAACCGTGGGGCAATATGCTGTGCGTTTAGTTTTTGATGATGGTCATAACACAGGGATTTATTCTTGGGAGGTGTTGTATCGGTTTGCCACTGATCAGGATCAGATGATGCGTGATTATCTTGACCGTCTCAAAGACCAAGGCCTTAGCCGCGATTAGATTGCTTACGGTGAAATAATCGTCCACTCGCCAGTTTTTCTGCTAGGGCTTTGATGGGCGGGATATTTGCTATCGCCATCCCCATCCCGGCCAGACGCCGCCGCCGCTTACCAAAAGAAAACAGCATATTCAGACCATCGGTTGCCATGGTCATCATCGTGACCTCAGGCCAGCGGCGCATCGCATAGCGTCTCAATACGTTTGCCCCGCCAATATCTGCGCCTGTATTCCCTGCGGAATTGAGAACATTTCTTAATGTCATAATATCACCAATCGCCAGATTGTAGCCTTGACCAGCGAGGGGATGTATCGCATGACCAGCATCACCAAGTAAGGCCAGACGTGGGGCTACGGGCCAGACGGCGTGCTGCGGGATAATGGGGAAAGCCTGTTTTGGGCTGGCAAGGCGAAGACCGCCAAATATCTGTCCACTGGCATCATCAAGCGCCATAGCAAAGCGGTCATCATCACCTTGCATTAACCTCTCTGCTTCTTCGGTTTTCATGCTCCAGACTAGGGAGGCAAGTCGCGGCTCTGGCAAGGGCATCAGCGCCATTGGCCCACCGGGTAAAAACTTTTGCCATGCCATATTTTGATGTGGCGCATCCAGTGTCAGGATAGCGACAATAGCGGTCTGGTGCAGATTGCGTGTGATCACGCGTATTGATGCGGCTTGGCGCAGAACACTATTGCGCCCATCGGCGGCAAGGATAAGCCCAGCGGGGATGGATTCCCCCTGATCCGTGATCAGATTAGCCGCGGCTTCATCATATTCAGGATGACGCGGATGATAGCCAGTGACAAGGGCTGAAGTGCGCTCAATCAAGGGTGATGCTTCAACCAAATGGCGCAAAGCCATGTTCAAATCACTATTTCTGGCAACCCAAGCCAAGGGGCCAGTATCAGGTTTGTCCCAGTTTATCACAGCATCTAATGGATTCTCGCGTGGGATATCATCAGTGACCAAAATGCGCTCAATAGGTGCTAATTTCTCTGCCAAAGGCGTATCACCTGCGGCGGCATCCATAACTCCAATTGTGTTGAGAAAATCATATGTCGCGGGATTAATCGTCGTGGTGCGAAGCGGGTCAATCGCCTCATCCTCACGGTGATAGAGCCGGATAGCATAGCCATGATCCGCCAAGGCCAACGCGGCGGCATAACCTGTCAAGCCGCCACCAACCACATGAATGCCATGTTTTCCGGATGCGCCATGTTTTCCGGATGCGATAGAATGTTGGGATATGGTCGTCATGAATGGGACTCACGCTGATGGTTAAGACGTTTGACCGCCTCCATCATAATGGGCAACAGACTGCCGCCTGAATAAAGAATGCCATGGCAACCAGCGGCACTAGCCGCCGCCATATCGGTGTCGCGGTCACCAATCATGACACTTCGGCTGATATCAATCTGGTGGCGTTTTGCTAGCTCAAGGATCATGCCAGGTTGTGGCTTGCGGCAAGAACACTCCCGCATCGCCGGATCAATGGCGTTGGGATGATGCGGACAGAAAGCAATATCCATAATCTGGCTACCTTTTGCGGCTAAACAGTCACACATATGCGCGTGAAAACGGTGAACCGCCTCCGCATCAAAATAGCCAAGCCCAATGCCTCCTTGATTGGTTACAACAAAAATCGGCAGACCAGATTGATAGGCAATCTTGATCGCTTCGGCAGCATCTGGCATAAAGTCAAAATCTTCAACCCGATGCGGGTAGCCATGATCAATGTTGATAACACCGTCACGATCCAGAAAAAGGGCAGGGCGAGGTTGAGGCATAACTTTAAATTAACCGCGATCCGCCATAAATTTCAATAGCAATATCAAAGCAAGATAAGGTAACATTGCCTCATGGCGGAACAAGACGATAAGACCCCGATCATTTCACCGGTTGTGACAGCATGGCTAGGGCGTATGTTTTTTAAAATAGCGGCCATTGGTCTTGCTGTTCTTGGGCTTGGTTTATTCGCCATTTTGCTAAGTTATGATCCTTCTGATCCGTCTTTTAATAGTGCCGCAGATACCGATGCGGCGGTGATGAAAAATCTGCTTGGAGGCTTTGGTGCTAACTTGGCCTCAATCTTGATCAACGCATTTGGCTTTCTGGTCTCTATGGCGTTGGCGGTCATGCCGTTGATCTGGGCGTTCCGAATGTGGCAGAATCGCTGGAAGGGGCGGTTGCTTATGCGGCTGTATTTTCTGCCGTTTGTGTTGATCCTTATGGCAACCGCGGTCAGGGCGTCTTATCTTTTTATAAATACAGGGGCTAGTTTTGGTGCCAGTGGAGAGGTGCTTTATCACCTGCTTTTTGATTACGGTATTCTAACAACGCCCCTGATCGCATCGCCTGTTATTATCACTGGTCAGCATATTTTAGCATTGGTGGTAACGGTGATGGCATTAACCGGATATGTTATTGTTGCTACGGTTGGGCGTAAAGAGCTTCAGGTGATACCGCGTGCGGCAGGGCTTGTGAAAACGCTGGTTATGATGGTGTTTGCCGGGGCATCAAGGGCTGGCAAGGCGGCGTCAGAGCAACGCAAAGCCAAACGCAAGACAAAGCGCAAGGTGCCATCCCCCCGGCGTGAGCCGATTATTGTTGCTGATCAAGATGACACGGAGGCCGCTACCATTTCCAGCGCCCCTAAAAAGCGAAAGCCAGCCAGCTCAAGAAAACAGGCTTCACTCGATTTGCAAACCCCCGGCGGGTATCGTCTGCCGCCAGTGGATTTGTTGGCAGAACCAAACGAAGAACTGGTTGCCCCTGATAATGAGGCCTTGGACAATACCTCACGGATGCTGGAAGGCGTGTTGTCAGAGTTTGGCATTGGCGGCGGTATTGGCCGCGCCCGGTTTGGCCCGGTGGTGACGCGGTATGAGCTAAACCCAGCACCGGGAACCAAAACCCAGCGAGTGATTAGTCTGTCGGATGATATTGCCAGGTCTATGTCGGCCCTATCCGTTCGGGTCGCGGTCGTGCCGGGGCAGAATACTATTGGCATTGAATTGCCGAACCAAAACCGCCAGACAGTGCTGATCCGGGACATTCTTGATCATGATCAATGGGGTACGACCACGGCGACCTTGCCTCTGGCATTAGGGATGGATATTGCTGGAAACCCTGTTGTTGCGGATATGACGCGGATGCCGCATCTGCTCGTTGCCGGGACTACGGGATCAGGGAAATCGGTGGGTATTAATGGCATGATCCTGTCATTACTTTATACGCATACCCCGGAAACCTGCCGACTGATCATGATTGATCCAAAAATGCTGGAATTGTCTGTGTATGATGGTATTCCCCATTTGCTGACACCGGTGGTAACAGACCCCAGTAAGGCGGTGGTGGCGCTAAAATGGGCGGTGCGGGAGATGGAAAACCGCTACCGCAACATGGCTAAGCTAGGGGTGCGAAATATTGATGGCTTTAACAAGCATATCATGGAAGCAAAGCGCAAAGGAGAGACCTTATCGCGGCGTGTGCAAACAGGATTTGATGAGGAAAGTGGCCAGCCTGTCTTTGAAGAAGAACAGCTTGATCTGAATGTTCTGCCTTATATCGTTGTCGTTATTGATGAGGTTGCAGACCTGATGTTGGTGGCAGGCAAAGATATTGAGGCGGCGGTTCAGCGTCTGGCCCAAATGGCGCGCGCGGCTGGCATCCATGTTATTATGGCAACGCAGAGACCTTCGGTAGATGTGATTACGGGCACGATTAAGGCTAATTTCCCGACCCGGATTTCTTTTCAGGTTACCTCGCGTATCGACAGCCGCACTATCCTTGGTGAACAAGGGGCAGAGCATCTGCTCGGTCGCGGTGATATGCTGTTTATGGAAGGTGGAGGCCGCATCGTTCGTGTTCATGGCCCTTTTGTCAGCGATAAAGAGGTTGAGAGCGTTACCACCTTCCTGCGTCAGCAAGGTGAGCCCGAATATGACGATAGCGTTACCGTTGACGCAGATTCCCCACTTGGTAATGGCGGAATGGGTGACGGCGATATGGGTGATGGTGAGGGCAGTCTCTATGATCAGGCTGTTGAATTAATTCGCCGTGAGGGTAAAGCCTCAACATCATTTATTCAGCGTCATTTACGCATCGGCTATAACCGCGCCGCCACGATTATTGAGGAAATGGAACGCAATGGTGTTGTCAGCCCGGCTAATCATGCTGGCAAGCGTGAGGTTTTGATTGATAATGATCATTAGAACAATCACCCGATGGCAACGCGCCATGATAGCCTTTATCTCTGCGCTTATGTTTATGATGGGCTGGACAGGGACGGGGTTTGCCGATCCCATCACTGATGCTGAAAACTGGTTTAATCGGATTACGACGATGAAGGCGCGGTTTATCCAAGTGTCTGATGATGGCACTTACGCTGAGGGGGATTTTTCCCTGCGGCGGCCTTTTCGCTCGCGTTTTGATTATGACGACCCGATTGAAACGGTGTTGATCACCACTAAAGTCTGGCTTCATGTTGATGACCCTGACCGCCGCACGGTGACTAGCTATCCGATCAGCGAAACGCCGTTGCAAATCCTTTTTGATGAGACCGTTCAGCTAAGTTATGACGGTATCATTACCACTGCCGCTAGTCAGGATGGCATTGTTGTGGTGCGGCTGGAAAAACAGACAGGAGGTGACGCCGGTGTGTTAGCGCTGGAGTTCACCGAGAAACCGTTTGTCTTGCGCCGTTGGACGATCACCGATAGCGCAGGGATTACCACCAAAGTCACCTTTCAAAATATTGAAATGGGGGTGGATTTGCCAGCGAGTCTTTTTGTGCCGCCCAATTATGAAAATTAGGGGGGAAGCAAGCTTATGAAAATTATCACATGGAACATAAACTCTGTAAGACTAAGGCTACCCTTGGTTCTTCGCCTGCTTTCAGAACAACAACCAGATGTCTTATGCCTGCAAGAAACCAAATGTCCTGATGATGCCTTCCCTGTTGAGGCTTTTCAGGCGGCGGGCTATCCGCATCTCGCCTATCGGGGGGAGAAAGGCTATAACGGCGTTGCCATGATCGCGCGAGTGCCGCTTCATACCCCTGATCATATCCTTTGGGCAGAAAAACAAGATTGTCGGCATCTTTCCGTGGTGCTGGAAAATCAAACCACCCTGCATAACTTTTATATTCCCGCTGGCGGTGATGTGCCAGACCCAGACAGCAATGATAAGTTCGCCCATAAATTGCGCTTTCTTGATGAGCTTGCGGAATGGTCAGATCGTCTTGATGCCAGCCAACCTGCCATTCTGGTAGGTGATCTTAATATCGCGCCGCGTGAAGATGACGTCTGGTCGCATAAACAATTACTGAAAGTTGTCAGCCACACGCCGATTGAGGTTGAGGCACTTAACCTGATCATGGCAAAAGGCCAATGGCATGACGCGGTGCGCGACATGATCCCGGAAGGCAAGCTTTATTCATGGTGGTCTTATCGGGCAAAAGACTGGCTGGCGGCAGATCGTGGGCGCAGGCTTGATCATATTTGGGTAACTCCACCCTTGCGGCAAAACCTTGCCGGGGCAGAAGTGATTGCATCTGCACGAGGCTGGGAGAAGCCATCAGATCATGCGCCCGTGGTAATCAATTTTGCCTTTTGAGGGTATCGCTGGCTTTGCAATCACGCAAAAACGGCGTATATCGGCATCATGGAACTGATTTTTGAGAAAATGCACGGCCTTGGCAATGATTTCGTCATTTTTGATCAGGCGGATCAACACGCGGTTGATATGATCGCGGCAAACGCGGCCGATATTGCCGATCGACGCCGCGGCATTGGCTGTGACCAGATTCTCATCATCACCCAAGCGGCAGCCCAAGCGGCAGATAGTGACGCTAGGCTGATTATTCTTAATAGTGACGGTTCAATGGCTGAAGCTTGCGGCAATGGCACGCGATGTGTGGCGGAACTGCTGATGCGCCGACTTGGCAAGGATCATGTTACTATCATTAGTGATGGGATCAGTGATGGCCTTGCGCTAGAGGCTTGGCGTTCAGGCGCGGCAGAGGTGTCTGTTAATATGGGGCAACCTCGCTTTGGCTGGCAGGATATTCCCTTGCGGCAAGAGGCTGATACGACCTCATTACATCTTCATGAGGATTTGCCAACCGCGATGGCGATTAATATTGGCAATCCCCATTGTGTCTTTGTGGTTCCGGACGCTGAAACAGCGCCTGTGGCGGATCTTGGCCCCGTGATAGAAACCCACCCCATGTTTCCCCAGAAAACCAATGTTGAGTTTATTAGCCTGATAGATAAGGATCATATCCGCATGAGGGTATGGGAACGCGGCGCCGGGATCACCTCAGCTTGTGGCAGTGGGGCAACGGCGGCGGCTATTGCGGCGCATCGGCTTGGTTTGACCTCACCTCAAGTCAAAGTTGAACTGGATGGCGGCAAGCTGATGATTGATTGGCGTGATGATGGCGCCATCATGACTGGCCCTGTCAGTGATGTTTTTCAAGGGCAGATAACGCTTCCCTTTGTGCCGCGCCAGTCCTTTGTGCCGCGTCAGTCCTTTGTTTCTGCAAAGGATCAATCCTCATGACGCGAGGCGCCAAAATAGAAACCTTTGGTTGCCGATTGAACAGTTGGGAGAGTGAGGTCATCCGTGAACACACTTCACAACCGGGATTTGATCAGATGGTGATCATCAACACCTGTGCCGTGACCGCAGAGGCAGAGCGTCAAGCACGCCAGATGATCCGCAAAACAAGACGGCAACGCCCTGATGCCAAAATTATTGTCACCGGTTGCGCCGCCCAAATCAATCCTGCCAGTTGGCAAGATATGGATGAGGTGGATGCGGTCATTGGAAATCATGAAAAACTGAATGCTGATCATTGGCGCAAGTTGGCAACGACTAATTCCGATACTCTGCCCTCTCTCATCGGGGATATTATGACAGTGCGTGAGGTCGCACCGCATATGCTAGGCGGCTTTGACCACCATAGCCGAGCTTTTGTTCAGATTCAGCAAGGCTGTGATCACCGCTGTACCTTTTGCATCATCCCTTATGGGCGTGGGGTCAGCCGTTCAGTTCCTACCCCTCAAGTGGTGGCACAGATTCGCCAATTGGTAGAAAATGGAGTGCAAGAGGTGGTTTTGACAGGTGTTGATATGTCATCATGGGGGCGCGATCTGGCGTCTGATGACGGAACGGCACCTGTGTTGGGGCAATTGGTTGGGGCTATTTTGAGGGCAGTACCAGAATTGCCGCGTCTGCGCCTGTCTTCGCTTGACCCTGCTGAGGTGGATATGGATTTGCGGCGGCTGATTGGTGAGGAGGCGCGTTTAATGCCGCATCTGCATTTATCAGTTCAGCATGGCGATGCTTTAATCCTAAAACGCATGAAACGCCGCCATAGCCCCGAAGATTTGATCCAGCTTGTTGATGATTTGCGTCAGCGTCGTCCAGATGTGGTCTTTGGCGGTGATATTATATCTGGGTTTCCTACCGAGGATGACGCCGCGCATCACCGAAGCATGGATTTGATAGAAGCGTTGGATATCAGTTGGCTTCATGTCTTTCCCTATTCTGCGCGTGAAGGGACTCCGGCGGCAAAAATGCCAGCGGTGGCGGCAACGATCATCCGGGAACGCGCCGCCGCTTTCCGGCAACTTGCTAACCGTCAAGCTCAACGCCAGATGGATCGCATGATTGGTCAGAATGATGAGGTCGTGATGGAAACTGGCGGCGTTGCCCATACCCGGCAATTCGGTAAGGTGAAAATGCTTAACACGTCTCTCAAGGCTGGGCAGTTATATCCTGTCCGCATCCTCAACAGGCGTGAGACATTTCTGGAAGCGGAGCTAAGAACATGAGCTTTTTTGGGCGCCTCAAAGCGGGGTTAGGAAAAACAGCCTCGCGGTTAACGGAAACTATCACCTCTGTGGTGAAAAAGAAAAAACTGGATCAGGAAACCCTTGATGATCTGTTTGATGCTTTGCTGATGGCTGATCTGGGGATGGAAGCTTCAGAAAAACTGATCAAAAATCTAAAGTCAAAGCGCTTTGACACCGAAGTCACCAGTGATGAGATTAAGGAAACTCTGGCTGAGGGCGTGGCAGAAATCCTAGAACCAGTGGCTTTGCCTTTAGAGCCGGACGCGGCACGCCAACCCTATGTCGTGCTGATGGTTGGTGTTAATGGTTCTGGGAAAACAACGACCGCAGGTAAGCTGGCTGAATTATGGCAGGCTGAAGGAAAGACTGTCATTATGGCTGCTGCTGATACATTCCGCGCCGCGGCGATTGACCAGCTTAAAATCTGGGGTGAACGCACGGGGTGTGAGGTTATTCATGGCGAGCCGGGCGGCGATGCCGCCGCGATTGCGTATCAGGGGCTGGAAAAGGCCATTGATAAAAATGCTGATATTCTCATCATTGATACCGCAGGGCGACTTCAGGCGCGGCAAGAATTAATGGATGAATTGGCAAAAATTCACCGCGTTCTGGAAAAGAAAGGTGTTGATGCCCCTCACGCCACTATCCTTGTTCTGGATGGAACCGTGGGACAAAATGCGATCTCACAGGTGAAAGCATTTAACGAAGCAACGCCCCTCACAGGGCTGATTGTTACCAAATTGGATGGCAGCGCACGAGGCGGTATTGTCGTGGCCCTTGCCGAACAGTTTGGTTTGCCCGTTCATGCTGTTGGCGTTGGCGAGAGCAAAGAAGACCTGAAACCGTTTGAAGCGTTAGATTTTGGTAAGGCGCTGGCAGGATTAGGTGAGCATAGCGACTAGAACGGCTTTGTTCTTGACATTTAGGCCGTTTTGTTTCATGTCTTTGCCTGCGCCAGATTGCGTGAACGCGATCTAGTGCGATAAAGGCATCATTAATATCTATGCCACCATAAACCCTAGCGGGTTCCGTTTGTCCCTGAAAGCAGGCACAGACGCCGTTGGTGTTTGTTTGCCCCATAATTTATGATGGGACTTATGATGGGTTGGCATAACAATTAAAGGAAAGGCAATTCAGGCAGGGTATATGTTTGAAAGCTTGAGCGAAAAATTAGGTTCGGTATTTGACCGTTTAAGGGGGCGCGGTGCGCTGTCTGAGGCGGATGTCGATACCGCTTTGCGCGAAGTGCGAGTGGCCTTGATTGAGGCGGATGTCGCCTTGCCTGTGATCAAATCCTTTATGTCAACGGTGCGGGAACAGGCGGTTGGAAGTGATGTTCTGAAATCAGTGACCCCCGGTCAGATGGTCATTAAAATTGTTAATGACGCTCTGGTGGAAATGCTTGGGCCAGATGATGTTCCGCTTAATCTGAACGCCGCCCCGCCAGCGATTATCCTCATGGTTGGTTTGCAAGGTAGCGGTAAGACCACAACCTCAGGCAAACTAGCGCGCCAGCTTCACCAAAAAGATAAAAAATCCGTTATGCTGGCTTCGCTCGATGTTTCGCGTCCGGCGGCGCGAGAGCAGTTGCGTCTTTTGGGTGAACAAGCCGGAGTAGGGGTTGTTCCAGAAAAAGATAACGAATCCCCGGTGATGATTGCCAAGCGCGCTATTGACGCGGCGCGGCTAAAATCATCTGATGTTCTGATCCTTGATACCGCAGGCCGGACAACGATTGACACTGCCCTGATGGCTGAAGTCAAAGAGATTGCCAAATTAGCAAAGCCAGTTGAGATTTTGCTGGTGGCAGATGCCATGACAGGTCAAGACGCGGTGACCACGGCGACAGCCTTTAACGAAGCTATCAATATTACGGGCATCATTCTGACGCGTGCCGATGGTGACTCGCGCGGTGGCGCGGCACTGTCGATGCGTCATGTTACTGGTTGCCCGATAAAATATCTTGGGGTTGGTGAAAAACAGGACGCGCTTGAGGCTTTTAGCGCGGAACGCATGGCTGGACGCATCCTTGGAATGGGTGATGTTGTCGGGCTGGTTGAAAAGGCGGCTGAGACTATTGAGGCCGAAGAAGCCGAACGCATGGCAAAGCGTATGGCCAAAGGTCAGTTTGACATGACGGATTTTCTGTCCCAGTTGCGCCAGCTTAAGAAAATGGGCGGCATGGGAGGTCTGCTAGGGCTTCTGCCCGGTATTGGTAAGATGCAAAAAGCCATTAAAGCTGCTGGCATTGACGACAGTTATTTTAATCGCCAAGAAGCGATTATCCTATCAATGAACAAAAGAGAACGGCGTCAGGTTGCGTTACTCAATGCCTCAAGACGCCGCCGGATTGCGGAAGGTTCAGGGACATCGGTTCAAGATGTCAATAAATTGGTCAAGCAATATCAAGACATGGCGAAAATGATGAAACGGTTGGGCAAGGTTGGCGGTAATGATCCGGCGGCGCTGGCCTCCATGTTTGGTAGCGGCGCAGGCGGTGATGCTGGCGCCCCATCGGATCAGATGCCAGATCTATCAAAGCTCGGTGGCGGGATGCCCGGAATGGGTGGCGGCTTACCGGGATTAGGCGGGGGGTTCCCTGGGTTAGGTGGTTTGCCACGGCCCGGTAGCAAGAAAAAGAAACGCTAATCTGTTTGGGATTAGCATTAGCAACAAAGCTTCATGTATTTCAAGGAAAGGAAAAAACATGGCATTGAAAATTAGATTAGCTCGTGGTGGCGCCAAAAAACGGCCTTTTTACCGTATTGTCGTTGCTGAGGCTTCATCACCGCGGGATGGCCGTTTTGTTGAACGCATTGGTTCATACAATCCTATGCTTCCATCGGGTCATGATGATCGTCTTGTTCTGGATGGTGAGCGCGCCAAATATTGGATGTCCAAAGGGGCAAAGCCAACCTTGCGTGTTCATAAAATGATGGCTGGAATTGGTCTCTTGGACAGCCCTGAGATCAGAGAACAGCCAAAGAAATCAGCTCCTGGTCAGAAGCGTCTTGATCGTGAAGAGGCCGCCGCGGAAGCCGCCGCTACTGCCGCTGAAGCCGCCGCTACTGCTGCTGAAGCCCCAGCCGAGGAAGCCCCAGCCGAGGAAGCTCCTGCTACTGAAGCACCTGCTGAAGAAGCCGCCGCAGAAGCTCCTGCTGAAGAAGCTCCTGCTGAAGAAGCCCCTGCAGAAGAAGCTCCTGCTGAAGAAGCACCAGCCGAAGAAGCACCAGCCGAAGAAGCACCTGCTGAAGAAGCTCCTGCCGAGGCAGAAGAAAAGGCTGAATAGTCCATGGCAACATCAGGTGATGACACAGCTAATGACCAGAACAGGTCAATCGCACTTGGTGTCATCACAGGTGCCCATGGCATAAGAGGGGCGGTAAAGGTTAAGCCTTTTACGGAAAGCCCTGAAAATTTCTCCGCTTATGGTCCGCTTCATGACGAGGCGGGCCGGCGTTATAAGGCCAAAATTGAAAGACAGGTTAAAGATCAGTTGATTTGCCGTCTTGAAGGCATTTCAGATCGCAACGCGGCTGAGGCTTTACGCAAAACTTGGCTTTACATTGACCGCGATCAATTGCCAGATGATCAAGACCATTTCTATCAGGTGGATATGATTGGCGCCGAGGTTCAAGACGAAAATGGGCAAGTTGTTGGAACGGCGGCTGGTTTCTTTGATTTCGGCGGTGGCGAGATGATTGAGGTGACACGGAATGATGGCGGCAAGGTCATGTTGCCCTTTGCCCTTTCTTTGCGGCAATCTGTTGATGTTGAGACAGCGACTATCCGCATGAGCATTGACCCGGTATGGCTTGAGCCATCGCCAAAAAAACCTGCTGATGAAAACTCCTGATATGACGTGCAAGTGGGGCATGAACAGGTTTGAACGGAGCGCGGCATGACGGAAAAAATTAAAACCCCGCCTTCGGTTCCATCACAACCATGGATGGCTTCGGTGGTAACTCTTTTTCCCGATATGTTTCCGGGGCCTTTGGCTCAATCTCTTGCTGGCAAGGCTTTGAGGATGGGGTTGTGGTCGCTTGATATCACTGATATTCGCCCCTTTGGGGTTGGTGTGCATCATAAAGTAGATGATCCCCCTTTTGGTGGTGGGCCGGGTATGGTGATGCGTCCTGATGTGCTGGCGGCGGCGCTGGCCGCAGCATCCAAAGACTTGCCAAAAAATATCGCAAAAATATATCTCAGCCCACGTGGTAAGCGTCTGGATCAGTCCATGGTGCGTGAATTGGCTTCAGGGCCGGGGGTCATGCTGGTTTGTGGGCGCTATGAAGGCGTGGATCAACGTGTGATAGATACCGCAGGCTTAACAGAGGTCAGCATTGGTGATTATGTTCTCTCAGGAGGTGAGATGGCGGCGCAAGTGCTGATTGACGCTGTGGTGCGCCTGCTTGATGGTGTGATGGGGAATCCGATTGCCCATCAGCAAGACAGTTTTGAGGACGGGTTGCTTGAACATCCGCTATACACCCATCCCCGTGATTGGGGTGGAAATATTGTTCCGGAAATCCTGTTAAGCGGTGATCATGGCCGCATTGCAAAATGGCGACATGACACGGCTATGGCTCTGACGCGTGAAAGACGCCCCGATCTTTGGGAAGAATGGCTGAAATCTAGGGGCGACGAAGATCACCCAAAGGTAAAAAAGCCAACAAAATAGCGTGACATATCGAATGAGTGGTGCTATATGACCACAATCCAAAAGGATACGATAAAGATTATTGCAGAAAGGCGCCCTCAACGGCTGCCGATTGAACTGGAGAATGTGCCATGAATATTCTTGACCAGATTGGCCAGAATGAAATTAATAAGGTTCTTGCTAGCCGCCAGATTCCTGAATTTGGGGCAGGCGATACCTTACGGGTCGATGTTAAGGTTGTCGAAGGCACGCGTGAACGGATTCAGGCATTTGAAGGTGTTTGCATTGCTCGTAAATCTGATGGCGTCAATTCTTCTTTCACTGTTCGCAAGATTTCCTATGGTGAAGGTGTTGAGCGGATCTTCCCGCTTTATTCCCCTCGGATTTCCGGTATTACGGTGATACGTCGCGGTAAAGTGCGGCGGGCAAAACTGTATTATCTGCGTGGTCGTCGCGGTAAGGCAGCTCGTATTGTTGAAAGCACACGGGATCGTAATAAGCCCACTACCGATACCTCGGCTACTGCCTGATTATCGGCGGTCTTTCGCGACTCTCTCCATCACCACGGAAATTGCCATGTTGACGGGTCGCCAGACCGCCAGTCATAATGCCGTGTTTAATGTTGGAGAAGATCATGTCGGCACCAAAAACCCTATTTGATAAAATCTGGGATGCTCATCTCATTCATCGTGATGAGGATGGCTCCAGTCTCATTTATATTGATCGTCATCTTGTTCATGAAGTGACCAGTCCACAGGCTTTTGAAGGCTTGCGTCAGACTAATCGTAAAGTCGCTAGCCCGGAACGCACCTTGGCGGTTGCTGACCATAATATCCCCACTAGTGATCGGTCTAAGGGCATCACAGATGTCGAATCACGTATTCAGATCGAAGCGCTGGAAAAAAATGCTCATGATTTCGGCGTGCCCTATTTTGCTATGGATGATATTCGCCAAGGGATCGTTCATGTTATTGGCCCGGAACAGGGCTTTACTCAACCGGGCATGACAATTGTTTGCGGCGATTCCCATACCGCCACTCACGGTGCTTTTGGTGCTTTGGCCTTTGGCATTGGCACGTCTGAGGTTGAACACGTTTTGGCAACCCAAACATTAATCCAGCAACCAGCTAAAAATATGCGCATTACCGTGGATGGTGAGATTAAACCGGGGGTTACTGCCAAGGATATTATTCTGGCGATTATTGGTCAGATTGGCACGGCAGGCGGCACAGGCCATGTGATTGAATACGCGGGTGAGGCTATCCGCAATCTCAGCATGGAAGGCCGGATGACTATTTGTAATATGTCTATTGAGGCCGGAGCCCGTGCAGGCATGATTGCCCCGGATGAAACCACCTTTGCCTATCTCAAAGATAAGCCAATGGCACCGCAAGGTGAGATGTGGGACAAAGCGGTAGAATGGTGGTCTAGTCTGGTATCAGACGAAGGCGCGCGATACGACCGTGAGGTGGTTATCAAGGCCGCGGATATCGTCCCGACAGTGACATGGGGAACTAGCCCTGAAGACACTGCTCCTATTACAGGAATTGTGCCAGACCCAGCCAAAGAAAAAGATGATGCTCGCCGCGCCAAGATGGAACGCTCCCTTGACTATATGGGGCTAACTGGTGGGATGAAGATTGAAGATATCACCATCAATACGGTGTTTATCGGGTCATGCACCAATAGCCGTAT
Organism: Puniceispirillales bacterium (SeqCode); assembly: GCA_965661405.1. Lineage (GTDB taxonomy): Bacteria > Pseudomonadota > Alphaproteobacteria > Puniceispirillales > UBA1172 > UBA12202. The sequence continues at coordinate 20,215 of CBFIDH010000009.1, forward strand.
CGAAGATTTACGCGCCGCCGCCGCTATCGCTAAGGGTCGCAAGGTGGCGCCATCGGTTCGGGCTATGATCGTCCCCGGTTCTGGTTTGGTCAAGCAACAGGCCGAAGAAGAAGGCTTGGCAGATATCTTTGTTGAGGCAGGGTTTGATTGGCGCGAGGCAGGGTGTTCTATGTGCCTTGCCATGAATGCTGATCGTCTGTCTGAGGGTGAACGCTGTGCTTCTACTTCAAACCGTAATTTTGAAGGTCGGCAGGGCCGTGGTGGACGGACGCATCTGGTCAGCCCAGAAATGGCTGTCGCCGCGGCGATTAGTGGTCGCCTCACCGATGTCAGATCGCTTTAACCTTTTATAAGAAAGGACAATCTTATGCAGCGGTTTCATACCCATAACGGCATTGCTGCCCCGCTTGATATCATGAATATCGACACGGATATGATTATCCCCAAGCAATTCCTCAAAACCATTAAGCGTACCGGACTTGGCGTTAATCTTTTTGATGAGATGCGTTACCGCAAAGATGGTGGTGAGAACCCGGATTTTATTCTCAACAAACCGCCATACCGTGAGGCCAGTATTCTGGTCGCTGGTGATAATTTTGGTTGCGGATCAAGCCGGGAACACGCCCCATGGGCATTGCTGGATTTTGGTGTTCGGGTTGTTATTTCAACCAGTTTTGCGGATATCTTCTATAACAACTGTTTTAAGAACGGAATTCTTCCGATTACGGTCTCGGCCGCAAATCGTGAGGCGTTGATGGCCGATGCCAAAGACACAGAGAATCCCGAACTGAAGGTTGATCTTCCCAATCAGGTGATCAGTCGCCCAAATGGGGCAGATATCGCCTTTGACATTGATCCTTTCCGTAAGCAGTGCCTGCTTGATGGACTGGATGATATTGGTCTCACCATGGCTAAATCTGATGCGATTACGGCGTATGCCAGCAAGCGTCAGAACACCCACCCATGGCTTTAGGTTTTCATAAAAATTAAGGGTAACAAAAGATGAGCAATCGCAAAATTATGATCATGCCAGGTGACGGTATTGGCCCTGAGGTGATGGATGCCACGATGAAAGTGGCGGATTGGTTGGCTAAATACCGGTCTTTCTCATTTGACACTATGTTCGGGCTATGTGGTGGTGCCAGCTATGAAAAGCATGGCGAGCCACTGACCGATGAAACCATGGCAGATGTTATGGCTTGTGATGCTATTCTGTTTGGTGCCGCAGGTGATCCGCGTTATGACAATTTGCCATTTGAACTTAAGCCAGAGCGCGGCTTATTGCGGATGCGGAAAGAGTTAGACCTTTACGCCAATTTGCGACCTGCGCTTGTGTTCCCGCCGTTAGTTTCAGCTTCGACGCTGAAAGAAGATGTCATTTCTGGTCTTGATATCATGATCGTGCGTGAATTGACTGGCGGCACGTATTTTGCTGAACCTCGCGGGCGTGAGGAACGCAATGGTGTCGTTTGTGCCTATGATACCAACCTTTATTCTGTGCCAGAAATTGAACGGATTGGCCGGGTCGCGTTTGATCTTGCCCGTAAGCGTAACAAAAAAATTACCAGCGTTGAAAAGGCTAATGTCATGCATTCCGGCGTGTTGTGGCGAGAGACGATGAATGCTCTTAATGCGTCCGAAGGCGAGGGGCTGGAATATGAAAATATGTATGCCGATAACTGTGCGATGCAATTGGTGCGCCAGCCAAAACAGTTTGATGTGATTGTTACTGATAATCTTTTTGGTGATTTGCTATCAGATTGCGCGGCTATGTTGACAGGTTCGCTTGGGATGTTGCCATCTGCGTCTCTTGGTGAAATTGACCCTGTTACAGGGATGCGCCGATCCTTTTATGAACCTGTGCATGGCTCTGCCCCCGATATTGCTGGTAAGGGTCTTGCTAATCCACTTGCCCAATTATTAAGCTTTGCGATGATGCTTCGTTACTCTTTTGATATGGCGGATGATGCTGATCTGGTGGAAAAGGCCGTTGAGCAGGCCCTTGATAGCGGCAAGCGGACTGGCGATATCATGGTCGAAGGTGCCACATTAACAAATACCGATGGCATGATGGGCGAAGTGCTTGGGGCGCTGGATCGTCTGGCTAGATAACATTCAAAAGGATACTCACATGGGATATAAGGTAGCCGTTGTTGGGGCCACTGGCGCGGTTGGTCGAGAGATGTTGAAAACACTGGCGGAGCGTGAGTTTCCGGCTGATCAGGTGTTTGCTCTTGCATCAGGCCAATCTGCCGGAAATGTGATTAGCTATGGCGAAGATAAAGACCTAACGGTTCAGGCCCTTGATAAGTTTGATTTTGCTGATGCCGATATTGCCCTGTTTTCGGCAGGCTCAACTATCGCCAATCAGATCGGGCCAAAAGCTGGTGAAGCTGGCTGTGTTGTGATTGATAATTCTTCTGCGTTTCGGATGGAGGAGGATGTGCCACTGGTCGTGCCAGAAGTGAACGGTCATGTGCTTGAGGCGTTTTTTCAGAATCCAGATCGCCGCAATATTATTGCCAATCCAAATTGTTCCACGGCGCAAATGGTGATGGCGCTGAAACCGCTTCATGATGCTTATCATATTCGCCGTGTGGTTGTGTCCACTTATCAAGCGGTATCAGGCGCAGGACGACCAGCTATGGATGAGCTGTTTGAACAAACCCGCGGCATCTATGTTAATGATTTCAAAAAATCCGAAAGCTTCACGAAGGAAATAGCCTTTAATATTATTCCCCATATTGATGTTTTCATGGAAAACGGTTTCACCAAAGAAGAATGGAAAATGGAGGCCGAGACAAAAAAGATTCTCGACCCCGCCATTGATGTTGTCGCCCATTGTGTTCGTGTGCCAGTTTTTATTGGTCACAGCGAAGCGATCTTTATCGAATGTGATCATCCGGTGGACGAAGAACAGGCCAGAACATTATTGCGGAAAATGGACGGTGTTGCCGTGATTGATCACCGCGAAGATGAAGGCTATGTGACCCCCAAAGAAGCCGCTGGTGAGGATGCCGTTTTTATTTCGCGCTTACGACGTGATCCAACCGTTGCTAATGGATTGGTGTTTTGGTGTGTGTCTGACAATCTTCGCAAAGGCGCGGCCTTGAACTCTGTCCAAATCGCTGAGGAATGTCTACGCCGCGGACTTTAATCGAGCAGGCTCGCCGATTGTTCCAAAATGACCTTGATGGCTAAACCTGTGATATCGCTCTGCTTGATGTGATCAAGATGTTGCAGAATGGCAGAAGTCTGTTGCGCGGCAGAGGTAAATGCGGCGGCAAGGCTATCCCCGGTGATGATATAACTAGCCAAAAGGGAGGCAAATAAATCACCGCCACCTGAAAACCCTTGCGAATGATGGATAAGTTTTGGGGCTTTATGCTCATACTGACGATCTCTCTTATGCATGATATCGAGACATTTTGCCTCGTTGGACGCATCAGCTATGACCCCGGTAATGATAACGGCATCAAGTTGAGGATATGTGTCTAGCATTGTTAACGCGGCACGCTTAGCGTCATCCGCATTGTTGATATCAATGCCTGTTAACCACGACGCTTCAAAACAATTAGGGGTGGTGATACTGGCTAAAGGTAGCAGATGGTTGCGGATAGCGTCAGCGATAGCAACATCACCATAAAGCCGTCCATGATCACCAAACGCCGGATCAATAAGCACAGGCAAACCAGAATGATGTGAAGTGGCGGTCTTGATCATCTCCGCAACATCATGAACCTGTTGCTGGCGTGCCATGTAGCCAGTGGAAATCAACCCGACCTCAGCCCAGAAATTAAGCGTGGTGATGGCTGTTAAAATAGCGTTGAAATTGGTATCGCTTATACTGCCGCCAGCCATCATGCCGTACCCCGGATGGGCAACCAGATTGATCGTGTTAACGGCGGCTAGGGGAATATCCATTTGTGCCGCGACCATGCTGGTCACGGTGTTACCGACAGCACCAAAACTAACCTGTGATTGGATAGACAGAAGCGTTTTCATGGATGTTTTCTACCTTCATTTACCTTCATTAGTGATGCCGCCCTTTAGTTATGGCATGAAACTTTGATGCTGGCAGTAGCAATCTCAGAAGTCATGGCTTCACTGCGACCTTTTATATGGCCCTATTCTTGCGGCTTTTATTGACGAGACAGGGGTGAGAAGACTAGAATTAAACCATATAATAAATATGATATAGTTATGAGGGATTATGTCCGCTAAACGTCCACTATCACCGCATCTGATGATTTATCGTCCACAGCTTACTTCTATGATGTCGATCATGCATCGCCTGACAGGGGTAGCATTGGGATTGGGGTCAATCTTTTTTGTCTGGTGGCTGGTTGCACTGGCCCATGGCGGGGCATATTATGATCTTGTTCGCGGGATTGCCCAACACGCGCTTGGTCGGCTGGTTCTGCTTGGGTTTTTTGTGGCGGTGTCATATCACCTCGCGAATGGCATTCGCCATTTGTTTTGGGATTTTGGCATTGGGCTTAGCCTTCAGGGTGTTTATCGTGGGGGCTATATGGTGCTTTTTGTCGCAGCCCTTGCCGCGCTTGGCGGTGCTTATCTGCTGTTTTTAGTGTGAGGGGAAAAAGATTATGACTGATCGTGACAAGCCATCCATGCGATCACCTCTTGGCCGCGCCAAGGGGTTAGGGTCTTCTCGTTCCGGAGTCTCACATTGGTGGATGCAGCGCTTGACCGCTATGGGAATGGTGCCTTTGGTGCTGTATTGCCTGATTGGTTTTTTATGTTTTGCTGATGCCAGCGAGACGGCGGCACGGTCTTGGATTGCCCATCCCTTTAATAGCGTCATGTTGATCTTACTTTTGGGAACAGGGTTTTATCATGCCTCCTTGGGGTTGCAAGTAGTGATAGAAGACTACATATCAAGAGAGTCACGCAAAATCCTAATACTTGCAATGATGAAGATGATGATGACGGCGTTCGCGGCGTTTTCTATTTTTAGTGTTTTATTGATTACTCTGACGAACGGAGCCTAATTATGTCCTCTTATGAAATCACCGATCATTATTTTGATGTCGTGGTTGTCGGAGCTGGTGGTGCGGGGTTACGCGCAACCATGGGGATGGTGACAGCGGGATTAAAAACAGCCTGTGTTACCAAAGTGTTTCCAACCCGAAGTCATACGGTGGCGGCGCAAGGCGGAATTGGCGCCGCGCTGGACAATATGGGCCAAGGCGATAACTGGCGTTATCATATGTATGATACGGTCAAGGGATCAGACTGGCTTGGTGATCAGGACGCTATTGAATATATGTGCCGCAACGCCATTCCATCGGTGATTGAGCTGGAACATTATGGTGTTCCGTTCTCACGCAACGAATCTGGAAAAATTTTCCAGCGTCCTTTTGGTGGTCATACGGTCGATTATGGCAAGTCACAGGCCAGACGCGCTTGTGCGGCGGCGGACAGGACTGGTCATGCCATTTTGCATACGCTTTACCAACAATGCCTTACACATAAAGCAGAGTTTTTTATTGAATATTATGCCCTTGATCTTTTGATGGATGAAAATGGTGTTTGCCGTGGCATGCTTGCGCTGAAACTAGATGATGGCACGCTTCATCGCTTCCATGGTCATCGCGTGGTTCTGGCTACTGGTGGTTATGGCCGCGTGTATTTTTCATGTACCTCGGCGCATACTTGCACGGGTGATGGAAACGCTATGGCGTTGCGGGCAGGTATGCCGCTTCAGGATATGGAGTTTGTTCAGTTCCATCCCACGGGTGTTTATGGTGCAGGTGTGTTGATCACCGAAGGCGCGCGAGGTGAGGGTGGTTATCTGACGAATTCCGAGGGAGAGCGTTTCATGGAACGCTATGCCCCCACTAGCAAAGACCTTGCCAGCCGTGATGTTGTCAGCCGGGCCATGACTGTTGAAATTAACGAAGGGCGCGGCGTTGGACCGAATAAGGATCATATCCTGTTGCACCTAGAACACGTTGATGAAGATACTCTGCATGAACGCCTGCCGGGGATTACCGAAACGGCGCGGATTTTCTGCGGTGTTGATATCACGCGTGAGCCAATCCCTGTATTGCCAACGGTGCATTACAATATGGGCGGTATTCCGACCAATTATCATGGTGAGGTACTGTCACCAACCAAGACAGATCAGAACGCTGTTGTTCCCGGTCTGATGGCGATTGGTGAAGCTGCTTGCGTCTCTGTTCATGGTGCTAATCGGTTAGGTACCAACTCGCTTTTGGATATTGTTGTCTTTGGTCGTGCCGCGGCTTATCGCGCTGCCGAAACCGTGGTGCCGGGGGCGCCTCACGCTCCTATTCCCGCGGCGGCGACAGAAAAGGCACTAGCCCGATTTGACCGCGTGCGTCATGCCAAGGGAAAAACCCCATCGGCTGAACTCAGACTTCAGATGCAACACGTCATGCAACGCCACGCGGCGGTGTTCCGGTCTAGCCAGTCGCTGACTGATGGCGTTGAGAAGATGGATCATATCGCTTCTGATATGACTAATCTTGGTCTCAAAGACACCTCGCTGATCTGGAATACTGATCTGGTTGAGGCGTTGGAACTCGACAATCTTATGAGTCAGGCGCTCGTCACTGTGCGATCAGCCGATCTGCGAAAAGAATCACGAGGCGCTCATGCCCACGAGGATTATCCTGATCGGGACGACCAAAACTGGATGAAGCATACGGTGATGTGGCTAGATGAAAATAATGTGTCTAGGGCAGATTACAGACAGGTTACTATGACCACGCTAACCAATGAAGTTGAGAGCATCCCTCCGGTTGCCCGTGTTTATTAAGTGATGAGGACGATTTCACATGGCTGAGTTCACCTTGCCAAAACATTCTAAGGTCAAAAAGGGCAAGATTCATCCTGCCCCAACTGATGCAGAAAAGACAAAAACATTTAATATCTATCGGTGGTCGCCTGATGACGACGACAACCCCCGTATGGATAGCTACACCATTGATCTTGATGATTGTGGGCCGATGGTGCTGGATGCGCTTATCAAGATTAAGGGCGAACAGGATCAGACCGTGACTTTTCGCCGATCTTGCCGCGAGGGGATTTGCGGTTCATGTTCAATGAATATTGATGGCACAAACACGCTGGCCTGTCTTAAGCCGATTGATGAGGTTAAAGGCGACGTCACCATCACGCCATTACCGCATATGCCTGTGATCAAAGACCTTGTTCCTGATCTTAGTCATGCCTATGCCCAGTTGCAATCTATTGAACCATGGCTGAAAACAGATACACCTGCCCCTGAAAATGAAGAAAGACGGCAAAGCCCTAGCGAACGCGAAGAGCTTGATGGTATGTGGGAATGTGTGCTGTGTTTTAGCTGTTCAACGGCCTGCCCTAGCTATTGGTGGAATGGTGATAAATATCTTGGCCCTGCGGTATTACTGCAAGCCTATCGCTGGATTGTAGATAGCCGCGACGAAAGCACAGGTGAGCGTCTTGATGCGTTAGAAGACCCGTTCCGTCTTTACCGGTGTCACACCATCATGAATTGCACCAAGACTTGCCCAAAGGGGTTAAATCCCGGTAAGGCCATTGCCAAGATCAAGAAAATGCAATTGGAACGCCACTAACCTGTCAGACACGCTTGCGCGTCAGATGATAGGTATCACCGTTTTGGGTTTGGCAGATAAAGTGCTGGCTTGCATAATGCTTTAGTAGATCACTCTTTTTGTCAGCGTCTATCCCAGCCATATTTATAAAAATATGGCGGTATGAGAGAGGCAGAGGCTTATGATGGGGAAGGGCAATCATTTTCGCCAAAGTCGCCTCGCCAATGATCAAACAGGTATAGGGCCGTGCGGAGATTAAGTTAAGCTTGCTAGTAATATTGTCCTCATCCTGTGACAAAGGCTTAAAAGGCAATTTGTTTAATGAGGTAATCTTATCAATATGGGCGCTATCCTCTGGCGAGATATGGCCAAGATAATGATACCCCACCGGATGCGTCCGCAAGGCCGTGTTGAGGGCGTAAAACACCTCACCCCCACCCAAATCCAGCACATTGTCATAAGGCCGGATGACACGAATCGCAATGTGATAGAGCGAAACCCCCAACCAACCAGTGAGAAGGCTGAATGCAACCTCGGCGTTGAGATCATTCGCCGGAAACCGAATCGGCTTTACCCCCGACGCCTCAATAATTGTTAATGGGCTTGAAAACGATTGTAATTTTGTGGTGATGTCTCTTTGCAGGGTCTCGCGTGAGATAATACCCATCCGGTACCCCCAGCGTTCCATCAGACCCATCCTAAGCATATCGGGCTTGGTGGGAACGGTTTTATCCAGATTCTTTAAAGAAATATGACTTTGCATGACGGAAACTTTCTTGTCTGTAACTTAATTTGCTATCGAAAAACCAAAGTTATCAGACAGAAGTTAATTTTTAATTAACGGCAAAAACTTTGTGGGAAGAAAACTTAGCGATACAACACTAGCATAAAACTGGCCTCAAAAATGCTTAATGAAAAAGGTTTTGCAAAAAGGGTTTGATTGTAAAAAGATCGGCTGTGCTTTACATCATTTTCTGACAAAGCGGCAATGATGATGGATTTAACGCTAAAGAGGATAGGATATCGCAGGATGGAAATCTCTGATCCACAGGCCAAGACATTAGCCCAGCAGTTGATAAGCCGCATCAGCACAGGTCAATTACAAGAAGACCCGGAACAGTTGATTATTGCAAATAGGATGGATGCATTAATCGAGACGCTAGTCACAGAGAAATCAGGCTGGTTTCCGGGCCGTAAATGGCTGTCAGGTATTTTGCCCTGGCTAAAGCATAATCAGGCAAAAGATCATCATGACGGCAAGCCCCGGCGTCATTCCACTGGACAGCCGAAAGGGATTTATCTGTGGGGCGGGGTGGGCCGCGGGAAATCTATGTTGATGGATAGTTTTGTGCAATTAGCAAGGCAAGTCCATGGGTTGAAAGTAAGCCGGTTTCATTTTCATGATTTTATGACTGCCGCCCATGCCCAAGTGCATGAGGAAAGACAGCAAGGCAAGACAGACCCAACCGCAGGGGTGATGACGCGCTTAACCCATGGGGCTGATGTGATCTGTTTTGATGAGATGGAAGTGCGTGATATCGCAGACGCCATGATTATTGCCAGAGTCATGGATGGCTATATGAAATCTGGTGGTGTGCTGATTGCGACTTCAAATCGGCATCCTGATGATCTGTACCAAGATGGGCTTCAGCGTGAGAGGTTTTTGCCATTCATTGAAGCTCTCAAAACCTATAATGATGTTATTGAGATGCAGGGTGAGACGGACTGGCGCCGACGGGTGCTGGCTGGAATACCGGGGTGGTATCATCCCCTTAATACCGCCGCAGATATGGCCATGCAAACCGCGATGGAACAGCTTTCTGGCGGTATTCCGTTGCATCCGGTGGTTGTGCCAATGGCAGGACGCGAGTTGACAGTGGATAAGGCGGCGGGCGGCGCCGCTTGGATGAGTTTTGATGCGCTTTGCGCGGTGCCATTAGCCGCCGCTGATTATCTGCTGCTGGCAGAACGATTTGCCGGGATGTTAATCAGCCATATCCCAAAACTAAACGATGCCAACCAGAACGAAGCGCGCCGCTTTATGTGGCTTGTTGATGCGTTTTATGATCGCAAGCGATTTTTGATATGTTCGGCAGAAACGCCAATTCATGATCTTTATCAGGGCCATCAGTGGAAAGCGGAGTTTCCCCGAACCATGTCACGCTTGCAGGAAATGAGCCGTTTGCCAGAAGCGCCAACATCAATATCAACCCCGGATCGCACTGGTTAGCAGCGCACCAAGTGATAATCAGGGCGATTTCCTAGGCCAAAAGTTTAACGCAATCACCGATTTATTCCCTTGTTTTAGTTGCTAAGATCAGAGGGATTGATTAAGGTGATGTTGTGTTAGCGTTTGTAGATGTAACACAGAATTCATATGTATATTTTGCAGCGCCTTTTATTACATCATGATGTAAAGGCGATGGCATAAGGGGGAATAATGGCACGGCATAAGATAGGTTTGGTAGGGGCTGGTAATATTGGCGGAACCTTGGCGCTTTTGGCAGGGCTGAAAGAGCTTGGCGATATTGTTCTTTTCGACATTATGGAAGGCATCCCACAAGGCAAGGCGCTTGATTTGGTCGAAGCTAGCCCTGTGGAAGGATTCAATTCTGCCATTTCCGGAACTCAAGATTATGCTGATCTGGCAGGTGCTGATGTGGTGATTGTTACCGCTGGCGTTGCCAGAAAGCCGGGGATGAGCCGTGATGATCTGGTTGGAATCAACACTAGCGTCATGGAACAGGTTGGTGCCGGAATTAAAGCGCATTGCCCAGATGCTTTTGTCATTTGTATTACCAATCCATTAGATGCCATGGTTGGCGTCTTGCAACAGGCTTCTGGTCTTCCAGCAAATAAGATTGTCGGCATGGCAGGTGTTCTGGACAGCGCCCGTTTCCGTTATTTTCTGGCAGAAGAGTTCGGTGTGTCGGTTGAGGATGTCACAGCTTTCGTTCTAGGAGGGCATGGTGACAGCATGGTGCCTCTGGTTCGGTATTCAACAGTCGCGGGGATACCTGTTCCGGATTTGATTGATATGGGATGGACCAGTCAGAAAAATATTGATGCTATTGTTCAACGGACACGTGATGGCGGGGCAGAAATTGTTGGTCTGCTCAAAACAGGTTCAGCGTTTTATGCGCCAGCATCGTCAGCTATTGAAATGGCGGAAGCCTATCTCAAAGATAAAAAGCGGGTTCTGCCTTGTGCCGCTTATGTTGATGGCGCCTATGGCCTTGACGGGCTTTATGTTGGTGTCCCTGTTGTGCTTGGGGCAAATGGGGTTGAGAAAATTGTTGAGATTAATCTCAACGCTGAAGAAACCAAGATGTTTGAACAGTCGGTTGCCGCTGTTCGCTCGCTTGTTGAAGTGGTGGAAAATGTGCGGGCCAATAAATAGGTCGTTGCAACAACTGGAGTCACAATAGAGGACATCATGGGCGAACCAAGCTCACATCAGCAATTTTTGTCAGGTGCTAACGCGATATATATCGCCCAGTTGCAACAGAAATGGCGACAAAACCCTCTTTCCATTGACGCTGATTTTGCCCGTTGGTTTGAACAACTTGATCACATGACCGCCGATGGTGGTGACGCCGCTTTGTCTTCGGATAATGAAGGCAGACCGTCATGGGGGCTAGATAGCAGCCGTGTGATTGACGCCGATATGGCATCGGGTGAACCGTTGTCGCCATCATCGCAATCATCAGATATTCGGGCGGCAACGCTGGATTCAATCAAGGCGATTATGCTAATTCGTGCCTATCGCATCAGAGGGCATCTTCAGGCCGCGCTTGACCCGCTTAATCTCGTTGAGAAAACCTACCATCCTGAACTTGATCCTGAAACTTACGGTTTTACAGATGCTGATCTGGATCGGCCCATCTTTATTAATTATGTGCTTGGGCTTGAAATTGCGACCTTGCGGCAAATCCTTGAAGTGGTCAGGACGACCTATTGCGGCACCATTGGTGTTGAGTTCATGCATATTCAGGACCCCCATCAGAAATCTTGGATACAAGAGCGCATGGAGGCCATCAGAAACCACACAGAGTTCACAGACCTCGGCAAAAAGACGATCTATGAGCGACTGGTTTCAGCAGAAAACTTTGAGCAGTTTTTGCATAAGAAATATGTTGGCACAAAGCGTTTTGGTCTTGATGGTGGTGAGGCCATTATCCCTGCGCTTGAGCAGATTTTGAAACGCGGCTCACAACTTGGCTTGAAAGAAGTCGTGGTTGGGATGTCGCATCGTGGGCGGCTTAATGTTCTTTACAATGTGTTGAGCAAACCTTTTCGCGCCATTATTTCAGAGTTTTTAGGCAATCCCGCCAACCCCGAAGATGTCGGCGGTTCAGGTGATGTCAAATATCATATGGGCAACTCAGCCGACCGCGAGTTTGACGATAATGAGGTGCATTTAACCCTTAACGCCAACCCATCACATCTTGAGGTGGTTAACCCTGTGGTTATTGGCCGAACAAGAGCAAAACAGAAACAGCGCAATGACGATGATAATACTAAGGTCATGGGGCTTTTGATCCATGGGGATGCGGCGTTTGCTGGTCAGGGTATCGTGTCGGAAACGTTTGCGTTTTCGGCGTTGCGAGGTTACCGCACTGGCGGCACCATTCATTTGATCGTTAACAACCAGATTGGTTTTACCACTGATCCCGCCTATTCACGCTCATCACCTTATCCAACAGATGTGGCAAAAATGGTGATGTCCCCCATTTTTCATGTGAATTGTGATGATGTTGAAGCCGTGATTCATGTTGCCCGTATCGCCACCGAGTTTAGGCAAAAATTTAAGACAGATGTGGTTCTTGATATGATCTGCTATCGCCGATTTGGTCATAACGAAGGTGATGAACCTGCTTTTACCCAGCCAAAGATGTATGAAAAGATTCGCAGTCATCCATCAGTGCGGAAAATGTATGCGGATCAACTGATCGCCGAAGGCTTGATGACCGCAGAAGAGGCACAGGCCATTATCGACAAGCATCTTAGCCATCTTGAAGAAGAGTTTGAGGCCGGGACAAGCTATAAGCCTAACAAAGCCGATTGGCTGGAGGGCAACTGGGCCGGGATGCGAAAGGCGCATGGTGAAGATCGCCGCGGGTCTACCTCGGTTAGCCGTGATAGCATTGCCAAAGTTACCAAAGCCATGACAACCGTTCCCGAAGGATTGACCATTAACAAAAAGCTTGAGCGCGTCATTAATGCTCGTAAAGACAATCTCACAAAAGGTGAGAATATTGACTGGGCCACGGCGGAACAATTAGCGTTTGGCACTTTGGTGATGGAACAAAAAATTGTCAGGCTTTCTGGTCAGGATTCCTGCCGTGGAACATTCTCACAGCGTCATGCGGTTTTTGTCGATCAGAATACCAATGAACGCTATACCCCATTGCATCATGTCTCCCCTGATCAAGAGGAGTTTGAAGTCATTGACTCACCTTTATCTGAGGCGTCAGTCTTGGGGTTTGAATATGGATATAGTCAGGCAGAACCTAACGCTCTGGTGATGTGGGAAGCGCAATTTGGCGATTTTGCCAATGGGGCTCAAGTGATTGTTGACCAGTTTATTTCATCAGGTGAAGCCAAATGGCTTCGGATGAGTGGGCTAGTCATGCTCTTGCCGCATGGTCATGAAGGCCAAGGGCCAGAACATTCTTCTGCGCGTCTGGAGCGTTATCTTCAGCTTTGTGCCGAGGATAATATGCAAGTGGTAAATTGCACCACGCCAGCAAATTATTTCCATGTTCTGCGCCGCCAGATGACGCGCGATTTTCGCAAACCATTGATTGTTATGACGCCTAAATCGCTTTTGCGTCATAAGGCTTGCGTGTCAACGATAGATGATTTCCTAGAAGGCTCATCCTTTCATCGGGTCATCGGGGAAACGGATCAAAAGATCGCAAAGAAGCCTAAGCGTATCGTCTTATGTTCGGGCAAAGTCTATTATGACCTGATCGAAGAACGTGAGAAACGTGGCATTGAGGATGTCGCCGTTGTGCGGCTAGAACAGCTTTATCCATTCCCTCATTCCCCTCTGGCAAAAATCATTGAGGCCTCACCAAACGCCGAAGTGGTATGGTGCCAAGAAGAACCTATGAATATGGGAGCATGGGATTTCGTTGATCCGCGCATTGAAAAAATGCTGACCGCTATCGGGGCAAAACATAAGCGGCCTAATTATGCTGGTCGCGCCGCCGCCGCCTCACCCGCAACAGGCAGAATGTCTCGGCATCTGGCAGAACAAGAAACTCTAATTAACGCCGCGCTTGATCTAAAAGTGGAAGGGGTGCGGTTCGTTGCAGAATAATCAAGACTATCATAGAGGAAATGGAAAGGCAGACTAATGGCCATCGAAATCAAGGTTCCAACACTTGGCGAATCGGTGACAGAAGCGACGGTGTCGCGCTGGCTGAAAGCGGTCGGTGATCGCATTGGTAAGGATGAAAATATAGCCGAGCTTGAAACAGATAAGGTGACGCTGGATGTGCCATCCCCTGTTAGCGGTAAGGTGATTAGCCTAACCGTAGCTGAGGGTGAGACTGTCTCTGCTAACGCCATTCTTGCTGAAATCGAAGAAGGCGCAGGTGAAGACACCCCGGCCCCGACTAGCGCCCCTGCTACACCTGCACCTTCTGCCCCTGCCACACCTGCCCCTGCTACAACTGTATCGGGTTCGGGTAATGCGGCATCTGCACCTTTATCTCCTGCTGTGCGGCGTATCGTGGACGAAAATAATCTTGATCCAGCCAGCATAACAGGCACTGGCAAAGATGGCCGCCTGACCAAGGGCGATGTTCTGGCCGCTGGCACGGCACCAAAAATAGCGCCTGCGCCTGCACATGCTCCAGCGGCGCCACCTGCACCTCGCCATGATGATGCGCGTGAAGAAAGGGTGCCTATGTCGCGTCTGCGGCAGGTCATTGCCCGGCGTCTCAAAGATGCCCAGAACACCGCCGCTATGCTGACCACCTTTAATGAGGTGGATATGACAGCAGTCATGGCATTGCGCGGCGAATACAAAGACAGTTTTGAGAAACGCCACGGCGTGAAACTTGGCTTTATGAGCTTTTTTGTCCACGCTGTGATTGAAGCACTGAAAGACTATCCGGCTGTTAATGCAGAGATTCATGGCAATGATATTATCTACAAAAACTATTATAATATCGGCGTTGCGGTTGGAACGCCGCAAGGCTTGGTGGTACCAGTCTTAAGGGATGCCGACCGGATGAGCTTTGCCGAAACCGAAGCCAGCATCAATAGCTTTGGTGACAAGGCGCGGCAAGGTAAGCTCAGCATGGCAGATATGTCGGATGGCACCTTTACCATTTCTAATGGCGGGATTTACGGCTCCATGTTGTCAACGCCTATCCTCAACCCGCCACAGAGTGGAATTCTGGGAATGCATAATATTCAGAAACGCGCTGTGGTTGTGTCAGGTAAGGGTGGTGATGAGATTGTTGTCCGCCCGATGATGTATCTAGCGCTGTCTTATGATCACCGGATTATTGATGGGCGTGAGGCTGTATCTTTCCTTGTTCGTGTCAAACAGTCGCTCGAAGACCCGCGGCGGTTACTGATCGGGTTATAGGAAACAGAGAAAGGCTGCAATATGGCAGAACAGCATAAAAGCGATCTGGTGATTATTGGCGGCGGGCCAGGGGGCTATGTGGCGGCAATCCGTGCGGCCCAGCTTGGTATGGCGGTAACATTGGTGGAAAAGCGGGCAACGCTTGGCGGCACTTGCCTTAATGTGGGGTGTATTCCTTCTAAAGCGCTTCTCAGCACCTCTGAGAAATATGCCGAGCTGGTATCAGGTGAGCTGGATGAACTTGGTATCACGGCAGGTAAGCCTAAACTTGATCTCGCGGCAATGATGGCCAATAAAGATAAAGTGGTGGGCGGGCTAACCGATGGCATCAGTTTGTTGATGCGGAAAAATAAGATCACCCATATTCAAGGCAAAGGAACGATCACCGCGCCCGGCGTGGTTGAGGTCAATGGTGATCAAGGAAGCCAGACGATCAACGCTAAACAGATTCTAATAGCGACAGGATCAGAGGTTCAGCCCCTCAAAGATGTGCCGATTGATGAAGAAAAAATCGTCTCTTCTACGGGGGCTTTAGCCTTGGCTAAAGTACCGAAACAGCTTGTGGTTATTGGTGGCGGTTATATTGGACTTGAGATGGCAACAGTTTGGCGCCGCCTTGGGGCAGAGGTCGAGGTGGTCGAATTCTTACCGCGTATTTTGCCCGGAATGGACGCTGAGGTAGCCTCCAAGTTTAAGTCCATTCTTGAAAAGCAAGGTATTCGTTTCCGGCTTAGCACGGCGGTTAAATCAGCCAAGGCAAATAAATCTGGCGTTGTTGTTAATATTGCCTCGGCTGATGGTGGTGAGACGGAAAAACTAGCGGCAGATGTAGTTCTTGTCGCGGTGGGACGCAGACCCTATACCGAAGGGCTAGGGCTAGAGGCTCTTGGCGTTAGCATGGATGAGCGTGGACGCATTAAGGTTAATGACCATTTTGAAACCTCAGTAGCAGGTGTTTATGCTGTTGGAGATGTCATTCCGGGGCCAATGTTGGCGCATAAAGCCGAACATGATGGCATTGCCGCGGTTGAGATCATGGCTGGTCATAGTGGTCATGTGGATTATGATCTGGTGCCTGGTATTGTCTATACAGACCCTGAGGTGGCCACTTTGGGCAAGACCGAAGAACAGCTCAAAGATTTGGGCATTGCTTATCATAAAGGTGTCTTTCCTTTTATGGCGAATAGCCGGGCGCGTGCCGTTGGTCATGTTGAGGGCTTTGTTAAGATTCTGGCAGATCAGACAACAGACAGAGTGCTAGGGGTGCATATCATTGGTGCTGATGCCGGAACTTTGATCCATGAATGCGCGGCGGTCATGGCCTTTGGCGGGGCGGCAGAGGATATCGCGCGCACTTGCCATGGACACCCGACCTTGAATGAAGCGATCAAAGAGGCCGCGCTAGCGGTCGATAACCGCGCCATCCATATGTAATCACCTATTTTTGATTAGTTATTTTTGCCGTGCGCGGGGATGAGTATCCTGATGGACAGCTTTAAGCCCACTGGCATCAATATGCGTATAACGCTGAGTTGTTGTCAGATTAGCATGACCCAAAAGGCTCTGAATGGCGCGAAGATCGCCGCCTCCTGCCAGCATATGACTAGCAAAAGCGTGCCGTAGAGCATGAGGCGTGGCATGGCTTTCAAGCCCAAGTTTATAACGCAGGCTTTCTACCAGCCTTTGCACGGCACGGGGATGAAGTGGGCCGCCACGATTGGCAATAAAGAGAGGCGCGTCAGGGGATTGCCCACCCGGAGAATGCTCAAGCCAGTGATCAATCGTAATCCTAACAATATCCAGCACAGGAATATCGCGGCTTTTGCCGCCTTTGCCAATCACTCTCAGCCATGCTCCAAGTGGGGCATCACCGCGCTTGAGGGCGAGGGCCTCAGAAATACGAAGCCCTGTGCCGTAAATTAAGGTCAGAACAGCGATGTCACGAGCCTCAATCCATGGCGCTTGGCCTAAGGTTCGCACCGCGGCAATCATGGCTTTAACATCAACCGCGGCGATGCTTTTGGGCAAGGGCGGCTTTGTTCGCGGTGCCTTTAGGCTGGTTAAGTTGATATCGTTATAATGGCCTTGGCGCATGGCAAAACGATAATAACTGCGGATAGACGACAGGATGCGGGCGATGCTGGTCGCCGCCATATTTTTATCTGCTAATCGACTTAGGAAAAGGCGCGTTTCTTGCCGCCCAAACTGATCAGCAGAACAGTGTTGTTCCTCCAGAAAAGTCAGCCATTGCTTAACATCACGGTTATAGGATTCTTGTGTTCGGGGCGAAGACCGGCGTTCGTGTTCAAGCCAGCTTAACCAAGCCTCATGAACGGTTTGCCCTGTCATTTTATTCCCGATGGTCTGGCGGCTAATGCGATGGCAATTTTCATAACCAGTTGTGTCAACAAATCAATGCCATGGGACGGTGTGAAACTGTCTTTGGTATTACCAGCCAAGAGAAGGACAATGTCATGTGATGAAGTGGGTAAATCTTTCGGCAATCGCACAATACCTGCGCTTGGCGGAACGCTAATGCCTGCGGCGGTAAAGGCGTTGCCCTGTTCTTTGTTGGGGCAGCCTAGAAAAACACCACTATCATCGGTCAGGGCGTTAAGTGCCTGTGACGGCAACCCGGTGACGAAGGGGTCATTTGCCACGGGATGCTGGCTATCGGCAACCAGTCTGGCGGCGGCGACATCCAGAATGGGCGGAAAATAGGTTGTGATCGCCTCGCCAATTTCCTCACGGCTCGTGGCCGCCAACAGCAAAAGATCAGCGTGATAAACCCGGCGGATAGCATCATGATTAGCCATGCTATTATCCAACAGGATTTTCTGTTTCCTCTGAACCTCACGCATGGCTTGCTGTGCCTTTAATGTGAGCAGATGGTTAAGATCAATCACGCCAGTTTCATTGGCTTTATCAGAAGAGGTCATGGCTTTTGCTTACAGAATCGATTGACCTGTTTTCTCCCAATCCGACAAAAAGGCGTCTAACCCTTTATCCGTCAAAGGATGCTTGAACATAGCGGAAATCACTTGCGGCGGAACAGTGGCAACATCAGCCCCCATCAAGGCCGCATCAACAACGTGTTGAACTCCACGCACCGAGGCGACCAGCACTTCGGTTCGCATATCATAATTAGCATAGATGGTAACAATTTCCTCAATCAGACCCATGCCATTATTGCCGATATCATCAAGGCGACCAACAAAGGGGGAAATGAAACTTGCCCCAGCTTTAGCCGCTAGTAAGGCTTGGGCGGCAGAAAAGCAGAGTGTGACATTGACCATGGTTCCCTGATCACTCAGCGCTTTACAAACCAATAGCCCGGCCTCGGTTAAAGGCACTTTGACGGCAACATTATCAGCAATTCCAGCCAGTTTCTTTCCCTCTTTCAACATGGTTTCCGCATCAGTGGCGGTGACCTCAGCACTAACAGGGCCATCTACCAGATCACAAATCTCAGCGATGGTTTCCATCAGATCACGGCCAGATTTGGCAATCAGTGAAGGGTTAGTTGTCACACCATCGACAAAACCAGTGCTGTTGAGGGCTTTGATCTCATCAATATTGGCGGTATCAAGAAAAAGTTTCATACTTGCTGTCCTAACTGGAGTAAAAATCTTCAACATCTTAGCCCAAGACGGTAAAAAGTGCTAGCCTGAGACGATAAGATCATGACGCATAAATAAGACAAGACGGAGAAGACAAAACATCCCATGACTGCGCCCCTGCCTGAAACTGCTGAAACGATCGTCCGTGTCACGCTGGCGACATCTCTGCCGTTTGTTGACGGGGCCTTAACATATCGTATGGATGCGACGCAGGCTGCCATGGCAGAACCGGGGCAATTAGTGTCTGCCCCTTTGGGAAAGCGGCAAGTCACCGGAATGATTATTGAAACCAATCCGGATATTGATCCCGGTGATAAGGCGATAACATTAAAAACGGCTATTCCTTATGATGCGGCTTTGCGGCTGACGCCGGAGATGCAGAAGTTTCTTCATTGGGTGGCGCAGTGGTACATGGAACCGCCGGGCGCGGTGTTCAAAATGGCAGTATCTGTGCCGTCTGCTCTCGCGCCAGAGGTGATGCCAACAGGCTATCAAGTGATAGCCAAGCCAGATCAGGCCAGTACCCCGCGCCGCCGTAGCATCCTGACCGCGCTATCCGATATGGCAATGCTACCGCAAAGCGCCGCCAGCATCCGTGCCTTGACTGGTGCCAGCACCAGCACGATTAAGGCCATGGTTGATGAGGGCTTGTTAAAAGAAGCCTTGATGACGGCACCATCATCATCATCTCTGCCGCACCTGCCGCACCTGCCAGATCGTCAACACCCGCTAACACCTGATCAGACTGTGGCGGCTGATCATCTGACTGCCGCAATAGATGCTAATGATTTTAAGGCCTTTGTTCTTGATGGCGTGACAGGGTCTGGCAAAACCGAAGTCTATTTTGAGGCCGTAGCCGCGGCGCTTCAGGCTGGACGACAGGCGCTGATCTTATTGCCGGAAATTGCCCTTTCACAAGCATTTGAGAAACGGTGTCTTGACCGATTTGGTTTTCGGCCAAGGCTTTGGCATTCTGGATTAAGTGACGCCAAGCGCCGAACGGTCTGGCGTGATGCTATCAAAGGTGAACCGATGGTGGTGGCTGGTGCTAGATCAGCCCTGTTTTTGCCCTTTTCTCGTCCGGGGGTGATTGTGGTTGATGAAGAACATGACCACAGTTTCCGCCAGCAGGACGGCGTGCGTTATCACGCCAGAGATATGGCGGTGCTGCGGGCAAAGCTCTCGCGTATTCCTGTCATTCTGTCTTCGGCTACACCGTCACTGGAAACGCTGGTTAACGCGGAACAGGGGAAGTATGAGCATATTCAATTAACCAGCCGGTTTGGTAAGGCGGAAATGCCAAAAATCACATTAGTTGATCTTGGTAAAACACCAACAGAACGGCGCCGATGGTTGGCGCCGCCATTGGTGGATGCGATAGGAAAGGCCTTGCAGAATCAGGAACAGATATTGCTCTTTCTTAATCGCCGGGGCTATGCGCCCATGTCGCTTTGTCTGTCTTGCCGTGAGCGCATTGTTTGTCCGAATTGTTCGGCTTGGCTAGTGACACATAAATCCGCAGGCCAATTGCGCTGTCATCATTGTGGGCATTCTAGCCGTTTTCCTGAACAATGCCCATCTTGCGGCGTTGCGGATATGATCATGCCTTGTGGCCCTGGGGTGGAACGGTTAGCCGAAGAAGTGGCATTGCGGTTTCCTGATGCCAGACAGGGGGTTTTTTCTAGTGATCTGATCACTACACCTGCGCTGGCGGAAACATTTTTTGATGCGGTGCATAATGGTGAAATTGATATCATTATTGGCACCCAGATGATTGCCAAAGGGCATCACTTCCCCGGATTGACATTGGTAGGGGTGGTGGATGCGGATTTGGGGCTTTCGGGCGGTGATTTGCGTGGTGGTGAGTTAAGCTGGCAAATGCTTACCCAAGTCGCGGGGCGAGCAGGGCGGGCAGAAAAATCAGGCCGTGTCTTGATGCAAACAGTCATGCCAGAGGCGCGTGTTTTGCAAAGTTTGGTCAATGATGATCGCGCGGGGTTTATCGCTGCTGAAAAAGCTGATCGCGAGGCTGCCAATATGCCGCCTTATGGCCGTTTGGCGGCGGTTATCTTGTCCAGTCGTGATGATGAAACATTAACCGCTTTTGCAAGCCAGATGGCTAGGCAATGGCCAAATTATGATGGTGTGACCTTATTAGGGCCTGCGCCTGCGCCAATCCGATTATTGCGTGGTCAGCACCGGATGCGATTCCTTATTAAAGCCGAAAGAGAAGTCAATCTTCAACGTGCCATCGCACAATGGCTAAATAGGGTGAAAATTCCTTCAATAATTCAATGTCAGCTTGATATTGACCCCGTGAGCTTTTTTTAGAGGAAAAATCGCGTAAAATCATTGGGTTTTGCGGATTTGGGCAAGAAATATTGACCGTTTGTGTCTGTTAAGATCAGCTATGTGTATGGTCAATTTGACGCGAGAGACGCAAAATACACGCATTGATCTTGCTTTAGCGTTTTTCCTATGATAGCAAGCATTTCAATAATGTGTTCTGTATAGATTTTGCTTCATT
This sequence comes from Puniceispirillales bacterium (SeqCode), assembly GCA_965661405.1. Classification (GTDB taxonomy): domain Bacteria; phylum Pseudomonadota; class Alphaproteobacteria; order Puniceispirillales; family UBA1172; genus UBA12202. The sequence goes on from CBFIDH010000009.1 coordinate 41,554, forward strand.
AATGGATGGCCATTAATAAGCGTTTCTGACCGGGGGATTGCCGCTCCATGTCATCCAGTTCTGGAATTGCCAAACGTTACGTGAAGGCTTTGTTTGAGCTTGCCGATGCCGAAGGTAAAATTGATGCCATCGCGCGTGACTTTCAAGATTTAGAAAAGATTCTAGCCGAATCTGCCGAATTGCGCCGCATTGTTGAGGCCTCTGCCATTAGCCGTGATACTCAAAAAGGTGCTATGGTAGCGATTTTGGAAAAAGCAGGCGCTGATGAGCTGATGTTAAAGTTTGTTGGCGCGCTATGCCTCAATGGCAGACTATTTGTCTTGCCACAGATTATCAGAGAATTTCTGGCCGATTTGGCCAAACGGCGTGGGGAGATTTCAGCAGAAGTCATCTCAGCTGTACCGCTTGATGCCTCGCATGAAGCAAACATCATGGAAGCAATTGCCAGTATGACCAAAAGCAACAAAATCGCTTTGACCACATCGGTAGATGCTTCGTTAATCGGCGGTCTGGTGGTTCGCATCGGGTCCCGCATGATTGACACTTCGATCAAAACGAAACTGAACCGGCTGGAAGCCGCTATGAAGGGTGTTGGGTAATGGATATTCGCGCCGCTGAGATTTCAGCAATCCTTAAAGAACAGATCGCCAATTTTGGCAGTGAGGCCGAGGTCGCAGAAGTTGGCCGAGTGTTATCGGTTGGTGATGGTATCGCCAGAGTCTATGGCCTTGACGAAGTTCGCGCCGGTGAAATGGTGGAATTCGATGGTGGCAATAAGGGCATGGCCCTTAACCTAGAAAGCGATAATGTCGGTATCGTGATTTTCGGTGATGACCGTGATATCAGCGAAGGCACGATTGTTCGCCGGACAGGTGCTATTGTGGATGCCCCAACAGGCAAAGGTCTTTTGGGTCGCGTCGTTGATGGTCTTGGTAATCCTATTGATGGTAAAGGCCCTCTCGAAAACACCGAGCGCCGCCGGGTTGAAGTAAAAGCTCCGGGCATCATGCCGCGTAAATCTGTGCATGAGCCTATGCAAACTGGCTTAAAAGCCATTGATAGCTTGATCCCTATTGGTCGTGGCCAGCGTGAGCTGATTATTGGTGACCGCCAGACAGGTAAAACCGCTATCGCTATTGATACTTTCATCAACCAGAAATCAGTTAATGATGCGGCTGGCAAAGATGATACGAAAAAACTGTTCTGCATTTATGTTGCTATTGGTCAAAAGCGTTCCACCGTTGCCCAGATCGTGCGTACGCTCGAAGAAAACGGCGCCATGGAATATTCCATTGTTGTTGCCGCGACAGCTTCTGATCCTGCCCCGCTTCAGTTTATTGCCCCTTATACCGCTTGTGCGATGGGTGAATATTTCCGTGATAACGGGATGCACGCGGTGATTGTTTATGATGATTTGTCAAAACAGGCTGTTGCGTATCGCCAGATGTCCTTGTTGCTTCGTCGTCCTCCGGGCCGTGAAGCTTATCCTGGTGATGTTTTCTATCTGCATTCACGCCTCTTGGAACGCGCGGCTAAGCTTAACGAAGATAACGGTCTTGGGTCATTGACCGCGCTACCAGTTATCGAAACGCAAGGCGGTGATGTGTCTGCGTTTATTCCTACCAATGTGATTTCCATTACCGATGGTCAGATTTTCCTTGAAACCGATCTCTTTTATCAAGGGATTCGTCCTGCGGTGAATGTTGGTCTGTCGGTTAGCCGTGTTGGCTCCTCTGCCCAGATCAAGGCCATGAAGCAGGTTGCTGGTTCTATTAAACTAGAATTAGCCCAGTATCGTGAGATGGCAGCGTTCGCGCAGTTCGCCTCGGATATGGATGCCTCAACACGGAAATTGCTGGATCGCGGCGCCCGTTTGACCGAATTGCTGAAGCAATCACAATACTCACCTATGCCAATTGAAGAACAGGTGGTTTCCATCTTTGCCGGGGTGAATGGCTATCTTGATGGCCTGTCGATTGCCGATGTTGGTAAGTTTGAAGAAGGTATTCTCAATCACATGCGCGGGGCAGGGGCTAATATCCTCAAGGCGATCCGCGATGAGAAAGCTATTTCAGACGAAACGAAAAAACAGCTGGCGGCAGAAATCGAAAGTTTTGCCAAAAGTTTCGCTTAATCGGTTCTTCACTCAACAGGATTTTGCCTCATGGCCAATTTGAAGGATTTGAAAAACCGGATCAGAAGCGTTAAGTCAACGCAGAAGATCACCTCTGCTATGAAGATGGTAGCCGCGGCTAAACTGCGCCGAGCCCAAGATAACGCGGAGGCGGCACGCCCCTATGCGGCGCGGATGTCAGCTATTATCAACAGCCTAGCTAGCAAAGCCTCGCCAGAAACGGCACCAACGATGTTGGTTGGAACAGGGTCGGATCAACGCATTCTTTTGCTGGTCCTTTCCGCAGACCGCGGCCTTTGTGGTGGTTTTAATGGTAGTATTATCCGTGCCACACGCCGTGAAGTCGAAAGACTGAAAGGCGAAGGCAAAACAGTTGATCTGGTGATGGTTGGCCGCAAGGCTAAGGATGCGCTAAAGCGTGAGCTTGGTGATCTGATCGTGGATAGCCGTGAAGGGGTACAAGGAACGGCGGTGTCCTTTGCCGATATTGATAGCATCGCAGATGTCATCAGAGAACGGCTGGAAAATGGGGAATTGGATCGTTGCCATATTCTTTATAACCGTTTTATTTCTGCCATCACCCAAGAAGTAACTATCAGTTCCCTTATCCCGGTTGAAGTCTCAGAGACAGAAGCCGCGGATGAAAATACGGCATCATCTGCCCCTTATGAGTATGAGCCAGATGAAGCCACCGTGCTTGAAGATCTCTTGCCGCGCAATCTCAGCACACAAATCTATACGGCTATTTTGGAAAGCTCTGCCAGTGAATTGGCAGCTCGAATGACCGCAATGGATAACGCAACACGTAACGCCGGTGATCTGATTGATCGCCTGACCATGGAATATAACCGTCGTCGTCAGGCTGCTATCACCACCGAATTGATTGAAATTATTTCTGGGGCAGAAGCGCTGTAACCCGATTAAACTGAAGCTGGAGCATCGTATCATGGCCAATAACGCAAAAGGTAGACTGACACAGATTATCGGCGCTGTCGTCGACGTAGAATTTGATGGGGAATTGCCGCCCATTCTTAACGCCATCCATTTGGATAATGGCGGTCAGAGATTGGTTCTGGAAGTGGCCCAGCACCTTGGTGAACAAACCGTTCGCTGTATCGCCATGGACTCGACCGAAGGTCTGGTTCGTGGACAAGAAGCGATTGATACTGGTGATTCCATTCGCGTACCGGTTGGCCCTGAAACACTTGGCCGTATCCTGAATGTGGTGGGTGAGCCTGTGGACGAAGGCAAGCCTGTTAAATCAAAACAAACCTTCCCCATCCACCGCCCTGCACCAGAATATGTGGATCAGTCCACCGAAGCTGAAATTCTGGTGACAGGTATTAAGGTTGTTGATCTTCTTTGTCCTTATGTGAAGGGCGGTAAGATTGGTCTGTTTGGCGGCGCGGGTGTTGGTAAAACCGTTACGATTATGGAGCTTATTAACAACATCGCGAAAGAGCACGGCGGTGTGTCTGTGTTTGCTGGTGTTGGTGAGCGTACCCGTGAAGGTAACGATCTTTATCATGAGATGGTTGAATCTGGTGTTATCAAGACAGATGGCGAAGGCTCGAAAGCCGCGCTGGTTTATGGTCAGATGAATGAACCTCCGGGTGCTCGCGCTCGTGTGGCCCTGACAGGTTTGACTTTGGCTGAATATTTCCGTGACGAAGAAGGTCAGGATGTGTTGTTCTTTGTCGATAACATTTTCCGCTTTACCCAAGCAGGTTCTGAGGTATCGGCCCTGCTTGGCCGTATCCCATCTGCGGTGGGGTATCAGCCGACATTGGCAACCGATATGGGGGCCTTGCAGGAACGGATTACAACAACTCGTAAAGGGTCTATTACCTCGGTACAGGCGATTTATGTTCCTGCCGATGACTTGACCGATCCGGCGCCCGCAACATCATTCGCGCACCTTGACGCCACAACCGTTTTGTCGCGTCAGATTGCTGAACTCGGTATTTATCCTGCGGTGGACCCGCTTGATTCCACTTCAAGAATGCTTGATCCGCGAATCGTTGGTAACGAACATTATGATGTTGCCAGACGGGTGCAGGAAGTGCTTCAGCAATATAAATCTTTGCAGGATATTATTGCTATTCTTGGTATGGACGAGCTTTCCGAAGAAGATAAGCTGGTCGTATCCAGAGCCCGTAAAATTCAGCGTTTCCTCTCACAGCCTTTCCATGTTGCTGAGGTCTTCACCGGTTCACCAGGTGTTCTGGTTTCACTGGATGATACGATCAAAGGCTTTAAGGGCATCGTTGAAGGTGAGTATGACCATCTGCCAGAAGCAGCATTCTATATGGTCGGCACCATTGAGGAGGCCTTGGAAAAAGGCAAAAAACTTAGCGCGGAAGCGGCCTGATTGGTTCAGGCCCACCGGCATTTGGAACGGGATTGAGGATAAGGTTGGATCATGGCTGAAACAACGGCATTTGAATTGGTTACCCCTGCTCGCGTCATGATGGCTGTGGATGCCAGCATGGTTGTCGTACCGGGTAGCTTGGGTCTGTTTGGCGCCATGCCGCGTCATGCCCCAACCATCTCAACCCTTCAGCGCGGCGTTGTTGAGGTTTATGTCAATGGTAATGTCAACAGCCGCATCATGGTTGATGGGGGCATTGCTGATGTTACCGAAGACAAATGCGTCATCTTGGCTGAGCGTGCGGTCACATTGGATAATACCCAGCGTGCAGATATCGAAAGCCAACGTCAAACCGCAGACACAAATGGAAACACGCGTGAGCTTGAGTTTCTTGACGCGGTGCTTGCGGCCCTTTAATCGGCTATGAAATAGCTTTGGCGATTAAATAAATAGATCTTTGAAATCTTCAACGAGCTTAGCATAAACTGGCCTTTTGAAAGGCACGGCTAATTCTGGCAAAGACGCCACCGTTGACCAACGCCATTTGCAAAACTCTGGGTTTTCGGTCTCAATATTGATATCAGCATCATCCCCATGATAACGGAACGCCAGCCATTTTTGAGATTGGCCGCGATATTTACCGCCCCAAAGCTGATTAGCCAATGGTTCTGGAATACTGTATGATAGCCATTCGGGATGTTCGCGTAACAACTCTGCCTGATTTGTTCCGATCTCTTCTTCCATTTCACGGAATCCAGCCTCAATAGGGGTTTCCCCCTGATCAATACCGCCTTGGGGCATTTGCCATGCCTCACCATGATTGTCTAGGCGTTGACCGACAAAAATCTGCTTAGACGGGTTTATCAGGATGATCCCAACACAAGGGCGAAAGGGGCGGCTGTTATAATCAATCTTTAGGCTCATTGCGACAATCCATTAAAGACACGTAACCCGCTCAACAAATCGACTGCCCGCGCCAGTTGATAGTCCCGGATAGCTTCCGGCATATTATCCTCAGCGGTATTATCATCATCATTTGTCGTTCCGTTTTCGGCGTTATTGTTTTCTAGCGATCCTTTAAGGTCTTCTTCACGGAAAGCCCCATCATCAATATCTTCAACCAAGGCAAGCTCTACCAGAATATCTGGCGTGATCCCAGTGCCTTGAATAGATACCCCTGAAGGAGTGTAATAGCGCGCTGTTGTTAGTCGCATGGCACCGTCACGGCCCACGGGAATAATGCTTTGCACAGATCCTTTGCCAAAGGACCTTGTCCCCATGATGAGAGCGCGGCCATGATCCTTAAAAGCCCCGGCGACAATTTCGGATGCCGAAGCAGAGCCGGAATTAATCAGCACAACAATAGGCAAACCATCAGAAATATCCCCATTTTGGGCAAAAAACCGTGAGGCAGAACCATCATTACGCCCACGGGTTGAAACAATCTCTCCCTCATTCAAAAAGGCGTCTGTCACAGAAATAGCTTCGTTCAATAATCCGCCGGGATTGTTCCGCAGATCAATAACTAAGCCTGCCAGATTTTTACCATGCTCATCTCTAAGAGAATCAACAGCATTCATCACACCGGGGGTTGTCTGTTCGCTAAAGGTGGTCACGCGGATATAGCCGACATTGCCAAAACTCTCATAACGGACACTTCGCATTTTGATCACATCACGGGAAAGCGTCACATCAAACACAGGCTTATCACCGCGCTTAACGGTGATGGTGATCTCGCTTCCGATCTCACCGCGCATCAGATCAACCGCCTCGGTCAAGGTCATGCCAAGCACGCTTTCGCCATCAATACCAACAATCAAGTCTCCAGAAAGAATCCCGGCTTTGTCGGCAGGCGTGTCATCAATAGGGGAGACGACCTTAACAAAGCCATCTTCCATGGTAATCTCAATGCCTAATCCACCGAACTCACCACGGGTGCGTTGCTGCATATCATTAAAATCTTCGGCACTGAGAAAATTAGAATGTGGATCAAGCGAGGTCAGCATTCCATTGATGGCAGAATGGATCAGCTCTTTATCGTCAATTTCCTCAACATAATTATAGCGAATACTTTCAAATACTTCACCAAAGAGAGCCAGATTATCATAGATGCTGTCATTGGTAGATTGACTCTGTGATGGGTTGGATACAAAGGTGGATGCCCCTGCCATTAATACTACTCCGCCTAACGCGAAATAGAGATAGCGGGTCATACGATTGGTGAGTGATGATTTCTGGCGCATTACAAATATCCAAATTTTGAAGATACTAAAATAACCTATGTTGCCCATAGATCAAAGCAAGATCAAGGCAAAGCGGATTATTCTGTGATCAAAAGCGATGATCCACTCATTTCTGTTGGAATGGGCACTCCTAAAAGGGTCAATAAAGATGGCGCCAAATCGCTAAGGCCGCCATGTTTTAATCTGCCGCCTATTGGCGCACCAATCCAGTAAATCGGAACAGGATTAGTGGTATGTGCTGTATGCGCGGTGTTGGATGCGTCATCCCACATCACTTCACAATTACCATGATCCGCCGTCAATAGCATACTGCCGCCAACGTCCTCTAATGCGCTGATAACCTCACCAATCGCGTGATCAACCACCTCTACCGCGGTGATAGCCGCCGCCAAAACACCTGTATGCCCTACCATATCGGGATTGGCAAAATTAACGATAATCAGGTCATGCTTTTTGTCAGTGATAGCCTCAAGCAGTGCCGCTAACACAGCATCAGCACTCATATCAGGTTTCAGATCGTAAGTGGCTACTTTGGGTGATGGGATAAGGCAGCGTTCTTCATTGGTGTGGATATCCTCTGCCCCGCCATTAAGGAAAAAGGTAACATGAGGATATTTTTCCGTCTCGGCAAGACGAAGCTGGCTCATCCCGGCGGCGGCGACAACATCCCCTAGGGTGTTTTGCAATGCTATCGGCGGGAATAGCAGGTCTGATACGGCATCAATGCGTTCAGAAAATGAGGCCATGGATACAGGTCGTTCAAGTGTTGGAACTGGCGGCACATTGACCAATGGCGTGTCATCAAAAAGAAGACCAGCAAGAAGTTGCCGCACCCGATCCGCCCGAAAATTAGCAGTAATCAGTCCATCCCCATCAGCCATGCCCGAATAAGTGCCGATGATAGTGGGCAGGATGAACTCATCTGTCTCACCACGCAATTCTGCCGCGGTAATAGCACAAGCTGGATTGTCGGAATGATGATCAGCCTTGCCATGGGCAATAGCATTGATCACAAGAGAACTGCGTTCCCAGCGATGATCACGATCCATCCCATAATACCGACCAGATATTGTGGCGATATCCGCCATGTCAGGAAGTCGAGTTTGCAGCCATGCCAAATGCTTGGCGGCGGTACCGGGCAAGGTATCACGCCCATCGGTAAAAAGATGAAGTTTGACAGAAATGCCTTTGCTTGTCATAGCCTGAGCCAAGGCCAAAATATGTTCCCGGTGGCTATGAACGCCCCCATCAGAAACCATACCGATGAGATGCACCGACGCATCACGAGGTTTTAACTGTTTGGCCAGTTGATCCAAAACGGGGCTTGTCTCAAATGCCCCTGCGCGAACGGCGTTGTTAATCCGTACCAAATCTTGTTCAATAATACGGCCTGCCCCGATGGTCATATGCCCTACCTCGGAATTGCCCACTTGACCATCTGGCAAACCAACAGCCCCGGCGGATGCCTCAAGAAAGGCCTTGGGCGCAGACGCATCCAACCTATCAATAACAGGCGTATGCGCCAGCCGGACAGCGTTGTTGCGGCGCTCATCGCTATGTCCCCACCCATCCATAATGGCAAGAACAACAGGCTTTTTTTTGGTGAATGTGGTCATGATACCCTTTTATATACGACAATCAGCTGAAACTTGCCAAGCCGCTTCCTCTAGCCGTGATGATAGGGGTGTCCGGTTAAAATCATTTCTGCTCGGTAAAGTTGTTCGGTCAGCATCGCTCGCACCAAAAGATGCGGCCAAGTTTGCTCACCAAAGGCCAGCACCATATCTGCCCTTTTGATGACCTCAGGGCTATGCCCATCCGCCCCGCCAATAGCAAAGACAGTGTCCCGAATCCCATGATCTCGCCATTGTTGGATCAGCTCTGCTATCCCGCGTGAGGTTAATGATTTCCCTTTCTCATCAAGGGCGACCAGCTTGCCGCCCGAAGGGATGGCGGCAAGGATTTTCTCACCTTCGTCTTGTATCCGCGCTGCTCCAGCAGGTTTTGATGAATCGCGTTCAATCAGCTTTCCCGGATGTGGTAGCCGTGAAAAATATTTTTGGGTAAGGGCGGCTTCTGGCCCTTTGCCAGCCTTACCAATCGCAGAGATGGATAAACGCATAAGAATTAGCCCCGGATTAGGGCGTGGCGGTTTCTATCGCTGGACGCGAGGCGTCTGTCGGATCAAGCCACATTTTTTCCAGTTGATAAAACTCGCGCACTTCAGGGCGGAACAGGTGAACAATGATGTCTCCGGCGTCAATCAGAATCCAGTCACCTTGCTGGGCGCCTTCGGTACCGCGCGAAGTGATGCCATGATCCTTCATCGCTTTTCCAAGGTGTTCGGCCATGGCAGAGAGTTGCCGCGAGGATGTCCCCGAAGCGATAACCATATAATCAGCGATAGACGACTTGCCCGCTAGGGGAACGATAACCAGATCTGTTGCTTTATCATCTTCAAGAGAAGACACAACAAACTGAAGCAAGCGTTCACTGCTATCATTGGGCTGTCCAGAAAGGTTTTGATGATCGGAAATAGGTAACTCCTTCACTCTATCTTATCCGTCATATCACATAATGATAAAACAGATCATGTCAATTGCCAATGCTTAATCCGCGTGGCCTAATCCTTGCGCTTTGCCCGAATGGTGGTTGCGGATAGGTTAATTTGCTGGGCTTCGATAAATCCCCAATATTTGTTTTTGCTACCGCGCCTCATGGCGGTGTGTTTAAGCCGTCTTGGGGCTATCCGTTTTAGACGCGCGGCTGTCGGACTGCCTAGAGCCTGCGACCGGTAATGGGGACGATTAACCACAACCGGAATAGCATGACGACTGATAACATCTGGCCGATACCAGCGATGGAAAGTGGCAAGGTTATCCGCCCCCATCAGAAAATAGAATCGCAATCGTGGACAGGTTTTTGCCAATAGACGCACGGTATCGGCGGTATAGCTTGTGCCTATGGCTTCTTCAAGGCGGCTAACGACCATGCGGCGGTGATGCCGACAGGTGGCGGCGTTGGCATTAGCGCTGGTGTAGCGGTCGATCACAGGCGCCATTTCGTTGGCGGATTTGAGAGGGTTTTGCGGGCTAACCAGCCACCAAACCGCATCAAGTCCTATGACAGAGGCCGCCGTGTCTGCAACATGAGCATGACCATGATGTGCCGGATTGAATGAGCCGCCAAGAAGCCCGATATGACCTGAATGTCTGGCGCGTAACTTGGCTAACAACTGATACCTTGTGGAGGTCATGGCCGGGTTTGTCCGTTGCCTCTAACAATATATTTAAAGCAGGTAAGCTGGTTTATGCTAACCGGGCCGCGTGCATGAATACGTCCTGTGGCGATACCAAGCTCTGCTCCCATCCCAAACTCACCACCATCGGCAAACTGGGTTGAGGCGTTGATCATGACGATGGACGAATCAATTTCATGAACAAATTGATCGGATATTTTTGTGTTTTCGGTAATGATGCTTTCGGTATGGTCGCTTCCGTGGGTGCGGATATGTTCAATCGCCGCGTCAACGCCATCCACCACCTTGACGGCGATCACAGCGTCCAGAAACTCATGACCATAATCGTTGTCGGCGGCGTCATTGATCCATGGGCAAGCTGATTTTGCCTCAGCATCGCCGCGAATCTCGCATCCAGCCTCACGCAAGGCGGCGGCGATATCAGGCCACAAGCTGTTGACCAATGTCCTATCAATCAACAGGGTTTCCGCAGCTCCGCAAATACCAGTGCGCCGCATCTTGGCGTTGACCACAATAGAAACCGCTTTCTTGGGATCAGCGTCTTGATGAACATAGATATGACAAATGCCTTCAAGATGGGCAAAGACAGGAACCTTAGCCTCATTCTGAACACGCTCAACCAGTGATCGCCCCCCACGCGGCACAATCACATCTATTCCGCCTTGGGCACGAAGCATGGCCCCGACCATGGCGCGATCAACCTTATCAATAACCTGCACCGTATGGGGCGGCAAACCAGCTTCTGTTAGACCATCCTGCATGAGCTGGCCCAGCATAGCGGCGCTGTGGAAACTATCACTGCCGCCGCGCAAAATAACACTATTGGCAGATTTAATGGCTAATCCGGCGGCGTCCACCGTGACATTGGGGCGCGATTCGAAAATCACACCAAGAACACCAAGTGGCGTGCTTACGCGGCTGATATCCAGCCCGTTAGGGCGGCTCCAGCGTGCCATTTCCACCCCGACAGGATCATCTAGCCCGGCAATAACACGCAGCCCTTTTGTCATATCTTTAATGCGGTCAGGGGTGAGGGTAAGGCGGTCAATAAAGGCCTTGGTCAGCCCGCGCTCGTTACCCGAAATGACATCCTTTTGATTGGCAGCTAATAGCGCATCGCTGTTGGCTTCGATCAGGCGCGCGGCGTTAAAGAGCGCGGCGTTACGCTGATCATGTGACGATTGATACATCTGCCGACAGGCAAGACGCGCCTGATCTGTTAGGGTTTTCATAGCAATATCTGCCGCGTGATCTGTTAATTCACCACCCATGCTATGCGTCCTTTCTGCCAGTCTTACCAGATTGCCGCCCAGATTGCCGCCCAGATTGACGCGATGACATATCTAGCACTAAATCATCCGCGTGGATGACCTCATTATGGTCACGATAACCCAAAATGGTCTCGATTTCACCGCTATTATGTCCGGCGATTCTCTTAATATCAGAGGCGTTATATCGGGTTAGCCCTCTGGCAACCGTCACTCCTTTGGTGGTGGCGATGGCGACCAGATCACCCTTGTCATAAACCCCGTCAACGCCAGTGATCCCTGCGGCTAACAGGCTTTTGCCGCGCATCAGCGCAGCCTTGGCCCCATCATCCACAAAGATCACACCTTTAGGCGTAAGCCCGCCAGCTATCCATGTTTTACGAGCTTGCAGAGGTTGGTGGCTAGCCTTAAACCAAGTGCAATCGCCATGATCCAATAACCGCTGAACAGGATGCGCCGCGCCGCCGTTACAGATCACCATGTGGCAACCTGCACTGGTGGCAATGCGGGCGGCCTCAAGTTTTGTGACCATGCCGCCTGATGAATATTCATGCTTTGCAGGGCCAGCCATCGCCAGAATATCAGGGGTAATCGCGGTCACTTGCGGCACCAATGTGGCGTTTGGGTCTGATTTAGGGTCGCCAGTATAGAGCCCGTCAATATCTGAAAGCAGAACTAACACATCGGCGCTGATCATCTGTGCCACACGCGCCGCCAAACGGTCATTATCGCCATATCTGATCTCTGCGGTCGCAACAGTGTCATTTTCGTTCACCACGGGGATAATCTGGCGGTCAATGAGCGTCATTAGCGTGGCGCGAGCATTGAGATGCCGCCGACGGGTTTCGGTATCATCAGGTGATAAGAGAATCTGGGCCGTGTTCAGATCATGCCGCGCCATAGCCTGTTGCCATTCTGTGCTTAGCCTGATTTGTCCAATCGCGGCGGCGGCCTGTTTCTCGGATAGCTTCATCCGTTTAGGGGTAATGCCCATCATCTTGCGGCCAAAGGCAATAGCCCCGGATGATACGACCACAATGGCGCATCCACGAGCTTTTAGTTGGGCTAAATCTTCAGCCAATGCGTTTAGCCAGTCGCTGCGTAAGCCGCCATCAGCGTCCACCAAAAGCGCGGAGCCGACCTTAATCACGACACGGCGCGCGGTGCTAAGATAATCTTGACTATGCGAAATGTTGGTCATGGGTGGACTCAGGGTTGCCATGGGGCAGGCTCTAGATTTGCATCGGATTCTGCTTGCCGATTATCATCAATTTCCTGCAACAATATTCTTAAAGTGTCTGTAACGCCAAAGCCACTAACAGAAGACAGGACAACAACATCTTTTGCACCTGCGGCCATCAGTGCGGCTTTGATCTCATCCAGTTGTTCCGCATCACAGGCATCGGCCTTGGATATTGCGGTAATCTCACGCCGGTTAGCCAGATCAGGATCATAGGCTTGTAGCTCGGCTCTGATCACTTTCCAGTTTTCTGCCGCGTCTTCTGCGGTGCCATCAACCAGATGCAACAACACCCGGCAACGTTCAACATGACCAAGAAACCGGTGACCTAGTCCGGCACCTTCATGGGCGCCCTCTACTAATCCGGGGATATCTGCCAGCACAAACTCGCGTTCATCAAGCCCGACGACACCCAACCCCGGATGCAGGGTGGTGAAAGGATAATCGGCGATTTTTGGTTTAGCCGCGGAAACAGCAGACAAAAAGGTTGATTTGCCAGCGTTCGGCATACCAAGCAGACCAGCATCAGCGATCAGTTTCAGCCGTAACCAGACCCACATTTCTTGTCCCGGAAACCCGCGTTCATAGCGGCGCGGTGCCTGATTAGTGGATGATTTAAAGGCGGCGTTACCGCGCCCGCCATCACCCCCGCGTGCCAGAACAATGCGCTGTCCGACCTCGGTCAGATCGGCGATAACAATATCATTATCTTCATTAAGAATCTGTGTTCCGGCAGGGAGTTTTAGGATCACATCCTCACCACTAGGGCCGGAACGGTTGCGCCCAGCTCCGGGCAAGCCAGATTGAGCCTTAAAATGTTGTTGATAGCGATAATCAATCAGCGTGTTCAGCCCATCAACACATTCGGCGATTACACTGCCGCCACGTCCCCCATCACCGCCATCAGGCCCGCCGCGTGGAACATGGGCTTCACGCCGGAAACTTAAACAGCCGGGACCACCATTGCCGCTTTGGATAAAAATTTTCGATTGATCTAAAAATTTCATGTCGCGTTCCAAAAGAAAAACGCATCCCCGATCACCGGAGGATGCGTTGCATCATATGTTGATGACCGGAAAACGCGGTTATTCAGCGGCCTCGCTATGCGGGACTACATTAGCAAATGTGCGGCCACCTGATTTACGGCTAAAGTTCACTTTACCATCGCTTAGGGCGAATAGGGTGTGGTCTTTGCCAATTCCGACATTTGTGCCGGGGTGGAATTTAGTACCGCGCTGGCGAACGATAATGTTGCCAGGAATAACGGCTTCGCCACCGAATTTCTTGACGCCGAGACGACGACCCGCAGAATCGCGGCCGTTACGGGAGCTACCACCTGCTTTTTTATGTGCCATTGTACTCTTCCTTTACTAGTTCTGTCGCCGTGCCTAGGCTTTATCAGCCTTAGCGGCGGGCTTTTTTGCCGCGGCAGGCTTTTTCTTAGCCGCTGGCTTTGCTGTTGTTTCGGCTTTTTTCGCCGCTGGCTTAGCTTCTGGCTTAGCGGTTTCTGCCTTTTTCGCGGCAGGCTTCAGCTTACCATCAGTGGCAATATCCGTGATCTGGATCAGCGTGAAATCTTGGCGATGACCGCGAATCCGGCGGAAGTTCTTGCGCCGCTTACGGCGGAACACCATAATTTTGTCGCCGCGCGTGTGGCGCAGAACCGTAGCCCCAACCACAGCGTCTTTGACCGTGGGCGAACCCACATTGACCTGATCGCCATTGGCAACCATCAACACTTCATCAAGAACGAGCGCAGAGCCAGCCTCAGCCTCAAGACGGTCAACGATAATTTTGTCGTCTTTGGCCACTTTATATTGCTTGCCGCCAGTTTTTACCACAGCATACATGTTCAATCTT
>CBFIDH010000010.1:0-54125 GCA_965661405.1 Puniceispirillales bacterium (SeqCode)
AACCATACCATTCATCACCATCATCATCATTTCGGATGGGATCGGTCTATTGACCCTGTGCTGTCGGTTTCTCCGGGCCAAACGATAGAAGTGCAAACCATTGATGCCTCTGGTGGCCAATTAGGGCCTGATTCCACTTTGGCTGATTTAGGAAATCTTTCCTTTGATAAGGTTAATCCAGTCACAGGCCCTATCTTTGTCGAAGGGGCAGAACCCGGTGATGCCGTTGCCATTACCTTTCTTGATTTTAAGCCATCGGGTTGGGGTTGGACGGCAAATATTCCCGGCTTTGGTTTGCTGAGTGATCAGTTTCAAGACGCCGCCCTTCATATCTGGAAATATGAGAAAGTCTCAATGGAACCTGCGCTTTATGGCCCCGGTGGGAAAGTTCCCCTTAAACCTTTTGTTGGCACTATTGGCCTTGCTCTGGCAGAAGAGGGATTACATTCGGTAGTTCCCCCTCGACGGGTTGGCGGCAATCTGGATATTCGTGATAACGCCGTAGGCACGACGCTTTATCTGCCTGTTGAGGTGTCTGGTGGGTTGCTGTCGTTAGGTGATACCCACGCTGCCCAAGGCGATGGTGAGATTTGCGGAACAGCGATTGAAAGCCCTATGGATGTAGCTATCAAGGTTGATCTGGTCAAGGATGCGCAATTCCCGTTTCCGCGATTTGAAACCCAAGGCCCTGTGACGCGCCATTTTGATAGCAACGGGTATTGGGCCACCACAGGGATTGGTGAAGATTTATTTCAAGCCGCTCGTGATGCGGTTTCTGGCATGGTTGATCAGGTGTCAAAAGAAACCGGAATGTCAGCTTTGGAGGCTTATATGCTGTGTTCGGTATGTGGGGATTTGCGTATCAGTGAGATTGTGGATATGCCAAATTGGACAGTTTCGTTCTATTTCCCAAAAATCGTGCTTGGGTAAGGCATTTTGATCTATAAAAGGGTTCAAGAGGCTTAGGTCGAGGCAAAATCACGCTTCACTGATCTAGCAAAACCATCAAAGCACCGCGAACCAAGGCGCAAATCAGCATCAGGATTTGCTCACTTGGTCAATAATTAATTGATCAAGGGTTTGGTTAAACTTCCCTTTATCCGCGGCAGAAAGGGGTTTTCCCTTTGATTGGTGGAACGGGTCAGCGGCGCGGATATCAGACATCAGATCACGGCTCGCCAATATGTTGCCAATATTATCTTTGGTCAGGCATGAGCCATCCGGCCTGATCACGCTGGCATCTTTTTCAATCGCCTTGGCCGCAAGGGGAATATCGCTGGTGATCAAAATATCCTGCGCGGTGATCGTTTCTGCGATCCATTTATCCGCTTCATCAGGCCCTGATGGGACAATTTTAAGACTAACAAGAGTATGCGGGTATGGGCGAATACCGCCATTACACACCATCACAACCGCTACATCATGCCTGATCGCAATGGTGATAGTATTATCCCGCACCGGGCAGGCGTCGGCATCAACATAAATGGTAACGGTCACGCTTTGCCTATCTTGCCCTTCGCTTCTAAATCTTTTTTGCTAGTCTAGCAGGATATATTAAATTATCACGAACCTCTTCAAGATGCTCGCGCATTAACTGTGAGGCAAGTTCAGGGTCACGATGACCAATGGAGTTGATGATTTGCTCATGCTGGGAAAAACTATGGTGATCTGCGGGCGGGGCGTCCGAATGCTCGCGCAACCGTCCCCACACAATCGCACGCCGGATGGCATTTAGCTGATCAAAAAGTGACAATAAAACAATATTACCAGAAGCGATGGCGATAATCCGATGCAGACGGTTATCCACATTTTCATATTGCCGCCAAGTTTGCGCGGCGCGCTGAGAAACCATACAGCGTCTTAATTCTTCGATATGAATCCCGGTGGCGTTCATAGCCGCCTGTTGGCAAATAATAGGTTCAATGAGTATCCGCGCGCTCATGACTTCAATCGGATTAGACTGATCAGCGACTTTGCCAACCACAGAAAGCTCATCTTCAGGCTTGGTGCCAATAAAAGTCCCCTTGCCAACCTGACGCCATAATTCGCCGTTGCGCTCCAGTGTCGCCAGCGCCTTACGCAGGTCACCACGTGAGACCCCCAACTTTTCCGCGAACTCGCGTTCTGGCGGCAACCGACCATTTGTCGGCAGTTTGCGTTGGGCAAGCCACGCTCTTAATTGGATCAAGGCTCCGTCTGCTGATGTCACGTTTTCCTCCATCTTTATGAACATCAATGACACAACTAAACAATATTAGTCAATGGTTCAACCAATGCTTGACCAATCCTTTTATATATGTGTTTAATCTGTGATTGGTTAAAGTAAAACGCAATATGATGACGCATTGATTAATTTTTGGACCGATATCACTGTCGTTACCAATTTATCTCATGGAGGAGATGTAATGCTAAATTTAAAACAATATCTCAAATTGACAGCGGCAACACTTGTGACGATGTTCACCGGTTTTGTTAGCACGGCGCAGGCGGATACGATTAAAATCGCGCTTGCTGAACCACCATCAGATGAACTTGCACATATCTTTATCGCTCTTGATAGGGCAAAAGCGCAGGGCCTTGATTATGAATGGACAGCGTTTGCTGATGAAGAACTGGCAATTCAGGCTATTTTGAGTGGGCAAATGGATATCGGATTTGGCACACCTTATTCTGTTATGCAGAGATCAAAGGCCCCAATTCGTATTATATTCCAGATGTCTAAACTAAAGTTTTTCCCTGTCACATCACAGAAATATTCAAGTCTGTCAGATTTGAATGGTGAGCCGATTATGCTGCACTCTCGTGGTGGCGGTACTGATTCCATCGCTAATGTGATCGAAGATCGGATGAATATTACTTTTGGTGAGCGCTCTTATGTTCCGGGTTCTTCAAACCGGATCGCGGCGCTTATGGCTGGTCAAACAGACGCGACCATTGTTGACCTTTCTAATAAGAACAAGCTGATGAAACTTCAGGGCGATAAGTTTAATGTGTTGCCAATGTTTGAAGTTGACGCCAGTGACGAAGCGCTGTTTGCAAATCTTGACTGGATGAAATCAAACGAAGAAGACGTAAATATCTTTGTTTCAGCCTTGGTCAGTGTCTATCAGGATATGCATAAAGACCCATCCATCATCAAGAGAGAAACAGACCCGAACGGCCCTATTGGTCAGCTTCCTAGTGAAGTGCTTGAAGGTCTTGACAGTTTCTTTAAGGATGCAGTTGAAGGCGGCCTTTATCATCCCAATGGTGGCGGCATGATAGCGGCTAAAGCTGATCTTGAATGGTATTCAATGGCTGGTCAAATCGAAGGTGATCCGGAAACGCTTGATCCAAATGATTTCTGGTATTTTGCCCCGCTTGAGAACGCAACAAAATAAATAAAAAATCAAACTTTATAGGGTAGGACAATCATTGTCCTGCCTTCATCTCTATTACATCATTGGATGACCTTTATGCTAGCCAAACATCGCGCTAATATTCTCAAACTGGCTTCAGCTTTGATTGTTTTTTCTGCATGGGAAATCGCTGGCCGCGTGCCTGTCAGTTTTGCCTTTCCGACATTTCTTGAATCGTTATCGGCCTTCTGGGCATTACTGATTGATGGAACGATGTTTAAGGCCTATGCGGAAACATTAAAACCGTTAGTGATTGGCATTATCATATCCGCGTTTTTTGGAATAGGGATAGGGTTATTTATTGGCTTGAGCCGGAGTTTTGATTGGCTTATCTCACCGATATTTATTGTTATGCAAACAGCGCCACTCGCGGCTTTGATCCCATTATTGGTGATGGCCTATGGAATTGGTCTAACTTCAAAAGTCTTTGTTGTTTGCATTATGGCTATGCCGGTTATTGTTCTCAATACTGGTGGGGCGGTTCGGAATACACCTGCCAATCTGATTGAAATGGGCGAAGCCTTTTTGGGGTCACGCCTGCAAGTCATTATAAAAATCATTCTTCCATCTGCCTTTCCCATTATCTTCGCTGGCCTGCGGTTAGGTGTGTCGGCGGGCTTTATTGGTGCTATTTTGTCAGAGTTGAAAATCACACCAACAGGAGTTGGTGATATCATTACTTATAGCCGATCTATTGCGGATTACCCCAGTATGTATGCGGCGATTGCCTCAATTATCATTCTTGCTGTGCTGTTCCTCAATATACTGGAACAGATTGAAAATAAACTTGTGCAGGGTTCACGAAAGCCCTCTGCGCTTGACTAATAGAAATTAATAAATCATGGAAATCACAAAATGACCACATCAACTGACAACGCTGTTACCGTAAAGAATGTCTATAAAAATTATGGAAGCACGGAGGCTCTGCGTGACCTCAGCCTAGATTTTCCAAGAGGGCAGTTGACCTCTCTGCTTGGCCCCTCCGGTTGCGGTAAGACGACCTTATTAAAGATCATTGCCGGATTGTTGCCAGCAACAAGCGGCGAGATTCTTGTCAATGGTGAGGTGGTGAAAGCCCCCGGACCTGATCGGGCATTTGTGTTTCAGGACTTTGCCTTGATGCCATGGGCGAGTGTTATCAGAAATGTTGCCTTTGGTCTTGAACTTCGGGGAATGGCAAAATCTGAACGCGAAGCTATCGCAGAAAAATATATTAACGAAGTCGGTCTGACAGGGTTTGAGAATAGCTATCCTCATGAGCTATCAGGCGGTATGCGCCAGCGAGTAGGTCTTGCCCGCGCGCTTAGCGTTGATGCTCAGGTGCTATTGATGGATGAACCCTTTTCCGCGGTTGATGAACAAACACGCCGAAAGTTTCAAGAAGATTTGTTGGGACTTGTTAAAAATGAAAATAAAACATTCATTTTTGTTACCCACTCCATTGAGGAAGCGGTCTATGTCTCTGATCAGATTGCTATCCTGTTGCCACGACCTAGCCGTGTTATGGAGATTATTCGCCCGTCAGGTTTCAGAGACAAGGAAGTGGATAGTATTCGGCGAGATCCGGAATATCTGGATATCGTTGACCGCATCTGGGCCTCTTTGCGGTCTTATGTGGAATAGGTGAGTTGATATGACCCTTTTTGGATTTAAACTTCCCAATATGTCGTCCCTGATTTTATGGGGAATTTTGTGGGAAATTGTTGGTCAGGTTGAATTGACTTTCTTTCTGCCGCCGCTCTCGGAAATTTTTGCAACCTTGATCAAAATTGGTGGGACTACGCCATTTATTAATGCGCTAAAGGAAACTGCGCTTGCCTTTTCTATTGGCACTTTTTCGGCCATTTGTATTGGCGTTCCAGTCGGTATTCTTATGGGCAAAAACCAACTGATTGATGAATTGCTTTTGCCGTGGGTTAATCTGTTTTTGAGCGCGCCATTAACAGCACTTGTGCCTGTATTAATGGTTCTTTTTGGCTTTGGGTTGAAAACTATTGTGATCACAACGGCGCTTTTTGCGATATGGATTATCGTTTTGAATTCACGTGCAGGTGTTCGGCAAATCAATCCATCGCTAGTGGAAATGTCCAAGTCATTTGGTGCATCGCAAATGAATGCGCTGACAAAGATTTATTTCTGGGCGGCTTTGCCGGAAATCTTGGCTGGTGTTCGTATTGGTTTTATTCGCGCTGTCAAAGGTGTGATCATTGGCCAGTTATTGATATCAATCGTTGGCTTTGGTTCTCTGTTTGAATTATATGCCTCAAATTTTCTAATGGCTCATTTCTGGGCTGTCTTGATTGTCCTATTTGCCTTGTCTTTCATTATTGCTGAGTTTTTAGCCTATCTTGAGCGCCGCGTGGATTATTACGCGTCGCGACGTTAATTACACCAAAGGAGATTCTATATTATGAGTACATACGTCATTGATCAACCTGCTGTGACCGCTATCCCTGTTCGCGGAACTGACGCCTCATTTCCCATCCGCCGCATATACTGCATTGGCAGAAATTATGCCGCTCACACTATTGAAATGGGTGGTGACCCTGATCGTGAAGAGCCATTTTTCTTTCAGAAAAATGCACAAAATGCTGATACCACAGGTGAGTTTCCTTACCCGCCGGAAAGCCAAGATGTCCATCACGAAGTGGAAATGGTTGTTGCCCTAAAAGGCGGCGGCAAGAATATTTCTGTGGAAGACGCGCTTAACTATGTCTATGGCTATGGCGTTGGGATTGATATGACTAGGCGTGATCTGCAAGGCGTAGCAAAAGATCAGCGCCGTCCATGGGAGCCGGGTAAGGCGTTCGAACGTTCTGCCCCGATGAGTGAGATTGTTCAGGCCTCAGAGATCGGTCATCCCGACCGTGGCCAGATCACGCTTAGCGTTAATGGTGATCTGCGTCAGCAAGGTGATCTGGGGCAGATGATATGGAAAGTCGCCGAACAAATTGCCTATTTGTCACGGTTCTATGATATCGCGGCAGGTGATGTGATCATGTCCGGAACTCCGTCAGGTGTTGGCCCGGTGCAAAGAGGTGATGTGGTTCATTGTGCAATCGAAGGCGTGGCTGAGATGACGACCAAAGTCGTTTAATAGCCTAGGTGAGCTAATCTGGATTAGCATGACTAACATTTTCACTTGAACATTAGCACTTGAACATTAACGCTGGCGGGGCATAGTGATTATCGCTACATCTTAATCAAGATTAGCATCATCCTTGCCCCACATCGCAATGTCAGGATCACAAGTGAAACACCAGCAAATTGATGTCGTGATTATTGGTGCAGGCGCGGCTGGATTATTTGCAGCCAGTATCGCGGCGGCAAGGGGGAAGTCTGTACTCTTATTAGATCATCGTGAGAAGATTGCTGAGAAAATACGGATTTCGGGTGGAGGCCGCTGTAATTTCACCAATATTCATTCTTGCCCCGAACATTTTATTTCCCGTAATCCTCATTTTGTCAAATCAGCCTTGGCCGGGTACACGCCAGAAGATTTCATCAGCCTTGTTCGGCGCTATGGCATCCCTTTTCATGAAAAGAAACTGGGGCAATTATTCTGTGACAACAGCGCCCAAGATATCATTGATATGTTGTTATCAGAATGCCGCGCTGCCCAAGTCCAGATGGATTTTGGAACGCCAGTCAGATCAATCACTAAATCCCATGATCACTTTATCATAACCACAGATCACAACATCATCTCTGCCTCGGCGGTGATCATTGCCACAGGTGGATTATCTATTCCGAAAATTGGGGCTACCGGATTTGGCTATGATATCGCCAAACAGTTTGGCATGAGCATTATTAAACCGCGACCTGCGCTAGTGCCGATGACATTTACCGATAGCCTAAAAACCCTATGCGCTGAGTTGTCGGGGTTATCTGTGGATGCTATTGTGGAGTGCGGCAACACCCGCTTTGCCGAGGGGTTGTTGTTCACGCATCGCGGCCTTACCGGGCCATCTATTTTGCAAATCTCATCCTATTGGCAAGAAGGGGAGGCGATCAGTATTGATCTGATCCCGGACACAAAGATGGATGATGAACTGGTTAAGGCCAAACACACTAACCCCAAGCAGATTATTCAAACCCATCTCTCACAATATTTGCCGAAGCGACTGGTTGTGGAATTATGCAGCTTGCATCAGCTATCAGGCAGGCTGGCAGATATTCAGAACAAAGCATTGTCTAGTATGGGTGAGGCGACCAACAGATGGCGTGTTAAGCCTGCTGGCACCGAAGGCTACCGCACCGCGGAGGTGACCTTGGGCGGCGTCGATACAGCCATGATATCATCGCGTGATATGCAATCCAAAACCTGTGCTGGATTATATTTTATTGGTGAGGTGGTGGATGTCACAGGGCATTTAGGCGGTCATAATTTTCAGTGGGCATGGTCATCAGCCTATGCCGCAGCCAGCCATATCTAAACTCGCCAACCATTGAGGATGGGCGCTAGAGCTTTTGGTGGGCTATTCGCTTAGGCTACTTTTGCCGATTGTTCCCTTTTATCAGAAATCACCGTGATGCGATTCATACAGCGATAAGCAGGCAGATAATCGGCAACAGCATAATGCATTGTTATTCTGTTATCCCACATAGCGATATCGCCAGCTTGCCATTTCCAGCGCATTTGCACTTCTGGTCTGTTCATATGATTGGCAAGCCATGTTTTTAATGAGTTCGATTCATTGGTGGTAAGACCAACAATATGATTAACAAAGGCTTCGTTAAAATTAAGGAACACCTTGCCGCTGACAGGATGTCTCTCTATCAGGGGGCGGATGTTATGGCCAAACCGTCCCACGGCATCGTTTAATTTCTGACTAGAATCCAATGTTGATGAGGACACAAAGTTATTTCTGAAATCTCCTAAATCATGAATGGCCTCTAGCTCACTCAAATAGGATTTCATATGTTCGGGAAGTCGCTCATAGGCCGCGCTTGTGCTAGACCACAGCGTATCACCTCCGACATCAGGCACTGTTCTGGCTACGAGAATGGAAGCAAAAGGTTGATGCTGTTTAAAGGTCAGATCGGTATGCCATGAGTTTGTATCTGGCGGTGTTTGAGCATTGTTTTCCAACTTAACAATGTTTTCATAGCCCTCAACATGGGGATAAATGGGGTGTGGCTCATCAAGTTGACCAAAACTTTGGGCAAAATCTAAATGCGCGGAAGGTGTTATTTCTGTGCCTCTGAAAAATATGACCTGATGTTCTAGGAGAGCATCATAAATAAAGTTTTGCGCGGCTTCATCCACGCGTTTTGAGAAATCAACACCATGAATAATTCCGCCAATAGCAGGAGTAATTTTTTCAATGTCAAACATGGTTTCTCTCTTTCATAGGTTCTCATTTTCATAAATATGGATGCTTTTGCAGAACAACGCTTGCCTCCATTATGGTCAATTAAGCGTTCCCTCTAAAACATATTTCAAAATAGATACGATTTCATCAGGTTTTTCTACGACCGCAAGGGCGGCGGCATCCACCTCTTTCAGCGCGTGCTGATGTTCCGCTTCATGCATGATAATCAGCGACTTGCCGAGGGCGGCGGCATAACCGGCATCAAACGCAGCATTCCATTGTTTATATTGACTGCCAAAACGCACAACAACAATATCGGCATCAGCAATCGCCTTTCGTGTCCGGATAGCGTTTAATTTCGCGCCTTTATGGTCATGCCAAAACTTATCTGGTTCTTGCCCCAAAATAACAACGCCGCAATCATCACTGGCGGCATGATCAGTCACAGGTGAGGAAAAATGCACATCCAACCCCTGACATCCCTTCATGATATCTTCGCGCCAATTGGTGTGGATTTCGCCTGACAGATAAAGTTTAAGAGACATATTTGATCCTTTTGCTCTCAAGTTTGTGAATATGGTTGCGGCCATGATGCGCGAAAATGGTGCCATGCTTTACCGAAAGGATCAAGGCCTACTCACCTAAGGCGACTTCTTCGCGGCACGAGGTTATGCCTAGTTTCTGGCCAATAGACGGCTAGGGGGCTTTTATGCCGTTATCTGACATATCGTTGGAGACAGAACATTGTTAGCGCAACGCTAGGCCCTATTCCAAAAGCAAACAGCAATGTTCCGATACCAACGGTTCCGCCTAGACACCATCCTAATATGACAACGCTGACCTCAATGGCGCTTCTGATCCACGCGATTGGAAATTGCGTGATGCGTTGTAATCCTGTCATTAATCCGTCTCTAGGCCCTGGCCCTAGATTAGCAATCAGGTAAATCCCGCCGCCTATGCCAGTGATTAATACCCCTGCCGTGCCTTCAATCAATTGCCAGCCCAGATGTTCAGCTTGCGGCAGATAGGGCAGGGATAAATCCAGAACCAGTGATATGATGATGATATTAAAAACCGTTCCCATGCCGGGGGTCTGTTTTAGAGGTATCCATAACATTAAAACGACCACGCTAATGATAAAGGTCGCCTGACCAATGCTGATATGGGTCATTTTGGTAACGCCTTGGGCCAATACAGACCACGGGCTAACACCTATTCCTGATGCAATGAGCAAGGCTTCCCCTAACCCAAACAGGATAAGCCCAAACACTAACATCACGATAGAAATTAATGGTGGACGGATCGTTAAAGGTTTCGGTGAACTCCAGAACAATTTAGGAACTGCTTTAACCTTAAGAAAATTGAAACCATTGCGAATTGCCATTATGAGTCCGTTATTTGCTGATGATGCGATTTTTTACCGCCCGATTTTTACCGCCTCAAAATATAGGTGAATGGATAATCATAGTGCCCAAACATGGCGCCTAAACATGGCACAAGCGGGTATTTAAGCGGTTTTGATCATTATCTCATCGCTTTTCCACTAGGATCATAGGGCGATTCAGCAATCACCTTAGCAGATTTTTCCACGCCGACGATATGAACGCTAAGCTCTGTTCCCGGTTGGGTTAATTCAGTGTTGATAAGAGCCATGGCGAGGGATTTATCAATCGTATGACCATATCCGCCTGAGGTGACAAAGCCGACTTTCACGCCATCAGACCATACCGGTTCATAACCGCTAGCATCGGCATCATCGGCGTCAATTTCCAGCGTCACCAATTTTTGCCGTGGGCCATTGCCGTCACGTTCTGCCAATGCCGCCTTGCGGCCAACAAAATCACCTTTATCCCAATCAATCCAGCGATCCATCCCTGTCATGCCGGGGGTGTAGCCGTGGGTGAACTCCGCCGACCAGATGCCAAAGCTTTTTTCTAACCTGAGAGACAGCAAGGCATTAAAACCATATTCCCTGATGCCGAAAGGCTCACCTGCGGCAAGCAAAAGGCGGCGTAGCGCGATATGGTCACCCATTCGGCAATTGATCTCATAACCAAGCTCGCCTGCCACCGAAAGTCGCCCGACTTTGGCACGAATAAGCCCGATATCAAACGCGCCGCATCCCATAAAGGGCAGGTTTTCGATATCACCATCGGTCAGCTTGGCGATCACCTCACGCGATTTTGGCCCCGCCAGTGAAAATCCGGCCATGTCCTCACCCAGATCACGGATACTCACCCCATCACTAAGGTGATCATCAAACCACCTCATATGCCATGCTCGGAGATAGTATGACCCCATAATCCAGAACACCCCATCGCCCCAATTAAAGACGGTGAGATCGCCTTTCAGTCTGCCACTTTCCGTCAGCATAGGGGCTAGTTTCACGCGGCCGGGTTTAGGGATTTTCCCTGCCATAATATGACCAAGCCAGTTTTCGGCATTTGGGCCTGTCACTTCGAAACGGGAAAACCCGGAGATATCTAAAAGGCCAACGGATGATCTCACGGCGCGACATTCCTCACCCACCAGATCAAAGACATTGGAACGCTTTAGGGAAGGGGTTTCACTAAACCCTTTTGGGGCAAAGTATAACGGCACTTCCATATCCCAGCTATTCCCCCATAGACAACCTGCCGCGGTCATTTCGCTATGCGCTGGTGCCATTTTAAGAGGTCGCCCGGCTGGTAGTTGTTCATTTGGATAGGTCATAACAAAGCGGCGCGAATAAAACTGACCTGTGGTTTCTTTAATGTATTGTTTGTTTTCGGCAAACTTACCGTATCTGGCAACATCCATTCCATAGACATCTGCCTCAGGTTCACCATGGATGATCCACTCGGCTAATGATTTGCCAACGCCGCCACCTTGAAGAAAGCCAGCCATCACGGCACAAGCGCACCAGTACCCCGGCTTGCCGGGAACAGGGCCAACCAGTGGATTGCCATCAGGTGAAAAAGTAAATGCTCCATTGACCCATGTTTTAACGCCGACCTCTTGCAAGGCAGGATAGCGTTCAAACCCCATGATCAGCTCATTTTCTATGCGGTCAGTCTGTTCTTGGAACAGCTCCATGCCATAATCCCATGGCGCGCCATCCATGGCCCAATGCTCGTGATCAATTTCATAGATGCCTAATAAAACGCCATTCTGGTCCTGCCGCAGATAGGTAAATCCTTCAAGATCAACCGTCATTGGAACTTCAAAATCCAGCTCTTGCAATTTTGGAATCGTATCGGAAATCAAATAATGATGCTTAAGCGGTGAGACTGGTAATTCAATACCTGCCATCCGGCCCACCTGTTTTGCCCACAGACCTGCCGCGTTGACAATATGCTCACAAGTGATGCTGCCTTTGTCGGTGTTGATGCGCCAACCATCTTTTGTCTGTTCTAGCGATTCAACCTTGGTATGTTCAAAATATTCAGCCCCGCGTTTGCGCGCTGCCACCGCATAAGCGTGAACCGTTCCGGTGGTATCAATATAACCTTCACGGTCGGCCCACATTCCACCTAATAGCCCTTCGGTGGACATGATGGGGTTAAGCTCACCAGCCTCCTCTGGGGTGACAAGCCGACAATCCTCAATCCCGATGGACTGAAAGACACGATAAGCGGATTGTAACCATTCCCATCTGTCAGGAGTGCCAGCCATGGTCAAACCGCCTGTCATATGCAGGCCGATATTCTGGCCGCTTTCTTCTTGGATCACTTCAAGCAGGTCAATGGTGTAAGCCTGAAGCGCGGCGATATTAGGATCAGCGTTTAGCGCATGAATTCCCCCTGCCGCGTGCCATGATGACCCTGCGGTTAGAACCGAGCGTTCCAGCATACAAACATCTGTCCAGCCTCATTTCGCCAGATGATAAAGAACAGATGCCCCAACAACACCGCCGCCAATCACGACAACCCTATATTGAGATTTCATTTTCTTTGTATCTTGCGATTGCCGTGTTTCTTGCGATTGCCGTGTTTCTTGCGATTGCATAGCCGTCACACCCTTAGTTTTCTGTTGATAGTTTTTCGACAAAATCTAATGCTTTGAGCATCAGTAATGTACACTTATGTTTATTTGAGGCTAATCAATCTGGCGGCATCATGTCAACGCCAATCAAGATTTGTTTAGATAACGCGAATGGGCGGTTTTCGTCTTTGACCAGAAAGGGCATTCGCGGCAATCGCAATCAGCAGAATAATGCCGCCAATGACGGTGTTTCTGGTCAAGGTTTCCCCAAGAAATAACCATACCCAGAAAGGCCCTAGCACCACCTCCGCCAGAGAGAGCAGGGTCAATTCCGCCGCCGGAACAGTACGCGAGCCAAGCGTGTAGAGAACCAATCCTGCCCCGACCTGAAATACCCCCATGCCAAAAGAAATCCCCATGTCGTTAGCAGAAAGGCTAAGAGGCAAGCTGATGGCTAAACAAATCCCGGCCATAATGATAATGCCAAAAATGCCAGATAAAAAGATCACAGGCATCATATCCGTGGCCTTACCATGCCGCAAAGTGATGGTGAAAATGGCAAAGCCAAGGGCAGAACCTAACGCCGCGAGATTGCCATAAAGCGCAGACCCGCCAAACTTATCCGCAACCATAATAGCAATGCCAATAATGGCTATGATGATGGATATCCATGTGGCGCGGCGCACCTTTTCGCCAAGGATCAACTGTCCTAAAATGGCCGCCATAAATGGGGCTGACGCAAATAACAACAGGGCATTACCAACCGAGGTCGATTGAATGGAATAAATCCCGCCAGCATAGGCCGCCACCAATGCCAACGCGCCAATGACGCCATTCCATCCCATTTGGCTTGCCAGCGTAATCGGGTTTTGCCGCCGCATGATGTAAATGACCACTAACAGAAACAAGCTTAAGCTGATAGAGCGAAAAAACAGGATTTGCCATGCCGCCGCGTCATCAATCATACGCACCCCAAGGCCAACGGTGGACCATAGCACACCAGCCATAAAGACAAGGAAGATACCGCGAGAATGGGTGATACCAAGAGAGGACATAGAATGATCATCACATTGAAAACAATAGCCCTATTAAGACATGATTTTTTTGCAAAATGGAAATGCTTTTCACCGCCCTTTACGATTATCGTTTTCCGCGCCTATACTTGGTCAACGGAAAACCCTTGCAGGAATAAAACATGAAGATCGCCATTCTTGATCTGACCAAGCATCCTGAACCATTGCTGACAGGTTTAAGGCGGTCAGGTTCATCTATTGTGGATTGGCTTGCGCCGTCTTTTGAGGACGCTGATTTCAAGATTTATGACCTTGCCGAGGGTGCAGACGCTGTGCCTACACCAGATGAGTTTGATGGATTGATCTTGAGTGGATCAGAATTAGGTGTTTATGATGCCGCGCCTTGGATGCCATCGGTTCGTGACTTGCTCATGACAACGAAACAGGCGGGCAAGCCGATATTCGGTATCTGTTTCGGGCATCAGCTTATGGCAGAAGTTTTTGGCGGCAAGGCAGAAAAGGCAGATTGCGGCAATGTCGTCGGCGTCAGAGACTACACCGATAGTCACGGGCGCCGTTTTCCGGCCTATGCTTGGCATCAGGATCAAGTGACCGCGTTGCCGCCGGGGGCGTCGGTGATTGCCGCCGCGCCATATTGTCCGATGGCAGGGCTTCGCTATGATTTCCCGGCGTGTTCTGTTCAGTATCATCCAGAGTTCACAGAGGCGTCGATTTCGGGTCTTTTGCGTTGTGGGCGTGATCATTTTATTGATGCCCAGACGGCGGATAAAGCATGGCATGAGATCGCATCCCAGAGTGTTAGTGTCGATCTGGATAGCCATCAGATCGCCAGCTTCTTTCGAGATAATCGGGGCGGTTAAATCAAATGAGACAAAGACGATCTGTTTTCCGGTTCATCATCCTATTGCTGGCATTTAGCCTGTCTTGTTTTGTGCAAAATGGCTTTGCCCAAACGACTATTACCGGTTCGGCAAATAGCCGTGTGTCTGGGTCTGTTATGGGGGTTTTCCAATATCCTTGGGCCATGACCTTTATTGATGACAGTCATCTTTTGATCACGACAAAACAGGGGCAATTATGGCTGTATTCTCTGTCTGGTGAGCGTGTTAGCGTCGTCGGGTTGCCAGAAATTTCTGCCGCAGGGCAAGGCGGTCTTGGTGATATCATCACGCATCCTGATTTTGAAAATAACCAAAGGGTGTATTTGTCCTATATTGCCTCAGACGATGGCGGTGATAGTCGTTACGCGGCGGTCATTAGTGCCAGATTAGAACGTGAGCCAACGCCTAGGCTAGTAGATCATAAAATGATCTGGAGACAATATCCGGCGTTATCAGGTGCTGGTCACTTCTCACATCGGCTTGTCTTTGGCCCTGATCAGTCTGATTTTTCCAGACAGCTTTTTATCACATCTGGGGATCGTCAGAGGCTCACCCCGGCGCAAGGTTTTGATCAATCTTTGGGTAAAATCATCCGGGTGGATGAAAATGGTAATCCGCCAGATGATAATCCGTTCCAAGATAAAGGCGCGTTAGCAAAATATTTCTGGACAATGGGACACCGCAACTTGCTCGGCATTGCGTTTGATGAAAACGGTCAGCTTTGGTCACATGAAATGGGGCCGCGTGATGGTGATGAATTGAACCTGATTATTAAGGGCGGCAATTATGGCTGGCCATTAGTGTCCGAAGGTGATCATTATAACGGCACGCCTATCCCTAACCATGATACGCGTCCAGATTTTATATCACCTGAGCTGTTTTGGGTGCCAACTATCGCCCCATCTGGTTTGATCTTTTATGGTGGTGACCTGTTTCCGGAATGGCGCGGAAATGCCTTTATCGGCGGCTTACGGAGCCGGGCTTTGATCCGTGTTGCGTTTGTGGATGGTCATCCGGTTGAGGCAGAGCGCTTTCGCTGGTCTGTTCGTTTAAGAGAAGTGGAAGAAGGCCCCAACGGAGAGCTTTATGTGCTTGAGGATGGCGCCTCTGGCCGACTTATCCGCCTGATCCGTGTGATGCCCTGATCCGTGTGATGCCCTGACGCCCGTGATATCAGTTAGAAATCAGCCCCAAATTGGGGCCAATTCATCCGCATCATCCAGAAAGCTATCAGGTTTTAGCAATATTTTTCTTAGGATCATGGAACGGCGTTTCCACGATCTCTGCCGAAACGGTGTTTTGTCCCATCCCAACAGATAGAGAGGTGCCAATATCGGCCTGATCTGCGCTAATCATGGCGAGGGCGATATTCTTTTTTAATCGCGGCGAGTACACGGCAGAAGTCACCTTACCAATCTCATCACCCGAAGCATTAAGCACTGGCCAGAACCGCGTGTTTGGGCTGGCGAGGGGAGGCGTATCAATAACCAGCCCGACCTGCTTTTGCGAGACGCCTTGGGCTTTGATCTGGCGGAGCGCATCTTTGCCAATGAAATCAAAATCACCATCCAGATTAATCAGCCGATCCAGCCCAAGTTCAAAAGGATTGTTGGAGATATCCATATCAGCGTGATAGGACAACATCCCTCCTTCAATTCGGCGAATGGTTGAGGTATGACCCGGCTTTAACCCCATCTCTTTTCCGGTTTGCATGATGGTTTCATAAAGCTGATCACCTTGGGCGGTATTTTGTAGGAAAATCTCATATCCCAACTCACTAGACCATCCTGTTCGTGAAACAATGACATCAATGCCATCCAGACTAGCAGGCTGGAACCAGTAGTATTTCAAATCAGAAACCCAATCACCAAAGAGGGCAATCATGATATCGCGTGATCGTGGCCCTTGTAATTGAAGCGGCGACACATCAGGTTCATGAATAGTCACATCATAACCGCCATGGGCGGCCAGACCCTGCGCCCAAAATAAAACATCACTATCCGCTAACGAAAACCAAAACCGATCTTTCGCTAGTTTGAGCAGAACAGGATCATTTAAGATGCCCCCATGCTGATTTGTCAGGATGACATATTTGCATTGCCCTACTTGCATCTTGGAAAGGTCTCTAGGGCTCATCATTTGGACAAAGCGAGCCGCGTCAGGGCCACTGATTTCTACCTGCCGTTCTACTGCAACATCACAGAGGATGGCGTCATTAACCAAATTCCAGAAATTCTGTTCAGGATCACCAAAATCACGCGGAATGTACATATGGTTATAGACAGAATAGCCCTGTGCCCCCCAACGCAGAGTCGCATCAAAATAAGGGCTTTTGCGAATTTGAGTGCCAAAGCCAAAATCAGTTAATTGTTTGGGGGATGTTGAGGTCATGATTCTAAGGTATCCAAATTATGATGGTGAGGTTTCGGGAGCCGCATTATTGCCGCAGGTTGACATGCAGTAGAGATTAGATCAATACAAGGTAATTTCAAGAAATGCCTATGATAAAACTTAAAGAAATTCAAGAAATATCAATGGGTAAGCTAAGGTGACAGAATGTGGCGCATGATGCCACTTGCCAGTGTTGGCGTATTTGTGGCTAAATCCATGAACAGAAGAATTCTGGCAACCTTAATTCAAAAGCCATTTCATCGGCATAAAGAGGGAAAACATTATGGCAAAAGGCTATCTTATTTCAGTCTATAAAGCAGTGCATGATCAGGAAAAATTGGCGGCTTATGCGGCATTAGCTAAACCTGCACTAGAATCCTTTGGCGGCAATTTTCTTGTGCGTGGAATGCCAGCAAAAGTAAAAGAAAACGGCGTTATGGGCAGAACCGTAATTTGCGAGTTTCCAAGTCTGGACATTGCGATCACAGCCGTGGAAAGCCCCGCTTATGCTGAGGCATTGGTAGCACTAGATGGTGCCGCCGACCGTGATATGCGCATTGTTGAAGGTGTTTAGAAAAACGCCTGCAAATCAGTTTGAGCGCGACCAAGGATGAGGGCGTGGATATCGTGCGTGCCCTCATAAGTATTGACAGCCTCAAGGTTGAGAACATGGCGGATGACTGGATATTCATCTGAAATCCCGTTACCGCCAAGCATATCGCGTGCTTCCCTTGCCATCGCCAGCGCCTTACCGCAATTATTGCGCTTCATCAGCGAGATCAATTCTGCTGAGGCATTGTGATCATCAAAAAGACGCCCAAGACGCAAACATCCCTGAAGTCCGAGACCAATCTCGGTTTGCATATCAGCAAGTTTTTTCTGAATAAGCTGATTTTGGGCAAGAGGGCGTCCAAACTGTTTGCGCTCAAGCGTGTAATTGCGAGCCGCGTGCCAGCAAGCCTCAGCCGCGCCCATTACCCCCCAACTAATGCCATAGCGGGCTCTGTTAAGGCATCCAAATGGGCCGGGCAGTCCCTCAACATGAGGCAAAATATTCTCATCAGGAACAAACACTTCATCCATCTGGATCATGCCAGTGACAGAGGCCCGGAGAGAAAACTTGCCTTCAATTTTAGGCGTTTCAAAGCCTTTCATACCGCGTTCAAGGATAAAGCCGCGAATCTTATTGTCATGAGCATCTGATTTTCCCCAAACGATAGCAACATCGGCAATAGGTGAATTGCTGATCCAGTTTTTTGCACCCGAAACCAAATATCCGCCATCTACCTTTTTGGCGCGTGTAAGCATCCCTGAAGGATCAGACCCATGATCAGGTTCGGTTAATCCAAAACAACCAATTAACTCACCAGTGGCAAGACCGGGCAGGAATTTCTGGCGTTGCTCTTCGCTGCCAAAAGCAAAAATAGGATGCATCACCAATGAGGATTGCACAGACATAGCAGAACGATAGCCACTATCCACGCGCTCAACTTCACGGGCAATCAGGCCATAGCTGACATAATTGACGCCAGCGCCGCCATAGGTATCAGGAATGGTTGCCCCTAAAAGCCCAAGTTCACCCATTTCATTCATAATCTCACGATCAAAAACTTCATTCCGATTAGCATTGATCACACGTTTCATCAGGCCATCCTGACAGTAATCATGCGCCGTTTGCATCACCATCTTTTCATCTTCACTCAACTGATCATTGAGCAGAAACGGGTCTTCCCAAACCATTTTTGCGGGTTTTGCTCGCGCCTTTTCAGGGGTCATTGCGTGGGAATCCATTTGGGCATCGGGATGAGCGTCTGGCATCGTATTCTCCTGTTGATTACGAATAGTCATATTAATCATATCGTCAAAGTGTTGCAAGGGGGTGATAGGAACCAGTTTGCCGCATATCGGTTATTGCAATTTTATCCGCCTTTATTCATGATCAATGAAGTAATGTGATAAGGATGTGACCATGACGCTCGACGCTTCGCGTATCGCTTTTCGGCCTTATTGGTGGGATATTGATGAACCGTTAAGGCAAATCCATGATCATCCCCTCCCTTCAGAAGCGGATGTGGTGATTGTCGGTGGCGGTTTTACTGGTATGGCGGCGGCCTTGCCTCTGGCAAGGGCTGGTAAATCCGTCATCATCATTGAAAAATCAACCCCCGGTTATGGGGCCTCTACCCGTAATGGCGGCATTAATAGTGCCAGTATCAGGCCCAGTCACAAAGATCTGGAACGCCAATATGGACGCGACTTTGCCGACAAGATTTTTCTTGAAGCCAGCGCCGCCAGACAAGACCTAGAAGATTTCTGTCAGAAAGAAAATATTGACGGGAAGTTTAAGCTGTCAGGTTGGTTTAAGGGGGCTATGTCTGCCCGTGATTATGATTATCTGGCGCATGAAGCCGATTATCTACGCGAGACATTACATATTCCTTGCCAGATGGTCACCAAAGCTGACCAGCATAAGGAAATCGCCACGGATAGATTTTATGGCGGCATGGTCGAAGAAGATGTTGGCGGTTTTCATCCATCAAAGTTCTTTGCTGGTTTTTTGCGTGTTATCACCGAGGCAGGGGTGCAAGTTTTCGAAGAAACCGCCGTTCACGATATTGAAGATCACGCAACCTCAGGCAAGATCGTGACTACCAGCAAAGGCAAAGTCCATGGCGGCACGGTTATTGTTGCGACTAATGGATATACAGGCGGCAGAGAGCATCGGTTTAGCAGGTTTCTGCGCCGTCGCCTCGTTCCCGTGCGGAGCAGTATCATTGTCACAGAACATTTAGGGGCATCGCGCGTGAAAGAATTAATGCCTGCCATGCGGATGTATGGCAATACCGCTGAATTAGTCACCTATTTTCGCCCCACACCAGATGGTCAGCGCATCCTTCTTGGGGCAAGAGGGGCAGAGGCCGTACCATCACTAAAAACTGTCAATTTCTTGCGTAAGCGCCTTATCAGCATTTTGCCGCAATTAGCCGAAACCCAGATTGATTATTGTTGGACAGGTAATGTGGCCTTTAATCGGCAATTAATTCCTCGTATTTTCACCCATGATGGAATTCACTATTCTTCTGGCTATGCTGGTTCTGGCACAGTATGGGCGCGATGGTGTGGCAAAAAGCTAGCTGAACAGATTTTGGGACAAAGCAACGATCCCAGCATTTTAAGCGGCGATATTACCTCTGCCGTTCCGTTATATGACGGGCATCCATGGTTCATGCCTTTTGTTTATTCGTGGTATGGTCTAAAAGATCAGATTAACGAATGGCGACATGGCTAATAACATCATCAAGTGAGGCAAATATGATTATCTCAAATCCATGGCATGGCAAGGGTCTGCCTGATCTTGACCCTGCCGGGGTAAGCATTGCGGTAGATGCTCCGCTTAGATTGTTAGAGCATTGCCCTGTTGCCAAGCCAACACCTTTGGCGAATTGCGCTGATCTGGCAAAGCGGCTAGGTCTTGCCGCCCTTCATATCAAAGATGAACGAACACGGATGCGCTTGGGCAGTTTTAAGGCGCTAGGGGCGGCTTATGCCATTGCCAAACAAGCTGATGCCAAACGCACCGCCAATGGCAATGATATGCCGTGGGAAGATACCCTGAAAGGTGAGGTATTCGTTACTTCCAGTGCCGGAAACCATGGATTATCTGTGGCGGCAGGGGCGCGAATTTTTGGTGCCAAGGCGGTCATTTATTTATCCGAAGCTGTCCCTGATGATTTTGCAGATCGTTTGCGTAGTTATGATGCCGAAGTCGTCATTTGCGGCAAAACATACGAAGAAAGCATGAGCGCGGCATTGACAAGAGTACGCGATAAGGGTGGGCAAATCCTCTCAGATACCACTTGGCCTGAATGTTATACAGGCGTGGATATTATGGAAGGCTATCTGGTGATGGCGGCAGAGGCCTTTGATGAGCTTGATGCACCGCCAACGCATCTCTTTTTGCAGGCCGGGGTTGGGGGATTAGCGGCGGCTGTCGCGGCCTATGCCCGTCACCGTTATGGTGAGGCACCGCGCATCATTGTTGTTGAACCTGATGAGGCTCCGGCTCTGATACGAGGGGTGGAAGAGGGGCGCGTTGTCACCTCTACGGGTGAAGTTTCGATCATGGGCAGGCTTGATTGTAAAGAGGCTTCAGAAGTGGCGCTTGCAGGGCTGGCGGCTCATGCTAATGACTTTATGACCATCACTGATGATGATTGCATCCGTCTGATTGCCGAACTAGAAGATTTCGGTCTTGCCACGTCACCATCAGGTGGGGCAGGGTATGCCGGAATGCGTCTGGCAATGGATAAAGGTCAGCTTGGCCTAAATCATCAATCTAGGGTGTTGTTGTTTCTTTCCGAAGGCCCGATTGATGCCTGATATCAGCAAAAATCACGCTGATGTTATCATTATTGGCGGCGGCATGGCGGGGGTTAGTCTAGCGGCTAGACTAGCGCCC
Organism: Puniceispirillales bacterium (SeqCode); assembly: GCA_965661405.1. Lineage (GTDB taxonomy): Bacteria > Pseudomonadota > Alphaproteobacteria > Puniceispirillales > UBA1172 > UBA12202. The sequence continues at coordinate 21,442 of CBFIDH010000010.1, forward strand.
TTAGTCTCTGTCCGATTGCTGGAAAGAGAGGCCCAGCTTGGCTATCATTCCACGAGCCGATCTGCCGCGATGTTTATTCCAAATTATGGCACGCCCCTGCTGCGTAAGTTAATACTGGCTTCGGAAGATAATCTTAGGGGAGACAGCGTTGTTGAGGGCGGTGTCCTCACCCCGCGCGGGGAATTGGCGATGGTGGGGGCTGATGAAACCGATAGTCTCAATACCTATCTTGAGGGCAGCGTTGGTCTATCTATCATTACTCCAGTAGAAGCGGCAGAGCTTTGCCCTATCTTGTTAGAGGATAGGTTTGTTTCCGCGGTCTATGATGCCGCCGCCGCAGATATTGATGTTGACCGTCTGTTTCAGGGCTTTATCAGATTGGCCCGAAAAGCTGGTGCAGAGATCACCACCAAGACAGAAGTCCATGCCATCAGCAGAAAAGGCGAAGATTGGCAAGTCAGCACCAATCAAGGTGATTTCCAAGCTAGTATTATTGTCAACGCATCCGGTGCATGGGCTGGCGTGATTGGTGAGATGGCGTCCGTATCCCCCATCACCATTACACCTTGCCGCCGATCCGCCGCCATGATTACTTTGCCAGAAGGTCAGTCCCCGGATTCTTGGCCGATGATTGCGTCAATCTCTGAGACTTGGTACGCCAAGCCCGATGCTGGCCGTTTAATGGTTTCCCCTGCGGATCAAGACCCGATTGCCCCTTGTGATGCATGGGTGGATGATCTGGTGCTGGCAGAAGGTATTGATCGGTTTGAGCAAGCGACAACGGTCAAAGTAACCCGACTAGAACATCAATGGGCAGGGTTAAGAAGCTTTGCTGATGATCATGAACCTGTGGTGGGATTTGACCCCAATGCGCCGGGGTTTTTCTGGTTAGCCGGGCAGGGCGGCAATGGTATTCAAACGGCTCCAGCCTTATCCATGATTGCCAAAGAGTTGATCCTTGGTGAGGCTGGCCCGCAAACCCTTGCCGATGTGGAAATGCTGGCGCAGTTATCGCCGGGGCGTTTTGTTTCTTAGCCCTAATCTCTTTCCCTTTGTTCCCTTTGGCCTAACTTTAGGGTGACGGTGATATTGGTTTATTCCATTGGTTTATTCTGCGCGGAGCAAAAGTGATGTTAGCACCCCCCAAGCCAGCTTTTTTATTCTTTCATAAGATCGTTTTGCTGATAGGGCTTGGCCTTGTCATGCTGTCCTGTTCCCCTGCGCCTGTGGATTTGCATCGTGACCGCAAACCAGCATTATCGCTGGAGGAGTTTTTTGAAGGCAATACCGTTGCCTATGGCATTTTTGAGAATAGATACGGTAATCTGGAACGCCAATTCCGGGTCAATATCATGGGAACGGTTGATGGCGACACCCTGACCCTTGATGAGCAGTTTCTCTATGATGATGGGGAGCGATCAAGCCGCGTCTGGACTATCACCAATCTAGGTGAACAGCCTGATGGAAGCATAACCTATCGCGGCGTGGCCGCGGATGTTATTGGTGAGGCTAACGGCAAGATTTCCGGTAATGCCCTCAACTGGATTTATGATGTTGATCTGGCGGTGGGTGATGGCACGATCAAGATGCGATTTGATGACTGGATTTACAGGCAGGATGACAATATTGCCATAAACCGCGCTTATATCAGCAAGTTTGGTATCAATATTGGCTCTGTCACGTTGGTCTTCCTCAAAGGTGAGTTGGCAGATCAGGTCTTCCCCCTTGATTTGCAAACATGGCCGCAATAACTGTCCAATTTTCATTTGTCATGCTGGAATTAGCCAAAGAAATCTGTTATTGCCGCGATTATGCCATTTCAATATATCCCGCTTCTTGATCCCCAACTTCGGGTAAGCCGTGATGGCGATAGCATAAAGGCATGGTCTGGCCTTTATGATGATATCTATTTTTCGTCAGAAAACGGCTATGCGGAAACTATGGCGGTGTTTATTACCCCGACCGAATTGCCTCAACGTATGACAAGTCGCAAGGGTATATCGGTGGCAGAGCTAGGTTTTGGCAGTGGGCTTAATTTTTGTGCTACACTGGCGCAATTCCGGCAACTGGCGCCTGCCCATGCCCGATTATATTATTTCGCCACGGAACACGCCCCCCTTATGGCGGATGATATCGGTCAGATATTATCGGTTTATCCCCAGATCAAAAATGAAGTAAAGGACCTCATCGCGGCCTTGCCGCCGCGCTGGCCGGGGCGTCACCGGATAGCGTTTGATCAGGGCAGGATTATTCTTGATCTGGCTTATGGTGACACCCTAGCAAGCCTATCCGGTGCTAATTTTGAGGCAGATGCGTGGTTTCTTGATGGGTTTTCTCCAGCGCGAAATCCGGCGATGTGGCAGAATGATATCTTTACCCATATGGCACGGTGTTCCGCCAATGATGCGATCTGTGCCAGTTTCACGGCGGCAGGTGAGGTCAGGCGAGGGCTAGAACAAGCTGGATTTGCCATCACCCGACATGATGGTTTTGGTCATAAACGCCACCGCATCACTGGTCGCATAAAAAGAAATTCGGTAAAATCTAACGCGGCGGCAAATGTCAAAATCATTGGGGCTGGCATTGCTGGTGCGTCACTTGCCTATGCCTTGCATCAACGCGGCATGGATGTTGAGGTACTAGAGACGGGTTTGGGATCAGCGCATGGGGCCAGTGGGAATATCGCCGCGATTCAGGCTCCGCGCTTAACCGTCGATGCTACCGAAGATGGCTGGCTGTCGCTAAATGCTTTTGGCTATGCTAGACGGTCGGCGCTAGCGATGGGGGCAGGGCTGGATGATGGCGTTCTGGCCTTGGCACAAGATGACCGCGAGATTGAAAGATATCGAAAAATTGCGGCACTTGATTTGCCGCTTTCATTGGTTACGCCATGTGATGCGGCCGAGGCCAGTGACCTAGCTGGAATAGCATTATCCCAAACTGGCTTCTTTCATCCTCTTGCAGGGGCGATTGACCCGCGCCATTGGGTTGAGGCGTTAATGACAGATATTCCCCGGCGTTATGGTGTCACGATCATTGATATCAAAGAAACGCTTTCCGGGGTCAGGCTTTGTGATGATAAGGGTGAGGAATACCTAGCAGATGCGGTTATCCTTGCGGCAGGGGCGGGACTGTCGTCTTTATGGGGCAAGCGGCTTGAGCCTATGTTACCGCTAACCGGAAACGCCGGTCAGGTAAGTCATATCATGCCGCCAAAAGGCCATGCGTTTTCTCTGCCTCTAAGTTATGGCGGCTATTTGGCGCGGTCTGGTGATGGTCGCCTTGCACTGGGGGCGAGCTATGAGCGTTTGGAGGGGGAAAAACAGGACTTGATCCCAACGGTGAACCGTTATGGTCATCTGGAAAACTATCAGCGTCTGCCAAAACCGTTTCAATCCTTATTGCCGTGTCAGCCGCAAGATTGGCTAGGCCGGGTCAGTATTCGTGCAACTACGCCCGACCGTCTGCCTGTGGCAGGGGCGGTATCAGATCGCATTTATGTGTGTGGCGGGCTAGGATCGCGCGGCATGGTGACGGCGCCTTTGCTGGCGGAGGCATTAGCGGCAGATATCTGCGCCGAGGCCTCACCCCTTGATGCGGCGATGCGGCGGGCGATTGATCCCTTTCGGTTTAGTCGGCGGGCTGGATTTTAAGAGAGATCAAGGCGAAGATATCCTTATTCCTAAACGCTTTGCTGATTGAGCCGTTGACTAACATTCTGGATGAGCTGTTCTATGGTTTCGGATATTTTCACCCAGCGCGGCTGTAACCGAAAGCGGTTTTCATCCATATAAAGACGTCGATTAATCTCAATCTGGATGGTGGATACCCCTTGATCAGGTTGACCATAATGACGAGTGATATAGCCTCCGGCAAAAGGCGTGTTTAGCCGCACATCATACCCTGCCACGGTAAAGATTTCTTTTGCCAGTTGGGGGAGCCATGCTTCTGCTGATTGTCCATGCAAGTCACCAATGACAATATCCGTCTGTTTTGCAGATGCGTCAGATGGCATGGAATGGATATCTAGCAATACCGCCGCGCCATGCGATTTTGCCGTTTCAAGCAATGAGGTCAGGGTCTGATGAAAAGGATAATAACAGCCCTTCATCCGGCGGATATATTCCTGTTCGGTCAAGAGCTGTTCATAAATGGGCAGATGCTGGGCAAGACGTGATGGGATCACCCCTAATCCAGATCGGGTATAGCGGCTTTCCTTGGTGCTGACCGCATCGGGGAGAGAGATAAACATCTTAGGGTCAAGTTCATTTTCCTGACGGTTCACATCCACATAACTGCGCGGAAACTCTGCCGCGATCAGAACCCCGTCAAGCGGCACACGAGTTAAAAGGATATCAAGCAATCCATCTTCGACCTGCCTTAATTCTGTCCATGTCCGGCAACTGGCTTTGAGGAAATCATCCGGATAATGCCGACCGCTATGAGGTGATGAGATAACAAGCCTTGGGTTTCCATCACGCCGCAAGGTGAAACTAGGCAAATCCGGGTCATGAATACGAATGGCGGTGCTATTGCCGATATCTGCTAATGTGGGGTCTCGCTGGGCCATATTGCATCATTAAGTTAGGGTCTGTTGCCATGATCATATGCAATTCTAGCAAAGATGACCAAGAAAAGAAGATATCCACGCCAAAGAAAACACCCTGTCTGAAAGAAAAAGATTGAAAAGGGTTTCGGGGCTAGGTTATAGAATGAGTTGATTTTGGGGCGCGTAGCTCAGTGGGAGAGCACTACGTTGACATCGTAGGGGTCGCAAGTTCAATCCTTGCCGCGCCCACCATCATCTGGCCAGCTTAGCCGATAATAACTAAGCATCTCAAAACATTGCGTCAACCGAGTGTTAAGCCGATCTGGTGAGGCATAATAAAGCATCCGATGAAACGCCACCTGACCAAGCCCAAAGGCGCTGTCAAATCTGGTGGTGTGGCATATCTTTTGGATGCCTCTAAGGTCTTCTATGGCGCGTGTTTCCTTGACCATGGCTAACGCCTCATCATCACCAAGCGTTTCTATATAGGCCATTGATAATCCGGCGCAATAACCGGGGTCGATATGCAGATCATCTAACCGCAGGCAGATCATGTCATCTGCTTCCATATCCGTAAGGCTCGCGCCAGTTTCTGTGCTGGTTTGGGCATTCGCGGCATGGCACAGCACGCGAACAGGGTTAAACCCTGATACCACCGCCACAATGACAGCAATCGTCATGACACGATAAACCGAAAGACACATCCTTATTGCCGCTCTCTAATACTCTGGCAAATCCAATACTGATCTATCAATAGCACGGCTATTGTGGGCGTCAAACTGTTCTGATGGGCTATGGTCAACTTAATGAAGCATAGTTCGGTGCGGTATGTTCAGGGGGTGATAGTTAATGTTTTCATAACTGGCGGGTAGTATTAGCGATGAGTCGCCTATGAATAGGCGGAAAAAACACCCTTAAATTTGATATTTTTAGGGAATACCCCCCAAAAAAAACTAAAAAAGCAAAAAAAATGGTTTGCGTTAATAAGATATTAACTTTTGCCGGATATCTTTGGTTATGGAAATTTGGCTTTGGATTCATTTCTAAGGTCAAAAAACGAAACGTACTGTTGGAAGAAAGCTAGGATTTACAAGGATTTCCATCATATCGGCCAACATCATCGCCAAGGAGCATTGAACATGCCAAATGAAATTAACAAAGACAAGAATCTGATCCAATACAACAATGAGATTGAGATAACAGGGGTAGATCAGAAGAAAAATCGCCGTCCATTACGTGCAACGGGCGGAACGATTTTTGTCTGGACAATTTCTGGAATTGTACTGGCCGCTTGTGAAGGCTCCTCTCGTTTGGGGCTTGATGGTGTTGATGGCAGGCCTACGGATGTAACGCCTCCACCACCACCTACACCTGCACCGACGCCTCCCAAATCTGTTAAGGTTATTGATGGGCCGGTTCGCGGTGCGAAAATTTATTTTGATATTGATGGTGATGGCAAGATTGATGCGGCTGATCGGGCGGCACAAATGGCCAAATATCCCGATGGCTTTGTCACCAATGAACATGGTGAAGTGGAAAACCCTGATGAGTTTGTTAACAAGATTTTCCTTGCGGATGTTGATGGTGCGATTGATAAGGAAAATCCCAATGACCCCCTAGAAGACCAATATTATTCTCTCCCCACGGTTGGGGTTGCAACACTGATCACTGACTACATTGTTCGTTCTATCCAAGAAGGTAAGGGCGAAGAAGCTAAGGATGTGATTCGGAAAATCCTTACTGAAGCTGAGCTTACTGGCACAGAGGAATAAAAACACCAGAAATTAGAGGGGTTTTTAGCAAAGATTCTTGATCCGGAGATTTATCAAGACGGGCATAAACGATATTATCGGCACGTCTGAAGCCGATACGCTGACCACTGATGATCAAAACGCGGTTGTCTTTGGCGGTGGCGGTGATGATATGATCACCCTTGGGGATGGCGCAGATACGGTTCTTTATAGCTTTGCCTCTGATGATGAGGAGTAGTACGGGTTTTATGGTAGTGACACGATCACGGATTTCACCCCCGGTGAGGATCGCTTTGTTCTGGTGGATAGCGATGGTTCCGCTATCAGCCTGTCTGATTTGATCAGTGCCATGCAATATGCTGAGGGCTTTAGCCTCAAGGCTATTCTTGATGTTGATGAAAGCCATATGATCGGCTTCACCTTGCAGATGCCTAATGGTGGCGATGGTGAGAACACCGTCTCCTTCAAATGGGATGCGGAAAGCTATGTTCCGGTGACTTCACAAATAAGTGATGAGGATATCTGGGCTTTTTTTGGTAAAGATGGGTTAGATGTCATTGCCCTTGCCGATATCTCAACAGAGTTTGCATAAGGCTTTAGGGACTTAGGTGATTAAATAAGCAAGCCTGCGGTCTAGTGTGACCATAACCCTCTGCTGATGGTCTCGGAGCCATTGGCGATATTGCTGATAGCCCGGCATTAAGTCTTCGACCAGTGACCAAAATCTCGGGCTGTGGTCATGGTGGCGCAGATGCGCGGCCTCGTGGATGACGACATAGCGCAGAACTTCTGGCGGGGTCATGATCAGACGCCAGTTAAATGAGAGTGTTCGGGTGGTGGAACAACTGCCCCAGCGTGATTTCTGATTACGAATGTTGATCTGGGCAGGCGACTCACCTAATTGGGCTAGGACAGGCGGCAGGGCAAGAGAAATGCTGTGTTTTGCCTCCTCCCGAAAATGCTTTTCCACCTGCCTTGCCGGAGTCATGCGCGCACCTTTGGGGCGATCTAGCCACAAATATCCATCACTCAGCCGCATCTGGTATTGATGACCGCTATAATCTGGCGTAATTTTCACCGGAAGTTCTTGCCCATGATAAAGTAGGCTTGGCACAGTGCTTTGATACACTTCAGATAAAGCGGTGAGGCGAGCGTTGATCCAATCCTTTCGGCTATTCACAAAATCCCAAATATCACGCTCTGGCACTGATGGCGGCGCGCAAACCGTGATCCGTTCATCCTCAACCCGGAGAGTCAAGCGGCGCGCGTTCCGCCGCCATGTGATCACCAGTGGCATGATGCGCTCATCTATCTGAATATCAAGACGCTGGCTTTGTGTGATAAGTTTTCGTGAGAACATCTTTAGCATGGGGGTATTATCAGGCCACACCCCCCACTGGTCAAGACCTCCACTAATAAGAGATTAGGCAAGAGATCATATAAGATGGGGGTCACTAAAGACCTTGATTTGTTCGGACTTGCCGCGCACCAATATCTTGGCAATCTCGGTCAGGCCTGTTTCTATGGTGGCGGCCTTTAACGTGCTTTTTGCGATGCTAAGGCGCAGAACAGTTTCTTTGACCACGCCTTCTAGCCTCGTCGCTAGGTTCACCGCATCTCCTAAACAAGAATATCTAATGCGAAAGCGTGATCCTAAATTACCAACCACCACATCACCACTGGCAATGCTAATGCCAATAAGTAGCGGCGTAATGATCCCATGATTTTGGGCCAGATCGCGGTTGATATCGTGCTGGGTGGCGATAATGGCATGGCCACAACAAATGGCTTTATCAGCATGATCAACCTGCTCTAACGGGGCGTTCCAGAACGCCACGACAGCATCACCATTATATTTGTCAAGCGTTGCGCCATGGACCAGCAATAGCTCAGTAATAGCATTTATGAAATGACTAATTAATCCGATTATAGCCTCTGGCTGATCGCGGAGATGTTCATACAAGTTGGTAAAGCCCCGAATATCTAGGAACATGATGGTTAGCATCCGGCGCTCACCACCTAAATGCGGCGCCGTGGCTGAGGTTTCAATACGGCGCACCATCTGGGGGGCGAGATAGCGACTAAAGGCAGATTTCAGATGACGCCGCCGCCGTTCTTCGCGGATCACCCTAAGAGTGAGATGGACAACGCCAGTACCGATCAGCATCACCATATCCATGATCATATTTCCAACCCAGTCATAGTGAAAAAACCAACAATATGAATAAAGGGAACGCTGATGAGGATAAAGGCAAAGCCACCCAAGGACGTACGCATGGATCGTTGGTGCAATATTAACTGGGCATTAAGTTGTTCGGGGGCTGGTAACGTAACAACACGCATATTTGCCAGTGACAATAATTCATTTTCAAGACACACAGGATTGAAATGTCCGGCTAAGGTAATATCAATCCAAAGCTGAACAACATGATCCTCTGCAAATGACAGCAGAACACAAGTCATATCATCATTTTCTGAGCTATGCAGAAACTGATATCGGATGAGGTGATTATGATATTTGCTAAGATCCGGTTCAAGGTCTGACCAATAATCAGGCTCACGCGATTCTCGTGATAATTCCTTTGGATACATATAGGGCAGGTTGAGGATGCGAAAGGGTATCAACGCGGCAGAGATGATCACCACAGCGTCTGTGGCGGTGATAGCGGCCTTTTCCTTTAGGATGTGCAGGCTTTCGGCAAGCATATCATGGCTACGACCAATATTTTCGATATTAATCGATCGCGGCAAGCCTATGCTGGCGCTATTAATCAGACAGGGACGCTCACCAATTTGCCTAAACTCGGCAATAGATAACGCCTGATGATGGCATTTTGATTGCCACCACCACATCAGGGTAACCACCAATGGGACGCAAGGTTCGGGCCAACCGCGCCAGCAAATCACTCATATGACATCCTTAACGGTGGCAGGAGAGATAGAAATTATGCTAAAAGACAGAAACAAATAGCAGCGAGCAAACAGAACAAAGAAACGACCTACATGGAAGAAATCATCACATTTATGGATAAGGTGTTGGCAACGACGATAACGATCGTGCAGTTGTTTATTCATGCGTTTTGGGAAACGCTGGGGCATATCCTTTCGGGTAACTTTAATGATGCGACTATCGGTGCTATTTTGGTCTTTACTGGTGCTGTTCTTTTTTTAATTCTGATCCTCATGATGATAATTCCCAAACGACAATCTTTTGTTCCGCCTGATCGGGATATTCTGGCTGGCCTGACGATCTATCAGAGGGCAGGGCAACAGGGAGAACAACACTGGCAGTCTGATCATCCTATTAAGGATAAGAGAGATGACCATGATCCCGTTATGCGTGATTTGCGCCACATTGAGCAAGATATGTTGGCTTTGAAAGAGCTGTTTGATGCTGGCCTTATTAAGGCACAAACCTATATTAGTGAGAGCAAATTGCTCTATCAGGCGGCAAAAAATATCTATCCGGATTAACCTCGTCATGGGTGCTGACCTAGTGCGGAATTGGGTGCCGTGATCCCGACTTCTGGCTCATTTACGGTAGGGGCCATCAGGATAATCATTTCTTCTACCGTATTGCTGACAATGACGACCCACGCAACAGCTATGAGCTTTTGATAAGCGGATTTTCATCACGGAAAAGAGCTTTAGATCAGGATTTTTTATTCTTGTTCTTGGCTATCTGCCGCATTTCAGTGGTGATGGCTTCTCGGATGATGGGTTCAACCGATTTATCGAGATAATCAACGACAATATGGCGAACCAAATTGGTAAAGGATTCCCCAAATAAATATTCGGGTGAAGCGGTATCAACCTCATGTGAGGACGTTGGACGAAGGCGTGTCACATCCTTAATGCGATTAATGGCATCATCAGGAGCAACAGGTTTGCCTTTATCGGGTGCAGATTGGCTGGCCTGTTCGACCCTTTTCCCTAAATCAGTGAAACTGACAAAGCCTGCTCCAAGACCTGCATTAGGGGCATGATGATGCGGTGACTTTGTCTTTTCGTGATAAATATCATCTTCAGACAGGAGCAAAACAGGATCAACTGCTTCAATGGCGCTGGCCTCGTTCCACAGCACCTCAATAGAGGACATAATGTGTGCGGCGGTATGTAGCAATTTAAAATCTCCTGTCAATAACACATGATAATCAATTCATTATCTTAAAAAATTATAATATATTATGACGCAAAAGAGTGTTCAGTAACCCTGCAATTATATAGGTTATAAAACTAATGCCAAGCAAAACTCCAAATGGCAACACCGCTATTTGCCTTTTGTGGAAAGTATAGGCATAAGCGGCAAACCCACCCTAAGCCAATCTGCCACAATAAAGACAATAGCACCGCCCCATAGGCCTATCCATAAACCCAATGCCGCCAATAACTAGATATCGCCCCGTGGCAGGGGCAGTTAGATTGCGCCATGTTATACCTTTTTACTGATGGGGTGAGTGAGGTCATGACCTCTGATGCGGTGCTGGGGGCGGAGGAAATTTACCATCTGGCAAAGCAAGATCAAGGCTTAAACCCTACGCAAAGAGTGGCGGCTATCAGACAAATGTTTGCAAATGGTCAATTAACCACTCATGATGACGCCACGCTGATGGTGACCGGTAAGCTTTCGCTACCCTCTCATTCTGATATCAAAACAAGTGCAAAACGCCCCACTAAAGCGGTATTTCTGGTGAAACCAGCCTCATTGCCTGAGGCACGGCGTTTCTTGGAAAAGGTGGTGGCTGATCTGGGCTGGTCACATCGGTTGATGGATATTCAGGTCGCTACGGGTGAGATCCTGCAAAATATTATTCGTTATGCCGTCTGGAAGCACCGCAATCAGGGGCGCATCTCTATTCGCGTGTGCCGTGATAGTGATGATCTAAATATACTGGTTCATGACAACGCCGTCCCCGGACAACATGAGGACTGGTATAAATGCGCAGAAGCAAAGCGCCCATCAGAAGGTGGCTTGGGGTTGAAACTGGTATCACGGCTAACAGACGCAGTGACTTTTTCACATGATGCTGGTAATCAGGTCGCGTTAAAGTATAACTATTACCAAAAAAGCCAACAATGATCCTTTCGATGAATTGTATTGATGACAAGTTGAAAATATCATAATATCAGTAGGTTTTAAGATTATGTTTAATTATGGGAATAAGTATTAAGCCATGTCGCAATACTTAAGTGGAAAGTCCATTTTTTTCGGGAATATCAAAGGTGGTGTTGGTAAAAGCACGCTCTGCATGTTTTTGTATGAGATGATCCGTCTCAAATTGCCTAAATATTCAACCTTGCTGGTTGACACAGACCCGCAGATGACAACTTCAACGATGATGAAGCAAACCCTGCCTGAGAATGAAATTAAACAGATGCCAACAGGTGACCGCTATGATGGCGTCAGCCTATCGTCCCTTGACGGATTAATCAAAAACACCCTGATCAATGATAACAATCTGATCTTTGTTGATAGTGGCGCAGGTCGCATTGGAAATATGTGGCAGATTCTTAGTTTCATAGATGCGATCATTGTTCCGACTTCGTTGTCGTGGACAGACTTGCGCCCTACGCTTGAATATATTCACGAACTTGATGAGCGTAAGCAGGACTTTATCTCACATCTTCCACATATCATTGTTGTCCCTAACCGGGTATCGCCACTTCAACGCGATTACTCTATGCTTAATGATTTTGTCAAAGATATCAATGTCATCGTTGCCCCGCCGATTTCTGATTATGCGATTGTTCGCAACAAATCACATGGCTATCGGGGGCTCCGGGATATTGAAGGCACTAAATTTTATATCGAAATTGAACGTCTGGCTAATTTTCTTATCAGCCATGTCTTTAGTGGTGAGCTTGATCGGATTTACGGCACCTAACAGATCATCAGATGCCGTTCTGTGTTTTTCAGGAAAGCAAAGCATCCGCTAAGCAACAAGCTGTTCTGCCACCCATTTATGGAAATAATGCGTTGGGCCATCCATAACAGGCGAAAACTTACCCCCATCATATCTTGGCGCAGAACGGCCCTTATACATCCCCTCAACAACGCCGATATCTTCGATGAAAATCTCTTTCCACATGGCGCTATTTTTCTGCCGCATAGGGGCAAAGCTGTCTTCGAGGGCGGTGGGGTCGCTATAATAAATCTCAACCTGCTCCGTGGTCTGATCTACGGCATCCGGCATCAGAATAATATTGAAAACATGGTCACGATGAACGCCGAGCAGAACATTTGGATAAAGCGCCAGATATTCCGCGGCGGTATCCCATTTGCTATCTAGCCCTTTGAAATTAGGAAAAGTCTTGCCGCTATCATCAAGCGAAGGGTTATAAACCAGACTTCCTTGACCAGAAAAATGGCCGGGGCCTTCAATATTATAGTGATCTTCAAGGCGTGAATATGAATTGAGGCCCGGATGAACAAATGGCAGGTGATACGACTCGCAATAATTTTCTACCGCTAGTTTCCAGTTGCTTTTCAGGGTCAGGCTAAAGCTGGAATCGGCCCCGGAATGGTAAAGAGGTTTATCAAACTCAGCCCAGCGCGTCATCACATCGGCGTGCATATCCTCAAACGCGGCGGCCTTGCCATCAATATTGATAAAAACAATATCTAGCCAGACATGGCTTCGCACCTCATTCAAAGACAGACATTCCCTGTCAATTGAGGCGTGTTCATGGATATCAGGGCCGCCAATATGCGGTGTTGCGTGAAGCTGGCCGTCCAAATCATAAGCCCACGCATGATAAGGGCAGGTAATAGGACCGTTTAGGCGTTTTGCCTCATCCACCAGAATCATACCGCGATGCCGACATACATTTTCAAAAACCTTGATCTTGTTGTCTTTGGTGCGCGTCACAAGAAGTGGCGTTCCCAAAAAATCTATTGGCATGACGCATCCGGGTTTAGGAAGGTTTTTTCCGGTCGTCAGGGCAGCCCATTGTTTAGTGAAAACCTTTTGCTGTTCCATCTGGGCCATGTTTTGATCCACATAAGCCGCGTTTGGCAAGCCATGGGCTTTATCAATGGGCTTCAGAACCGCGTGTAATTGATCCATTTGGTAAGACATTTTGCGCTCCCTTTGTTATTTCGTCTTGTTATTTCGTCCCAATCGTATTGCCACTTGTCGGAAAATATGGTCAGGATGCTTTATGCTAACATCACAACGACACACAGAACTTCCACCTAACTTATATTGCCCTGTTAAGCCAGCAAGTTTCCCAAATACGCGCTTAATTTACCGGAATACGGCATGGGCGAAAAGATTAAAAATGGAGTCTGTTCTTAATTCTGATCAAGAATGGGAAAATCGTTTTGGCAGGTTTAAGCCCTTTGATGATGGGCAAGCCGAACCCTTAGCGTTATGCTATCATGGGCATCAGTTTGGGGTTTATAATCCTGATCTTGGTGATGGCAGAGGCTTTCTTTACGCGCAATGTCTTGATCCACTATCTGGTCGTTTGCTTGATTTTGGCACGAAAGGGTCGGGGCAAACGCCATTCTCACGCTCTGCTGATGGTCGTTTGACCCTTAAAGGCGCGGTGAGGGAGTTGCTGGCCACCGAAATGCTGGATGCGTTGGGCGTCAACACTTCAAAAACCTTTGCTATCCTTGAGACTGGCGAGAATCTAACACGTCACGATGAGCCATCACCAACACGGTCGGCTGTCCTAACCAGATTGTCGCATGGGCATATCCGGATTGGCAGTTTTCAAAGATTGATTTACCTGAATGATCATACCACGCTTGAGGCTCTGATCCGATATTCTCTCGCTGTTTATTATGATGTTGAGGACGCAGAGCATTTGCCAGTGGCGGAGGCGGCAGAACAATTACTGGTGCTGGTGGCGGAGAAAATGGCACAGCTTGTAGCAAGCTGGCTGGCGGCGGGATTTGTTCATGGGGTCTTAAACACCGATAATTTTAATATCAGTGGCGAGAGTTTTGATTATGGCCCTTGGCGGTTTTTATCCGTGATGGACCCGGGTTTCACCGCTGCCTATTTTGATCATCAGTCGCGATATTGTTATGGGCGCCAGCCTGAAGCGACCTTTTGGGCGTTATGCCGTTTGGCAGATTGCTTTATTCCATTTCTTGAAGTGGAGCATTTGAAAACTCTGGTTGGGCGTTATCATGAGGTGCTGGAATCCGCGGTTGTTGCGGCCACTTGTCGCCGTCTTGGTATTGATGCGTCATGGGATAAGGCAGAGGCCATGGTAGCCGCCTTTATGGGGGCGATGCGTTCAGGGCAGATGCTATATGATGAGGTATGCTTTGACTGGTATGGAGGGTCTGCACGCGATGCCGCAGATCAAGGCCCGCGCAAGGCGATGTATCAGGCAAGTGATTTTGCTGTGGCGGCAGATTTGCTTCGCGCCGCGCCGCCAGCTCAAGACAGCAACCCTGAAGCCGATTATTTCGCCAAAGACGATCCCGTTCATTTGCGGATTGAGAGGGTAGAGGCAATATGGGAGCCTATTGCCGCTAATGATGATTGGTCAGAGTTGGCGGCAAGTTTGCGTGATATTCATGTTATGGCTGAAGCTTACGGTATGAGAGATCAGCCCGCCGCAGGCCTGTTATTGGATGATCCTGTTTAAGCCACCCAATCAAGCCCCCCGATGAATACCAATGGTCAGATTAAACTGACTGGCAAGCCGCGCGTCACCACAGTGCGAAGCACAAAGTTTGATTCGATACTGCGGACATGGGGCAGGGCAGACAGATAATGGGTATGAATATCGCCATAATCAGATACATCCTTGGCGGCGATGCGGAGGATATAATCCTTAGCCCCAGCCATAAGAAAACAGGCCATCAGATTAGGGATATCCAAAACCGCTTGTTCAAACTCTGATAAGGTTTTGGAAGACTGCCCATCAAGCGTTACCTGAACCAGAATGATCACATCATAACCAAGCTTCTGGTTATTTAGCTCGGCATGATATCCACTAATGATGCCGGATTTTTCCAAATTCGCCACTCGCCGCAGACACGCCGAAGCCGACAGATTAACAGCGTTACTTAATTCCACATTGCTCAGACGGGCGTTATCTTGCAACGCTTTGATGATCGACCGATCCGTTCTGTCCAGTTCTGTTTGCGACATCGTTGTTCCTTTTTTTGAATTTAAGCAATTTAATGCGGTAAAATTATCAATTCAATATATTTTCTATCAATATTTTCGATCACGATAGCTGAATTAGCAAGGAAATTGTTTTGCTTCCTGAGTAATATTATCCCAACAAATTTTCATTTTAGGGATGGGGAGATGACAATGCGTATTGGTGTTCCAAAAGAGATTAAGAATAATGAGTTTCGGGTTGGTCTGGTTCCGGGTTCAGTTAAGGAATTAACAGGTCGCGGTCATTCTGTTCTAGTACAGACAGGGGCCGGGGCAGGTATCGGGTCAAGCGATGATGAATATGTTGCCGCTGGTGCGGAAATTGCGCCTGATGCGGCAAAGGTTTTTGCCGATAGTGAAATGATCGTTAAAGTCAAAGAACCACAAGAAGTAGAATGGAAGCAACTTCGCGCGGATCAATTGCTTTTCACTTATCTGCATCTCGCGCCAGACCCTGCACAGACTATTGGTTTGATGCAATCTGGATGCACTGCCATTGCTTATGAGACTGTTACTGACGATGCTGGTGGATTGCCTTTGCTGGCCCCGATGAGTGAGGTAGCAGGTCGTTTGTCCGTTATTGAGGGCGGTTATTACCTTAAACGAACCGCAGGTGGGCGCGGCGTTCTTCTTTCTGGTGTTCCGGGGGTTGAGGCAGCAAATATCGTTGTTATTGGCGGCGGCGTTGTTGGTACGAATGCGGCTAAACTTGCTCTCGGCATGGGGTCGCGCGTAACCATCCTTGATCGATCAGTTCCGCGCCTGCGTTATCTGGATGATATTTTCTCTGGTCAGGCGGTCACACGCTATTCCACAACCCAAGCGATTGAGGAAAGCATTGCCACCGCCGATATGGTGGTTGGTGCGGTTCTGGTGCCGGGGGCGGCGGCGCCTAGACTGGTTCGGCGTGACCATTTGGGCATGATGCGTCAGGGTTCGGTTCTGGTTGATGTTGCTATTGATCAGGGCGGCTGTTTTGAGACTTCAAAGGCAACAACCCATGAAGACCCGATTTATGATGTTGATGGCATTATTCATTATTGCGTGGCCAATATGCCGGGATCAGTGCCGCGCACCTCAAGCCAAGCTCTAAACAATGTGACTTTGCCATTTACTATGGCGTTGGCTCAGCATGGTGAGAAGGCGCTTGAGATGGATAAACACCTGATGAATGGCTTAAATGTGAAGGCAGGACGCATTGTTCACCCTGCGGTTATTGAGGCTTTAGGCGAAAATCCTGCGCTTTAAACGCTTTTTTTAACGATTTGATCAACAAGGGGCTTGACGAAAAGCCCCTTGCTGACACATAAAGACGCCTTGTCCGGAGTGGTTTCGCTTCGGAATGATTTCATGGGGCTATAGCTCAGCTGGGAGAGCGCCTGCTTTGCAAGCAGGAGGTCGTCGGTTCGATCCCGTCTAGCTCCACCATCTATCTGCCTTTTGTTTAAGGCATATTGGAGACGATAATGGCAGTTCCAAAGAGAAAAACTACCCCATCAAAGCGTGGTATGCGCCGGGCTCATGATGCGATTAGTCACGACGCTTATGTCGAAGACAAGACCACGGGTGAGCTGCATCGTCCACACCATATGGACCCAAAGACAGGGATGTATAAAGGGCGCCAAGTTCTCAAGGTCAAGGAACGCATCTGATCATTTCTGATCCCTTTGCAAGCCTGTTGGTTTTATCCATCTGGCCACCCCATCTTGTGACAATGTTGTGAGACCATGACAAAAAAGAAAAATAATCCAGATACGCCAATATACAATATTGGCGATGTTGTCCGTCACCGCCATTACCCTTTTCGCGGGGTCGTGTTTGATGTTGATCCGGAATTCGATAACACCGAAGAATGGTATAATTCCATTCCGGCGGAAATTCGTCCTAGCCGCGAGCAGCCTTATTATCATCTCTTGGCGGAGAACGAGGAAAGTTTCTACACAGCCTATGTTAGCCAGCAGAATCTTGTTCCAGATGCCGATAGTGGCCCTGTTGAGCATCCTGATCTGACCGATATGTTTGATGATTTTGATGGTGATAGGTATCAGCCGCGCCGCTTTAGCATCAATTAAACTCATCACAGTAAAGTGATTTGCGTAACCGCGCATGGTTTGAGATGTTTCATCTGACCTTACGCATGGGTTATTGGCCTCTACCATCTGGTAGGGGCCTTTTATTTTCTGTCTTATCAAAGTTGCATTAATTTGGGGGGCATTAATTTTGGCGGGGTGCGGCGAAAATATCCATGTTTACCCTATTCTTACACCATTTTTACCCCATTTTTACCCTTGAAATTTTAGGCTAATGGCGGCATATAGACTCTATACAGGACTATTTTAGTACTGTATAAGTGGCTTATCTATTAATACCTAGCAATATTCCATGTAACGGAATGGTAACGAAATGCCCAAACAGGCACAGAAACGCTAATGATCAAACTGAATAAAATGACAGATTATGGCACGGTCTTGCTTTCCGTTATGGCTAGCTATTATGCGCGTGACCCTATGCGTTTGTTGTCATCGGTGGAATTAGCCAGAAAATCTGGGCTGACCCAAACCACAACACAGAAATTGCTTAAAAATCTTGTGGGCACAGATTTTGTGGCGGCCGAGCGTGGTAAGTCAGGCGGTTATCGTTTGATACGTTCACCGCATGAAATCTCAATCGCTGAGATTGTTGAAGCACTTGAGGGGCCGATTGCTCTGACCTCTTGCGTTACCGCGTCGCTTGACCCTTGTTCTTCTCGTATGAGCTGCTTTCTCGGCGGTAATTGGGAGAAAATCAATACCACCATCTCTGAGGCTTTACAAAAAGTGAGCCTTGAAGATTTATGCCACCCCGCCAGTCTTTTTAAGGAAAACAAAGATGGTCATCAGGATCATATCCTGTCGCCATCGCATCCAGAGGTAAATTAGATGTCTGCCACCGCCGAAACCGTTCGTCAGGTCGAAGAAGCGACAGGAAAATATAAATATGGCTTCATCACGGATATTGAAGTTGATAAGGCCCCGATAGGTCTTAGCGAGGATACTATTCATTTCATTTCGGCAAAAAAGGAAGAACCGGAATGGATGCTGGAATGGCGCCTGAAAGCCTATCGGAACTGGCTTAAAATGGAAGAGCCTGATTGGGCCATGCTTGAGCATCCACCAATAGATTATCAAGATATCTATTATTACGCCGCCCCGAAACAGGCCGATCAGCCTAAATCTCTTGATGAAGTTGATCCTGAATTACTGCGTACTTACGAAAAGCTAGGTATTCCTTTGCATGAGCAAGAGATTCTCGCAGGTGTGGCGGTTGATGCGGTGTTTGATTCGGTATCTGTTGCAACAACCTTTCGGGCGAAATTGGCAGAATCTGGCGTGATTTTCTGTCCAATATCTGAGGCGATCAAAACTCATCCTGAATTGGTGCAAAAATATATTGGTTCTGTTGTGCCGCAAGGTGACAATTATTTCTCAGCGTTAAACTCTGCTGTTTTTACGGATGGGTCGTTTGTGTATATCCCCAAAGGTGTTCGCTGTCCGATGGAGCTATCTACCTATTTCCGGATCAATGAGCGCAACACTGGCCAGTTTGAGCGAACTTTGATTATCGCCGAAGAAGGCTCTTATGTCAGTTATCTTGAAGGCTGTACCGCGCCCCAGCGTGATGAAAATCAGCTTCATGCCGCCGTGGTGGAACTTGTTGCTTTTGATGATGCCGAAATTAAATATTCCACGGTTCAAAATTGGTATCCCGGTGATGAAACAGGCAAGGGCGGGATTTATAATTTTGTGACCAAGCGCGGAGCTTGCCGCGGGGCAAGGTCGAAAATCTCATGGACTCAGGTGGAAACTGGTTCTGCAATTACTTGGAAATATCCATCTTGTATCCTCCAAGGTGAGGGCAGTGTTGGTGAGTTTTATTCCGTTGCTGTTACTAATAATGCTCAACAGGCCGATACCGGAACCAAGATGATCCATATCGGTGCTAACACCACCTCAACCATTATCTCTAAGGGGATTTCCGCCGGCCGTTCCAACAATACCTATCGGGGATTGGTGCGGATGATGCCCGGTGCAGAAAATGCCAGAAACTTCACCCAGTGTGACGGTCTCTTGGTTGGGGATCAATGCGGCGCGCATACCGTGCCTTATATCACTTCACGCAACCCTTCTGCAAAAGTGGAGCATGAGGCGACAACCTCACGTATCTCAGAGGACCAGATGTTTTATTGCTTGCAACGCGGCATGAACACTGAGGACGCTGTGTCGCTGATTGTTAATGGTTTCTGCAAAGAGGTCATGAAGGAATTGCCAATGGAGTTTGCTGTTGAAGCCCAAAAATTGATCGGAATATCACTTGAAGGAAGCGTAGGATAAAAACCATGCCATTACTTGAAATCAAAAATCTTCATGCCTCAATTGGCGATAAGCCTATTCTCAAAGGCATTACTCTGACCATTAACCCAACAGAGATTCACGCCATTATGGGGCCAAATGGTTCTGGCAAAAGCACACTGTCCTATGTGTTGGCTGGCCGTGAAGGGTATGAGATCACTGAAGGCGATATTTGTCTTGATGGTGTCTCTATCCTTGAAATGGAAGCGGATGAACGTGCGCGGGCAGGACTGTTTTTAGCCTTTCAGTATCCGGTGGAATTGCCTGGTGTTGGCGGCATGAGTTTTCTTCGCGGCGCGGTGAACGCTCGCCGTATTGCCAATGGTGAAGAAGAAATCGACCATATCGCTTTTGTTAAAACAGTGCGCGAGGCCGCGGCCAATCTTGGCATTAAGGATGATATGCTGAAACGTGCGGTTAATGTTGGTTTTTCTGGTGGTGAGAAAAAGCGCTATGAGATTTTACAGATGGCATTGCTTGAGCCAAGAATGGCGATCTTGGATGAGACGGATTCCGGTCTTGATGTTGACGCATTGAGAATTGTTTCCGAAGGCGTAAATGCCCTCAAAAAAGATGATATGGGGGTCTTGGTGATTACCCATTATCAACGCTTGCTTGATTATATCATCCCTGATCATGTTCATATTCTGGCAGATGGGCGTATCGTCAAGTCTGGTGATAAATCACTGGCGCTTGAAGTGGAAAAAGCAGGGTATGGAGATTTCACCGATGCCGCATGAACCCATGAGTTTTCAACATCTCGCGGCGGCGGCGGCAAAACGTCATGAGCAAAATGGCTGGCCCGGAAGCCGTGATGAGGCATGGCGCTATACCAATCTTAATGCCCTCAAAGCCCAGACCTTTACCCCGGCGAAATGGTCGTCCACGCTGGAATCGTCAGATGATAATAATTTAATCCATTTTGTTAATGGTGTTCTGCAAGGCACTGATAATAATGCTGTTTCAGGATTAAAAATTGAATCTCTTAGCACGAATACTGAGCTTGCTACTGCGTTGGCGGAAGCGGTGCCGGATAGCCATAGTGTTGCTGATTTTGCTCTGGCTCATGCCAGTGATGGTCTTGCTATTACCGTCACAGGTGAGGTTGAGGCGCCGTTGATGTTCCGCTTCTCATACGAAGGTGACGGGATTTCCAGTCATCCGGTGGTGGTGGTTGATCTTAAACCCGGTGCTAACCTGACGATTTTAGAAGAACATCTAGGATCAGGTGCGGGTCTGTCCGCCCCATTGATGCTGTTTCGTCTGGATGAGGAGGCGAATCTTCATCACGCGCGCCGCTTGATTGAAGACGAAAGCCGTTATCATCTTGGCCTTAACTTAGTTCAGTTAAATGCGCGTGCGCTCTATCATGGTGACATGGTGATGTCTGGCGGCGATATTGCACGAAGTGAGACACAGGTTCGAATGACTGCCCCAGACGCTGAGGCTTATCTTAACGCCGTCTATCTAGGGCGGCATGACCAGATGAGAGATGTGACGAGCCGGATTGATCATGATGCCCCTGACGGAAAGTCGTTCCAACGCATCCACGGAATTCTGGATGACCGCGCTAAGGCTGTTTTCCAAGGCAAGGTCAAAGTTGCCCGTTACGCCCAGAAAACTGATGGCAATCAGATGAGCCGGACGCTTATTTTATCGCGGCAAGCTGAAGCGAACACAAAGCCAGAATTAGAAATCTATGCCGATGATGTGACCTGTTCCCATGGGGCAACGATTGGTGAGATGGACGCAGATCAGTTGTTCTATCTCAAAAGCCGGGGTATCAGCGACGAAGACGCGAGGCAGTTGCTGATTGAGGCGTTTTTGGTTGATGTTATTGATGAATTGGGCGATCCCCAAAGAGATTGGCTGATGGCTGCTATTCAGGCATGGATTGAGGTGCGCTAGAAATGGCACAGAGATTGGCAACACCAGAAGGCGTGAACTGGGATATCATCCGCTCGGACTTTCCTATTTTAAGCCGTAAAGTGCATGATAAACCATTGGTTTTTCTGGATTCTGCCGCGTCTTCGCAAAAACCAAGCTCTGTCATAGCGGCAACCGTTGATGCTTATGAAAAGCATTATGCAAATGTTCACCGTGGCCTCCATGTGTTGAGCGAAGAAGCCACAGACCGTTATGAAGGCACGCGAGGTAAGGTTGCCCAACTGATCAACGCATCATCACCTCATGAGGTCGTGTTGACTTCTGGCGCGACCATGTCCCTTAATATTATCGCCCATTCTTACGGCGGTATGGTGCTGAAAGAAGGTGATGAGGTTCTCATTTCCATCGCGGATCATCACGCCAATATTGTTCCTTGGCAAATGGTGGCTCAAAAAACAGGGGCAGTGATCAAGGCCGCCCCGGTTGAAGCTGATGGTTCATTGGATATGGCGAAAATCACGGCTATGGTATCGCATCGAACAAAAATCATTGCCATGCCCCATGTTTCAAATGTTCTGGGGACAGTGTTTGATATTAAGGCCTTGTCTGATCTGGCTCATGCGCATGGCGCGGTAATGGTAGCTGATGGCTGTCAGGGCGCGGTGCATATGCCGGTGGATATGGCGGCCTTGGGCTGTGATTTCTATGTTTTCTCAGGTCATAAGCTTTATGGGCCTAGCGGCATTGGGGTTTTGTGGGGGCGATCTGAATTGCTTGAGGCGATGCCTCCATTTCTGGGCGGGGGGTCAATGATTGACCGCGTCAGCATATCGTCGTCAACTTATGCCGATGCGCCAGAGAAATTCGAAGCCGGAACCCCGCCTATTGCAGAGGCAATGGGCCTATCCGCCGCTATTGATTATGTGCAAGACATTGGCATGGATCAGATCAGGGATCATGAACAAGATTTGCTTGCTTATGCTCACCAACGGCTATCTGCAGTTGATGGTGTGCGGCTGATCGGGACAGCGCCGGGTAAATCCGGTGTGATATCATTCGTTATGGATTGCGCCCATCCCCATGATATTTCAACGATTGTTGATCGGGCTGGCATCGCCATAAGGGCAGGGCATCACTGCGCCCAGCCATTGCATGATTTCCTTGATTTACCTGCTACCGCCCGTGCCAGTGTTGCCGTTTATAACCAGCGAAGTGATTTTGATTGCTTGGCGGAGGCATTGGAAAAAGTGAAGGTGATTTTCGCATGAGTCAAGATCATCTCACTCTGCATGATTTTATGCCCGGCGGGTTGGGACAGTCGGTGACAGATGGCTATATTGCTAGGGCAGGCGACCATGACGCAAGCCTAAACGCTAAGCCGCCAGTGGAAGATATTATTGCTGCCTTATCATCGGTGTTTGATCCAGAGATTCCGGTGAATATCTATGATCTTGGTTTGATTTATGATATTACACCTAGTGATAATGGAGATGTTTATATCACCATGTCGCTGACTGCCCCCGGATGTCCGGTGGCTGGTATTCTGCCTCAACAAGCGGCGGATGCGGTGGCGGCGCTTGATACGGTTGGACTGGTTGAGGTGGAATTGATCTGGGACCCACCATGGACCAAAGACCGGATGAGTGATGACGCCCGTCTAGCACTTGATATGTATTGAAAGACTAAAAATGTTTGCTTCGGATAAACCTATCATCAGCCTTTCTGACCGTGCCGCGGAGCATATTCGCGGCTTGATGGCGCGTGCAGATAGCGATGTGTTGGGAATTAGGGTTGGTATTAAGACCGCCGGATGTTCAGGCATGAAATATCATGTGGAATACGCCAATGATAAAAAACCCTTTGAAGATAGCATCACGGAAAAAGGCGTGACGGTATTTATTGACCCTACGGCGGTCATGTTCTTAATCGGGTCTGAAATGGATTGGCAGGAAGAAAAGTTCACCTCTGGCTTCGTCTTCAATAACCCTAACGAAACCGCAAGATGCGGTTGCGGTGAAAGTTTTACCGTAGAAGCCTAATCACACTACTCATGAAGGAATATCTTAATGTCGGATCGCGCGGTTAGCCTTGAAAAAAAGGCACAATTAACGCCACGAATCGGCATTCTCCAAGCGCTGAAGGAATTGATCTATTATGTTTCCCCTCGCGGCAATCGTGAGGTGTTTGTCAGAACGATGCTGGCGCTTTTGTTTATTTCGATTGCAAGGGCGGCGACGCTGATTGTTCCGCTGGCTTATGGCTGGGTTGTTGATCATGTATCGGTGGATTCTTACAGCTTTGATATCACGGTGATGTGGTGGCTTTTGGGGGCTTATGCGCTGGCACGGATTAGCCAGCAGTTTTTTGATGAAGGCAGTGAATATGTTTTTGTCCGTGTGGCACAAAAAGCTGTTCATCAGGCAGCTCTGAAAACCTTTCAGCACCTCCATTCTTTGAGTCTAAAGTTTCATCTTGACCGCCAGACTGGGGGGTTAACCCGTGCGATTGAGCGCGGGGCAAAGGGGATGGAGTTTCTGCTGACTTTTGCCTTACTCGAAGTCATGCCCCTGATCATTGAGCTGATTTTGGTATCGTCTATTCTGTGGGGATTATTTGGCTTTTATTATGCGCTGGTCACGGTGATTACGGTGATTGCGTATTCTACCTATACCTTAGTGCTAACCGAATGGCGGATGAAGTTTCGCCGCCGGATGAATGAGGCAGATGAACACGCTGCCACACGCGCCGTAGATTCACTACTCAATTATGAAACTGTTAAATATTTCAATGCGGAAAAGATAGAAGCTGATAAATTTTCTAAAGCGTTGAGGAATTATGAGGACGCCGCGGTTATCTCTCGCACCTCACTTTCTATGGTCAATGTTGGGCAGGGTCTTATCATTGCTATTGGCTTGGTTATTGTGATGGGCTTAGCCGGGCATGACATTAAGGCTGGCAATCTGTCGATTGGAAGTTTTGTTGTTGTTAACACCTATCTGATCCAGCTTTATTTGCCATTAAATTTCCTTGGCTATATTTATCGTGAGATTAGGCAGTCGCTTGCCGATATGGAAAGAATGTTTGCTCTCCTTACCGAAGACCCAGATATTAATGATGTTGATGAAGCGCCGCCCTTGGCGATTAGTGGAGGGCAGGTTGTCTTTGACAATGTCACATTTTCGTATGGCCCAAGGGCAATATTAAAAGGTGTTTCGTTCCGTGTTGAGCCGGGCAAGCGCGTGGCTTTGGTTGGGCCAAGTGGGGCTGGCAAATCCACCATCTCAAAACTGCTGTTTCGCTTTTATGATCCTGATGAGGGGGATATCCGCATTGATGGTCAATCTATCCGTGAGGTGCAACAGGCAAGTCTGCGTTCGGCTATTTCTATGGTGCCGCAAGATACGGTTCTCTTTAACACGAATATTGCCGCTAATATCTCATATGGGAAAGAAGACGCCACCATGGATGATATCCGCAAGGCGGCACAGTTGGCGTCTCTTGCAGATTTCATTGAAACGCTTCCTGATGGTTATGAAACACGGGTGGGAGAGCGCGGGCTTAAACTATCAGGCGGCGAGAAACAGCGTGTTGCCATCGCTAGGGCAATATTGAAAAACCCGACCATCTATCTGTTTGATGAAGCGACTTCAGCGCTAGATAGCCGCACCGAGAAACAAATCCAAGCCTCACTCAATGCGATCAGTGTTGATCGCACAACCTTGATTATCGCCCACCGCTTATCAACCATTGTGTCCTGTGATGAGATATTGGTTTTGGTGGATGGGGAAATTGTTGAGCGCGGCACGCATCGTAAGCTGTTAGCGGAAAAAGGTGTTTATGAGGCCATGTGGCTACGGCAAGCGTCTGAACAACAAGACCTCTCAATCCCTCTGGACCCTGTCTAAACTTTGTTTTGAGCAATGACCTATCCTAAGCCCCTTTTACCAGATATCGCCTATACTTCGGTTCTGCTAAAACGTGGAAGCAAAATGGATATTCGTTATGGGGTCTGGGGGGATGTTTTGGATGCGAAAGATCATCATAAGCCGATTATTGTTATCCTGCCCGGTCTATCAGAGTTTATTGAGAAATATGCCATTATGGTCGCGCCACTGATTGCGGCAGGTCATGATGCGATTGTTCTTGATTGGCCGTCACAAGGGCTAAGTGGGCGTTTTCTCAAAGACAGGACTATCATTCACAGTGACAGGTTTGATGACCACCTTAATGCCCTTATGGCGGTATTGGAGGCGGCAGGCATTACCTCCGGACGCCCCCATAAGCGCCGATTGATAATGTTTGGGCATTCCATGGGTGGGCATTTGGCGTTTCGTGCCGCTACTCTCTTGCGCCATAGGGTAGAGGCTATGATCGTCAGCGCCCCCATGATGTTGCCGCCTTTAACGCCGCCATGGTTAATCAGGGCGAAGCTATGGCTATTGATGAGATGTGGTTATGCCCGAAAGTCGGTATCTGGAAAATCAGATCACTCCCACCGTTATGTTTTTGATGCTGATAACTATCTGACCAGAGATGAGGAGGGGTACCACCTGCTCACCCGATTATGGGAAGACAATATGGACCTTAAAACTTATGATCTCACTTATGGATGGCTGGCGGCGGCCTATCGGTCATGCGTTTCCACAACAGCAAAGGCATCTTGGTTAAAGAGGTTTGATGTGCCTGTTCTTGCCCATATTGGCAGTGATGAGCGTCTGGTCAGTGCTGATTATCAGAAATGGGCTTTATCGCTTTTGCCACATGGTGAGGTCATGACTTATGAAGGCGCGCGGCATGAGTTGATGCTAGAATTACCAGAGGTGCGGCAAGCCTTTTGGCAAAGCACGCTAGCCTTTATTGATCGCGTTAGCCAACATAAGGCGGCAAGCGAATAGCATATCACCATTTCTGTTGTACTAGTCTGAAGAAAACTGTTCCTGCATGGCGCGTTCGGCTAAGCCTTGTCCGGGGTCGCTTAGGATGGTGTAATTAATCTTGTGGTCCATCTGGATATCAACAGCGGTAATATCCCTGATTTCGGTTCCATCTGCCGCCGCGCTGGCTGGACGAAAATCAGGCTCAAGCATGGTAACGGACACTTTTGCCGATTGCGGCAAAATAGCCCCGCGCCAACGCCTAGGCCGAAAAGCACTCACTGGCGTTAGCGCTAATACCTCCGAGCCAAGAGGAATAATAGGCCCATGGGCAGAGAGATTATATGCCGTTGAGCCAGCAGGTGTGGCAATAATCAGCCCATCACCAACCATTTCTGGCATTCGGGTAATCTCATCAATATCAATCTTTAGCTTAACCGCCTGATGGCTCTCGCGTGAGATGGAAACCTCATTAATGCCGAGAGCATGGTGGGTTTTGCCATCAAGTGTAGTGGCGACCATGGATAGGGGATGAATTACGGTCATCTCAGCGGTCTTCATACGATCCAGCAAGTCATCGTCGTGATAGGCATTCATCAGAAAACCAACCGTGCCACAATTCATGCCATAAACAGGCTTACCACCTTCAACAGATGCCTTTAAGGTCTTTAGCATATGACCATCACCGCCCAAGGCAACGATCACATCACAATCGGCGGTGTTGTGCTGGCCATAATGGTTTATTAGTTGTTCTAACCGCGATTTGGCGATTGGTCGGTCTGACGCGGTGAAATGAAAGCGCATAAAGGACTCCCTGTTTCTTTCTGGCCCTTATTTCATTCTGGCCCCTATTTCATTCTGGAATAGCATATATCCCGTCTTTACGCCATGATGTGCTTGTTTTTAAGGGGAATCACCCCCATTTTATAAAGATCATGAGCATGAAGCCAATTAAGCCACTATTGCCGATACCTGAACAATCGCCGCTTTTGCGGATGATTGAGGGAAGGGATGAAAACAATCAGCCGATTACTATCCCTGTGGTAACGGAACAGCCTTTGACGATCTTTCTCAATCGACAGGAAATTGTCACCACGATGACGCTTGGGGACTGGCCAGATTATTTGGCGGTTGGGTTTCTGAAAAATCAGAATATGCTCAAAGACGATGATGTGATTACTAGCATTGATGTTGATGAAGAATTAGGTGTTGTCGTAGTGCGAACCGAGCGCATCACTAATTATGAAGAAAAACTGCAGAAAAAAATTCAAACCAGTGGATGCGCCCAAGGCACGATGTTTGGCGATATGATGGAACAGTTGGGTGATATTTCGCTCAACCCCGAAACTAAACTGCGTACCAGCACCATGCTTGATCTGATCAAGGCGATCAATACGATGCCCAGTCTTTATCTTTCTGCTGGGGCAATCCATGGCTGTGTTCTTGCAAAAGATGATCAGATCTTGGCGTATGTTGAGGATGTTGGCCGCCATAACGCGGTTGATAAAATCGCGGGCTGGATGCGGATGCATGACATTAGCGGCGATGATAAACTGTTTTATACCACAGGCCGCTTAACCAGTGAGATGGTGATCAAAACTGTTCAGATGCGTATCCCTGTTCTGATATCAAGATCAGGATTTACACAATCAGGGGTGGATATGGCGCGCCAGACTGGACTGACCCTAATAGGCCGCGCCAGAGGAAAGCGTTTCACGGCGCTATCTGGTCTGGAACGCATCATTGATGACCATGATAAAACCGCAACACCCTATGATCAGGATGATCCTTTATCACCTCAACGTGGCAGGCGGGGGGCATGATGGCGAGCCCCGATCAGGTGGTAGCCGTTATCCTTGCTGGCGGTGAGGCGAGGCGCATGGGCGGCGGTGATAAAGTGCTGATGCCTATTGGTGATAAGCCGTTGCTTTATCATGTGTTGGCACGGCTTACCCCACAATGCGACAATATCATGCTCAACGCCAATGGCGACCCAGCCAGATTTAAGAGCTTTGGCCTGCCGGTGATCCCTGATAGCGTCACAGGACAGTTGGGGCCATTGGCAGGGATATTATCAGGGATGGATGCCGCCGCTATTAACTATCCGACAAGCAGCCATATACTCAGCCTTGCCGGTGATACCCCGTTTATTCCTGTTGATTTGCTGGCGCGTATGATGCGGCTTTCCCATGGTCAGAACATTGTTCGTGCTTGTTCTGGCGGGCGAGCGCATCCAGTATTTGCGCTCTGGCCCCTTACCATAAGGGCAGATTTGCGTGATCAGCTCATTAATCATGATATTCGCAAAATTGACCGCTTTACAGCCAGTTATGATGTTGTGGATTGTGTCTTTGATGGCATCCCTGACCCGTTTTTTAATATCAATCATCCCGAAGACAGAATCGAGGCGGAACGCTCGTTAAAGCAAGAGAAATAGCCGCGTTTGGTTTAAGACTTGCAACTCGGCGAAAGCTGGCTAGATTAGCCGCATATCAACCCTGTTTCCATCACATGATGAAAGCATTTGAATGGTTAGGTCACCAAAGGAAAAGCTAGGATCATGATTGAAACCGTGCGTTTAATGGCTGACACCTATAAAGTCGCAATCGATAGGCTGGTCGGTCGTCTTGATGGAGGCTTTATCAGGGCTGTGGATATGATGCTGGCGGCAAAGGGGCAGGTCATTGTCTGTGGCATGGGAAAATCTGGTCTTTTTGGACAGAAAATATCCTCGACGCTAGCCTCAACAGGAACGCCAAGCATTTTCCTGCATCCAGCAGAGGCCATTCATGGTGATCTAGGCCGAGTGCGCGCCGATGATGTGCTGATCTTAATTTCCAATTCTGGCGAAACTGAAGAATTGATCCGATTAATTCCTGCTTTTGACCGCATTGGAATTCCGCGTATTGCCTTTACGGGCAACATGGACTCAACACTGGCGCGGCATTCCGACCTCGTGTTGGATATTTCTGTTGATAAAGAGGCTTGCCCCCTCAATCTGGCGCCAACCACATCAGGTCTGACCACATTGGTCATGGGGGATGCGCTCGCCATTACGCTCATGGATAAACGCGGATTTAAGGTCGAAGATTTTGCCGCTACGCATCCGGGCGGTGCGCTGGGCAAGCGTCTGTTGGCTCGTGTCAGTGATCAGATGGTATCCCAGAATCTACCTTTTGTTAATTTAGATGATCCCATGCCATCGGTTATTCTTAAAATGACAGAATCCAGACTTGGCATTGCCTTGGTCGGGAGTGCTGATCATTTGCATGGCATTATCAGTGATGGGGATTTGCGCCGTGCCTTGGGTGAGAATATTGATTTTGCAACAACGCCCGCGCAAGAGTTAATGTCACCTAGTCCCCTAACCACAACGCCTGAAACACGAATGGCAGATGCCGAAGCTAAGATGCAAGAGGCGCGGGTTCAATGTCTTGTGGTGATGGATGATCAGCAGATTGTTCGCGGAATTGTTCAGATTTTTCAGCCTGTATCATGAAATTAAACGATTTTGATTATGACCTGCCGCCATCGGCGATTGCGGATCGTCCAACTGTTCCTCGGCATCAGGCAAGATTGCTAGACCTGACCTCTGACAACAGCCAGGATAGGCGAGTGATTGACTTGCCATCACTTATTAACTCTAATGATTTACTCATTGTAAATAATACAAAAGTTATTCCGGCACGACTAATAGGAAAGCGCGGCGAAGCAAAGATTTCCATTACCCTCCATCAGCAGACAGGCGGCAATGAATGGCACGCTTTCGCTAAACCAGCTAAGAAATTACGGCTCCATGATGAGGTGATTTTTGCTGATGATTTTTCCGCTACGGTCACAGCTATCGGTGATAACGGAATAAGGGTTCTGCAATTTAATCGAACAGATGCGGATTTGGTGCTGGCACTTCATCAATATGGTGAAATGCCATTACCGCCATATATCCCGCGACCTGATGGCGCGGATAAAGCCGATGAGGAAGATTACCAAACCATGTTTGCCCGCAACGAAGGCGCAGTTGCCGCGCCAACCGCAGGGCTTCATTTTGATGATACCCTGATGGCGGCACTTCATGATCAAGGTATTCAGCACGCTGAGGTGACTTTGCACGTGGGGGCAGGGACTTTTCTGCCAGTGAAAACAGATGATCCTAAACAGCATATTATGCACAAGGAATGGGGCGAGATTTCCCATGAGACAGCGGCGGCCATTAATGCTTGCCGGGCGCGAGGTGGCCGCATTGTTGCGGTGGGGACAACATCTCTCCGGTTATTGGAAAGCTGTTGGCGTGACCGCGGCAAGATTGAACCTTACCAAGCCGAAACAGATTTGTTTATTCTGCCCGGATATGCTTTTGGAGTGGTCAATATGTTATTGACCAATTTTCATTTACCGAAATCAACGCTGTTGATGCTGGTTTATGCGTTTGCTGGTCAGGATAGAGTTCGGGCAGGGTATGAACACGCATTGGCAAATGGTTATCGGTTTTTTTCTTATGGCGATGCCTGTTTGATGGAGCGCAACCATGACTGAACCTTCATTTCAATTTACGCTGAAAGCCACTGATGGCGCGGCGCGGCGCGGTCAACTTACGACCGCCCATGGAATTATTGAAACACCTGTTTTCATGCCTGTTGGCACCGCCGCCACGGTAAAGGCCATGACGGTTGATGATGTTTGGGCCACGGGTGCCATGATTATTTTGGCGAATACTTATCATTTAATGCTAAGACCGGGGCCGGAACGTGTTGAACGTCTTGGCGGTGTTCGGCGGATGATGGGTTGGGATGGCCCGTTATTGACAGATTCGGGCGGCTTTCAGGTCATGTCTTTGGGCAGTTTGCGAAAGATTGATGCTGATGGAGTCACTTTTCGGTCGCATCTTGATGGATCAAGCCACCGTCTGACGCCGGAACGCTCAACAGATATTCAACGGATGCTTGATGCCACTATCACCATGGCGTTTGATGAATGTACGCCATTTCCCGCCGAGCATGATGTTGCGGCGTCGTCTATGCGGCTGTCTATGGATTGGGCAGAACGTTGCCGTGCCGCGTTTCAGCCGCGCCCCGGCTATGGACAGTTCGGGATTGTTCAGGGGAGTGTTTATTCTGATTTACGGGCAGAATCCGTTGCCAGATTGAACGCTATTGGCTTTGAAGGCTACGCTGTGGGCGGCCTTGCGGTTGGTGAAGGCCAAGAGGCGATGTTCTCCACCCTTGAGGTCACGACCCCATTAATGCAGACGGATAAACCGCGATATCTCATGGGGGTTGGCAAACCTGATGATATTGTAGGCTCGGTGGCTCGCGGGATTGATATGTTTGATTGTGTTCTGCCCACCAGATCGGGCCGAACAGGGCAAGCCTTTACCCCGCGCGGTACGGTGAATATAAAAAATGCTCGTCATGCCGATGATCCCAGACCACTTGATGAAACCTGTTCCTGTTCAGCCTGCCAGCGTTATTCACGAGCATATCTGCATCATCTCTTTAAGGCAGAGGAGGTGCTAGGGCTTATGCTATTGACTAGCCATAACATCACTTATTACCAGCGCTTCACCAAAGAGATTCGCACCGCGATTGAGGCAGGTCAATTCGCCGATTACGCCGCGTCTTTTTATGCTGAACGTGAAAAAGGCGATATCCCTCCACTTTAATTGACCAGACTAGCTATCGGCATGGAAAAGCCAGCTGATTTCTGCCATCATGATGTGATGATAGCATCAGATGTTATGACCGTGCTTGCTAAGCGTGCAGACGAATACGGTTTTGCCGTTCTTGGCGTCACAGGCACAGGCGAAGACCAAGAGCAGACCAACCGGTTAGATGCTTTTCTTTCCGCGGGCTTCCATGGGGATATGGCTTGGCTCAAAGAGACGCGAGATCGCCGGATTGCACCAATAGCAATGTGGGATCAGGCTAAATCTGCCATTGTTTTAGGCATGAATTACACCCCTGATCATGATCCGATGGAAAATCTGGCGGCACGGCGACATGGCAATATTTCCGTCTATGCAAGAGGCCGGGATTACCATGACATCATCAAAGGTAAGCTGAAACAGGTGGCGGCATCCCTCAGCCGCGAGGCAGGGATCGAAG
>CBFIDH010000011.1:0-252 GCA_965661405.1 Puniceispirillales bacterium (SeqCode)
TCCAAGAACATAAATTTTCTTAAGCTGTATTATAGATATCATAATTAGTTAAAAATTATTAGTAAATAATTTCACCCAATTTAGTAATTATGATATCGAAATATACTGATATTTAATTTCGTGACAGCAATAACAAGAAACAAGAGGAAATCTGTATTCAGATTGAGTGCTATGCCTGTCAGTGAACCTCACAGAGCCATTGAGGGCATGTTTATGTGGCATCCTAGATGATGAAAAAGGTATCTAGTGGAT
>CBFIDH010000011.1:262-53738 GCA_965661405.1 Puniceispirillales bacterium (SeqCode)
GTACATTTCGTGCCTATTGACAGTACAAGTTATACACCTAAAGTGTTGGTATTGCTTATTTCTCAGAGAGACTGGTGCAGTATAAGTGCATAGAACCACTTCTCAGCCGCACCAAATTTCCCGTAAACCCCGCGGAATCCCTCGTGATATGCATTTGGAGAATGCTTTATGGTATTTGAAACAATGGAAATTGATATCATAGCTCGTGAACATGCGAATATGGACTCTTTCCCTCTTCGATACGGTTTCTATTATTCTGAAAATACTACTCTAGAAATATATGACATTAGTGAGAGAGAGAATCAGAGAGATAACAGGCAAAAATTAAAAGCAAGATTTTTGGACCCCTATGGAAATGAACATGAAGGAACGTTTATTGTAGTACCTTCTTTGAGGTCTACAAACTTCAAACTGGTTACCGTTTGGAGAAACGACCAAGACGATGAATTTTATCTGTCTGAATTAATGAAGCGGCTAAGGAAGGCTGGTCGCATTAACGTAAACGATTTGCTTGATTTGCATGAAAGATACGACTCTGGCGAACTGTCCACGATGGATGCTTTATTTAGCGCATTATTAGAGAAAAAATCGGCTCTTTCTGAATTTGATTATTCATCTGCTCAGTCTGAAATTCGTGACGAGTACATTAAACAGATTGAAACGCTCAAAGCTGAAAAAAATAGAGTCATAACAATTGCTCAAAATGCGTTTGAAGAACTTAAAGAACAAGACTCAATTATTTCAAAGCAAACAAAAAAAATACAAAAAACTGAAGCGGAACTCAGCAAAAAGATAAATGAATACAATCTTTTGCAATCTGAATTTGAAGATTATAAACTAGAAAATGCTCAAGCTTCATCTAGACAAGAAATAGCAACACTTAGTGGCGAAGTTCAATTAGCTAAAGTAAATCGCGCTGTTCTTCATAGAGGCTCCTCATGTACCGAATTAGTTTTTACAAATGGAACACGTAAATATATGAAGACCAGCACTTTTGACCGAGACCTATCTGTTACAAAAAAAGCTGAAAGATTAATTGGGGCCACTGTAAAAACTACATGCTGGGACCCCGTGCATGAACCCGGAAAATGGTCCTCTCAAAATTATTTCAGGGGCATTTATGAAGTAAACGAATGACTAAGACTAAATTAAGCTTCAGTTCTTTTCATAAAAAATAACTTATATTTGATGCCATACCCCTCTCCATAACCCTGCCCCACACCAGCTGTAGTCAACCCCCAATCTGGTCTATCATATCAGATGGACATTGTACTGCTCTCAGTCTGTCTCTCATGCTGTGCCTGAATAAATGAACCACGCATCCTTCTGGAACATACTTCCTAAGCCACTCATTTAGCGCGTTACTAGCATGGTCTGACTTACATCCATGTTCTGAACAATACCGGAGGAAGGCAAAGTCGCTCGTCACATGAGTAGTCGATAAATCACCTAAAGCACACGCAAATTTTGTTAAGAGCCTTCAAGATAATGGATATGAAGACCTAGCAGACTCAGAAAACTTAAAAGCCCTTTGCGACTGGATAAACAATATCAGGTGATGAAATCAAATTGGTGCGGCCGAGAAGACTCGAACTTCCACGGGTTTTATCCCACAGCGACCTCAACGCTGCGCGTCTACCAGTTCCGCCACAGCCGCACCGAATGTGCCGCGAGTGAAACGCCCATTGCGTCACCTCGCTGACAATGCGATAACAGATCATGAACCCAAGCGCAAGCCAGAAGTCATGCCACGTTTCACGCCGTGCCCCACGCCGCGCCCCACGCCGCACCATACACCGCACTTGGCGCGCGTCTAGTCGCCTATGGGGCCGCCTATGAGATCAGCCGCCATGTTAACGCGTCCGGGGCCAGACAGCATCACCATTTGGCAAAGCCCTGCGCCCGTGGGCTATGATGACGCCATCAGCCAGATGGAAGCGCAGATTGCCGCCATCGAAGCTGGCACTGGCGATGAGGTGCTGTGGTTTCTGGAACATGAGCCAGTTTATACCGGCGGCAGTTCTGCCCGGCCCGAAGAATTGCTGATATCCCCGAATGCGCCAGACACGCCCTTAATCCGCCCCACTGGTCGCGGCGGGCAGTGGACTTGTCACGCACCGGGGCAACGCATTGTCTATATCATGCTTGATCTGCGCCAGCGAGGACGTGATGTGCGCGCCTTTGTGCGCGGCATTGAGGCATGGGTGATCGCCGCGCTGGCAGAATTAGGCATTACCTCCCGGCAACGCCCCGGCGCCCCCGGCGTTTGGGTAGATCACGGCGCCCCGGCCAGCCACAAGATTGCCGCCATTGGGGTTCGGTTAACGCGCTGGGTGAGCTGGCACGGCGTTGCCATTAATGTTGACGCCGATATGCTAAAGGGGTTTTCGGGCATTGTGCCTTGCGGCATCGCTGACGCTGGGGTGACGGCAATTACCGCCGAGACCACATTACCGCCAGCAAGCGCGGTATCGCAACTGGACGCCGCGCTAGACAAGCATTTCGCCGCCACGCTAGGGGATTATATGAGGTTTAGCGGCGCCTAATATCTCGCCTATTAATAGTTAAAGCCTATCAATAGCGTAAAATCACCAACGCCTCGGTCAGCGCATCCAGCGCGCGTCTGGCATCTTGGGCCAGAATGGCGTTGTCATCATCCTCACCCATCAAACCGCCGCGCCCGCCTTCATAATGGACAATGCCGTTACGACGTTCACGAAGCCAAAACGCCTCACGTCCATCACGCGCCGCCGCCACGCTCATCCCATCGGCTGTTCCGGCTGGGCCGCTAGGCTCACGCAGGGCAACATCCAAAATCGCCGCCGCCAGAATGATCACCGTCGCGGATTGCCCATCTGCCGCCACCGATAGCAATTCCTCTCCTAATCGTCTGGCATGGGGGCCTAGGTGATCAATTTCTGCCTTGAGGGCGGCTAGTTTCATTGCTGGTATTCCTTAGGTATCGGTTTGGTCTGTATCCAGAGAGGTAAGCCGCACAAGGGGCTGATCCGCGGCAATGGTTTCCCTCTCATCGGCAACAGATTTGCCTTGAGATCGGTTTTGGCGGCGGTGAGCATCTCGCCGCGCGAGCCAAGCAAAATCCTGACCATGGCTATATTGGCGCCGAACCTTTTATGAATGGTGTCGCCAGCCTGTGTCGTCATATCAAAGAACAGAATCTTGATAATATTCGTATCTGGGATGATGATGTTCGTTTGTTCCTGCCGCATCTTGCCGATGCCTCATTGGATGCTGTGTTTATTTTATTTCCAGACCCATGGCCGAAATCACGCCATGCGGCGAGACGCATTTTGCAACCGGAAATGTTAGATATGTTATCTGATAAAATGCGTCCGGGGGCGGAACTTTTACTGGCCTCGGATGATCAGACGGCAAAATCGTGGCTGCTGGCAACGGCTTGCCGAGATGATCGGTTTGAATGGCAGGCAGAAAGCCCGGCAGATTGGCGCCTGCCGCCAGCGGATTGGCCGGGAACACGCTATATGCGAAAGGCTGAAATCGCGGGCAGAACATCTGTCTGGTTTCGCTTCCTTCGGCGTTAGGCACTTCCCCTTGCGTATTAAGGTTAAAATTGTTATAACGCCATGACATTATCGGTAATTGGATGATGGGCCTTCCCCAACAGGAAGTTGCCCATTTTTCTTTGCCTGTGATGAATTGACAGGATATGGCGGGATAAATGGCGGCATCACCGTTAGAAAGCAAAATTGAAACCTTGATCAGCGATTGCATTAACGCGCTGGATTTTGAATTAATCCGCGTCAGTTTTCGGGATCAGGTGTTGCAGATTATGGCTGAACCAAAGGATCGCAACCTTGAGATGACAGTAGAACATTGCGCCAAAATTTCTCGTAAAGTGGCACTGATCATGGATGAGGAAGACCCCATCACGTCAGAATATCGGCTTGAGGTTACCTCACCCGGTGTTTCGCGCCCCTTGATCCGCCGTGACGATTTTCAGAGATTTTCAGGGGAACTGATTAAGCTGATCACCAGTGAGCCAATTGACGGACGCCGTCGCTTTCAAGGCAGACTCGCAGGCATATCAGATAACGACAAGATACATTTGGATACCAGCTTCGGCCCGGTATCAATAGATTATGGGTTAGTGGAAACCGCCAAACTCGACCCAACCGAAATCATCGAACGGCGATTTAAAGCAAAACAGAAAGGATAAAAGATGGACACTTCATCGATCCCAAATGGTGAGTTGCTTCAGGTAGCGGATGTTGTGGCCCGTGAAAAGGCTATTGATCGCGAAGAAGTACTGGAGGCCATGGAACAAGCGATCCAAAAGGCTGGTCGGTCACGCTATGGACAAGACAGAGATATCCGCGCCCTGATTGACCGCAAAACCGGAAGCATCATGCTGGAACGCTTCACCGAAGTGGTGGAAGTGGTTGAAGATGAAGCCACACAGATTACTCTGGATGAAGCCAAAACTCGCGATGCTTCGCTGGAAGTCGGCAGTTTTATCCGTGAAACCTTACCGCCTCTGGAGTTTGGCCGAATTGCCGCCCAGACCGCAAAGCAGGTGATTTCTCAACGCGTGCGCGAGGCAGAACGCGCCCGTCAATTTGAAGAATATCGCGGACGTGAAGGTGAAATTGTCATCGGCACAGTTAAGCGTGCTGAAAGCTATATGGTCACAGTTGATTTGGGACGCGCCGAGGCGGTGATCCGCCGAGAAGACATGATCCCGAAAGAAATGATAAAGCAAGGTGATCGCATTCGCGCCCTGATCAAAGAAGTGCGTGAAGAACAGCGTGGACCACAAATTTTCTTAACACGTGCAGGTGATCAATTCATGGCGGCGCTTTTCACTCAAGAAGTGCCAGAGATTTATGACGGCATTATTGAGATCAAAGGCGTGGTTCGTGAACCGGGAAGCCGTGCCAAGATCGCGGTCTATTCCCATGATCCTAGTATCCATCCTGTGGGGTCATGTGTTGGTATGCGCGGCAGTCGGGTTCAGGCTGTTGTTAATGAACTGCAAGGCGAGAAGATTGAGATTATTCCATGGTCTGAAGACATTGTCACCTTTGCCATTAATGCGCTGGCACCTGCCGAAGTCGCCAAGGTGGTTGTGCATCAGGATGAAGGCAAATTAGAGGTTATCGTGCCTAATGATCAGCTTAGCCTTGCTATTGGTCGGCGTGGTCAAAATGTACGCCTTGCCTCACAATTAACAGGCTGGTATATTGATATTCTCTCACAATCTGAAGAATATGAGCGTTTTCAAGATCGTTCCGAACGGTTTATGGAACAGCTTGATATTGATGATGTGATCGCCAGCTTGCTAGTTGCCGAGGGTTTTGTCGGTATCGAAGATATCGCCGATTCTGACATTGAGGAATTGATGGCTATTCAGGGGTTTGATGAAGGCATCGCCACCGAATTGCGTAATCGTGCCATTGAGTTTGTAGAGCGTGAAAACACTCGTGTATCTTCCGAAATGGAAGCTTTTGACATTGCCGATGATCTCAAAGGCTTTGCCATGATCACCCCGGCGATGCTGTTGACGCTTGCCCAAAACGGCATCCTGACGCTTGATGATCTGGCAGACCTCGATACCGAGGAGTTGACAGGACATTTAGGTGGGCACGGGATCAACAACGAAGAAAAGGCAGGTGCTATCATCATGGAAGCCCGCAAACATTGGTTTGATGATGAGGAGACCGCCGAAGACACAGACGCGACTAATGAGGAAAGTGAGACCCAGGCTGAATAAATCAACACCTATAAGGAAATGCGTTGTTACTGGTGCTAGCGGCCCATCTCCTCAGCTGATCCGATTCGTTTCCAGTCCCGAAGGGGTTGTGTTTCCTGATATCGGACATCGGCTGGATGGGCGCGGAGCTTGGCTTAAAGCTAGCGGCAAAGTGATGGCGCAAGCGGTAAAAGCCAAGAGCCTAGAAAAAGCCTTGAAAGCAGGGGCGCTGGCTGAAAACCTACCGCAGATGGTGGAAACCCTGTTGGTGGAACGCATTCAGCATCTGTTAGGATTAGGGCGGCGTGGCGGCATGGTTATTGGCGGTGCTGGAAAAATCCGGGCAGCAGATGATGCCGCAGCTATCCTTATGGTAGCAACAGACGCCTCTGAACGTGAAGCAAGAGGTCTGGCATCAGCTTGCGGGGCAGAAATGACAGTCGGGTTTTTAAGTGGTGAGGAGTTGGGCAAGGTGTTTGGGCGGCCATCTTTGGCGTTTGCGGCTTGTTTGAAAAGAAATCACAGTTTTGCGGCATCTTTAGGTGAAGAATTGTCGCGATTGCAAGGTGTTCGTGAGGAGTAGATCAAGGTTAAACCATCACCTGAACCCGATAATTGATGAGCAATCACTTGCCATGACGGGTAGAGGCGTTGTAAACCATGGCTGAAACTGGCAGTTGATAATGGATTTGAAAACGAGAGGATCACATATTCATGAGTGATCAGGACAAAAAGAAAACCCTGAGTCTGGGCGGTGGCCTTGGCGGTGGCAAACTTACCCTTGGTGGTGGAGCAGCCAGCGGCGGAGCACCTGTGCAAACACGGACCTCCAGAAGCAAAACGGCTAGACCAGTTCAAGTAGAAGTTGTCCGCAACCGGACACCTGGTCGCCGCACCGCATCAGCACCAGCAACCGATGATGCTAAATCAGGGGCCAACACAACCGCAGAACAAGCAGGGCTAACCGAAGAAGAAAGAGCAGCCAGAAACCGGGCGTTGATTGAAGGCTATCGGCCAAAAACACCGCCACCATCCCCCACACCACGCGCCAAGCAAAAGCTGGATGAGGATGAACAGAGCGAACAGCAAGGCGTCGATACAGAAGCCGAAATGCCAGCATTAAGCCGCCGTGAGCGCGAGATGCAGGAATTGCAAAAAATTGCCGAAGAAGAAGAGGCACGCCGCGCCGAAGAAACGCAAAAGGCGCAGGCTCTCAAAGCTACTAAACCTTCTGCTCCAGCGCGGGGACGAGGTGAGGCGGCGAGTGAAGATAGTGACGCTGGCGCCGGGAGGTTTTCCGCACGCCGCAAGGTGGTGCCAGATGCGCCAAAACGCACCCCGGCAAAGCGTGGTCAAGAACAAGAGCGCCGCCGCGGCAAGATCACCATTACCGAAGCCCTTGATGGGGATGAGCGTAGTCGTCAGAGATCTCTTGCCTCTGTCCGCCGGGCACGGGAGCGAGAAAAGGCCAGACTTCGTGAGAATCTCAATCAGCCAAGCGTCAAACAAAGCCGCGAAGTCACCATTCCAGAAGCGATTACGGTTCAGGAACTCTCAAACCGGATGGCAGAACGTGCCGCGGATGTGATCAAAGAATTGATGAAGCTAAATGTCATGGCAACGGTAACCCAGACGATTGATGCGGAAACCGCAGAATTGGTCGTGTTGGAATTGGGTCATAAGCCTAACCGCGTTTCCGAAGCGGATATTGATCTGACCGAAGATGAAATTGCCGATGATCCTGCAACGCTTAAACCAAGACCTCCGGTGGTTACCATCATGGGTCATGTTGATCATGGTAAAACCTCGCTCTTGGATGCGATCAGAAGCACAGATGTAGCCGCGGGCGAATCTGGTGGCATTACCCAGCATATCGGCGCCTATCAAGTCAAGACTAGCGCTGGTAACAGCATCACCTTTATTGATACGCCGGGCCATGAGGCTTTCACAGAAATGCGGATGCGCGGCGCCAATATCACCGATATTGTGATCTTGGTGGTAGCCGCAGATGATGGCGTGATGGAACAGACGATTGAGGCGATTAACCATGCTAAGGCGGCTGACTGCCCGATCATTATTGCAGTCAATAAATGTGATAAGCCAGAAGCCGATAGCCAAAGGGTTCGCAATGAGTTGCTGTCCCATAATATTGTCACCGAAGATTTTGGTGGTGAGGTGCTTTGTGTGGATGTTTCGGCACATACAAAGGCAGGACTTGATAAGCTAGAAGAAACCATTATGTTGCAGGCCGAATTGCTTGAGCTAAAAGCAAATCCGGATCGTGCCGCTGAAGCGGCGGTGATTGAGGCCAAGGTTGAGCGCGGCAGAGGATCTGTTGCCTCTGTTCTCATCCTCAAAGGCACATTGGAAGTCGGGCAAATCTTTGTTGTCGGTGCTGAAACTGGCCGTGTCCGTGCCATGGTAGATGATCGCGGCAAC
Organism: Puniceispirillales bacterium (SeqCode); assembly: GCA_965661405.1. Taxonomy (GTDB): domain Bacteria; phylum Pseudomonadota; class Alphaproteobacteria; order Puniceispirillales; family UBA1172; genus UBA12202. The sequence goes on from CBFIDH010000011.1 coordinate 8,433, forward strand.
AATGTTGAGATCGCAAAACCAGGTGACGCGGTTGAGGTGTTGGGGCTTAACGGTACACCAATGGCTGGAGATCGGCTCTCTGTTGTTGAGAACGAAGCAAGAGCCCGTGAAGTTTCCGAATACCGGACGCGAATGTTGCGTGATAAAGAATCATCAGCAGGCGCACGCGGAACAGTAGAACAAATGCTATCTGCGATTGCTAGTGGTGAGGCCATGGAGCTTCCTTTAGTGATCAAGACAGATGTTCATGGATCGCTTGAAGCGATTAAGGCTGCCCTCGACAAACTAGGCACGGATCAGGTCAAAGCCAGAATATTATCATCAGGTGTTGGCGCGATTAGTGAATCTGATATCGGGCTGGCGGCGGCGTCGCAAGGGATTGTTCTGGCCTTTAATGTTAGAGCTAACCCTCAAGCCAGATCTCAGGCTCGGCGCGATGGGGTAGAGATTCGCTATCATTCCATCATTTATGAATTGATTGATGATGTTAAAGCCGCCATGAGTGGTCTGCTTTCACCCGAACGGCAAGAAAACTTCATTGGCTATGCCGAGATACTCGAAGTCTTCAATATTACCAAGGTTGGTAAAATCGCTGGTTGTAAGGTTACCGAAGGCGTCATTAAGCGCGGCTGTAAGGTTAGGCTCTTGCGTGACAATGTTGTGGTGCATGAGGGCAATCTGAAAACGCTGAAACGCTTTAAAGATGAAGTCAAAGAGGTTCGCGAAGGTCAAGAATGTGGGATGGCGTTTGAAAACTACGGTGATCTCGTGGCTGGTGATATGATCGAATGCTTTGAAATTGAGGAAATCGCCAGAACACTCTGATCTATAATCTGTCAGGTGTTATGATGGGAGAGTGTGGTGATGGGCCGTTCACAGTCATCGTCAAAAACCAAAGGTGCGAAATCTCAACGACAACTCAAGGTCGGTGAAGAAATTCGGCACATCCTGTCTCAGATTTTAATCCGCGGCGATCTGCATGACCCAGATCTTGATGGGGTTTCCGTGATCCTATCCGGGGTATCATTAAGCCCGGATTTCAGCAATGCCCGCGTCTATTTCACGCCACTTGGCGGAATTAATCCCGAATTGGTGCTGGCAGGGCTGATGCGAGTTGCCCCTGTTTTGCAGCATGAGCTATCAAAAAAACTGACCACCAGAAGATGCCCACGGTTGCGGTTTTTGCCGGATACCAGTTTTGAAACTGCGGGCCGGGTGGCGCGGCTGATTGACGAAAATCGTCGTCATGAGACAGAGACAACCGATCCGGATACAAGCCCAGCGGCACTAGACACGGATGAAAACTAAAACGCCAAAACGTCAGATCTCTGGCTGGCTTGCTCTTGATAAGCCTCTTGGCATCACCTCATCTCAGGCGGTTGGTGTGTTGCGGCGGGTCTTTCGCCCCAAAAAAATAGGTCATGGCGGTACGCTTGACCCGTTGGCTACTGGTATTCTTCCTATCGCTATGGGCGAGGCGACAAAAACCGTTCCCTATCTGATGGATGCAACCAAAGATTATGCGTTCTCAATCAAATGGGGGGCAGAAACAGATACCGATGATGCCGAAGGCAAAGTCACGGTGACTTCAGACCATCGCCCTGATGAAAACGCCATAAAAGATGTTCTGGATCAGTTTCGCGGCCGCATCATGCAGGTGCCGCCAAAATATTCTGCTATTAAACTTGAAGGCCAGAGAGCCTATGATCTGGCACGACAAAACAAAGACGTTGAGCTGGCCTCAAGGCCAATTGATATTCATGCGCTCGAATTGCTGTCGCATGATGGCGATGAAACGCAATTTCTGGCAACCACAGGCAAAGGGGCGTATATCCGTTCTCTTGGTCGAGATATTGCAAGAGAATTAGGCGGCGCGGCGCATATCTCTACCCTGCGGCGGCGACGGGTTGGGCCGTTTGATGAAAAGAAAGCGATTTCGCTGGATTTTCTTGAAGGAATCGCGCATAGTGCCGCCCTTATGAAGACCCTGCTTCCACTGGAATCGGCGCTGGACGACATCCCGGGCCATATTCTTAGTGATGATGAAGCAGAACGGCTGCAACGCGGCCAGCAGATTGAAGTCTTATCGGCGCCTGATCACCAGACTCTTCTTGGAACTTACCAAGGGGTGCCTGTTGCCCTCATCCGATGTGAACAGGGTAAAGGCCAACCGATACGGGTTTTCAATCTGACGATTGAAGCAACTGATCCAGACGAAGGAGATGGATGATGTCGATTACAAAGAGCCGAAAGGCAGAACTGATTGCCGAATATGGTGGCAATAATAAAGACAGTGGCAACCCCGCGGTTCAGGTCGCAATTCTGACTGAACGGATTGTCAATCTGACCGAACATATGAAAACCCATAAACATGATTTCGGCTCACGCCGTGGTCTGTTGACAATGGTTGGTAAGCGCCGTCATTTGCTTGATTATATCAAGCGCAGAGACCAAGCGACTTATCAGGACTTGATTCAGAAACTGGGTCTGCGCCGCTAGGCTTTCCCCGGTTACAACAGATATTATAGATGGCACCGCTGATCAGGCGGTGTTTTCTTTTGGATGAGTTTTCTTGACTTTATCAGTGATGTTCACTATTGACGATCTTACATTGATGAAACCAAGGAAAGGGGCATCAGGATATGCTGATGCCGACGGGGAACGCCCCCGGTGATGCGCGAATACTCAGGATAAGTTCATTGTCCTGACCCCATCTCCCCCAAGATTTCATTAATGTTGATGATAACCTGGCCTTGACCCGGAATGGTCCGTGGTGGCCAGATTGATGGAGATAAAAAATCAAGATGTTTGAAGTTTTCAAAAAAGAAATTGAATGGGGTGGCAGAACGCTGACCCTTGAGACAGGTAAGATCGCTCGTCAGGCTGATGGGGCTGTGATGGCGACACTTGGTGAGACGACGGTACTGTGTACGGCGGTTGCGGCAAGCAGCGCAAAGCCGGGGCAGGATTTCTTTCCCCTCACCGTTAACTATCAGGAAAAAACCTTTGCCGCAGGAAAAATCCCCGGCGGGTTTTTTAAGCGTGAAGGACGCCCAAGCGAAAAGGAAACTCTTACCTCACGCTTGATTGACCGTCCTATCCGTCCGCTTTTTCCAACCGGGTTCAAATGCGAAACCCAAGTCATCACAACTGTGCTTTCACATGATATGGAAAATGATCCGGATATCGTGGCAATGATTGGGGCCTCTGCGGCATTGACCATCTCTGGTATTCCGTTTTTTGGCCCGATTGGTGCTGCCCGGGTTGGTATGATTGATGGCGATTATGTCCTCAACCCACCGCTTTCGCAAATGAAGGATAGCAACCTTGATCTGGTTGTTGCCGGAACACGTGAAGGTGTGTTGATGGTTGAATCCGAAGCCAGTGAGCTAGACGAAAAAACTATGCTTGGCGCGGTGAACTTTGGTCATGAAGCCATGCAAACCGTCATTGATGCGATCATTTCGCTGGCCGAAGTTGCCGCCAAAGACCCCCGGCCTCTGCCAGAAGAACCACCAGAAGCAGAAGCGATCAGCAAGGCTTTCAAGAGTTTTGGCAAAAAACTGGCCGAGGCTTATAAAATTGCTGATAAGACCAGCCGTCAGGCGGCTATCGCAGATATCAAAGCCGAAGCCATGTCGAAACTAGATGACAATACCGACGCCGTTCTGGCTATGGACCTCTTTAAGAAACTTGAGGCGGATACAGTACGCGGGGCGATCTTAAAAACCAGCAAGCGTATTGATGGCCGTGATCTTTCCACCGTGCGTCCAATTGTGGCCGAAGTAGGTGTGTTACCACGCACCCATGGTTCTGCCTTGTTCACGCGTGGGGAAACACAGGCATTAGCCGTAGCAACACTAGGCACTGGGCAGGATGAGCAGATTATTGACGCACTTGAGGGGGAATACCGTCAAGATTTCATGCTGCATTACAACTTCCCACCTTATTCTGTGGGTGAGGCTGGGCGTGTTGGCTCACCGGGGCGCCGAGAAGTTGGTCATGGTAAGCTGGCTTGGCGGGCGGTTAATCCTGTTCGCCCATCTAGGGATGAGTTCCCTTACACGGTTCGTGTTGTGTCTGAGGTGACGGAATCCAATGGCTCATCTTCGATGGCGACGGTTTGCGGAACTTCACTGGCTATGATGGATGCTGGCGTGCCTCTGCCGCGTCCTGTGGCAGGGATTGCCATGGGGCTGATCAAAGAAGGTGATAAATTCGCCGTTCTGTCAGATATCCTTGGTGACGAAGACCATCTCGGCGATATGGATTTTAAGGTGGCAGGTTCATCTGAAGGCATCACCGCTTTGCAAATGGACATTAAGATCACCTCCATTACCCCGGCGATTATGGAACAGGCTTTGGAACAGGCCAAGGGTGGGCGTTTGCACATTCTGGGTGAGATGAACAAAGCGCTTGGCCATGCGCGTGATGCACTGGCAGATACTGCGCCAAAAATCACCACTATGACCATTCCTGTCGATAAAATTCGTGATATCATTGGCCCCGGCGGTAAAATGATCCGCGAGATTTGTGAAACGACAGGTGCCAAGATTGATATTGAAGATGATGGCACGGTTAAAATTGCCGCTTCTGATACCGCATCTGGTGACGCCGCGTATAAGCGTATCCATGATATTGTCGCTGAACCTGAACTCAATGTCATTTATGATGGCAAAGTTGTGAAGACAGTTGATTTCGGCGCCTTTGTTAATTTCATGGGCGCACGCGATGGTCTGGTTCATATTTCTGAATTGCAAGAAGGCCGCACCGGAAAAACCACCGATGTCGTTGAAGAAGGCGATATGGTTAAGGTTAAGGTTATCGGTTTTGATGACCGCGGCAAGATCAAGCTATCAATGAAGCGCGTCAATCAAGAAACAGGCGAAGACCTCGAAGCCTAATAAAAGCCTATCATGATGAGAAAAGCGGAGCGATATGCTCCGCTTTTTTAATGCCGCTATTCAGGTTCAGCGGTGGGAACACCAATATGGTGATAGCCGCCATCAACATAATGAACTTCACCAGTAACCCCAGACGATAAATCTGAGGCGAAATATAATCCGGCGCGGCCCACTTCATCCATATCAGGATTTTTCTTAAGTGGTGCTTGGCTTTCACTATGACGAAACACATGACGAGCGCCACTGATGGCTGCCCCGGCGAGGGTTTTCACAGGTCCGGCAGAAATCGCATTAACCCGAATATTATGTTTGCCCAAATCAACCGCTAGATAGCGAACCGATGCCTCAAGCGCGGCTTTAGCAACGCCCATCACATTATAATTAGGCGTAATGCGGTTTGCCCCTAAATAAGTCAAGGTCATCATAGAACCGCCGTTTTCCTGCATCATAGGCATCATGGCGCGGGCTAATTCGGTCATGGAATAACAGGAAATCAGCATGGCATTATTAAAATTGTCTCGTGATGTATTGAGATATGGCCCACGCAATTCTGATTTATCGGCAAAGGCGATGGCATGAACAACAAAATCCACCTGATCCCATGTTTTAGCAAGCGTCTTAGCCATGTCCTCAATCCCGCCTTCCACACCAACATCACATGGCAAAGTTAGCTGCGAGCCTAGCCCTTCGGCTAGAGGAATAACACGCTTGGCCAGCATATCATTTTGATAAGTCAGCGCGAGTGATGCTCCGGCTTCGGCACATTTCCGCGCTATCCCATAAGCAATGGAATGGTCATTAGCCACACCCATAATAAGTCCGCGTTTTCCTGCTAATATACTCATCTTAATCTCATCTCATATCTTTTGCGTTCACTGATGTCTCATAATGGCAATGGTTGAGTTCGTCCCACCAAAGCCAAACGAATTGCTTATTGCCAGATTAATGTGATGGTCTATGCTTTTGGCAACGATCGGAATATCACCAATCCCTTCATCTGGGTCTTGTAAGTTTGCATTCCCAGCGATGAAGCCATCACGCATCATCAGAAGCGTATAGATCACTTCCTGAACACCTGTGGCGCCAAGAGAATGCCCGGTCAGAGATTTGGTGGAGGATACGCGCGGCAGATATCCCGCAGGGGAAAACACGTCATGGATAGCCTCTAGCTCTTTGATATCGCCAACTGGCGTGCTGGTGCCATGGGTATTGATATAATCAACCTGCTGATTAAGACCATTGCCGTCATATCCTGCCAGTGCCAATTGCATACACCTAACGGCCCCCTCACCAGATGGGGCGACCATATCATGCCCGTCGGAATTCGCACCAGAGCCAACAATCTCACCATAGATTTTTGCCCCTCGCGCCAAAGCCCGATCACGATCTTCTAGGACAACCATGCCGCCGCCACCAGCGATAATAAAGCCGTCCCGATTTTTATCGTAAGGACGTGATGCGGCTTCTGGTGTGTCATTGAATGACGACGACATCGCCCCCATAGCGTCAAACAACACCGACAGCGTCCAGTGTAATTCTTCACCGCCACCAGCAAAAACGATATCTTGCTGGCCATAGCGAATGGCATCTGCGCCAGCAGAAATGCAATGCGCGCTGGTTGAACAGGCAGAAGAAATCGAATAATTCAGCCCCTTAATTTGAAAGAAGGTGGCAATACAAGCAGATACCGTTGACGACATACAGCGCGGCACCATATAGGGGCCAATGCGCTTGGGGCCTTTTTCGCGGGTAATATCCGCGGCCTGCATCAGATTATAAGTTGATGGGCCGCCAGAGCCTGCGATCATGCCAGATCGTGGATGTGAAACCTCATCGGGTTCTAGTCCGGCATCGGCAATGGCCTGTTGCATGGCAAGCACGGCATAGGCCGCGCCGTCACCCATAAACCGCATTTGCTTGCGGTCAATATGGTCTTCTAGGTTGATCTTGACTGTGCCATGAATTTGACTGCGAAACCCTAGTTCCGCATATTCTGGTGCTGCTACAATGCCAGATCGTCCAAGGCGCAAAGATTCCGATACTTCATCTGCTGATGTACCGATGGATGAGGTGATCCCAATTCCTGTTATGACAACGCGTCGCATATTACTCCTTAAATCCTTTTCGGACTGGTATAGCCAGATGGCTTGATTTGTTTATTTCATTTGCGTTTCGGCTATTTTAGGCTGTGGCGTCACTCTTGAAAAGCCCCACACGAATATCATTAGCAGAAAACACAGAAACCCCGTCGCAAAGCACCTCGCCATTAGCGATGCCGATAACCAGTTTGCGCATAATCAGTCGCTGAATATCCAGTTTAAAGGTAACAAGCTTTGCCGAAGGCTGAACCTGACCGGTGAACTTAACCTCACCAACCGAAATGGCGCGTCCACGTCCCTCACCGCCCATCCAACCTAGGAAAAACCCGACCAACTGCCACAAACCATCCATGCCAAGGCATCCCGGCATGACCGGATCACCAATAAAGTGACAATCAAAAAACCAGCGATCCGGAGTGATTTCAAACTCGGCTTCAATCTCACCCAGCCCTTTGCTACCGCCATGATCATTAATGGTGGTGATGCGATCCATCATCAGCATCGGAGGCATAGGAAGCTGAGGATTGCCAGGGCCAAACATTTCCCCTTTAGCGCAGGTGATCAGCTCATCATAGGTGAAATGGTTTTGCTTGTTTGTCATAATGTATTCCATTGTTGTTAATGTGATTAGAATAGAGGAAAAAGACCTGCTTTCACAAACGCAATTTACATAACTTGACTTTATTATTGCTAATTTCTATGTAAAATAGAGAAAAGGCAGAAATATGACAGTTTCTCAGACAACAGATTTGTTGCGACAACACGGGTTGCGGCCAACGCGTCAGCGTATTGCTTTGGCGTCATTGCTTTTTGACGGTCATCCGCGTCATGTCACTGCCGAAAGCTTGAGCGAACAGGTCAAAGCGTCAGGCATTAAACTGTCGCTTGCGACAATATATAATACCCTCCATCAATTCACCACGGCAGGTCTTTTAAAAGAGATCAAAGGGATCAGTGATGTCACTTGGTTTGATACCAATATCAACAGTCATCATCACTTTTTTGATACCGCGAACAGCCATCTTATTGATATTCCTGCATCATCTATCACCATCACCAACTTGCCAGAAACACCCGAAGGCAAGGTCATAAATGGTGTTGAGGTGATTGTTCGCCTTACTGATGGCTAGGTTGTCATTATTTTATTTAAAATCATTCTAATCTACTTGAATATCGCGCATGAATCCTAATATAATCTATGTAATAGGTTATTAATTTTTATTGCGTCAATTCATTGCCAACTGGAGAATCTTAATGAATGAAATGAGCAAATGTCCTGTCATGCATGGCAGCCATACGACCCCTAATTCTGGAACAAAAAATCAGGACTGGTGGCCAAATCAGTTGAATCTCGATATTTTGCGTCAGCATGATACGAAATCCGATCCTCTTGGTGCGGATTTTGATTATCGCAAGGCGGTAAAATCGCTGAATATTAATGCGGTTAAAGCTGACCTTGAAAAGCTGATGACGGATTCTCAGGACTGGTGGCCAGCAGATTATGGGCATTATGGGCCATTTTTCATTCGGATGACTTGGCACGCCGCTGGTACATACCGGACTGGCGATGGTCGTGGCGGTGGCGGCACTGGCGCTCAGCGTTTTGCGCCTCTCAATTCATGGCCAGATAACGGAAATCTGGATAAGGCACGTCGGCTGTTATGGCCAATTAAGCAGAAATACGGCAACAAGCTATCTTGGGCTGATTTGCTTATCTTGGCAGGTAATGTTGCCATTACTTCTATGGGTGGGCCTAACCATGGTACCGCGCTTGGTCGTAACGATATCTGGCACCCTGAAAAGGATATCTATTGGGGCGCTGAGGATGAATGGCTTGGGGATAAGCGTTATGGCGGCACACGCCAAGACCTTGAAAATCCACTAGCGGCTGTTCAGATGGGGCTGATTTATGTCAACCCTGAAGGCCCGAATGGTAATCCAGACCCGCTTTTGTCGGCACAGGATATCCGTGAGACTTTTGCTCGGATGGCTATGAATGATGAAGAAACCTTTGCTTTGACAGCTGGTGGTCACACCTTTGGTAAGGCTCATGGCAATGGCCCAGCAGACGCTGTTGGCGCTGAACCCGAAGGCGCCCCTATTGAGGCACAAGGTTTCGGTTGGGCCAGCACCCACAAATCTGGTAAAGGCGTTGATACCATCACTAGTGGCATCGAAGGCCCATGGACAACCAATCCGATCAAATGGGATATGGGTTATTTGGAATTGCTCTATCATAATGAATGGGAGCTGACCAAAAGCCCGGCTGGTGCGCATATTTGGCATCCGGTTAATCTTGATGAAAAATATATGGCTCCCGAAGTCGATGGCAGTGGCAAAAAGGTCATGCCAATGATGACAACCGCCGATATGGCAATGAAGATGGACCCAGCATACCGCGCCATTGGTGAACGTTTCCTTAAAGACCCAGAAGCTTTTGGTGAAGCCTTTGCTAAAGCATGGTTCAAGCTTCTTCACCGTGATATGGGGCCAAAATCCAACTATGCCGCAGGTGATTTCCCTGAGACAGATTACATCTGGCAGGACCCTATTCCCGCTGGCAAAACTCTAAGCGATGCCGAAATCAAAACCATCAAAGATCAGATCGCGTCTTCGGGCCTGTCTATTCAGGAAATGGTGGAAACCGCTTGGGCTTCCGCTTCCACTTACAGAGATTCTGATAAGCGTGGTGGTGCTAATGGAGCCCGCATCAGGCTAGCTCCACAAAAAGGTTGGGCCGCTAATAAACCTGCCCAACTTGCTAAGGTGCTGAATGTCTATGCAGGTATCGCTGATGTGACCGGGGCAAGCATGGCGGATATTATTGTTCTTGGCGGTGCCGCAGGTATCGAAAAGGCATCTAAGGCTAGCGTATCTGTTACCACTGGCCGCGGTGATGCCACCCAAGACGATACCGATCTTGACTCTTTTGCCGTGCTTGAGCCAAGCGCTGATGGTTTCCGTAACTATATTGAAAAAGAGTTTGCGGTTAGCCCTGAAGAATTAATGCTTGATAAAGCCCAGCTCTTGGGTTTGACGCCAGCAGAAATGACAGTGCTTGTGGGCGGTATGCGTTCTCTTGGCATCAGCGCCACTGGCGATGGGGTTTGGAGTGATGGCAACAGTCTTGATAATAGCTGGTTTAAAACCCTCTTGGATATGAGTGTTGCGTGGAAATCCACAGGCTTTAACAGTTATCAAGCCGAAGATCGCGCCACGGGCAATCCTGTTCGCAAAGCCAGCCGTATTGATCTGGTTTTTGGCAGTAACTCAGAGTTGCGTGCAATTGCCGAAGTCTATGCCCAAGATGATAATCATGACAAGTTTGTCAGTGATTTTATCGCCGCGTGGAATAAGGTCATGAACGCAGATCGTTTTGATCTGATGTAATCGGCTGACCTTTATAAATAATAACGGCATAAACAATAATGGCGCATCTTTGGATGCGCCATTTTTTATAGGTTTGAATACTAATGGAGATTAAAAAGCTTCATCACTAAAAACGCCCCAGAGATAGCGTTTTTGAATCCAGCCGCGTTGCCGTCCAGATTCAATGCGGCACCATTCGGTATCACAGACAAGCAATTCTACCACCGCGCCCTTTTCGGCTAGGGCAACAACCGTTGAAGAAGCAGAAGCGTTTTCCAGAACATTCACCCCACTAGCGGTGACCATAGCCATGCGCTTTAATGACAATGTTGAGGAATGCATCCAGCCCTTAGCGCCATCCAAATCCACCACTTCACGCCAGACATCAAACTCACGCACCACCTTTAGGGGCATACCCTCACGCTGATAAAGATAGGTGATAGGGTATTTCATGCCGGGGCCAGTGCGCATATGCACTTTGTCTGATTTCAGCGTCATAAACCGTGGCAGGGGTTGTCCGGTGCCTTGAATAGTGATGCGGGCTTCTTGCGCCTGTGCCGAAGATGTGGGCACAGCCATGCTGGTTATACCTAGTGCTAGCCCAAGCCATAGGCTGACCGATATCCCTATCAATGTTTTCACGACAGATTCCTACCAAAAACAATTTTCATCTTCTTGTGATAATCGGAACAACTGATATGATCAAGGCGAAAGCATATATTTAAAATGGGGTTAACAGGGTTTGCCTCTACCCCTTACAATGCTATTGTATCGAAAATTGGGTTACTGGAGGATCAGGCTATAATGGCACGTCAGGAACAAGTGGTGATTTTGACACGAAAATTGCCAGACAATGTTGAAACACGTATGCGTGAGCTGTTTAACGCTGAACTTAATCAGACTGATATCCCTCTTGATCGCGCCCAATTACTTGATGTGGTGTCGAGGGCTCATGTTTTGGTTCCCACTGTGACAGATCGCATTGATGCGGATGTGATCGCCGCCGCCGGCCCACAGCTAAAATTAATTGCTTCGTTCGGTACAGGCGTGGATCACATTGATCTAAAGGCGGCTCGGCAGGCCGGGATTATTGTGACCAACACTCCCGGTGTCCTAACAGAAGATACAGCAGATGTTGTGATGTCACTGATCCTTTCTGTTCCTAGGCGCTTGGCTGAGGGGGATGCGTTGGTACGCGGCGGTAAATGGAATGGCTGGGCGCCCACCGGGATGCTTGGTCACCGGATTAATGGGAAAAGACTCGGCATTATTGGGCTTGGCCGGATTGGTCAGGCGGTTGCGCGGCGCGCGCGGGGCGTTGGAATGTCCATCCATTATCATAACCGTCATGCGGTCCACCCTGAGATTGAACAAGAATTAGAGGCAACCTATTGGACTGATTTGGATCAGATGCTATCGCGTATGGATATCATTTCCATTAATTGTCCTTATACTTCTGCTACGCATCATCTGTTATCGCGTGAGCGATTGGAAAAAATGCCAAGCCATGCCTATCTAGTGAACGCGGCGCGTGGCGGTATTGTTGATGAAGATGCCTTGACAGATTTATTAGCCAGCCAACAAATCGCGGGGGCAGGGCTGGATGTGTATGAAAAAGAACCCAAGGTCACGGAAAAATTGCTGGCTATGCGTAATGTTGTGCTTTTGCCTCATATCGGCTCTGCCACGATTGAAGGCAGGTTGAGCATGGGCGATAAGGTGATTATTAATATCAAAACTTTCCTTGATGGGCATTCCCCGCCAGATCGCGTTATTGACGGCATGATCTAGCGTCCACAAACGGCGCAGTCTGGCTGTTTTTTAACAGATATGGTCTGCATATAATGATCCATCCCATCATATAGCATCAGTTTTCCGCATAAATCCGGGCCAAAAGGCTGATCAGGGATAAGACATTGCCGTATAACCTCCATCGCCATCAGACTTCCAATAACGCCAGTGATGGGGCCCATAATGCCAACCTCAGAGCAACGTGGTAATTGGCTGGTTGCGCTGATATCCGGAAAAATACAGCTAAAACACGGTGAGGACGCCTCAAGGCCTGACCGGAAAGTTGAGACTTGGCCTTCCATCCGACTCGCGCCGCCAAACACCATAATAGCCCCCTTTTGGTGGCACAGGTGATTGATCATCAGCCGTGTTTCGGCACGATCACTGGCATCGGCAACGATCATTCCGGGGGTGATGATATCTGCTGCCAGCTCATCACTTAGCCATTCATCTCGCGCGGTAATCTCAATAGATGGGTTGATCTGGCTGGCAAACGCGGCGGCGGTACTGGCTTTGGCCTTGCCAATATCACTAGTGGTAAAACAGATCTGACGGTTAAGATTGGTCATTTCCACCTGATCCCCGTCAATGATAGTGAGATGACCTACCCCGGCGGCGGCAAGATAAAGCAAGAGTGGCGCCCCAAGTCCGCCAGCACCTACAATCAGAACAGAGGCATTGGTCAGCTTGTCCTGATGCGCTTCGCTAACGCCGCTAAGGATAAGCTGGCGAGCATAACGAGCCAGATCATCATCATTCAGTGTCATGATTTATCCTTGCCTGTTCCCGTTCGCCTGTTCCCGTTCCGGTTGATCCAAACCCGCCAATGCCTCGGCTGGTGTCATCCAGCGTTTCTACTGCCTCAATCACGGCTTGAGTAACAGGGGCGATGACCAGTTGCGCGATGCGCATTCCGCGTTCAATGACAACAGCCTCTGTCCCTAGATGGATCAGCAAAACCATCACTTCACCGCGGTAATCGGCATCAATTGTTCCGGGGGCATTAGCGACCGTGAGGCCATGATGTCGTGCCAGACCTGAACGTGGGCGCACTTGACCTTCATATCCATCTGGTATCGCCATGGCAAGGCCAGTGGCAATGGCCACACGCTCACCCGGTGATATTGTTATCTTGGTATCAATGGCGGCCAGCAAATCCATTCCGGCGGCTGAAGCTGTCTGATAGGCTGGCAAAGCAAGTTCGCGATAATGCGGTAACGTCATGATTTGCAACACTGGCGCTGGTGATATCATCGGTTAAGCTCCTTGGCGATACGGTCAATGAGATGATTTGCTATCTCTTGCTTGCTGGCTTCAGGCCAAGCTTCGTTTCCCATTTCTGTGATCAGATGCACCATATTGTTATCACTACCAAAGACCGGGGCGTCCGCATTCCCAACATCATTGGCAAGCATCCAGTCTGCGCCTTTCCGGAGACGCTTCGCCATAGCATAATCAATAACATTCTGGGTTTCTGCCGCAAAGCCGATAACCAGTCTTGGGCGCGCCTGATGATGACAGATCGTGGCCAGAATATCGGGATTCTGTTGTAATGACAATGTTGGCGCTCCGCCATCATCTGGCTTTTTTATTTTCTGGACGCTTTCATTGGCCACCGAAAAATCACCTACCGCCGCCGCGCATACCGCGATATCTGACGGCAATGCCGCAAGGGAGGCCGCTTCCATTTCACGAGCTGTTTTGACAGATACCACCGCGACACCGCGAGGTGGCGGCTCGTCAACAGGGCCAGAAATTAAGGTCACTGTCGCGCCTTCTCTGGCTAGGGCGGCAGCAATAGCGTGACCCTGTTTGCCTGATGAGTGGTTGGCAATATAACGCACGGTATCAATAGGTTCATGGGTAGGCCCAGAAGTGACTAAAGCTTTCAGCCCATTAAGCCTGCCTTTGCCGGGGAGCAGGTTATCCGTTGCCGCAAGGATATCTTGAGTTTCCGCCAGCCTGCCTGCCCCTTCCTCACCGCAGGCCATATCACCACTTGCAGGCCCAACAAAACGGACGCCGCGGTCTTCAAGCATTTTCAGATTGGTTTGGGTCGCGGGATTGGCCCACATAAAAGGGTTCATCGCCGGGGCGATCAAAATGGGCGCGCCGGTCGCCAGCAAAACGGTCGTTGCCAGATCATCTGCCAGCCCATAGGCCATTTTTGCCATGATATTTGCCGTGGCAGGGGCAATCAGCACAACATCAGCCTCACGAGCAAGCCGGATATGCCCCATTTCCGCTTCATCTGTTAGCGAGAACAGATCATGATAGGTTGTGTTTCCACTTAACGCAGACACGGAAAGTGGGGTGATAAACTGCTGGGCTGACGCTGTCATCACTACCCGAACATTCCAGTTGCGATCACGCATCCGTCTAATGATATCCAGCGCCTTATAAGCAGCGATACCGCCACTGATGATCAGAAGAATATTGGGCTGATGCGGAAAGGTTGGTAAAGATGATGGATCAGATGCGCCGCCCAACACAGGGCTGGTAACATTGCCACCCTTTTGGGCGTGATCCAGGGGGTCAAAGGCAAGGGTTTCGGGATCAACCATGATTCCACGCGCTTTGAGCGCTTGCCAAACCCGCACCCGCGCATATTCCGGAAATTGTCCACGCGCGCGATAATTGCTGACGGCGCTAGGGCCAACACCAAGCAACGCTTGCACCTGTGTTGGGCCACCTAAAGCTTCAATAATGGCATCAATGCTCATTTTATCGTAAAACCCATGCTAATTTCACATATTGTGAATAAATAATATCACAAGGTTCACAAATTGTAAAATTATGCTGAAAGATATTCATTTTTTCCAAGATCACGCAGCATTTCCACCATGATCTCATCAGACCAATGGTCCATTTCTACAAATAGAGGGAAAAAAGGCAGGGCAGAACCTAATAACCGCGTCATTTCAGCGCTAAATAGGCTAAAGATATCAGTATCAGGGTCTAATTGATGACATATCCCTTCTAGGGTGAGGATGGTTTTATGCAACATCGGCCATGCTGGGGTGAACTGAATATCAAACTGCTCCATCGCCAGCGTGAGGGCCTTAACACGGCTGGTCAAATGAGGTTGCGCCAGCGCCGCGTCAATCGCCGCGGTCAATGCTTTGAGATCAGCTGGGCTGAGATCATTGGGAATCAGGCCAGCTTTTTGGTGGAGGGCGATAAGGGCGTCAATGCGCCTTCCCATAATGGCCGCCATGATAGCCAAAATCTGACGCCGATCAGCGGCATCAAGCCAGCCAATGACACCAAAATCAAACAGGATCATTCGGCCATCAGGGGCTACATGAATATTGCCCGGATGCGGGTCAGCATGAAAACAGCCATGTACAAAAATGTCTTTGAAAAATAAAGCGGCTAGCTGATTTGCCAATGTCTGAGGGCAATGCCCTATCTGGCGCAAACGAGAAATCGCATCAATACGCACGCCATCAAGCCGCGTCATCACCAAAGTATGTGCGGTGCTGTTCTGCCAATCCACCAAAGGGGCGGTGCTGGTGTGGTCATTCTGATGGGTTAAATGAAAACGAGCAAGATTTGCTGCCTCAATCCGGAGATCAGTCTCTTTCAAGATAAGAGGAGTGAGGCTTGCCAAAACATCATTCCAACCAAGGCGGCGCATTACTGGCAGCCAGCGTTGCCCAATCCGGCAACAGGTCTGAATAACAGAAAGATCAAACAGCAATTGGCGCCGGATAGAGGGGCGAAGGCGTTTGATAACAACATGATGACCATTGGTATCAATAGCCGCATAAACCACAGCGACCGACCCACTGGCAAGAGGATGCGAGTGAACACACCGAAAAGGGTATTCTTGACCTGTGCCAGATGAAAGATCAGAGATCATATCCTGAAATTGCCGCGGTGAGAGCGCAGGCAAGTTATCATGGAGAGAGGTAAGCCTCTGGCAAAGCGCATGGCCAATCAGATCAGGGCGGCTGGCGAGAATCTGACCAATCTTGACAAAACCGGGACCAAGTCGCCACAGCCGCAGGGGGAGATCGTCCCAAACCTTTTGGCGGTGGCAGCAAAACAAACGATCCAGCCTAAGCCAAAGATGACGCTGCCAAGATGACAGCCCATCCTTGTGGGCAAGATGGTGAAACAAGCCGAGCCGCAACCCCAGAAAAAGCAGACGCAAAACCCGATAATAACGGCGGATCATGACGCCGCTTTCCAACCGCAATGAATGGCCGCGATACCGCCGCTAAGGTCACGGTGGCGAATACGAGCAAATCCGGCGGCACCCATCATGGCGGCTAGGGTTTCTTGATCAGGAAACCTCTTAATCGATTCGACCAGATACCGATAAGAGGCGGCATCACGGGCGATCACGGCGCCAATACCGGGTAAAATCTCAGACCAGAGTGAATATAAGGCAGATAAGGAACGCTGTCGAACATGACTGAACTCAAGGCAGAAAAACCTGCCAGATGGTTTAAGAATACGGTGGGCTTCGGCAAGGGCGGCGTCACGATCAGTGACATTACGCAAACCAAAGGAAATCGTGACCACATCAGCAGAAGCAGGGGCAAAAGGAAGCTGGCTGGCGTCGCCAGTTACCCAGCCAAGCTGTTTCTGAAAGGGGCGCATCAAGGGGCGCTCCATCCCTGCAAGCATCATCGCCGGATTAACATCACAAATGACCGCGCTTCCCCCACCACGCGATAGAAACCTGGCAGCGATATCACCTGTTCCTCCCGCCAGATCAATCAGCTTATGACCTGGTTCAGGGGAAATCAGATTGATCAGGCTATCTTTCCAAAGCCGATGAATACCAAGACTCATGATATCATTCATGACATCATAAGATGATGCCACGGAACGAAACACATCGTTCACGCGTTGCTGTTTTTGGGCCGCTGGAATAAGCTCATGGCCGAAATCAATTAGCTCTTGCGGGTCGGTGCTATTGGCGGCAGGGTCGGATGTGCGTCTGGTCATGCCCCAGCATATACCAGTTGAGGAAAATAAAGGAAGACTATAAATATGCCGGAATTGCCAGAAGTTGAAACCGTCAGGACGGCGATTGAAAGCCAGATGAAAGGTCTGGTGATCAACAAGGTGACCATATCGGATAAAAAGATGCGCTGGCCTATCCCTCAAGATTTGCCAGAACAGATCACAGGCGGCGTGATCATGGGGGTGAGGCGGCGAGCAAAATATCTCTTGATTGATATTGATATGGCTCACGATAAAAAATGGATGTTATCGGGGCTGACCAAGGAAAATAGGGAAGAACATGAAGGCCAAGAACATAAAGGCATAGAATGGTGCCTTTTAATTCATCTTGGGATGTCGGGGTCGGTTCGCATCTATCCCCCTGATCACAGCACCCCTAAACAGCAAAAGCATGATCACTTAATTATTTGCGCTGGCGGTCATCACCTCAGTAAAGGCCAAGACACCGGCCTGACACAAATGGTGCTTAATGATCCGCGCCGATTTGGCGGTGCTCAACTGATCAAGAGGTCAGACCAAGACCAGCATCCTTTGTTGCGGGCATTAGGCACGGAGCCTTTGGGCAACCAGTGGAATGGTGAAGCGCTAAAAGAAGCCCTGAAAGGAAGAAAAACCTCAATCAAGGTGGCGCTACTGGATCAACGTGTTGTATCGGGAATCGGGAACATCTATGCGTCAGAGGCGCTTCATCAGGCAAGGATATCCCCAAGACGGCAAGCAGGAACAATTAGTAAGGTGAAAGCCGAGGCACTCTCAACCGCGGTAAAAGATGTGTTGATGCGGGCGATTGCCTCTGGCGGCACGAGTTTGCGTGATCATGTTCAACCCGGCGGCGAGATTGGCTATTTTGTTCAAAAACGCCATGTTTATGGTCGTGAAGGTCAGGCTTGCCATCATTGCGGCTCAACCATAAAACTGATTCGCCAAGCAGGTCGGTCGAGTTTTTATTGCCCTCAATGCCAGCGATAAGGTAAGAAAGAAAGATGAGAGTTCTTTTATCAATCATGATGCTGCTGATAATGACAGCATCACTTCGCGCCGAAACACCACAACAGCGATGGATAGGTGATGTTCCGGTGATGCCCGGAATGGAAATAGAAACCGATCTGGGCTTTGCCTTTGATAGCCCGGATGGGCGGATTGTTGTGATTTATGCCTCTGGTGAAATGGCCAGCCAAGACTTGGCAAGCTATTATGATATGGCTCTGCCGCCACTGGGCTGGGAGTCGGCTTCAGACCTTGTCTGGACCAGAGAAGGCGAGCAATTGATGATAAGTTCAGCGAAAGCCAGCACCACGCCATTATGGAAAATTGCAATAATGCCGAGATAAGCTGTGTCGCGCTATGCCCATGGCGAGGTTCAGGCTAAGGAATATCAGAGGAAAGCCTTGACAATCGCGGGATCTTGGGGCATTACACCCCAACTTATTGAATTATTGGATGAGGACTGGCTCATGGCCAACCATAAATCAGCAAAAAAGCGGATTCGCCGCAACGAAGCCTTCGAAGCTGTCAATCGTGACCGCCGTAGCCGGATTCGCACCTTTATCAAAAAGGTTGAGTTGGCTATTGCCAAAGGTGATGAGGGCGCCGCGCGCGACGCTCTGAAACTGGCTCAGCCAGAAATGCATCGCGGGGTAACAAAGGGCATTTTCCATAAAAATACGATTTCTAGAAAATTATCCCGCTTGTCAGCTCGCATTAAAGGCCTTGCCGCCTAATCTCACGATCGGCAATCGCCTTCACATCTTGGGTTATATTTAGCCTCCACGTAAAGCCTGTCACATGACAGGCTTTTTGCTTTTACGGAATCGCAGAATCACCCTTAAGATGGAGAAATGATGCTTAGCTAACATCAATTCTCATCTTGTTCGATTCGACTACTGATTCTCAACAATTTTTCTGATCATTTCTCAAATCTCACCTCTATGAGATATGGTCAGATGCACTCATACCACCGACAAAAAAATATTTTTTTTGTTTGGCAAGATAGATGGCAATCCCTTGATAACTCTTGATCAATTTTTTTAAAAAAAAGCTTGACGCAGGTCTGGTGTCCTCCTCCTCAGAAAAAGTCTTGAAGGCTTGGGTCAGTTCTGAAAATATGACGTCATGTGATGATGAATAAGAAAACCGGAACAGCAAAGCGTTCGGTGAAAATATTATCAGCACATCATAATTCATTCGGTGGTTTCCACATCTTTGTCAGAACCTTATTCTAGGTGTTTGTCAAAGAAGGGTCAGGTTTTGACGCAAGTTTTTAACGGCTAGTTTCTAGTGGCCAGTTTCTAACGAATGAATAACATGACATAAATTGGCTTTAACAAAAGCATCAACAAAAGGAGCGGCAAAATATGGCATCATCTGACCAAAACAAATCGCCGCTTCAAAACCATTCCCCTGATATGATCCCCCAACTCTCGGATGATGTTGCTTCCCCTGTTACCGATAGCACGCCCCAACATATCACTGATCATATCGTCGCTGGATGGAGCCGTGTTCAAGAAAGAATGCGGTCTGATCTTGGTGACAATGTCTGGCGAAATTGGATCAAGGGTCTTGATTACGGCAAAATGGATAATGGGGTGATGATACTCTATTCCAGCTCAAGTCTGGTAGCCTCGCGAGTGAATAGCCAATACGCGGACCGTCTGCGGATGTATTGGCAGGCAGAAAGCCGGGAAATCAGGCAGATACGCGTTGAACATCGTCAGCACGCGCCAGTCATGCCTGATAAACCAAACCGGAAACCTCTTTCTTCACACCCTACTGGCGTTGATATTGGAATATCCAGCTCTGCCCATACCCATGCCCATGCCCCTGTCCCTGCGGCCCCTACGGTTGGAAGCACCGATAGCGGGGATGAGCTTGGCGGCGTTCTTGACCCGCGCATGACTTTTGAGAATTTCATCGTTGGAAAGCCAAATGAACTGGCCTATGCGGCGGCGATGCGGGCGGCGGAATCCGACGCGCCATCCTTTAACCCGCTTTTTCTGCATGGCGGTGTTGGGTTAGGCAAAACGCATTTGATGCACGCGATCGCTTGGCAGATCAGGCGGCGTGACCCATCCCGAAAGGTGGTGTATCTGTCTGCGGAAAAATTCATGTATCGGTTTATCCGCGCCCTTCGTTATCGCGATACCATGCAATTTAAGGAACAATTCCGGTCGGTTGATGTTCTGATGGTAGATGATGTTCAGTTTATCAGTGGCAAAGAGACCACACAGGAAGAGTTTTTTCATACTTTCAATGCCCTTATTGATCAAAACCGCCAGATCATTCTTTCTGCGGATAAGTCCCCTACCAATTTAGGCGGTATGGAAGAACGTCTGAGATCACGGCTAAATTGGGGGATGGTCGCTGATATTCAGCCAACGACTTTTGAATTGCGGCTTGGGATTTTGCAATCTCGCGCGGAGCAAGAGAACATTGAATTGCCGCAAAAGGTTATGGAATATCTGGCGCATAAAATTACCTCTAATGTTCGCGAACTTGAAGGCGCGCTTAACCGTCTTTCGGCCTATTCCTCTCTCTTTGGGGTGCCAGTGACGATTGATACGGTGCATGAGGTGCTAAGTGATCTCTTGCGTGCCAGTTCGGTTCAGATTTCTATTGATGCTATTCAGCGCGAAGTGGCGCGATATTATAATATTCGCCAGACAGAAATGCACTCAAAACGCCGCGCCCGAAATATTGTTCGGCCCCGGCAAGTGGCAATGTATCTGGCTAAAAACCTGACTAATTGTTCTTATCCCCAGATTGGTAGCCAGTTTGGTGATCGTGATCATACGACTGTCATGCACGCGGTTCGCAAGGTTGAGGATATGATCGCCGAAGATAAACAATTTGCCGATGATGTTAGTATGATCCGCTCTCTCCTTACCAGTTAAGGCCTGATAGCCTCCTCCCCTTGCTTGAACGCAAAACCACATAATATAGTGGCTTTACTCTACCCAAATATGCTACAATTTGTGGTATAAGGATGTATTGATATCCAATGAATACTCATCAATCGGGATGGTGTTTGCTCAGCTGTGTTGCTACCGCAGATTTGGTAAAGGCAAGTTGAAAAGAAAAAGGCAAATAAAGCAAATCATGAGAAAGGTCTCGCCATGAAATTAAGTATTGATCGCGCGGCGCTGATTAAGCCGCTAGGCCATATTCAAGGTGTAGTAGAAAGGCGAAATACAATCCCTATTTTGTCTAATCTGGTGATCCGCGCCGAAGCAGGCCAGCTGCGGCTGACCGCGACTGATATGGAAATGGATATGGTCGAAACAGTGAGCGCCGCGGTTAGTGAAGAGGGCGTGATTACAACACCGGCTCATATGCTTTATGACATTGTTCGCAAGCTTCCCGAAGGATCAGAGATTAGCCTAACAGCCAACGATAACGGTCAAGCGCAGATCAGCGCAGGGCGATCATCATTTCGTCTGCCAACGCTTTCGGTTGAAGATTTTCCGGCAATCAGCGCCGCAGAAATGCCGGTCGCGTTTCAGTTGCCGTCGGCAGACCTAAAGGGCATGATTGAATTGACCCGTATGGCAACCTCAACCGAAGAATCCCGCTATTATCTGAACGGTATCTATCTGCATCAATCCCCAGACCGCAAATTGCGGGCCGTGGCAACAGATGGGCATCGTCTGGCCTTAACACAGATGGATTTACCGCAAGGCGCAGAAACCATGCCAGCGGTGATTATTCCGCGCAAAGCCTACACAGAGCTGTTTCGCCTGATGGAAGATTTCGATGGTGATGTTGAGGTTGGGCTTTCTGACAATCGGGCCAGATTTTCATTAGGACAAGTGGTGATGACAACAAAGTTGATTGACGGCACTTTCCCTGATTATGATCGGGTAGTGCCAAAAGATAATCAGCGCAAATCTGTTGTTAAGGTCGCTGATTTCAGCGCCGCGGTTGATCGGGTATCCACCATCTCGGCTGAAAAAACCAGAACAGTTCAGCTCACGTTTAGTAATGGTAGCCTGACCGTTTCGGCCTCTAACGCGCAGGATCAAGCCTCCGCTACGGAGACAATCGAAACCAATTGGAGCGATGATGACATGAAGATTGGATTTAATGCTCGCTATCTTCTGGATATTACAAATTTGATCGAAGGTGATGATATGGAGTTTGCCTTTGCGGAACCATCAAATCCAACATTGATCCGTTCGCCCATGGATGATGCCAGCTTGTTCGTGGTCATGCCGATGCGCGTTTGATCTGGCATAACCTGATGAATATCATTGCACCAGAAACCTGTCTTCAACCTGATGTGAGTTCACATTCGGTCTGGATACGCCATCTGGTGCTGACCCGATTTAGAAATTATGAGCATCTTGAGTTATCTCTGGATGCGCGTCCGGTGGTGCTGATTGGCCCTAATGGTGCTGGCAAAACAAATATCATGGAAGCGGTATCCTTGCTTGCTCCCGGCAGAGGTTTGCGCCGGGCTCGCCGTGAACAGTTGGTCAAAACGAATACGACCCAAGACCAGCAACAGATGAGCTGGTTATGGGCCATTTCGTCTGAGGTTATGACGGAATTGGGGCAACTCAAAATTGGCACAGGGGAAGAAGCTTGCGATGAAACAGGTCGCCGCGCCATTCGCATTGATGGGGCATCCGCATCACAAACAGCGTTGGCAGAACGCTTAGCGGTATCGTGGTTGACTCCTGATATGGATGGCGTGCTGGCGGCGGCACCGGGTGACAGGCGGCGATTTCTTGATCGGCTGGTGATGGCATTTGATCCGGCCCATGCAGGGCGGCTTTCGCGTTATGACCGCGCTATGCGGCAACGTAAGCGCTTACTAGAAGACCAAGCAGAGGAAAGCTGGATTGCCGCGATTGAACAAGATATGGCCGGAACAGGGGTAGCGATTATCGCGGCGCGCTTTGCCATGGTCAGCGCGCTGGATCAAGAAGCATCTACACCAGTAGCAGGGTTTCCAGCCGCTAGGCTTGCGCTTCTGGGTGAGGTTGAGGATTGGCTTGTCAATATGCCAGCTGTTGATGTGGAAGATCGCATTATGGTCACCGCGCGGCAATCTCGGCAGGCTGGTCAAACCACTATGCCGGGGCCGCATAACAGCGTCCTTGAAGTACGCCATTCGCGCACTGGAAACACGGCGGAAGCCTCATCAACAGGTGAGCAGAAAGCCCTTGTTATCTCGGTTGTTCTGGCTCATGCGCGGATGCAAAATCAACGTCTTGATCGGCCTCCCATCCTGTTGCTTGATGATATTGCCTCGCATTTAGATGCAGAAAGGCGACAGGCACTCTTTGATCTAACAAGGGAGCTTTCGGCCCAAGTTTGGTTCAGCGGAACAGATCATACCAGTTTCTCGCCGATCAGCCGCGAGGCCACGGTGATCCGTTTGGATCATGGAAACATATTATAATGGCGATCAGGATGTCATGCCGACCATCGGTAAAGGAAGGACAAGCCAATGAGTGATCAAGATCAATCCAGCGCGACTGAGAATGAGTATGGCGCTGACCAGATTAAGGTTCTAAGAGGCCTTGATGCGGTTCGCAAACGTCCGGGGATGTATATCGGTGATACCGATGACGGATCAGGTCTGCATCATATGATCTATGAGGTGGTGGACAATGCCATTGATGAAGCCTTAGCTGGATATTGTGATGAGGTTACGATCACACTCAATGGGAACGGTTCTGTCACGGTGACTGATAATGGACGCGGAATTCCCACGCAAATTCACTCCGAGGAAGGCATTTCTGCGGCTGAGGTCATTATGACCCAACTTCACGCTGGCGGTAAGTTCGATAGCAACACCTATAAGGTTTCTGGCGGTTTGCATGGCGTTGGCGTGTCGGTGGTGAATGCGTTGAGCAAAAGGTTGGAATTACATATCAAGCGTGATGGCAAGCTTCATCATATGGTCTTTATTCATGGCGAAGCAGAAGCGCCACTTGACGTAATAGGCGATGCCGGAGACGAAACAGGCACAGCTATCACCTTTACCCCATCAACCGACACGTTCACTAATGTTGAGTTTGATTTTTCCGTTCTGGAACACCGGTTGCGTGAATTGGCATTTCTCAATAGCGGTGTTTCCATTACTCTGACAGATGACAGGCAAGCAGAACAAAAACAGCGTATGTTCAAATTCGATGGCGGTCTGCGCGAATATGTTACTTGGATAGATCGCACGCGCCAGTCTCTGCATGACCCGATTACCGCCAATAGTGAAAAAGATGGTGTCGGGGTTGAATTAGCGATGGAATGGACTGATTCCTATCACGAAACCACGATGTGTTTTACCAACAACATCCCTCAGCGCGATGGCGGCACACATTTAGCTGGTTTTAGGGCGGCGATGACACGGGTGATCAACAATTACGCCCAAGAAAGCGGCATTGCCAAGCTCGAAAAAACGCAACTGTCTGGTGATGATGCCCGCGAAGGTCTTACCGCCATCATATCCACCAAAGTGCCTGACCCCAAGTTTTCGTCCCAAACCAAGGATAAGCTTGTCTCATCAGAGGTGCGCCCCATTGTTGAATCCGCTGTGGCAGATGCCTTGACGCAATGGCTTGAGGAAAACCCAAATGAGGCAAAGAAAGTAGTTTCAAAAGCGTATGAAGCTGCCGCCGCGCGTGAGGCGGCGCGGAAAGCGCGGGAATTGACACGCCGAAAAGGGGTGCTGGATATCACCAGCTTGCCCGGAAAATTGGCTGATTGTCAGGAAAAAGATCCAGAGAAGTCAGAGCTATTCTTGGTTGAGGGAGACTCCGCAGGAGGGTCAGCAAAACAGGGGCGTGATCGCGCTAATCAGGCTATCCTACCGTTACGCGGAAAAATCCTAAATGTTGAACGGGCGCGAATAGACAAAATGCTAGGGTCGGCAGAATTAGGAACCTTGATCACCGCTATTGGTGCCGGGGTTGGCAATGCGGAAATGGACCCTGATAAGGCGCGTTATCATCGCATCATTATTATGACTGATGCGGATGTTGATGGCAGTCACATTCGGACACTTTTATTGACATTTTTCTTCCGGCATATGAAGCCCCTGATCGAGCGTGGTTATCTGTTTATCGCCCAGCCGCCCCTGTTTCGGGCAAAGCGTGGTCAATCCGAGGTCTATCTCAAAGATCAGCCTGCTATGGACCTGTATTTGAAAGAACAAGGGTTGAAGGATACCGTGCTTGAGCTGGCAGATGGACAACAGATTGGTGGGGCTGATCTTGATGCGTTGATGCTGACTGCTATCAAGGCGAGCAAGAGTATTCATTCTATGGCGCGTATTGTTGGTTCTATTTATGTGTTGGAACAGGCGGTGATTGCTGGAATTCTCTCGCGTGAGAGCATCACAAATGTTGAAGCGGCGGATTATCTGGCGCGGCGGCTTGAGGGATTAGCAGAACCTCTGGAACGAGGCTGGCAAGGTTCGGTGGTTGAACAAGGTGATATCCCCGGCGGTCAGGTGATGGAAATTGCCCGGACATTACGGGGGGTCACCGAACGCTATCATTTGTCACCGCGTCTTCTTACTACCGAAGAAGCACGTCATCTGGACCCGATTACAGCCACTTTGCAAGACCATTTTGCTAAACCTGCTCAACTGATCGCTGGCGGTAAAACGCTTCAGGTGCGTGGGCCTCTTGATATGGTCAACCATGTTTTTGAACTAGGCCGTAAAGGGGCGCAAGTCTCGCGCTATAAAGGTCTGGGGGAAATGAACCCCGAACAATTATGGGAAACGACCCTTGATCCCAATCAACGCACGCTTTTGAAAGTGACGATTGATCATGAGGACGCTGCCGAAGAATCCTTTGCTATGCTGATGGGGGAAGCGGTGGAAGAACGCCGGAATTTCATCCAAGAGAACGCGTTGAAAGTGGCTAATCTGGATGTGTAGCCTTTAAGAAAGCCCGTTGATGTTACAGCAGGATTATTCATTTCTTCAGATTGATGATCTGATTAACAGCAATCAATTGGCGATTGTGCGCTGGATTGCGTTAGCAGGTCAGTTGCTGACTGTGCTGATTATCTATGTTGGGCTTGGATATGAATTGCCATTACTGGCAACGCTAGGGGTGATTTTGCTCTCTGCGGTCGTGAATATTGGACATCTTTTCTATAACCGCAATCGGGCGCGCATGACAAATCATGAAACATTTGTCCTCTTGTCTTTTGATACCTTGCAACTGTTTGCTCTCTTGTTTTTAACAGGCGGATTAACCAATCCGTTTGCCGTATTATTGTTGGCGCCGGTGACGGTATCGGCATCGCTATTAACTTTGCGCTATACCTTTTCGCTCATGATCATGGTGGCGGTGTTAGCCAGTCTGCTTTCGGTTTATCATCTGCCTTTACCATGGGGCGGCGATACCCCCCATTTGCCTTTGCTTTATCTGATTGGGTTATGGGTGGCATTGGTGTTGGCGGTGGCCTTTATTGGTATTTACACGGGCCTTCTGACTAGTCATGCCAGATATGTGGTAAGGGCGCTTTCCGATGCCAGATTTAATATGGCCCAAGAACAGCAGATGCTTTCGCTTGGTAGTCTTGCCACGGTGGCGGCACATAAACTTGGCTCGCCTCTTAACTCAATTACTCTGATCAGTCATGAGTTGGAAGAATTGCTGGATGAGAATGCGGATCGTGCAGAACTGGCAAAAGAGATCGGGGCGCTCAAGATAGAGGCTGATCGTTGTCGCCAGATACTTGCTGGACTGAACGAAGACGCCAACCAGATTGACCAGATGAGTCAAGACCCGGTTGCCGCCATGGCGCTTATCCAAGGGTTAATTGATGATCGCTTTACCGATATTCGCGATATGATCCATTTGTGTTCAACAGGAAAAAGAGAAGGCCCGGCGCCGATACTATCTCGGCGGCCTGATATCAACCACAGCCTTGAAATGGTGATTGATAACGCTGCCCAGTTTGCCGCAACCAGAGTAACGATTGATATCAGTTGGGATAAATCCAACATCCTTATCAAAGTGAGCGATGATGGGCCGGGATTTAAAACGGCTATCCTCAATCGTCTAGGCCAGCCCTATAATTCAAGCCGCGCCGGGGTGAATGGTCACATGGGCTTAGGGCTTTTTATCTCTAGCACCATGATCGAAGGCTTAGGAGGCCGGCTTGAGGTATCAAATGTAAAGCAGGGCGGCGCCATGGTAACTTTCATTTTGCCGCGAGCTAGTGTTGATGTGGGCTGGAAGGTATAATCAGTCTGACTTGTGTTTTCCAAAGAAAAACCTATTTATAAAGAAGAATAAGAGAAAGCTATGATGACGCTAACAGAACGAAAATTGCTAATTGTTGACGATGATGAACCGCTATTAGGTCGCTTGGCGCGGGTCATGGAACGTAAAGGCTTTACCGTGACGATGGCATCAGGGCTTTCTGACGCCAGAACAAAGGTCAAGGCGGAACGATTTTCTCATGCTATTCTTGATCTCAAGCTCGAAGATGGAAGCGGTCTAGATATTGTCCAGATGCTTCATGATCATCAGGCGGATTGCCGGGTCGTAATTTTGACAGGCTTTGGCAATATCGCTACCGCTGTCGCGGCGGTTAAGGCTGGGGCCATTGACTATCTGCCGAAACCTGCTGATCCAGATGCTATTGTTGCCGCACTTTTGCAAAAAGGCGAAGCCATGCCTCCGCCACCCGAAGACCCTATGTCCGCGGATAGGGTGCGATGGGAACATATTCAGCGCGTCTATGAGCAATGTGGCAGGAATGTTTCTGAAACCGCAAGGCGGCTTAAATTGCACCGCCGCACCCTTCAGAGAATCCTTGCCAAGCACGCACCAAGGCCTTAAACCGTGCTAAGCACAATGTTGTGGCAAGAATAACTAAGCGCTTGAACACTGGCGGAAATAATGATGACGAAAGATTCTGTCTATCATCCTGATACCATTGCCGTTCGCGGTGGATTAAATCGGTCTGAGTTTGATGAAACCTCGGAAGCGTTATATCTGACATCTGGCTATGTCTATCACTCTGCTGAAGAAGCGGAGGCAGCTTTCAATGGTGAGAAAGACCGTTTTGTTTATTCACGATATGGTAACCCAACGGTGCGGATGTTGGAACAACGTCTGGCACAGCTTGAAGGGGCGGAAGCCTGTCTGATGACGGCATCTGGCATGGCGGCGGTATTTGCAACCATGGCCAGCCTGTTAAAAGCAGGAGATCGGGTCGTGGCAAGCCGAGCCTTATTTAGCGGGTGTTATACGATCCTTACTGATATTCTGCCAAAATGGGGTATCACCGCCGACCTGATTGACGGCACGAACCTAGCGGCGTGGGAGACAGCGCTGGCGCAACCTGCACAGATGGTTTTTGTTGAAACGCCATCTAACCCGCTGCTGGATTTGGTAGATGTGGAAACGGTCAGCGGCCTTGCCCATAAGGCCGGGGCATTGATGGTGGTTGATAATGTCGTTGCTACCCCATTGGGGCAGCGACCACTTGAATTAGGTGCTGATCTGGTGATTTATTCAGCAACTAAGCATATGGATGGTCATGGCCGTGTTCTTGCTGGAACTATCCTCGGCCCTAGTGATATTATTGACGATAAGGTGTTCAAGTTTTTGAGCCGCACTGGCCCGTCGCTTAGCCCGTTTAATGCTTGGGTTGTTTTGAAATCTTTGGAAAGTATGCCTTATCGGGTGGATCGAATGGTTGCCTCGGCGGATCATATTGCCCGTTATCTTGAAACAAACTGCCCGGACATTAAGGTGCATTACCCTTTTCTGGAAAGTCATCCTCAACATGATCTGGCTAGACACCAGATGAAGCATGGGGGGACAGTGGTTGCGTTCGCGTTGCCTGGCGGTCAACAGGCAAGCTTTAAGTTCCTTAATCATCTTAAACTGATCGATATTTCCAATAATCTTGGTGATGCAAAATCCCTGATCTGTCATCCTTATACCACCACCCATAGCAACCTTGATGCGGATCAAAAACATGAGCTTGGTATAAGTGATGGGCATATCCGGCTCTCGGTGGGGCTTGAGCATCCAGATGATCTGGTGGCTGACCTAATGGCAGCCTATGCGGAGCTTTCTGCCTAAGCGTTCCATAAACGCCCATATGGACATGATATTTTTTGGCATTTTCATTTTAGTAAGCCTGCCAATTATGGCAATGGCACGGGGTATCCTGCTTTCAGAGGATTCCTTTTTGGCCATTGCATCATATCAAATGATGACCTGCTTACCGATAATAACCTTTTCGGATAGGTCAGGTTATGCAAGTTTTGAACATTATTCCCCGAAAGTCCCGTGTGTTTTTCCTTCTTTTGACTAGTACCATCTTATCCGGCACGTTGCTGTCTGGTTGTGGCGGTGGCGGTGGCGGCGGTGGAGG
This sequence comes from Puniceispirillales bacterium (SeqCode), assembly GCA_965661405.1. Lineage (GTDB taxonomy): Bacteria > Pseudomonadota > Alphaproteobacteria > Puniceispirillales > UBA1172 > UBA12202. The sequence goes on from CBFIDH010000011.1 coordinate 37,936, forward strand.
AGGAGGCGGTTCACCTGCACCAACCATTACTAGGCCACAAGGTGACGCTGGATTTTCACCTGATATCACCCTTGCCCCCTTTTCGTCTTTTAGCGGTGAATATAGCCGCACCCCTAGTCTCAATGCCATGGGTCTTAGCCCTTATTATGATATGGGTCTATCGGGATCAGGCGTGCTTGTTGGTGTTCTTGATAGTGGGGTCGATAGCCAGCATGAGGAATTGGCAGGTAAGGTGGATGGCGGCGGTGACTGGCAAGGTTCCGGTAGGGGGCTTGAGGACCCTTTTGGGCATGGCACCCATGTGGCTAGTATTCTTGCCGCCTCCCGAAATGGTCGCGGAATTCATGGTGTCGCCCCAGCCGCAGGGGTAGTCAGTTATCGCATTCTTGATGCCTTGGGTAAATTCGGCCATCAGTCAGGCAATGTCATGATTCCTGCCATTTTAGGAGATGCTTCCGTGCGGAAGTTGCCAGTGCTGAACAATTCATGGGCATCCATTTACGAAATTAATGATATTGCAAAATCCACTCTTGATCTTGTGTTGACCCAAGAGTTGCGTTCTTATCATGAGATTGCCAGTTCAGATGGCCCGATTATGGTTTGGGCGGCTGGTAATGGTAGCGCAGAGGAAGTGTCTATCCGAAGCGGCCTGCCCTATTATTATCCAGACCTTCGTTTGAACTGGTTGACGGTTGTTGGCGTTGATCCGGACTTGCATGAACCTCGCTATACCAATCGGTGCGGAGTCTCACAGGCATGGTGCATCACCGCGCCGGGTGGTGGAGATGATCAGTTTTCGGATGGCGTCTTTGCCGCTATTCCCGGCGACAGATACTCGCATAAATCAGGAACATCCATGGCGGCGCCATTCGTTTCTGGATCACTGGCATTGTTGTTGGAACGATTTCCCAGCATGACACCGCGGCAGGCCGCCGCCCGGCTTTTGGTCACCGCGGATTATGCCGGATTAGTGACCGCCGATGGCTGTACTATTGAGCGTTGCACTGAAGCAGAAATGGCGGCGGTGTTCGGTCAGGGATTGATTAATGTACCGCAAGCTTTGCAACCGATCGGTGCCACCAGCGTTGAGGTTGGGCCAAATATCCGCTTGCCGCTTCGTCAAACGCTTTTTGTCACCCCTTCGGTGCTTGGCGGCTCGGTTCAGGCGGCCTTTGATAACCAAGCCATGCTTATCCGTGATGGTTTTGACAACGCGCCCTTCATGGTATCGTTGACCTCTCGCCTTCCTATCTCTGGGTAGCGTTATCATCCGGCTCCTGCCTCGTTATGGAAAATTACAGATGATCATGAGCCTAGCGGATTTCGCTTTGCGCCATCGGGTATGGCTCCAGTATCAGCAAGCCTGCCAGCTCGCCTGACAGATATCAGTTCAGATACGGATGCAGATTGGTTTGGTTATGAAACGAGGTTTGGTGATCATGAAGTCCAGATTTTAATTAGCCCCGGAATGCGGCGGCAAGTCGCCCATAGCATCATCTCATCTCAAAAGAACAACACCCAACGCTGGATGGGGATAGGGATTGATCATCTCAAAGGTGTGCCCGATGGCTATGCCAGTGGCGCCTTTAATAGCACGGCATCTTCGCATTGGCTGTTTGCTGGAAACCAGCATGATTTTCATCACTTCTCTGTCGCAGCAGAGGTTCTTATCGGTGAAACACGATTGCATCCCAATAATCCAGAGCATAGCCTGTTGACAGAAGCGGATTATCGCTTTGATGCGGCACGTCTTGGCATAGAGATTCCGTTTGGAGCGGCCACTCAGATGGGAATTGATCTGACCTTCCCTCCGGCGTTACGTGATGGACAGATTAAACTTCGCTTGCCCATTGGTGTTAATCTCCAAAATGGCCAGACGATGTATCAGCAGCATTCTGAAAACTTGACCCTCAGCCACCGTGAGCGAAGGCTTGGCCTATCTGTTAGCCATCAGTCCACAGATGACCTTAGCCTTTATGTCGGTATTGGGTATAGCCAGAATGACGGACATCAAAAGGGAGAATCGCGTCAGCTCGCCGTTTTTGGATTGAAAAAATTATTTTAACGTCTTGGTAGGGATAAAGATGGAGTCCTTATGCTTCTGGTGAGATATTTTTATCCATCCTGTTAAGTCATTATTAACTATCGTCATGTAAAACAGAAATAATGATTAGAGGGTTATTTTACTCATCTGTTGTTCTGTTGGCCCTGATAATCGGAACACCAGCTAAATCATCAGATCTGCTCCTGGCAGAAACAGACAGTAAAGCGTTTGTTTCCGCAAATTATGGCGCCATTCTTGCCGATGATCAGTTGCTGGTGCGAGCAATGATCCTGTTGCGTCTTGATGGACATTACGATGAGGCGTTGGCGTTGATAGGGGACGCGGAACAAAACCGGAATGTCTCGCGCCGCGCCAGATATGAGACGGCGTTAATATATGTCGCGGCAGGTAAGTGTGATCTGGCTAAGCCCTATTTTCAGATGCTTTCCCATGCTGGCAGACAAGATTGGATGGCGGATGATAGCCGCAAGTTCCTCCGCCAATGCCAGAAGACAACCAGACCAAGATGGTCGCTTGAAACTGCGCTTGGCTATGATGATAATCTTGCCGCATCCCTGCCTTTGCGAGTGATTAGGGCAGAAGATGGCTCAGAATTAGCAAAACTGATTGATGAGGTTGAGGCCAGTGTCAGCGGTATCACCATTGATGATCGCTTTACCCTCGGTTCGCCAAAAGTTGATGGTTGGTTCGTTGATGCCGTGGCCAATTTAGATGTTAGTGTCACGCATCAAAAGAAAACCTATCGTGGTGAGATAAGCGCCTCAAAGCGATTAACACGGCCGCAAGGTTATGATCGCCGCGGGATAGGTTTGACATTTGATGTGAGCCATCGCCGATCTTGGGGATTGTTGCGGACACGGGTCAATGGTCGCCATCTGGTTGTTAGTAGTGGCCAGAACATGGCCTCACAAATCCACGATTTAGCGGCGATTGAACAAAGCGTTCTTTTCCCTCTGACAAAAACTCTTGATGCCAGCGCGGATATCACCACCATCACCGAATGGTATCCGCCTCAACATGATCGCAAGCGACAAGAACAAGGCTTGCGTCTTGGTGTGATCCATCATGTTAGGCCCACAAATACGGCGAAAGCCAGTATCCTTAGTGGCTGGCAGATTGACGCCACCTATAAGCATCATGTTGCTGTGCCTGTTTATTTCAGCTCTCATCGCTATGGCATTAATGGTGGAATACAGTTTCGTCTTCCAGAGTGGGAAAACAGGATATCGCTGGTCGTCGGGATTGAACGCGAACGGTTAACACATTCCCGACCATGGCGGCGCTATCCCCACGATATCTGGCATCATTCCGCAAAGCTTACTTTTACGCCAAAGCAATTGGCTAAATATGGCCTGATGTTAGAATTAAATGCCAACGCATCACAATCAAAAGATCGTTTTGATCGGCAGGAAACATGGGGTTTTGCCATTCTTTACCGATGGGATGATACGAATTGGTAGAAAATGAATCAAAAAAAGCAGTATGCAATCTTGCGAATATGAGTATTATAATACTCAATGTTGATGAGCTTTTAGGTTTTACGGCAGTGTGTTCCCCCGTTAGTCAGCAGACATATGCCATATTCATGGAGGAACTCATGGACATTATCCTTGCTTATGCCAATGTTTTTTCGAGAGATTTAATTATTGAAGAATCACTTCAACGTGATGAAACGATAGAAATCCATCCCGCCAATCGTATCAGTGAAGTAACAGCACTGATCAATAGAGGCATTTCACCTGGTCTGATTATTTTGGATTCAGGTCTGCCAGATATGAAAGGTCTGTCAGGATTAACGCGTATTCTTGAGATCACTCGCCGTGAAGTACCTGTTGCGATCATGGGTAGCCCGACCAGCAATTCAGAAATGCGAATGGTTCTGGAAGCAGGTGCCATGGGTTATATTCCAAAGAATATTGGGATTAGGGCGTTTTTCAGCTCTCTTACTTTGATGATTGAAGGTCAGATTTTCATGCCTCAGGAAACTAGTTTTCCGCAAGGTGAGAAAAACTTTCTACCTGTTAATGATCTTACGGGCAGAGAATTGGATATGCTTTCCGGGTTGCTGGCTGGACAGTCAGATAAAGAAATTGCCATAAAATACGGCATTGCTTTGGTAACGGTGAAGCATCACCTCAAAAGTCTGCGTAGCAAATTAGGTGCAAAAAATCGCACCCACGCGGTATGCAGGGCTATTGAACTTGGGTTAACGCAACAAGCCTCCGAAGGGTAAGGGCAAAACGCTAATTTCTGTTTGGCCGATTTTCCACGAGATCATCCACCACTGCCGGATCGGCAAGGGTGGATGTATCACCAAGGCTGTCAATTTCATTTGAAGCAATTTTGCGTAAGATCCGCCGCATAATTTTTCCTGAACGTGTTTTTGGCAGGCCGGGGGCCCATTGCAACACATCTGGTGTAGCGATAGGCCCTATTTCTTTGCGTACCCATTGCTTTAACTCTTGCATCAGGGCGTCATCACCTTCAAGTCCGGCAAGTAAGGTGACATAGGCGTAAATCCCTTGTCCTTTGATATCATGCGGATAACCAACCACGGCGGCTTCGGCTACTTTTGGATGGGCAACAAGGGCAGATTCTACCTCTGCTGTGCCCATCCGGTGACCTGAGACATTGATCACATCATCGACTCTGCCAGTGATCCAATAATACCCATCTTCATCACGGCGGCATCCATCTCCGGTGAAATATCGGCCGGGGAAGGTGGTGAAATAAGTGGAAATAAAGCGCTCATGATCCCCATAAACGGTGCGCATCTGTCCCGGCCAAGACCGATCAATACAAAGATTGCCAGAAGTTGCCCCATCAAGGGGGGTATTGTCATGATCCACCAGAACAGGATTAATCCCAAAAAAGGGCAGTGTCGCTGATCCGGGTTTGAGAGATGTTGCCCCCGGCAGAGGTGTGATCATAATGCCGCCAGTTTCGGTTTGCCACCATGTATCCACAATCGGGCAACGGCTCTCACCGACAACCTCATGATACCACATCCATGCCTCAGGATTGATAGGCTCACCAACTGACCCCAAGGTTTTCAGTGACGACCGATCATAACGAGTGACAAAATCATTACCTTCGCGCATCAGGGCGCGGATCGCGGTTGGCGCGGTATAAAAGGTATTAACTTTATGCTTTTCAACCACCTGCCAGAAACGCCCGGCATCGGGATAGGTAGGCACACCTTCAAAAATAACACCTGTTGCCCCGCTTGCTAGGGGGCCATAGACAATATAGCTATGACCTGTTACCCAGCCAACATCAGCCGTACACCAGTAAATATCTCCGGGCTGATAATCAAAAACATATTTAAAAGTCATGCTGGCATAAACCATATAGCCGCCAGTGGTATGCAACACTCCTTTGGGCTTTCCGGTAGAACCAGAAGTATAGAGAATGAACATGGGGTCTTCGGCGCCAACTTCCGCAGGGGGGCAATCGGCTGAAACTTTGGCCAGTTCTTCGTGGTACCAGAAATCACGGCCATCATGCCATGCGATGTGTCCGCCTGTGCGTTTGACAACAATCACGGTCTGGCAATCCGGACATTGTTCAAGGGCTTTGTCGGTATTAGCCTTGAGGGGAATGGTTTTGCCGCCGCGTACACCTTCATCTGCGGTAATAACAAAAGTGGATTGGCAATCCAATATTCTGCCGGCGAGAGAATCTGGCGAAAAGCCGCCAAAGACGACAGAATGAATGGCACCGATGCGAACCACCGCCAGCATAGCGACCACAGCCTCAACCACCATGGGCATATAGATGGTGACGCGATCACCAGCCTTAACACCGCGATCTTTGAGAACATTAGCAAGTCTGCACACTTCCTCATGCAATTCACGGTAGGTTACATGACGACTAACCGAAGGGTCATCACCTTCAAAAATAAGGGCGGTCTGATCGCCGCGTGTTTCCAGATGGCGATCAAGACAGTTCGCGCTAGCATTCAGCGTGCCGTCTTCATACCATTTGATGTTAAGGTTTTTGGCATCATAGGTTGTGTTTTCAACACGCGTGTAAGGTTTGATCCAGTCGATCTGCTCGCGCCCTATATCGCCCCAAAACCCTTCCGGGTCTTCAATAGACCTTTTGTACATGGCCATATAGCCATCATGATCAATCAAAGCGCTTTTGGCGCGGTCAGGTGTTGGTGGAAACAGGTGCTGATCAGACATAATATCCTCTTTGGTATCCTCATTCAAAGCATCATAAATCTATCTGTTTTGTCGCAACAGAACAATACCGCCACTGATGATTGCGCGGGATATTTCGTTTCTGGCTATTCTTCGTCTTCATGAAAAAGCGCCGCTCGCGCTATTTGAAAACCAAAACCAGCCCTGATCATACTGGCTAGATGCCGATTCTGCCAATCTGGTTTTGTGGTGGCCTTAGCCGAGGCATAGACACCCAGCCGCCGCCGTCTGGCATAGCGTTTGGCAGCGTCATGTTCTGCTTGATCACTTCCCAGCTCATCCTCTGTCATGGTTAATGTGATCGTTGTGGCATCAATACCTTTGCTGTGAAGATGCTGGCTGATATGGCGACCAGAGCGACCCTTTTGGCGCAAATGCCGGGCTCGTGACAAGGCGTAGCTGGTATCATTAATATAGCCGAGGTCACGATAACGCAGAACCAGCGCATCAATTTGTCGGTCAAGTTGGTGTAAAAACTGATGTTCAGTATCATCATCGGCATCTTTTGGCAGACATTTCCGCTTACCAAAGCGTATCAGAATCTGGCGCAAATTGGCCTCACTTGACGAATATCGGCCAAGATAGCTCAAAGCTTTATTTTCAAGACGCCGTTTTAAGCGATCATCTGATGGCAGCATGGCTTTATGCGTCCTTTCTGCAAGACTTGCTTTTCAGGTAAAGATGACACGCCGTGATCTTGCTTTATCCTAGCATACCGAATATGTTGCGCCCATGTCGACACGCAACATCAATAAACCATCTGCATCTCACCCGGCTATGATCAGGCCGATTGTTATTGGCCGCATCAACCGCGTTGGGTTTATCACGCTTTATCATCGTGAGGTGATGCGGTTTGTTAAGATTTTGGGACAGACGGTGGGGGCGCCAGTTGTGACCACTTGGCTGTTCTTAACCGTGTTTGCGGTAGCTATCGGTGACCGGATGCAACTCTCAGACGGGATTGGACTCATTGCCTTTCTGGCTCCCGGTTTGGTGATGATGGCGGCGCTGCAAAATGCTTTTGCTAACACCTCCTCGTCTTTTGTGATCGGCAAAGTACAGGGGAATATTGTTGATCTGATCATGCCGCCACTTGGCCCTTTTGAGCTGTTTTTTGCCATGGTAGCGGCAGGGATCACACGTGGTATTATGGTCGCCGTTGTGGCGATGGCAACGATGCTGTTATTTGATGTGAATATCATTCCGGTTCATCCATTGGCGGCGGCGGTCTTTTTGTTGTTATCAACGGGATTAATGGCGGTCATTGGCCTAATTACAGGGATTTGGTCGGACAAATTTGATAGTCTTGCCACCATTACCAATTTTGTCATTCAACCTCTGGTCTTTTTGTCGGGAACTTTCTACACCATTGATCGCCTGCCCGAACCGTTTGATTTGTTGGCGCGATATAATCCGGTGTTTTATATGATTGATGGGTTTCGTTATGCCATGACGGGGGTAGCCTCAACCTCACCACTATTAGGGGGCTTGATTTTATCCTTCACAATGCTGATGCTATCGCTAGTCGGTATTGCCCTCTTAAAGACCGGATATAAACTCAAGACCTAGCACGAGCTTCGCTATGACAAAACCTGATGATACATTTTTATCCGCTGATGATGGCATCCTGTCCTTGCCACAGTTAGAACAGGCTTTTGCCGCAGGCATTCTTTCTGCCAGCGCACCGCTTATCAAGGGACAGATTCAGCCAGCATCATTGGATTTGCGGTTAGGGGCAAAGGCATGGCGGGTTCAAGCCTCCTTTTTGCCGGGCGCAGGCAATAAAGTCACTGATAAGCTTACTGATCTGGCAATGCATGAAATTGATCTTTCTTCTGGCGCGGTGCTGGAAAAGGGATGTGTTTATATTGCTGAGATTATGGAATCTCTCAATTTGCCGGATGGCGTGACCGCCCTTGCTAATCCCAAAAGTTCTACGGGAAGGCTGGATGTGTTCACGCGTCTGATTGTTGATGCGGCGGATGAGTTTGAAACCGCGCCAGAAGGATATCAAGGGCCACTTTATGCGGAAATTAGCCCGCGGACATTTTCGGTTCTTGTGCGGCAAGGCTCGCGTCTGTCACAATTACGCTTACGCAAGGGTGAGGCGCATATCAGCGATGGCGTGATGACGGATTTACAGCGCCAATCTGGACTTACTCATGGTGAGGGGATTATTCATCACGCGGTGCGTGACGGCATTCCTCTTAGCGTTGATTTATCGGGGCAGGCCCATCCGCAAATACCAGATTTGGTCGGCTGGCGCGCGCGCAAACACGCTGGCCTAATTGATGTGGATCAGGTCGGCATCTATCCGGTGGCGTCTTTTTGGGAAAAAGTCACCCGTGCGGATCTTAACGCTGGCGGTCTAGTGCTAAATCCGGATGAGTTTTATATTCTGGCTAGCCGCGAATATGTCACCGTACCTGCCGATTACGCGGCGGAGATGACGGCCTATGATACCCGTATTGGTGAGTTCCGCGCCCATTATGCCGGATTTTTTGATCCCGGCTTTGGTCTGCCAGATTTAGGAGCAGGGGAAACTCGCGCTGTGCTTGAGGTGCGCTCTCATGATGTGCCTTTTCTCATCGAAGAAGGCCAGACGGTATGTCGGCTCGTTTATGAACCTCTGTCGCTGGTTCCCGAAGCGCTTTATGGCGCAAAGGGAAGCGGGTCACATTATCAGGCTCAAGGATTGCAACTGGCAAAACATTTTCGGCCTCTTGGTTCCGGGGCGGCGTCATGAGTGATGATAACGCGGTCATGGGGAATTACGGCCGTGCCGACCTTGCCTTTAGCCATGGTGAGGGAAGCTGGTTGATCAGCACGGCAGGCGAACGCTATCTGGATTTCGCCAGTGGCATTGCTGTTAATACGCTTGGGCATAGCCATCCGGATTTGGTTGCGGCCTTGACGGAACAGGCCCAGAAACTGTGGCATGTCTCAAATCTCTACCACATCCCGGAACAGGCACGGGTTGCCAAAATGATGGCGAAACGCTCTGGTCTGGATAAGGTGTTTTTCTGTAACTCCGGGGCAGAGGCAACAGAAGCGGCGGTGAAAATGGCACGCCGCGCCATGCACGCCAATGGCCAAACAGGTCGGCATACGATCCTCTGTTCCGAAGGGGCATTTCATGGCCGGACTATTGCAATGCTGGCGGCCACAGACAGGCCCGCTTTCCGTGAGGGGTTTGGCCCTATGCCAGAAGGGTTTGATCATTTTCCGTTTGGTAATATGAATGTTCTGCGTGACCGTCTGATAAAGGACGCGGCCTCGGATCATCCGAAAATTGCCGCTGTTATGGTTGAGAGTGTTCAGGGCGAAGGCGGCGCAAAACCCTTGCCCGATGGATTTTTGAAAGAATTACGAGATGTAACCAGCGAGGCGGGATGCTTGCTGATCGCGGATGAGGTGCAGATAGGTGTTGGTCGATCGGGGCATTTGTTCTCATTTGAACCAAGCGGCATAACACCAGATATCATCGCTATGGCAAAGGGCTTGGCTGGCGGCTTTCCTATTGGTGCTGTTATCGCGACAGAAGACGTGGCGAAAGCCATGACTCCCGGAAGTCATGGGTCAACTTTTGGCGGCAATCCGCTTGCTATGGCGGCGGCGGCAAAGGTGCTTGAGATTTTGGATGAGAAGTTTTTATCAGATATGCGTGAGCGCAGTGCCTTGCTTTATGAGTTGCTTCACGATTTAGCCGATAGGTATGACGCCATCATTGAGGTTCGCGGAGCAGGGTTTTTAACAGGGCTTGTCCTGAAAGAAAGCATCACGCCACTAGCCGTGACCGCAGAATTGCGTCACCATCATCTGCTGGTAGTGCCAGCGGCGGCAAATACCGTCCGGCTGTTACCGCCATTGAATGTGAATGTTGCGGAAATTCGTCATGCCGTTTCGGTGCTTGATCATGTTTTTGGTCATCTGGGTTAGGGGGGGTAAGGAATGACGCAACCATTTCTTGATATTGCTAATCATGATACGGCGACGCTGACCCAAATCATCCGTGATGGGCTTGCCATGAAGGCTAATCCTGCCGAATATCAGTCACGGCTGGCTGGAAAATCTATTGCCCTCATCTTTGAGAAACCATCCACGCGCACACGGGTGTCATTTGAGGTAGGTGTCTATCAGCTTGGTGCCTCCCCCTTGGTGCTTGATAGCAAAACCATGCAGTTAGGGCGAGGCGAGACGATTGCCGATACCGCACGGGTGTTATCGCGCTATGTTGACGCTGTCATGATCCGTGCTAATAGCCATGAGGCGCTTGTTGAGCTGGCAAATCACGCTGATATTCCGGTGATCAATGGATTAACAGATCGCAGTCATCCTTGTCAGGTCATGGCAGATGTGATGACGTTGGCTGAACATAAAGCGCCTGATCTGGATTTCTCTCATCTCTCAGTGCTTTGGACTGGTGACGGAAACAATGTGGCCCATAGCTGGATTGAGGCATCGGCCCGTTTTGGTTTTGCCCTGACCTTGGCAACGCCAGAATCTTTGCGCCCTGACGCAGAGATTGTTGCCGATGCCGTCAATCAAGGTGGGCGCATCACATTAACAGATGATACCATGGCGGCGGCGACAGGAGTTGATCTTATTGTCACCGACACTTGGACTTCAATGGGATCAGCAGAAAACGCTGATCAATCTCAACGTTATGAGAGTTTGGTGCCATTTCGTGTGACCACAGCCATGATGAAGCAAGCCGCCCCAGAAGCCATATTCATGCATTGTCTGCCTGTTTATCGCGGCAACGAAGTTGTGGCCGAAGTCGTTGATGGGGCGCAATCAGTGATCTGGGATGAGGCGGAAAATCGTCTTCATGTCCAAAAGGCGATCATGTGCCATTGTTTGCATTCTGGCCTTGATCATTACAGCGGGGACACATGGTGAGCAAACCTGTTTCACCTGATCTCTTAGCCTCTGGTATTTTACCGTTTGTCATTGACGCTGGCGTTAATCGAAAGGCTGCTATTCGTGGCCGGATGGTGCGTCTGGATGGAGTGGTCGATAGTATTCTTGATCGCCACCAATATCCCCTAGCCATAGGAGAAGTGGCGGCTGAGGCGATGGTGCTTGCATCATGTCTTTCCAGCACCATGGATTTTGATGGCATTTTCACGCTTCAAGCCAAAGGTGATAGGTTTGTGCGAACCTTGCTTGCGGATGTGACCTCTGGTGGTGCGGTGCGAGGTTATGTTTCTTATGATGATGATAACGCTAACGCACCTGATATAGTGGCACTTGGTCGCCCTGCTCCGATCATGAATCTCATGGGTGTGGGGCATCTGGCCTTTACCGTTGATCAGGGAAAAAAGGGCCGCTATCAGGGCATTGTCCCTATCGAAGCTCATGAGATCAAAGATGTGGCCTTGCGTTATTTTCGGGACTCTGAGCAAATTGACACGGCATTATTGATTGCCGCCAATCATGAAAATCGAAATTGGCAGGCATCTGGTCTATTGTTGCAACGGATACCTGCGACTGGCGGAAATCATGATGACATTCTGCCGATGGGTGACGAGGAGGCAGATATCTGGCATACGGCCTGCGCCTTGATGGCTACGCTTGGGCGCGACGAATTGCTGGCTGGTGATGTTGAGCCGGATATTCTGGTGCATCGCTTGTTTCATGAATTGGGGGTTGCCATGTTGCCATGGCGTGTGTTGCGTGACGAATGCCGATGTTCGCCTGATCGAGTGGAGCAAGTGTTAGCCTCACTTTCTTCTGAGGAACGCCGCGAGTTTGCGGATGAAAATAACCAATTGACCATATCGTGCGAGTTCTGCAAAACCGAATGGTCTTGGGACGCTTCAGAAGCTGGGTAAAGACGATTTGCCCCCATGCTAAATTAAGATCATGCCAAAAACCATTGCCTTGCGAATGGTTGAAATCTATGATGATGATATCGTTTTAATGATGAGGTACGCCATGGTTTGGCTTCGCGTTCAGATTGTTTTTCTGCTTGGCCTGATGGGGCTGGTCACCGCTTGCCAGACACCAGAACCTGTAATTCTGACGGCGAGTCCGCGTGGCGGGGTCATAGATATCAGAGTGGCAAGCATGGACATGGTTAATGAACACCGCCCCCAAGCGGTATCACCATATATTGATCATTACTATCAGCCTAATCTGGCAACCTTACTTCAGCAATGGGGTGAGAAGACGCTTCGTCCAGTGGAAAAAGACGGCAATCTGTTGATGACGGTGACAAAAGCTGATTTGCGAGAACTTGATATCGCCTCAAATGATGATCTGAAGTCGCTTTTTACCAATGAGCAAAGAAAACTGGTGATTGCCGATCTCTCGGCCTCTTTTGGCTTCACGCATCCTGAAAATAATCAGACTGCTAGCCTGATTGTTAATACCAGTTATCAGACAACGATTCCGGATGTTATCACCCCTGCTGAGGCAGAACGCATTCGTATTCATGTGATGACGGAGGTGATTTCCCGATTTGATGCCGAATTCCGCCGCCAAATCATGAGCATTGAGCAACCTGATGGCTGGCCTCTTGTTCCCTAAATATCTTCGTTAACGGCGCCAGAATCCTGGCATTAGCATGACCAAAACGGTGAACAGCTCAAGCCGCCCCAGAAACATGGCCGCGACCATGATCCATTTTGCGCTGGCTGATAATGGCTCAAAACTTCCGGATGGCCCAATGATCTGACCAAGGCCGGGGCCAACATTACTAATCGAAGTGGCGGCGGCGGAAAGCGCGGTTTCCAGATCAAGCCCGGTGAGCCCAAGCAGAATAGAAATCACCACAAAACACAGAATATAGAGATAGAAAAATCCCATCACCGCGTCCATGATTGTTTCAGGAACAGGGCGGCGATTATAATAAACAACACTAACCGCGTGAGGACGAAGCAAGCGCGATAACTGCACTTTTGCCGTGGCGGTGAGAACTTGCAGGCGGAACATTTTTATCCCGCAGGTCGTTGAACCAGCACAGCCGCCAATAAACATGGCAATCAACAAGATTGCCGATGTATGACCACCCCATAGGCCATAATCGGTACTGCTGTAACCTGTTCCAGTCATGAGGGATACGGTGTTGAAACTTGCCTGACGAAGCGCCGCCAATAGAGGCAGATCAATTTTAGCCATAAGCTGAAATGTGATAATCAGGCTGACCGATGCGGATATCGCCATAAACCAGCGCACTTGCGGGTCTTCAATCAGATTCTTCCAACCTCCTCGTGTCAACGCCAGATAATGCGCAAAGGGAAGGCTTCCCACCACCATGCCCATAATCGTCAGGATTTCTACCAACGCGTTATCAAATGAGCCGATTGAGGCGGTGCGTGTAGAAAACCCACCTGTGGCAAGGGTTGTCATGGCATGGGTAATGGCATCAAATCCCGGCATCCCGGCAAAGGCCAGCATCATCACCCAAACAAAAGTAAGCAAGGTGTAGATAAGAAAAATCCCCCCGGCAAGCTCGGTTGCTCGTGGGATGACCTTATCTGGCGTGTCATAGGATTCGGTGCGAAACAACTGCATTCCGCCGATACTCAGCATTGGTAAAACGGCAAGCGCCATGACAATGATACCAATGCCGCCAAGCCATTGTAGCAATGCACGCCACATCAGAATTCCGCGGGACATGATCTCAAGCAAGGGGATCACCGTTGAGCCTGTGGTGGTGACGCCGGATACAGCCTCAAACACCGCATCATGAATATTCATATCGGTGTCAGCCAGCAGAAACGGCAAAGCCCCAAAAAGACCAATGCTGATCCAAGCAGAGTTCGTCAACAAAAAGGCCTGTCTTAAATTGATGTTGTCCATGCCATCAAGCCGCGTTGATAGCAAAAGCCCAAGCCCAAAAAACATGGTTATAGATGCCGCGGCTAAAAAGGCTGACCAATTATCGTGGCCATCATAAAAATCCAGACCAGCAGGGATAAGCATAGCCAAGGCAAGGAGAGAAAGCAGTATCCCCAGAATGTAAAGCACCGGATTTAAGGGCATGAGTTTGTCCGTTAGACACCAACACCATTACCATAGCCTGATGCCGTAAAAATGTCTATATTTTACGGTGTTCGCTTTGTCGGGGGTTAACGCTGTCCTGCCTGAAGCAGAAACCTTTCCCTTAAATCTTTATCTTCTTGAAAGATACCAGTGAAACGGGTGGTGACCATGGTCACGCCATCTTTTTGGACACCGCGCGTTGTCATACACTGATGCGCGGCATCAACCAAAAGCGCGACCCCGCGCGGTTCCAGAACAGATTGAATCGTATGGGCAATCTGGGCGGTCATAGTTTCTTGTGTCTGAAGCCTCTTGGCAAAAATATCAATAACGCGTGCCAGTTTGGATATGCCAACAACGCGTTGGTCAGGTAAATAAGCGATGGTTGCCGTGCCAATAATGGGAACCATATGATGTTCACAATGTGAGACCATTCGGATATCCCGGAGCATGATCATATCGTCATAGCCCTCAACTTCTTCAAACACGCGGCTTAGCATTTGAACAGGATCATCATGGTAGCCGGCAAAAAACTCCTCATAGGAGCGCACAACACGAGATGCCGTATCTTGCAAACCTTCACGGCTTGGGTCATCCCCGGCCCAGCGTATCAATACTCGCACCGCCTCTTCTGCTTCTTGACGTGTAGGGGCGTCTTCGCGTGTTGAGGTCGGATGAGCAGAAACAATGTCAATTTTTTTGGCGTCGTAAGGCGTCATGATGTTATCCTGAGTATATTAGCCGTATATTCATATCTGATCGATCTATACTGAACTACCGATATGGCATCTTATGTTTTAAAATCAACTCTAAATCATCTGTTTGCAACAAAAACATTACTACACTTATTGACGATTAAGCATGAGCATCTCTTTCAATGAAGATGAGGTAGGATTATCTCCAGATGCTACTTGTCAATGTTTCATCAAACGGCTAATTTAACACATTATTGGCGGGTATGATGTAATGGTAGCCTGTCAGCTTCCCAAGCTGAACGCACGGGTTCGATTCCCGTTACCCGCTCCAGTTTCACTTATCAAGGTCCGAGTTTCGAGGCTCAAGTGACTGTTTCCAAACGATTAATGTTCTGGAACAGGAGTTTGAGTTGCTATGGTGTGGGTAAGGTCTCCGGTATACTTTTACAAAAGAAACGATACGTTTTACTTCTCAAGGGCAGTGCCTTCCGATCTTCGTCATCGGTTTAATAAGAAGAAGGTTGAGGTCTCTCTGCGGACGAAGTCAGAGGTTAAGGCTGCTAAGTCTGCCGCTGCCTTATCTGACAGGCTTGAGAGGTATTGGGATAGCTTGCGGATGGAGATGATCTATTCCCGTGAGCTGGGGATAAATGTTGTTTCTGATAAGCCACCTTCAGGTGCCAGTAACGATATCCGCATTAACGATGCGTTAGTGTTATATCATAGGCTTAAGGGCGCAAGTAAGACTAAACTGTTCTTTGAAGGCTCAGAGAGAAGCATTCGATATCTGATTGAGTGTGTTGGCCATGATAACATTAATGGACTTGAACCAGCAGACGCAGG
>CBFIDH010000012.1:0-48894 GCA_965661405.1 Puniceispirillales bacterium (SeqCode)
TAGTATATGGCGCGTTGTTATCAGTTTCCTTCTCGCCACGGCCGTGGCGGTTCCTCTTGGGATTTTGATGGGTTCATTTCGTGTTCTAGAATCGTTCTTTAATCCCTTTGTTTCAGCTTGGCGGTATTTACCTGCCCCTTCGTTTATTCCTGTTCTTTTGATGTGGTTTGGCACTGGCGAAACCCCAAAACTGGCATTGCTATTTATCGGTGTTGTGTTCTTTTTGATAACGATGGTCATGGATTACACAAAAAAAATCCGTGTTGAATTATTAGAAACCGCGGAAACCTTGGGGGCGAATAGAAATCAATTGGTCAGAACGGTAATTATTCCAGCGGTGCTTCCAGATATCTTCATTGCCATGCGGCAGATGCTGGCGGTGACATGGACATATTTAGTTATTGCCGAAATTGTCGCCTCAACGACAGGTATCGGTGCCATGATGATGCGTGCCAGACGCTTTCTGCATACGGATGAGATTATGGCAGGTATTATGATTATTGGTGCCTTGGGTTTGCTGTTTGATCTGTTTTTCCGTTACCTCCACCGCAAGCTTTTTGCCTATCTTTACTAGGGTATTGCTATGCTTGTATTAAGGAAATCAACGCTATGACAGCAACAACCAAAGATGACTCTATTCTGCGAGTTGAGAGGCTGCAAAAGGTTTTCAATCCACACTCACCTGAACCAGTTGAAGCGGTTAAGGATGTTAGTTTTCAGGTGCGCCCGAATGAATTAACGGTGTTGTTAGGGCCGTCAGGATGCGGAAAATCAACGGTTCTTCGCATGATCGCGGGGTTGGAATTACCAAGTTCCGGCAAAATTATTCATAGTGATCAGATTGTTGAAGGCCCGGCGCGAAGCAGAGGCATGGTATTTCAAAGCTATACTTCATTTGAATGGCTGACCGTTGCAAAAAATATTGAATATGGGATGAAGCTTAACGCCGTAGCGCCCGCCATCCGAAAAGACAGAGTGGAACATTATCTTGAACTAGTTGGCCTTGCTGATTTCAGGAACGCCTATCCCAAACAATTATCTGGCGGCATGAAGCAACGCGTGGCTATTGCCCGAACGCTTGCTAATGAGCCAGAGTTGCTTTTGATGGATGAACCCTTTGGCGCCCTTGATGCAGAAACACGTTGGAATATGCAAGAGTTGCTAATCTCCTTGGCGGAATCGACACAAACAACAATCATCTTGGTCACCCATGATTTGGGCGAAGCGTTATTCTTAGGAGATAGAATCATTTTCTTTTCCAAGAGGCCAGCCACCATCATCAGTGATATGCCTGTTATTTTCAAAAACACAAAAAGATTTGCCCGAAAAGAAGATCTATTGGCAGAGGCAGATTACAAAGACGCTGAACAAGAATTGATGCGATTGATGCGGTCACAATCAAACATCTCATCAGTCTAAGATGATAGGAGAGACAGGTATGGCGGCAGAATTAGATTTCAGTAATAAGTCAGTTGTCATCACAGGCGCGTCAAGAGGCATAGGCTTTGGTGTTGCTGAGGCCTTCGCCAGCCATGGCGCAGATTTGCATCTTATATCCACTGGAAAAACGATACATGAGGCCGGGGCAAAACTAACAAAAATGACAAAGGCCCCTGTTAAAACCTATCAGTGTGATATTAGCGACAAGCATAAAGTGGATGAGGTTTTATCCGAAATCAAAAACATAGATGTGCTGATTAATAATGCCGGATTAGAACGGCCAACGCCGATAAAAAGCCCTGATCCTCAAGTGATCGACGATTTTGAGCGCATCATTAATATTAATGTTCTTGGCACATTTTATGTTACCCGCGCGGCGGTTGCTAAAATGTCCATGGGTGGAAGCATAATTATCACCTCCTCTATTTGGGGCAAAACAGCGGTATCAGAGTTTAGTGCCTATTGTTCATCCAAACACGCCAATATTGGCTTTATGCGTTCCCTTTCAAAAGAGTTAGGCCCAGAAGGGATAAGGGTGAATGCCGTTTGCCCAGGCTGGGTTGAAACAGAGGCCGCGATGAAATCACTGGCTTGGATGTCACAAAAAACAAAAATGGCAGAACCAGAATTACTTGATGAGATTGTTGGTTCTCAATCTCTGTCAGGTTTGATGCAACCATCAGATGTGAGTCAGCTATATTTATATTTGGCCTCCTCGCTTTCTTCTAATATTACAGGTCAGGCCATTAATATTGATCGCGGTGAGGTGTTAGGATGAATATCTCTCTTGCAGGCAAAACAGCATTAGTAACAGGGGCGTCACGCGGCATCGGCAGAGCCATAGCCATAGCCTTGGCAGAGGCCGGGGCGAATGTCATGTTCACCTATAACAGCTCACCCAAAGACGCGGAAGAAACCGCCGCCGCCATCACGGCACACGGCCAGAACACCCAAGCGATAAAAGTGGATATCTCAGACGAAACGGCGATCACCTCACTTTTCAAAGGTTTTGATGAAAGCAACATCGCGATTGATATTCTGGTCAATAACGCTGGCATTATCATGGAAAAATCAACGGTGGAATCATCCGCTTCTGATTTTGATCATGTGATAGGGATCAATTTGCGCGGCACTTTTCTTACAGGGCGTGAGGCACTCAAGCGAATGGTTATGCGCGGGCAAGGCGGCAGGATCATTAACATCAGTTCTGATCTAGGGTTTCTTGGGCGCGAGAGTTTTGCGTTATATGCGGCATCAAAAGGTGCCATCAATGCCCTGACAAAATCATGGGCACTTGAATATGCGCCGCATATACTTGTCAATGGCATCGCTCCGGGCCCGGTTGATACGGATATGCTGGATATTAACAATATGACAACAGAATGGCGCGAAAAAGAAGAACAGATCCCTATGGAAAGAATTGGTCAGCCGGAAGAAATTTCTGGAATGGCGGTCTATTTGGCAAGTGAATATTCCAGTTTTGTAACAGGTCAGATTTTTGGTGTTAATGGCGGCAGTGTGATGCCCTAACGTGAGGAAAGATGATGATAAAAAACCCTATTCCATGGCCTAATGGTGCGCGTTGTGCTTGTGTTATTTCGTTTGATATGGACGCTGATAGTTTGATTCATATCGCGCGTCCCGATGATTCCCATGATCGTCCCTATCCTATCAGCATGGGGCGCTATGGGCCAACAGTGGCGATACCGCGTATTCTGGATACTTATCAGAGGCTGGGGCTTAAGCAGTCCTTTTTTATTCCGGGCTGGTGCATGGAAAATTACCCAGAGGCGGTGGAGGCTATTCTCAAAGGAGGTCATGAAATTGGTCATCATGGGTATATGCATGAAGACCCGATTGATGCCCCTAATCAGCGCGAATGGTTTGAACGTGCGCTAGATGTTCATAAGAAAATGTGCGGAAAAGCACCTGTGGGATATAGGGCACCTGTTTATAGCATTAATCAGGAAGTGATTGATTTATTGGTTGAGCATGGCTTTCGCTATGACAGTTCTATGATGGCTGATGATATCCCTTATCATATTAAAACTGCCAAAGGACACCTTTGGGAAATGCCTGTCCATTGGGGTGTGGATGACTGGCCACCTTTCGCGCATTATTCTGAGATCGGATATATGATGCCAGTCAAATCACCGTCTCATGGGTTGTCAGGTTTCTGGGAGGAGTTTGACGCCGCTTATGAAGCGGGAGGGTTTTTTATGCTCATCGCTCACCCCTTTTTAACGGGGCGATTAGCGAGATGGAAAAAAGTTGAAGAATGGCTTGAACAGACCCTAAAAGACAAAAATGTTTGGTTTGCCAGTCTTGAAGATATTGCTGACCATCTTGACCATATCACGACTTCAGGAGGCTATATTCCAAGGGAAGAACACTTACCGTATTTTGATAGCCCCGTTTTAAATAAATCATAAAGTGACTGGGATTATCTTTTTCACCGTCAAAAGTCACCTTTGCCTTTTATGCAATCTGGTCACACATCAAAGACCGTTGCGCCTGTGGTTTTTCTGCTCATTATGGTTTCATGCGCCTTGGCGGCATCACGCAGGGCAAACCGTTGATTAATGCTGATTTTGACATGGCCTTGATTAATCATATCAAACAGATGACCTGATATCTCGTCCAGACTTTCAGGGGTATCAATATATTGAAACAGGGTCGGACGCTGAGCATAGAGTGAGCCGTTTTGGGCCAGATCAGAAACCATAAAGGATTTAATAGGGCCGCTTGACTGACCGAATGAGATAAAATAACCAAACTTACGCAGACAGGTTAATGACTTAGGATAGGTTGCCTGTCCAACGCTATCATAAACCACATCAACACCTTTGCCGTTAGTAATCTCTTTGACGGCGGTGGCAAAATCGGTTGTGTTGTAATTAATCACATGGGTGAAACCTGCCGCTTTCGCCAAGGGAATTTTATCGTCACTGCCAACGGTACCGATGCTTTCTGCACCGATGGCTTTCAACCATTGCCCCGCGATCAAACCAACACCGCCAGCGGCCGCATGAAACAAAACTTTAGTGTTAGCGGTGACAGAATAACTTCGCCTCAACAGGTATTCGGCGGTCATACCCTTTAGCATAGCGGCGGCGGCCACCTCATCAGAAATGCCATCAGGAAGTTTAACCAACCGATCGGCAGGCATAATGCGTTCTTCACGATAGGCACCGTTTGGGGTGGCATAGGCCACACGGTCACCAATCGACAAGCGTGAGACGCCCTCGCCAACAGCAACAATAATGCCTGCGGCCTCACCTCCTGGAATTTGCGGTCCTTTATCGGGAAAGGGATATAATCCGCTAGTCATATAAACATCAATAAAGTTCAGTCCAACTTTGGTCTGCTGAACGACAACTTCGCCAGCGCTGGGATTGCCTGTCTCCATCGCTTTCCATTCTAGCACTTCGGGGCCGCCGGGCTTATCTGCGCCGATGATATGTTTTGTCATAATTGTCACCAATGTCATGTGATGTGATCTGATTTTAACAACAACTCATAAAAATCAGAACTGATAAATGAATGTCATCAATCATAGTTGGAAATTGTTTCAATGAGAAACCTTTACTGATCTTTCGCAGGGAGTAAATCCTGCTCTTGAGTCTTGAAAATAAATAGCCTAACATCAATGCGGTAAATAATGAAAAGAGTCAGTGATAAGCCAGAGTATTCCGGATGGAATAATGGGGGGATAAAATGGAATTGAAAAATCATTATGTTGATGGGGCTTGGGTTAAGCCTATTAGCACGCAAGAGTTTCCGGTATTAAATCCAGCCAATGAAGAACAGATTGGCACGATTATTCTTGGCAACGAGGCTGATGTTGATCGCGCTGTTGCCGCCGCTAAGGCAGCGTTTGACCATTTCTCAAAGACATCAAAGGCAGAGCGACTTGATTTGCTTCGGGCGTTGCTTGCGGCAACTGAGGCCAGATTTGAAGACCTTGCCCAAGCGATGAGCGCCGAAATGGGCGCACCTATTGATATGGCACGGGCGGCCCATGCCGATGCCGCTGTTGGTCATTTGCAAGGATTTATCAAAGCCCTTGAAGACCAAGAGGATCGTGAAACGCTGGCCAGCGGTGATATTCTTCTGCGTGAACCTATTGGTGTTTGCGGGTTGATCACACCGTGGAATTGGCCCATGAACCAAGTGACCTTAAAAGTGATCCCAGCACTGGCAACAGGGTGTAGCTGTGTTCTTAAACCATCTGAACACACCCCGATCTCAGCCGCGATTTATGCGGAAATTGTTGACGCGGCAGGATACCCAGCAGGGGTATTTAATATGGTGCAAGGTGAAGGCCCGGTCGTTGGTGCGGCGATGTCGCGGCATCCGGATATTCAGATGATGTCATTCACAGGATCAACACGCGCAGGTATTTCTGTAACGAAAGATGCCGCCGATACGGTCAAGCGTGTGACGCTGGAGCTTGGCGGGAAATCACCAAATCTTATTTTTGCAGATTGTGATCTCAAAGAACGGGTGGAATCCTCGGTGCTGGAATGTATGTATAATACGGGCCAATCCTGTGACGCACCAACGCGGCTTTTGGTGGAAAAATCTTGCTATGATGAAGTGCTTGAAATTGCCAAAGCGGCGGCAGAAGGTCAGGCGGTAGGCTCACCAACCGAGGAAGGTGATCATATCGGCCCCCTCTTTGATAAGATTCAGTTTGATCGTGTTCAGGCTATGATTGGCAAAGGCATTGAAGAAGGCGCGCGGGTTTTGGTGGGCGGCCTTGGTCGTCCAGATAACTGTTCCAAAGGTTGGTTTGTTAAACCAACGATCTTTGCTGATGTGCGAAATGATATGACCATTGCTCAGCAAGAAATCTTTGGCCCTGTTTTGGTCATTATCCCGTTTGAGGACGAAGCAGAGGGTATAGCGATTGCCAATGATACCCCTTATGGTCTGGCCGCTTATCTTCAAACAGGTAATCCAGAGCGAGCCGAACGCGTCGCCAGTCAATTACGGGCAGGCGCGGTGCATATCAATGGCGGCGGATTTAATTATGGCTCACCTTTTGGTGGTTATAAACAATCTGGCAATGGTCGTGAAGGTGGGCTTATGGGGCTTGAAGATTACCAAGAGGTAAAAACTCTGCATTTTGGTTAGATGAGCTTCGCATAAATTAGTTAGTTTATGTCGTGCTAATGTATTGAGAATAGCATTAGCTCATCGCACCTCTTTTGAGTTTTTTAAGAATAGGAAAGAAGTCTGTCATGGAATGTTGCGGCCCGGGATATGCCAGCCCTCAAGACGCGATCAAGGCACCGCAAGAAAAGCTCTTGTACACAATAGCCATCTATACTGGCACAGGTATTCAGAAACCTGATTATTTGGCGACAGTAGATGTTGACCCCGACAGCCCGACTTATAGTCAGGTGATCCACCGGCTTGAGATGCCGGGAATTGGGGATGAACTGCATCACATGGGCTGGAATGCCTGCTCGTCTTGTCATGATGACAATTCCATGTCGCGCAAATATCTGATCCTGCCGGGGGTACGATCCAACAATCTGCACATTGTCGATACCGCGACAGATCCAAGGGCGCCGCGCCTGCATAAGGTGATTGAAGGCGCAGAGATCAAATCAAAGGCCGATCTATCTGGCCCCCATACGGTGCATTGCCTCGGCAGTGAGATTATCATTTCCTTTTTGGGCAACGCGAAGGGTGAGGCGCCGGGCGGATACCTCCATCTCAACAAGGATTTTGAGATTATGGGGCGGTGGGAAAACTCCATGGGCAGTATCAAGTTCGGCTATGATTTCTGGTATCAGCCTCGCCATAATGTGATGGTCTCGTCGGAATGGGCGGCGCCGAATACCTTTATGCCGGGCTTTGATCTGGAAGAAGTCGGGCATCTCAAATATGGGCGTGAGCTTCATTTTTGGGATTTTGAAAAGCGTGAGCCGGTAGAAAGCTTTTATCTCGGCGAAGATGGATTGATCCCGCTTGAGGTGAAGTTCCACCACAACCCCGATAGCACCCATGGCTTTTGCGGCGCGGCGTTAAGTTCAAATGTGATCCATTGGTGGAAAGATGATGCCGGCAAATGGCAATGGGAAAAGATTATTGATGTCGAAAATGAACCGCATCCGGACTGGCCTATTCCGGTGCCGGGGGTGATGTCGGCGATATTGATATCCATGGATGATAAATACCTCTACCTCAATAACTGGCTGCATGGGGATATGCGGCAATATGATATTTCTGATCCTCATAACCCGAAATTAACGGGGCAAGTCTGGATGGGGGGATTGCTTGATCGGGCGCCTGTGGTTAATGGCGTTGAGATGGCTGGTGGCCCACAGATGTTTCAGCTTTCGCTTGATGGACGGCGGCTTTATGTCACCACCTCTCTGTTTTCAACATGGGACAATCAATTTTATCCTGAGATCCGCGAGAAAGGCGGCGTCATGGTGATGATTGATTGTGACCCGGTCAATGGCGGCATGGAAATCAACAAAGACTTTATCGTTGATTTTGGTAAAGAGCCAAATGGCCCAAGCCGTTGTCATGAGGCACGCTATCCCGGCGGTGACTGTACAAGCGATATCTGGCTATGATCACCATTACCATCGCCAATCAGGATAACGCCACTTATCAGGTGAAAGGCCGTAAGCCGCTTCTGGATGAGTTGCGTGATGTTGGGGTAGATTTGCCTTATGGGTGCAAATATGGCGGCTGTATTACTTGCGCGGCGAAACTGCTTGAAGGCGAGGTTGATCAAAGGGCGCAAGTTGCGCTCAACAACCGGCAGATCAATGACGGTTATGTTATTCTCTGTGTGGCGAGGGCAAAGACAGATTGCACCTTTGCTATCGGGGTGGAAAGCCATGATAAGCTTTACCGTAATCCGTTTCTTGATCCGCTTCAACCTCATGAACTCAAGGCTGATATTGCGACGAAAAAGGACTAAGACAGATGAGTTATATGAATCATGATGAGCCTTATACTGATACCTATCTGCAAGATATTCTGTCATCGGTAAAGACGATTGCCATGGTGGGCGCTAGCCCTGACAAGACCAAGTTCAGCTATGGCGTCCTCCGCGTTCTGCATGAGACGGGCTATGACATGATCCCGATTAATCCGCGTCCGGGATTAGAAGAAATCCGCGGCATTAAGGTTTATCCAACTCTGGCGGCTGTTGATCGGCCCGTGGATATGGTCGAAGTCTTTCGCAAACCCGAAGACCTTTATGGGATCGCCCAAGAGGCGATTGCCATTGGCGCAAAAGTGCTATGGGGGCAGATTGGTGTCGTCAATCATGACGCCGCGCGCCTCGCCGAAGATGCTGGCCTCAAGGTGGTGATGAACAGATGCCCAAAGATTGAGCTGTTTCGTCCGTTTTGGAAACCGCGTTTAGACTTGAAAATATGAAACCAGAATATCCCATGACTTAGGGATGCCACATCAAGATGAGGATTTCATGGCTACGCATCACAGGCTGAACAATGATCTTGCGGCAAAGTTGAAGTTATGTCAGAGGCCTTTGGATGAGGCATGGTCCCTGCCGCCACAAGTCTATACCGACCCCGCAATCCTTACCTATGAAACCGACGCTATTTTTCGCCGCCATTGGCTTTGTGTTGGCCGAGGTGATCAGCTGGCTAATGCGGGGGATTATACTTGCCTTGATTTCGCGGGGCAGGCGATCATCTTATTGCGTGATAAGGATGGCACATTACGAGCGTTTGCAAATACGTGCCGTCATCGCGGCGCGCGGTTGATGGAGGGATCAGGCAAAACCGCTGGCATAAGGTGTCCGTTTCATAGCTGGGCTTATAAACTTGACGGCACGCTTGCCGGAGCGCCGAAGATGGATGAGGTTAGCGGGTTTTGCAAATCTGATTTCGGGCTGATCTCATATCATGTCGCTGAACGGTTGGGGTTTGTCTTTGTTTGTCTGGCAAAGGACGCCCCCGATCTTGACGCCGCGCTTGGTGATTTTGCCGCTATTCATGCGCCGTGGCCATTGGAAAGCCTTGTCTCAAAGCGTCGCCAGCAGTTTGAGGTAAATTGCAACTGGAAAACCTTTATAGAGGTTTTTAATGAATATTATCATCTGCCTTATGTTCACGCCGATTCCATTGACGATGTTTATCATGCTCCGGATGAAGGTGATGAGGCAGATGGGGATTTTGCGACCCAATTTGGTAGCACGGAAGGCACTGGTGGATTGCTACAAACATCTCAGCAGAAACCCCTGCCTCTTATGCCCGGCTTGAAAGGGCGTGAAGCAAAAGGGGTGCGTTATACATGGCTGTTTCCTAATATGACCTTTGCCGCAGGAGTGGATGCCATCTGGATTTATGAGGCATATCCCCTAGCGGCAGATCGGTGTCTGGTTTATCAAACGGCGTGCTTCCCACCGGAGACGGTTCAACATAATAATTTTGAAGAACGAGTTGAGGCTTACTATCATCGCCTTGATGCCGCGCTGGCCGAAGATATCCCGGCGCTTGTTAATCAGCAACAGGGGTTGCGTCATCCCGATGCTGTGCAAGGTCGGTTTCAACCTCATCTTGAGGTGAATGTCGCAAGGTTTGCCCATTGGTATGCTGATCAGATGCTGACAGACTAATCTATGGTATCAGAAAAGTAAAAACAGCGCCTCAAGCACCAATGCTGTTTGGCTTGATCAAGATGACTTTGCTATATCATTGGCGGTATGATGGTTTATAATCATGATCATGATAACCCCGACTAGAAATTGAAATCTCAATGACACATCAACTTGTCCGCCAAAATGTTTTGGATTATGTCATCTTGTTGACCTTATCAGTGATATGGGGGTCTGCGTTTGGCGCCATTAAAATAGCGGTTGAGACAACTGGCCCATTGTCATTGGTGGCGGCGCGAACCTCTCTTGGGTTTATTACCGTGGGGGTTTTTCTGGCTATCACGGGGGGCTGGAAAGTGGATGTTAAGGCTTTGCCTTATCGCCGCCTTTTGGCGATTGGACTTATTGGAACGGCAACGCCATTTTTTCTCATTGGCTGGGCAGAACAGTATGTGGATAGCTCTGTGGCTGGCCTTTTAAATGGCGCGGCGCCTCTCGTCACCGTGCTAGGCGCGCATTATATCACCGGTGATGAATTGCTGACGAAAACCAGATTAGCCGGGGTATTATTCGGTTTGGTTGGGGTTATTTTGCTGATGCATGAAGGTCTGAATAAAGTTGGTAATGCGTCTATTTTGGCTCAACTTGCGCTGGTGCTTGCGTTTTCTTGCTACGCGGCTGGAAACTTGCTGGTGCGCGGACAAATGGCTCTACGTCCGGCGCAACTTACGTGTTTTAGCTTATTGATTACCGGGATTATATTTATGCCGATCGCATGGATTGTAGAACAGCCGAAGCCTAGCCAATGGAGTGGTGAAGTATGGTTGGCGCTGATTTGGCTGGGGGCGGTATCAACCGCGCTGGCCTTTTCGTTGCGCTATGTTTTGATCAACCGCGCCGGGGCTGGATTCATGTCGAATGTTGGGTATCTGATCCCAATTGTTGCCTTGGCCATCGGGTATTTTATTCTGGGTGAGACCATTAGCCTGACCAAGATATTAGCAATGCTGGTGATCATTATCAGTCTTTATATCACCCGAATAGCGGGGACTATTTTGCGGGTGCGAACAACCTAAAACGATTGATACACACCCCCAAAATTAATATTCCGGTGGATGACCGGAATATCCTAAAGTTAATTTTTGACCGTCTCTAAATAAGAAACACATTCATCGACACTGTGGACATCGGCGAACTTGGCGTCTAGATCAAAGAGATTCCATGCCACTGCACCGGGAATACGGTCACCGATACATTCCCTAACACCGATGGTGCGGAAGCCATCTGCAATCCCGTCACAAATCGTCTCGCGCACACAGGCCGTTGCGGTCACGCCAGTGACAAGGATAGTATCCACATTGGCTGCTCTCAAAATACCTGCCAACTCAGTGCCATGAAAACCGCTGGCACGTTTTTTAAGCAATGTATATTCGCCTTCAACAGGTGCGATACGGCTATCGATGGCCCAAAGCTCCTTATTTTTGATATCGACAACATCAATCGGTATTTTACAATGCCAAAGCCCCATATCCGTGAACTCGGCGTTGCGGTCGGTCACTTCATAAGCTGTGGTGACATGAATGACAGGGTGGCCATGCTTACGGCAAGCTTCTAGCAGGCGCTGCATACCGGGGATAATTTCATTATCCATTTTTTTCTGGTCACAGGTAAAAGGGTTGCCTGGGCGTGTCCAAGCATTAGCAAGGTCAACAGATACTAACGCTGGTTTCTTGCCAAAACCAATACGCCTTTGGAATCCGCGCTGCTGATAAATC
Organism: Puniceispirillales bacterium (SeqCode); assembly: GCA_965661405.1. Lineage (GTDB taxonomy): Bacteria > Pseudomonadota > Alphaproteobacteria > Puniceispirillales > UBA1172 > UBA12202. The sequence continues at coordinate 11,812 of CBFIDH010000012.1, forward strand.
TCGGTTGCCTTGGCAAAAGCCTGATTAAGCATATGATCTAGCTCTTCCCAATCCATCTCTTCATTCTTCATTTTCTTAGTGCCTTTCGCGGTAATTATCTCATTTTGATTAAGTCTAAGACCATAATGATAGGGTGAAATGAGTTCAAACAAATAGTGGCAAAAATTTTTACTGGATTAATTTGATTGACGATATCAAGCAATTTAGGGGATGATGCATCATAATGAAACGATTGATAAGAGAGAAATAATGTATAAAGGAAAGCTGTTTGATTCAGTAACATTAGGCCCATTAGCAGTAAAAAATCGGATTGCAATGGCGCCGTTAACGCGACAATGCGCCGATGATGATGGCACACCAAATGATGAAATGGTGGCCTATTATGCTCGCCGCGCCAGAGGCGGAATAGGGCTAATTATTACAGAGGGAACATATCCTGCAGACCATCTTTCAGGTATCGGTTACCTCAACCAACCCGGATGTGAAAATGACAAACAGCAAGCAGGTTGGCAAAAAATTGCAGAAGCCTGTCACCAGTTTGGATCAAAAATTATTGTTCAGTTGATGCACGCAGGACGTGTTGCTGATCCACGCACGATCAGGGATGGTGAGCAACCTGTCTCTGCTTCCGATACCCATAGTCAAGGCTGGGTGCTTTACACCGATAATGATACCGAGCTTCATGACCGTGGTCTTGATGGGGCATGGCCAATGGTCAATTTCCCACCTGCCAGAGCGTTAACCGAAGATGAATTGAGCGCGGTAGCAGATGATTTTGCCGCGGCGGCAAAGAGAGCCGTTGATGCAGGTTGTGACGGTGTTGAGATTCATGGGGCAAATGGATATTTGCTTTATCAATTCACTGACCCGAAACAGAATCTGCGGACAGATGCTTACGGCGGTTCTGCCGAAAATAATATGCGGTTCCCAAGGATGGTTGTTGATCGCGTTCGTGCCGCTATTGGCCCGGATAAATTGATCAGTTATCGCATTTCGCAAGATGGTGTTGATGATTTTACAGGCTTCTGGGAAGCTGGGCAGGAATATGTTGAAGCTATTGGCAGAGAACTTGGCAAGATGGATGCTGATGTTATCCATTGGTCAAGCTTTAACTGGAAAGACAATCGCTTTGATGCCAATCAGCCTCCTATTCCGGTCACGCTAAAGAAAACCAGTGGCAAACCTTTTATCACCAATGGCAATATCTTTGATGGCGCTTCGGCGGAAGAAGTGTTTTCGCATGATGCTGGTGATATGGCGGCGGTGGGCAGACCGATATTTGCACATCCGGATTGGGCTTATATTGTGGCTTCCGGCATGGATTATGATTGGATGGAGTTTGATCGAAAATATGTCATCAAGCCAGCCTATGATTATAGCTATGCCTATCCGACAGGATTGCCAGATCGTGACTGGTCACCAGAGGCTAGAATAAAACGCTAACAGCAAGATTTTAAGAAAAGGAAAGGGCAAAGCATGGCAGATAATTCAGCAACACCAACCGTGTTGATCGACAATGATCAGTGCCGTCTGACATTATGGTCATTTGAACCTGGCCAGGAAACAGGCTGGCATACTCATGAAATGGATTATGTTGTGATGCCGAAAGTGGCAGGTAAGGTGCGGCTTGAACATCCTGATGGTTCGGAAAGCCATGCCGATATGTTGCCTGATGCCCCATATTATCGTGAAAAGGGGGTTAATCATAATGTTATCAACGCTGGTGATGCCCCATTTTCATTTCTTGAAATGGAATTTAAATCATAACATTGAAATTATGATTACTGCCGTCTTGCTGCCTCAACAACCGACAAGGGGAGGTGATCACTAACCCTGTCGGTGATCTTTCATATTCAATTGTTATGTCGGGTCTTGCGTATTCTTAAGATTTAAGTAATCATAATTTCATCATTAAAGAAGGCATTTTTCTTTATGAATATTGCCGGAAACTAGAATTGAGGATGCAATGAAATCCAGTGTTGATCTGAACTGTGACATGGGTGAGGGTTTTGGCCATTGGGTGCTTGGTGATGCCCCTGATGAAGAATTGATGAAGATTCTTAGCTCGGCAAATGTTGCCACTGGTTTTCACGCAGGTGATCCGAACTCTATGGATAGAGTAGCTAAACTGGCCAAAGATCATGGCGTTGGGCTTGGCGCGCATCCTGGCTATCAGGATTTGCGCGGCTTTGGTCGGCGGCTTATTCAAACCCCGGCAGATGAGCTGATCAATGATATTATTTATCAGGTTGGGGCGCTTCGTGAATTTGGTCGCCGCCATGATATTGAACTTCAACACATTAAGCCGCATGGGATGCTTTATATGGAGGCCGCCCGTAACGAAGAGCTTTCGACCATGCTGATAGACACTCTGATGAAAACCTGTCCGGATCAGATGATCTTTTGCATGGGCATTTCTTTGACGCGAAAAATTGCTATCGAAAAAGGCTATCCTAGCGCAAGAGAGTTTTATGCTGATCGGGATTATGATGATAGCGGTTCTATCGTTTTCGCCCGTAAGGTGGGTCAGCTTGATCCAAAGACGGTGGCAGATAAATGTCTCCGCGCCTGTGTTGAGGGTAAGGTCAAAACGGTGGAAGGCAATGATATTGATATTGCTTTTGAGTCTATCTGTTTCCATTCAGATTCGCCGGGTGCGCTGGCCATTGGTCAAGCAATCCATGATACCTTAAAGGCTAATGGTATTGCGATTGCCGCACCTATTCCTAACTCAGAGGCATAATTACTGGTAAGATGCTGACATAAACATTCAAGAAAGGTGTATCATGACTGATATTCAATCCCCCCTACCTGGCACATTTTATTCTACCCCATCGCCAGGCGAGCCATCCTCTAAAAACAATGGTGATGCCGTAAGTGAGGGTGATGTTATTGGACTGATTGAAGTGATGAAAACATTTATCGAAGTTAAAGCAACAGAAGCGGGAACATTCGACAGTTATGTTGTTGATAACGAACAGCCAGTTCAGGCTGGTCAGGTGATAGCAAAGCTTTCATAAATCCCATGACAATCAAAACTTTACTTATTGCTAACCGTGGAGAGATCGCGGTTCGTATCATTCGGGCAGCAAAGAGCCTTGGTATTAAAACCGTTCAGGTCTATTCCGAGGCTGATAAAGATATGTTGGCGGTAAAGCAGGCTGATCAGGCGATTTGTATCGGCCCGGCTTCGGCGGCGCAATCCTATCTCAATCATGATGCTATCATTTCCGCCGCGAAAGAGACAGGGGCCGATGCCATTCATCCGGGTTATGGCTTTCTTTCGGAGAATGCTGATTTTGTTCGTGCTGTGACTAATGCGGGGCTGATTTTTGTTGGCCCTGATGCTGATTTGATTGAAAAGATGGGCAACAAAATTGCGGCACGCCAAACCGCTATGAAAGCAGGGGTGGCAGTGGTGCCGGGGTCTGATGGCGCGATTTCTGATCTTGATGAAGCGGTGCGGGTCGCGGATGAGATTGGCTATCCTGTGATGATCAAAGCGGCGGCAGGTGGCGGTGGCCGCGGTATTCGGATTGCCGAAGACGAGGCAAGTCTGCGCCGACTTGCTCCGCAGGCACAGGCAGAGGCCGTTTCCGCCTTTGGTGATGGCAGTTATTATCTAGAATATGTTGTTGTTAACGCCCGGCATATTGAGGTTCAGGTGATGGGTGATGGCAACACAGCTATCCATTTCTTTGAGCGTGAATGTTCGTTGCAACGCCGCCGTCAGAAAATATGGGAAGAAGCGCCCTCAGCAACACTTGATGACGAGACCCGGCAGCAGCTTTGCCAATCAGCAGTAAAGCTAACTCAGGATATCGGCTATGTTGGCGCTGGCACGGTTGAATATCTTTACGAAGAAAAAACAGGCCGTTTCTTTTTTATTGAGATGAATACCCGAATTCAGGTGGAACATCCCGTTACCGAAAAAATCACAGGATATGATCTGGTATCGGAAATGATCCGTATCGCTGGCGGGGCCTCGTTATCGGTAAAACAAGAAGATATTCAGATCAATGGGCATAGTATTGAAGTTCGGATTAATGCTGAAAATCCGGCGATGCAATTTCTGCCCTCGCCGGGGGTAATCACAAAACTGGAATGTGACCATTCGCCAGAGGTGCGGTTTGATCATTTTCTATATGAAGGCTACACCATCCCACCTTTTTATGATTCCCTCTTGGGCAAATTAATTGTCCATGGGAATAACCGAGATGAGGCGATTGCGGCCTTGCATCAGGCCTTGGAACATACCACTATTTCAGGGATTGAAACGACCATACCGTTGCTTATTGCCCTTGCCAAAGATCATGAGGTCAAGGCAGGTCAGGTTCATACCGGATGGCTGGAACACTGGCTGGAACATAATATTGGAAATATTAAGCCTCTGAAAGTATGACGATAGCCAAAGGAGAATAGAGTTGAAAACAAGATACACATTTGGCGGTGATGAACATATCTATATTGAGATGGACGAAGAAATGTCCCTTGATGCGTTCTTTAAAAGCCTGTCCATGAGTAACGCTGTCAGAGAAGCGCAGATTGATGGCGTCACCGAAATATGCCCTGCTAATGCCTCTTTTCAGGTCAAGTTTAATCCGGATGTTATTCATCCCGATGATTTGCTGGAACAGGTAAAGGCACTGGAAGCGGTTGCTGAGAAAGCAGAAAAGCGGATGAACACCCGCATCATTGAGGTTCCAGTCTATTATCAAGACCCATGGACGCATGAGACGCTAATGCGGTTTCGGGAACGGCATCAGGACCCCAATGGAACAGATCTGGAATACGCCGCCCGCATTAATGGTTTTGATAGCGTTGAAGATTTTATTACCGCGCACCACTCACAACCATGGTTTGTCTCTATGGTGGGTTTTGTTGCGGGTTTGCCGTTTCTCTATCAATTGGTGGAAAGAGAAAAACAGCTTGAAGTGCCAAAGTATCTGCGTCCACGAACCGACACACCAAAATTGACTGTTGGTTATGGTGGTTGTTTTTCTTGTATCTATTCTGTTCGCGGGGCAGGGGGATATCAAATGTTTGGTATCACGCCTATGCCGATCTATGACCCTGAACAAGAAGTGACTTATCTAAAGGACTTCATGGTGTTGTTCCGTCCCGGCGATATCGTCAAATGGCGACCGATTGATCGGGCCGAGTATGATGAGATTTGTCAACAGGTTGAGGATGGCACCTTTATGCCTAGAATGGCTGAAGTTGAGTTTGATCTGGATGCGTTCAACAAGGATATGGCGGGAACAAACGCCCGTTTGATGGAGGCTCTCAATGGCGCTTAATATTCTCAACCCCGGTCTCTCAACATCAATTCAGGATCTTGGTCGTCCGGGTTACTTCCATTTAGGGATTCCGATTGGCGGGGCGATGGATCGTTTTGCGATGCGAGTCGCTAATATGCTGGTTGGCAACGCTGAAGAAGCGGCGGGCCTAGAAGCGGTATTTATGGGCCCGGAAATCACCTTTACCGAAGATGCGCTGATCGCCATCACTGGTGCTGAATTGCCTGTGATGCTTGATGGTGTGGAACAAAACACATGGACGGCTCTCACGGTTACTAAAGGACAGACGCTGAGCTTTGGTTTTCTGCAATCTGGTGCGCGGATTTATATCGCGGTCAGCGGCGGTATCGATACGCCCGAAGCTCTCGGCAGTCGGTCTACTTATCCTATTGGCGCTCTTGGCGGCGTTGATGGGCGCAATGTCGCGGCTGGTGATATGCTACCGGTAGGGAAAGCTGGCAAGGCCATGGCAGGGGCAAGTGTAGCACCGGCGCATCGCCGTATGCCGTCAAATCCAGCCATTTTGCGTATGGTCAAGGGGCTTTACTGGCATCGACTGACAGAAGCGGCCGGGCAACAATTCCTCAATGATGAATGGAAAGTCGCCCCAGAAGCAGATCGCATGGGCTATCGGTTCCGGGGCGGAAAACCCCTAGAGTTTGTTGATCGTGAACAACCTTTTGGCGCAGGCTCTGATCCGTCAAATATTGTTGATGGGTGTTATTCCTACGGGTCTATCCAGGTGCCGGGTGGAACGGAACCAATTGTTCTTCACCGTGATGCGGTCTCTGGTGGTGGTTATTTTACCTTAGGGGCAATTATTTCGGCTGATATGGATTATATAGGCCAATTACAACCTCATACTCCAGTCAAATTTAAGGCTGTTAGCATGGACGAAGCCTTGGCAGCGCGGAAAGAACGGCACAATCTACTGGATCAGATTCGCGCTTCGCTGGCCTAAATGAAATGATGCTAGGGTGAAATAATGCTAGGCGCGCCTCTGGTTAAGGACTCCACGCACCGGCTTGCGGTGCTGGGAACATCTGTGACCCAAAATCCGGTGCTCAAGGGCTATGCTGAAAAAGATTTAGGTATAGCCCTTGATCTAGTCACTCGTGATGGGGAAACGGCCCAACAACAGGCTGCGTTATCACCTGAAAGTTTTGATGTCTATGATCAGTGGTTTCACGATATTGATCTGAGCTGGCCAACAGGATCATTGATGCCGATTGATATCAATCGCATCGAAGCCTTTGATCAGATCAGTATCGCCGCGCTTAATGGCTATGCCGCCACCAAAGACAAAAAATGGAAATCCTCTGCTCCGGTGGAACGTCTTTATGTCGGGCCAGATATGTCTTTATCCGGTCAAGCATCGGATGAAATCAGCATGATGCCAACAATTTTCAACGCTGATACGATTGCCTTGATTAATGGCGGTAAGGATAGCCGAGATCAAGTGAATGATTGGTCTGACTTGCTCAATGACGCTTGGCAGGGGGCAGTAGTGATCCAAAAGGATTCCGCGATTTGTGTGGTGGAAATGCTATTGGCCTTGACCGCAAAAGGTGATTTTGAAGTATCTGATATCTCAGATCTTAGCATTGAGGAAATCGATCTTTTTATTCAGCGCATTTATCAATATCTGAAACAAGGTCAGTTCAAAGGATTTTGGGAAGTTGAAGATGATCTGGCAGATTTGGTGAAACCTGATGAGCCTTTGTTATGTTCATTATGGTGGTCTGGCGCGATGCGACTGCGCGCGGAGGGGCATGAGGTGGAAATGATTGCCCCTCGGAGTGGTTATCGCGGTTGGTTTGGGGGGTTGGCCCTATCGCAAGCCATACCTGATTGGTCACTTGATGCCGCTTATGATTATCTGAATTGGTGGCTCACTGGCCCGGCGGGGGCGTATTTATGTCGCCAAGGCGGGTATTTCACAAATCTTTCTGCTGTTAAAAATTACCTTCAACAACATGAGTATGAGTTTTGGATCGAAGGCAAGGCGGCGCGTTACGATATTTTTGATAATGATAATCACTTGCTTTTTCCTCGCGGCAGTATTCGCGCTGGTGGCAGTTTGGAAAACCGTATGGCAGAAACCGCAGCATGGAACACGATTATGCCTGAACATAATTATCTGGTGAGAAAGTGGCAGACTCTCCCATGGTCGTTATGATCTGCATCTCTAAACAAGCACAAGATCAGGCGTGACGAGTGAGCCAAGAAGGTAAGGGCGGCATAGGAAAAATAGACAACGCTTTTAGCCGCTGAGTCGTGCGTTTGGCAGATAACAGAATATGCGTTTCTAGCGCCATGGCGGCAGGTTCAACAGCCCCGCGTAAAAGATATTCATAAATGATAATATGTTCGGTGATCGCGGCAGAAAATGGCCGGGTGTTGCGCGGCTTGGCAAACACATCATTAACAACAAGGGCCAGTTGTGACTGGTTAATAAATCGCAATAACGAGGTGTTTTTTGAATATTCAAGCAGATGGACATGAAGATCATCTTCGAGCTGCTTTATGTTTTCTTGGTTAAGGTCATTAGCATTGTCTCTTGCGCTATAACAGCGCTCCAGACACTGATGGATATCTTTGCTTTTCAGAGATGTGGCGGCTTCAATCAGCGCCAGCGGCTCAAGCTTAGAGCGAATCATAAAGAGATCATTTAACATTTTTGAAGTCAGTGGCCCAACCGTCCAGTGGGAACGATAATCCTTACCAACCAATCCACGTTCAGCAAACTTTGATAGTGCCTGACGAATAATGGTGCGGCTGACATGATAATGATCCGCCGCTTTTTGTTCATTCACCCAAAACTCACCAAAAGGCAAAAGACTTGCGATTTGTTGCTCAATATCCTGATGCAGATCGGCGGATCGTTGTTTTTCTGTGTCCAGAACATTTTTAAAGAACAAACGCAGATCTGATTCTGTGTATCGCACGGGCATGGTTGGTGTTTGTATTTTCTGCCCGCTTTGGCGGTGAAAAATAAACTCAGCCTTTCGCCCAACGCGGCTGGCAAGCTTATCAGCTTCAAGCATTTGTAAGGCTTGATATACTGGTGTGCGGCTGGTTTTGAAGATTTTGGCAAGTGTACCCAAATTAACTAACGCACCATCAAGAGGACGATTCGCCTCTATCGTAGTGGCGAGTTCGTCGTAGATTTGCCGATATCTGGGTTGTGGCAAAGTTTTTTTGTGTACAAAATTCATGAGAATATCATATCAGCAAGTATCGCCATTATCCACAAAGATATTTATAGGTAAAAAAGAATAAATAATGTCGTATTTATTACATTAATGGAAAGTGTCATTAAAAACCTCGCCGATTTTATGAAAATTAAGATAAATCAGAAAAATTGTTTTGACTTTTGTGTCCATTGTGAAACGATACGCATATAACGATATTGTAATAATTGAATAACAAAATCTACAAACAAAGATAGGGATGGAATTAGCCTGTGCTTGAAGTAAGGTCTGTATCCAAGAGTTTCGCTGATGTATCAGCGATTAGCGATATCTCGTTCGAGGTTAATGAGAATGAGTATATCACCCTGCTTGGGTCATCAGGTAGTGGGAAGTCCGTTATTCTGCGTGTCATCGCAGGATTGCTTGAGCCTGATGGTGGTCAGGTGATTTTGCGCGGCGAGGATGTCACAAATCGGCCTTGCCATGAACGCCGGATCGGTTTTGTTCAGCAGAAATACGCCCTTTTCCCTCATCTTAATGTGTTTGATAATATAGCCTTTGGCTTGCGGCATCGCACTAATGATCGCGTATTGGATGAGAGTGTGATCAAGAGCAAGGTTTCTGAGATGATTGAATTGGTCGGCCTTGCTGATCAGGAACAAAAAATGACAGGCCAGATTTCTGGTGGCCAGAAACAAAGGGTTTCGTTGGCACGAACGCTGGTGACCAGCCCGGAAATTTGCTTGCTAGATGAACCTCTTGGTGCGCTTGATGCCAATCTGCGGGAACGCATGACGATTGAGCTTCAGAACATCCGGAAAGAGCTTGGCATTTCGTTTATTCATGTCACTGGAAATGAGTTTGAAGCCCTGGCGATGGGGCAGAAAATGCTTGTCATGTCAGAAGGCAAGATCGTTCAGCAAGGCAAGCCGCAAGATTTATATTCTATGCCGCAGGACCTGATCACGGCCCAAAGTATGCACAGTTTTAATATCTTTTCAGGTGATAAGATGGCAGATCAGCTTAATGCCGCCATCAAAGGCAAAGCACCTTCAGCAAAAATTAGTCGCGCCAGCCATTGCGCCGTGCGCATGGATAAAATCGCCATTGATAAAACCTCACCAAAGGCAAGCGGATTAGAAGCCTTATTTCTGACCAGCGAGTTTCTAGGCAATAAAATCATTTATTTCTTTAAGACCGGTGATGACCAGATTTGTGAAGTCGAAGATCATATGAGTCTGAATGAACCAAAACATCTCAAAGCTAATACCACCTATCGGCTGAGCTGGAATGCCGCTGATATGCTTTTATATGATGCGAATAAGCAGTTAATAAGCTGATTGATAACAAATTGATAATAAGCGAAAGAGGCCGAAAGTGAGATCAAATAAAGGAACATGGTTGTTATTGGCGCCGGGGATGATTTGGATCCTTCTGTTTCTTGTGGCGCCTCTGATCATGATGGTTTATGTCAGCTTCTGGACGCAGACAACCTTTACCATCAAGCCTGATCTAACAACCCAGTCATGGGTTAATTTCTTTAGCTCGGACACTTATTTTGGGGCGTTGTTGCGCACCATCCGCATTTGGCTAACCGTTTTGATTGTGACTTTGCTCATCGGTTATCCTGTGGCGCTTTATATTGGCCAATTCATTAAGAATAAAACCTTGCAGACAGCTTTGCTTGTCACTTGCGTGATCCCTTTCTGGACATCATTTTTGATTCGTGTGCTGGCGTGGCGTCCTATGCTAGGCAAAGAAGGCGCGATCAATATCATCCTTCAAAAAATAGGCATCATTGATGCCCCGATTGAGGTTCTGTTATTCACCGAATTATCGGTGATCATCGGCATGGTGCAAATCTATGTGGTGTTTATGGTTGGCCCGATTGCATTTATGATTGGCCGTATTGATGAAAGCCTGATCGAATCCGCGCGTGATTTAGGGGCTTCGGCATCGACGATTTTCCGCCGCATCATTCTGCCATTGAGTATGCCGGGGGTTATTGTCGGGTCTATCTTTGTCACTGTTATGGTGCTGGGTGAGTTTGCGACGGCTTCGGCGCTTTCTGGCAGAAAGGTCAATTTGCTAGGCAACATTATCATCACTCAGGTGGGCTCATTGAAATGGGCATTTGCCGCGGTTGCTGGTGTTGTGCTGACGATTGTCATGGCGACTTTTGTGGCGGTGATGCTTCGTATTGTTAATTTAAGAAACCAGATCTGATGGAGCGCTGTTATGGATAAAGTTGTATCGCTGCGGTGGTTTCTGGGAATATTTACAGCTCTGTTTATTCTGTTTCTGTATGGCCCTTTTATTGTCATGGGCATCCTCAGTTTTCAGCAAGGCCCTGAAGGTGGCCCGCAGTTCCCCATCATTGAATGGTCAACCTATTGGTATCAGCACGTCTTTGGTGTTGCCCCGCCTTCGCGCGTGGCGCCATTACCAATTGGTGAAGCCTTGTTTCGGTCATTAACATTGGCCTTTGCCACGATGGTGGTCTCAACGATAATGGGTGTTCTGACGGCTCAGGCGTTCCGCCGCCGCTTTCGTGGCTCTGGTTTAGTGTTTTATTCGGTTATTCTTGGCATGATTGTTCCGGGGGTTTTGCTTGGCCTTGGGATGGCGCTTCTGGCTAATCAATTTGGCATTGACCGCAATTGGTGGTCCACAGCCTTTGTTTTGCACGTTGTCTATACCTATCCATTTGCGTTCCTTGTCATGTTAGCCATTTTCAATCGCTTCGATACCTCTGTTGAGGAAGCCTCCCTCAGCTTAGGGGTTAGTCCAGCCAGAACATTTCGCAAAGTGACCTTTCCAATCATTTTCCCCGGCGTATTGTCGGCGATGCTGTTCGCTTTTACGCTCAGCTATGATGAGTTTCCGCGGACATTGTTCACGGGCGGCTCGGATGTCACGATGCCTTTAGCGATTTATGGAACCTTTGCGGTAGAGATTCATCCGAACTTGTTTGCTTTTGGGGTATTGACGACTTTGTTCTCATTCGCCTTGCTAGCCATTTATGGAATATTGCTCAGCCTTTCTATTCGCCGCCAAAAATCACGGATTTCGGGTCTGCAAGAGGACATTTCATGACCAATCTTGCGCATCATATTGCTATCGTGACAGGGGCCGGGGCAGGAATTGGCGCGGCCATTGCTGAACGTCTTGCCCATGATGGCGCTAAAGTGATGATGAATGATATTGATGCGACACGGTTGGAGGCGGTGAAATCTCGCCTCGTGAATAGCGGTATTGACTCTGATCATCTCGCAACCATGGCGGGGGATGTATCATCAGAGGCTGATATGAAATCGCTTTTTGATGGAACGTTAGAGAGATTTGGCGATATTTCACTAGTGGTAAATAACGCTGGTATTTTGCAACAGAAAGCGTTTGTTGATCTGACCTGTGATGACTGGGATCGGATGATTGCCGTGCATTTGCGCGGGTGTTTTCTCGGTTGTCATTTTGCGCTTCCTATCATGCAAAAAAGAGGTGGCGGGGTCATCATCAATACCGCGTCACAATTAGGCCAGATCGGTGCGGCGGATTTGGTGCATTACGCCTCTGCTAAGGCTGCCATTATTGGTTTAACAAAATCATTAGCGCGTGAAGTAGGGCAGTCGGGCATCAGGGTCAATGCTGTTGCTCCGGGGCCGATTAACACTGAATTGGTGCTTGGATTATCAAAAGAATGGCGTGATGCCAAAGCGTCACAACTGCCGCTTGGGACTTTTGGTGAGCCATCAGATGTCGCGGCGACCGTGGCCTTTTTGGCATCGGATGATGCTCGGATTTATGTTGGGCAAACGCTTGGGCCGAATTCTGGCGATGTGATGTTGTAGGGAGAGTGCGATGAAAACGGTAATCATTACAGGGGCAGGAATTGGTATCGGTAAGGCAGCGGCGCTGGCTTTCGGTAAAGCTGGCTATCGTGTCATTGTTACTGATATTCTGAAAGACGAAGGTCATGCTGTGGTTGACGCCATCACTTCGGCGGGCGGCACGGCAGAGTTTCATCATCTGGATGTGACTTCCACTGAAAACGCTAATCAAGTGGTGGCAGATGTGGAAAAGGCGCATGGCGCCATTGATACCATCGTCTGCAATGCTGGTATCGCCCATAAGGTGCCATTAGACCAGATGACAGACGAGAAATGGGACTTCACTTTTGACGTTGATCTCAAAGGTATGTTCAGAGTTATCCGTCCGGCTTTAGGTGCTATGAAAGCGGCAAAAGCCGGATCAATTATCTGCCTCTCATCCTGCATGGGCGTTATGTATGGATGGGATGAGCATGTACATTATTCATCGGCAAAAGCAGGTGTTGTTGGCTTGGTTCGGGGTTTAGCCTCGGAGTTGGCTCGGCACGGGATTAAGGTGAACGGGGTAGCCCCAGGCTATATCCGCACCGCCCAGCTTTTGTCGGAGGAGCATTCACTTGGGAAAGAAGGTGCAGATAAAGCAGGTTCTTTCATCCCGATGGGTCGTATCGGGGAACCAGATGATATCGCTGATGTGATTGTCTTTTTAGCATCAGAACAAGCCAGATATTTGACAGGGCAAGTGATAAGCGTGGACGGTGGACTTGCGGTCGGCCGTTACTAACAAACCAATCTTCTAGAAGGAGGAATATTATGACCATACATACAAATCGTCGTAAGTTTCTGGCAGGGACGGGGATGGCGATTGGGGGCACGATGCTCTCAACACCATCTCAGCTGTTCGCTGGCGGCCATCTGGCTGAACAGCAACTAAGAACAGTTGGTCTTTCCGTGACGGTTCAAGAACGTATCCTGAATGATTTTAAAGAAAAATCAGGGGTAGGTTCTGTTAGCGGTAAAGGGGATATTTTCCCGAATACCCAGACAGAGCTACTTTCAGGTTCAAAAGCTTATGATTGTTGGGAAACCATTGGTGAGCGTCTGCCAGCAATGACAATGACAAACACCATTAAGCCAATTCCAACATCCAAGCTATCAAACTGGAACAGTATTCGTGATACCTTCACAAAATCTGATCCACGGATGGAAGCACGGGCACAGATTTCTGGCCAGATTTGGGCAGATGCTGGACAGTCATCACTTTGGATGGTTCCGACCGTTTATAACTTTGACTCCATCGGCTATCGTCCTGACCTTGTTGAAGCTGAAGAAGCAAACACATGGACTTCACTTTTCGATAAGAAGTTCAAGGGCAAGACTGGCCTGAATGTTGATCCACTGATCGCATTTGGACAGGCTATTTTGGCCATGAACTCACTTGGTATGTTGGATGTTCCTAACCCAGGTAATCCAAATAAGAGTGAGATCGACGAAGCTTCTAAGTTCCTGATTTCCAAGAAAAAAGAAGGTCAGTTCCGCGCCCTTTGGGGTGATTTCGGTGAACTGGTTAACCTGATGGCTTCTGGTGAGATGGTTCTTGCTGATGCGTGGCAGCCTGCGGTTATGGCTGTTAAGGCACAGGGCATTCCATGTTCATACGCGGAACCAAAAGAAGGTTATCGCGGTTGGTCCATTGGTATCTCCATGATCAATGGCACACCAAACGAAGATGCAGTGATGGCCTATGCTGATTACTGGCTGTCTGGCCCACCAGCTATCGCAGTATCTGAACAGGGTTACTACTCACCAACCACAACCATTAAAGACGCTATGCCAAAAGAAAAGTATGACTTCTGGTATGAGGGTAAGCCTTGGGTTGGTGCGCCTGATCGCGGAATTCAAGAAGGCGATCTGCGTGACGGTGGTTCACTTGCTAACCGTGCTTCTAAGGTCACTTACTGGCACCAGTGGCCAGATGAGTATGATCATCTGATGATGAAGTGGGATGAATTCCTAAGCGCGTAATCATCACCAAAATCTTTGGTTCAGGGGACTCAACTTGTCTCCTGAACCTTGACACTCAGCGGTAATCGTAAACATGACCCAATATGATCTTGAGCTAAAACAGATAACAAAAATTTATCCTGGTGGAACATTGGCGGTTGAAGCCTTTGATCTTCAGGTTGAAAAAGGGGAATTTCTGTCTTTCGTCGGGCCGTCTGGCTGTGGCAAGACCACCACCTTGCGGATGATCGCCGGATTGGAAGATATTACCTCTGGTGAGCTTTATATTCGCGGGGTCAATAACACGCATATCAAGGCGGAAAAGCGACCTACTGCTACTATTTTTCAAAACTATGCCATCTATCCGCACATGACAGTGCGTCAGAATATTGAGTTTGGGCTTAAAATTAGAAACCTCTCTGATGCTGAAATCAGACAGAAAACAACAAATATGATTGATCTTTTGGATTTAGGCAGTGTTGCCAATGCCAGAGAACATTCGCTATCAGGCGGCCAGAAACAACGTGTTGCGCTGGCAAGGGGGCTGATCACAGAGCCCGAAATTCTTTTGCTTGATGAACCATTGGGCGCGCTGGATGCTAATCTGCGCCGCGCCATTCAAGATGAGTTGAAACTTCTTCAGCGGCAATTAAATATCACCTTTATTTTTGTCACTCATGCCCAGTCCGAAGCATTGGGAATGGGCGACCGTATCGTGGTGATGAATGCTGGTCGAGTGGAGCAAATTGGTAAGTCCGAGGATATTTATTTTAATCCGCAAACGCCTTTTGTCGCGCGGTTTATAGGAAAGAATCTTCTTTTTGAGGGTAAGATTTCTGCCACTAGCGGAAAAAATGCCTCTATTGATACGCCGCATGGGGGGTTTAATGCCGCCATGGTGGGGCAGGCAAGTAAGGATGTCAAAGGCAAGCAAGGATTGCTGTCTGTTCCTTCGGAATATATCCAATTCGGTAAGAGTAAAGAACGCGGCGTGAATGCCATTACAGGCCATATTAAACAGGCCAATGTTGTTCTGAATACCGTTATTATTTACATGACTCTTGGCAATGGCGATGTTGTCAAAATTGATACCCATATTGATAAAGTCAAAGGTCAGGATATGAATCCTGGAAGTGCATTGAGCTGCTACTGGTCAGAGAAACATTGCCGTATCATGCTAAATGAAACCAATAAAAATGGCGGTGCCTAATATCATGCGACCTGATGACATCATTTCCATGACTGCTTGTGATTTGGGCAAGGCGTTGCATCACCGCGATGTTAAAGCCGCCGATGTTGCTGGTGTTTTTCTTGATCGTGCCAAAAATCAATCCAGCCCGGTCTTTATTAAACTAACCGAAAGCCGGGCTATGGCCGAAGCTGAGGCGGCGGATAAAAGATTGGATGCCAACGCGCCCTTATCGCCGCTTGATGGTGTCCCGATTGCGTGGAAAGATCTTTACGATATGGAAGGTGAGGTTACTACCGCGGCTTCTATTGTCTTTGAAAATGCCAAACCAGCGATCAGCGACGCCCCGGTTGTCGCTAAGGCAAAAGCCGCTGGTATGGTTAGCTTGGGCAAGCTGAACATGACGGAACTTGCCTTTTCCGGAATTGGGTATAATCCCCATTATGGTACACCGATGAATGCGTGTTCGGATACCGTGGCGTATTCGCCCGGCGGCTCATCGTCGGGAAGTGGCGCGGCAGTTGGCCGGAATATGGCGCCTATCGCTATCGGTTCTGACACAGGCGGATCAGTTCGTGTGCCTGCCGCTTATAATGGTGTCACCGGACTAAAAACCTCCGAAGGTCGTTATGATAAGCGCGGGGTCATCCCGTTATCACGCACTTTTGATACTGTTGGCCCATTGGCAAAAACGGTCGCAGATTGCGCCGCCATAGATTTGATTTTTCGGTCTGAGCATCATCATCAAGCCCCTGCAAGAGATGAAAAACCGCAATTTTTCACACCGCAGACGGTGGTGCTGGACGACATGGATGCGGAAGTCGCCGAAGATTATCACAATGCTCTCGATATGATTAAGGATGCTGGATATTCAATCACGCCTATTGATCTTGATTGTTTTGCCCAGAGTTTTGAGTTGATGCAAGAATGCGGAACCATCGTGGCGATGGATGCGTGGAGCGAATATGCCGACCGGCTCACCGATGATATCCGGGCCCGGATAGATGAACGTGTCTTGGATCGCATTATGCGTGGGTCAACGATGTCCGCCTCGGATGTGGTGCGCCACCATTGGTTAAGGGTCGATGGCGTAGCAGAAATTATCCGGAAAACGGGATCAGGTTTTATGCTGATGCCAACAGTACCTATTCTTGCCCCGGAATTAGCCCCGCTTGTGGCTGATAAGAGTGTGTTTCATAAGGTAAATTTAAAAACCCTGCGGAATACTACGCTGGGTAATATTTTCAACTTGCCAGGCGTGGCCATGCCAATGACTTCGCTTGGTGATATCAACAAAAGACCAACCAGTTTGCTGATAACAACCCATGCAGGTCGTGATGATGATTTGCTTTCGGTTGCCAGTGTGCTGGAGAACATCATTACTATGAGGAGGTAGCCAATGATAAGAGTAGGCGTAGACGTCGGCGGAACATTCACCGATATTATTCTGGAAAACCATGATGCAAATAAGAATGAGGTTACCGTAACCAAAGTTTCAAGCACCCCACATGATCAGTCCGAAGGCGTGGTCAAGGGTGTGTTGCAGGTGTGTCAATTAGCTGGGGTTAAACCATCTGATATTGATATGCTTTATCATGGGACAACCGTGGCAACCAATATGGTGATTGAACGCGATGGCGCAGAGGTTGGGATGCTGACCACACGCGGGTTCCGCGATATTCTTCATATGGCTCGTCATAAGCGCCCTCATAACTTTAGTCTTCAATATGAAGTGCCATGGCAGTCCAAGCCACTGGTCAAGCGTCGTAACAGAATTCCTATTACTGAACGCCTAATGCCGCCTACTGGTGACATTGATACGCCATTGAATGAAGACGAGGTTAGGGCCGCCGCAGAATTGCTGAAAAAGCGCGGGATTAATTCTATCATTATCGCGTTTCTGTTCTCATTCCTGAATAATGATCATGAAATGCGGGCTAAGGAAATCGTGTCCTCTATTCATCCTGATGCTTATATTTAGACCTCGTCTGAGGTGGTGACTGTGATCCGTGAATATGAACGCTTCAGCTCAACGGCTATGAATGCTTATATTGGCCCTAAAACCGCTAGATATCTGTCTAATCTCGAAAACCGGCTGAAAAAAGAAGGCATCAATAGTCAGGTAAGAATTATGCAGTCTAATGGCGGTATTTCTACCATTGAAAATTCATCTGACCGACCAATCGGATTGTTGTTATCTGGCCCTGCTGGTGGTGTTATCGGTGCGCGTTCGACAGGTGAGAAAAATGATATTTCCAATATCATTACCATTGATATTGGCGGAACATCAGCCGATATCTCCGTGATTCAAAATGGTGACCTTCGTATCAAAAATCCTCGCGATACCGAAGTTGCAAGTCTGCCTGTGTTGGTGCCAATGCTTGATATTGATGCTATTGGTGCTGGGGGTGGTTCTATCGCCTATGTTGATGATGGCGGCGCATTCCGCGTTGGGCCAAAATCAGCAGGTGCTGTTCCGGGGCCGGCGTGTTACGGCAATGGCGGTGAGCATCCAACGGTGACTGATGCACAGGTCGTTCTGGGCCGACTGGATCAGGAACAGTTCCTTGGTGGTGATATTGTCATTAAGCCAGAGCTGGCCGAAAAAGCCATCAAGACATATATTGCTGATCCCTTGGGTATGTCCGTCACGGAAGCTGCCCTAGGTATTCTGAAAATTATCAATAATAATATGGCGCTTGCTATTAATTCTAACTCTGTTGCCAAAGGGATTGACCCAAGAGGGTTCACATTGATGGGATTTGGAGGTGCCGGGCCATTGCACGCGGTTGCACTTGCCGAAATGATCTCAGCAAAGAATATCATATCCCCATCACAGCCGGGTATTACCGCCGCATTAGGATTGCTGGTTTCTGATCTTAAATATGAATATACGCGGTCGGTTCTTATCCCTCTTAATCAGGCATCTGATCATGATCTGGCGCAAATTAACCAGATTGTTGAAGACCTGAAAGTAGAGGCGGATCAACAACTTGATCAGGATAATGTGCCCAAAGATAAACGCCAATACGAATATATTATGGAATGCCGCTATCTTGGTCAGGGCTTTGAGCTAAGGGCAAAAATGCCAAATGAGCCATTAACAACAAAGAATGTCCAAGTTGTTATTGATAATTTCTATAACGTCCATAAACAGCAATATGGTCACGCCTTTAAAGACCAGATTACTGAGGCAATTACCGTCCGTGTCGTTGCATCTGCTGATGTTGAGAAATTACAGCTTAATAAACTGGAAAAAGGTGGCAGCAAGAATCCGGAATATGCGCATCTCTATAACAGAGATACCGTATTTGACGATAATAAAGCGGTTTCTACCCCACGTTATGATCGTGGCAAGCTGAAATCAGGGGATACAATTAGTGGCCCCGCCGTTGTGACACAGCACAATTCAACTACCATTATTCCACCAGACTATACCGCCACTATTTTAGAAGTTGGCGATATTCTGATTGAAAAAAACTGATTTAGGGAATGGAGATTAAAACATGACTAGAGAAATTGATCCAATTACCTTACAGGTCATCGGTGGTGCCTTGCATTCCATCGCTGAACAAATGGGTAACGTGCTTTACCGGATGAGTTATTCTTCCATTATCCGCGAAAGTCAGGATTTAGGTGCAGGGTTGTTTGATGTTGATTTCAACACACTTTGTGAGTCTGATTCCACACCAATGCATATTGGTTCATTGCCGGGCTATCTCCGCGGGATTGCGGAAACGATCCCTCTTGATGGATGGGCGCCGGGCGATTGCGTTGTGCATAACCATCCCTATAAAGGGGCATCACACTCACCTGATATCGCGGTTGTTATGCCGGTATTTTATAAAGGTGAGTTAGTCGGATTTTCTGCAAATACCGCGCACCATGTTGATATTGGCGCGGCGACACCCGGGCTGATTATTGATGTGCCGGATATGTGGGCAGAAGGAATGTTGCTTGATGCCGTTAAACTGTTTGAGGGCGGCAAGCGCGTTGAGTCGATGTGGAAATATATTCGTGATAACACACGCGTGCCCGGACTGGTGATGGGTGACCTCGAAGCCCAGATAGCTTCAGCAGAGCTAGGGGTTCGGCGTTTTGAAGAATTGCTAGAAAAATATGGTAAGGATGATGTGATTGCTTCATGTAATCAGCTCATGGATTACACGGAACGGTTAATGCGGCGGGAAATCGCTAAAATTCCAGATGGCGAATATTTTGCCGAAGGCTTTTTGGATGATGATGGCCGAAACAGAGACAAAACCCTGCCAATTAAGGTATGTGTCCGCATTAAGGGTGATGATGTTGAGGTTGATCTGACCGGATCATCGGATCAGGTGCCAACCGCTTTCAATGTGCCATATGATGGTTCAACAATGGTGGCGGCATTTTTCGTCTTCCGGGCGATGTTGCTTGATACCTATACATTAGAAGAATATGTGCCGCAAAATGAAGGATCATTCCGCCCCATTAAGGTAACGGCACCAAAAGGGTCTATCTTTAATCCGATTGCCCCTGCCGCCGCCGAAGCACGTTTCTGTCAGATTCAGCGCATGGCGGATTTGGTGATTAAGGCACTTAGCCCCGTGATCCCTGAAAAATCAACCGCTGGTAATGCGGCTACTCTGTCCTTTGCGGCATATTCAGGTGTGCGTCCAAGTGGTGATTATTGGGTGTTCCTAGAGGTGAACGAAGCCGCCACAGGTGGACGACCAAATTCTGATGGTGTCGATACCGTCGAAGAATTGATGCGGAACACAAGAAACAATCCGCTAGAAGACCTAGGAATGCATCTGCCCTTGATTTGTGATCGGTACGAAATCAGAGATGACGCCCCTCCGGGTGCTGGTAAATATCGTGGTGGTGCTGGTGTTGTGAAATCACAACGCTATCTCACTCCTGGGTTTATGACCCATGAATCAGATCGTCATCTGGATGCCCCATGGGGTGCTTTTGGTGGCAAGCCGGGCGCGGTTGGAAAGATGGAAATCTATAACATTAAAGACCCGTCAAATGTCCGTCAGGAATATTCCAAGTTTTCAGGGCTGAGAACCGAAGAAGGTGATGTTGTGTCTTATATCTCACCTTCAGGTGGCGGCTTTGGTAGCCCGTTAGAGCGTGATACCGCCAAAGTTCTTGATGATGTTCTTGATGATATTATCAGTGTCAATGAGGCGCGTGACGACTATGGTGTTGTTATGACCGAGGTTGATGATGGCTATGGATGGCAGGTCGATGAGGCCGCGACAGAAAAGCTTCGCGCATCTATGGGTTAAAAAAGACAAATGGAGGATAAGCAATGAGTTATTCTGGTAAGGATATTGATCCGATCACCCTTTCAGTTGTTCGTGGAGCGCTAGAAACAACACAGCGTGAGATGACACTGACACTGGAAAAAACAGCGCGATCAAGTGTGTTTAATTTGGCACATGATTATTCAACAGCGTTGTTTAACAGTGATCCAGAAATGATTCTTCAGGGACAAGATATTCCCATACATCTTGGCTCGCTTATCCCCGCGATGAAAGCTGTTAATAAATTTTTTGACGGCAAGATTAATGAAGGTGATTTGATCCTTCATAATGATCCTGATTACGCTGGTTCACACATCATTGATACCTGTATGTATTATCCGGTTTTCTTTGAAGGTGAATTGGTGTTCTGGACTGTATGTAAGGGGCATTTGACCGATATTGGTGGGCCAGTTCCAGCAGGTTATAATCCGGCGGCAACAGAAATCTATGCGGAGGGATTGCGAATTCCTCCGATCAAGATCTGGGACAAAGGCGTCCCAAGAGATGATATTCTGAATATGCTGTTCACCAATATGCGTGCCAGACGTGACCAAGAAGGTGACTTTAATGCTCTGATCGGGGCGTGTAAGGTTGGCGCAAGAAACCTGACAATGTTGCTGGAAAAATACGGCAAGCAGGTGGTGCAAGACTGTATCGAAGAATTGCTTGCTATGGCTGAAAACCATATGCGTTCCATGATTGATAAAGTTCCGGATGGGATTTATCGCGGTGTGGCAACGCTTGAAGACGCGGGTCATGGCTTCGGCGATATGGATATTTCTGCTGAGGTCAATATTAAGGGTAATTCATGTCATATTACTATCGACAGCCCGCCACAGGTTCCCTATTTCATCAACTCTTATGAAGGCAACTCTTATTCAGGTGTTTATCTGGGTCTGATGATGTTTGCCCAATTACCGCCACCATATAACGAAGGGCTTTATCGTTGTATTACGGTGGATATGGGGAAAAAGGGTACGCTCTGTAACGCGAAATCCCCGGCACCTCATGCGAATTGTACAACCACACCGATGGAAACATTAACTGACGCGGTGCGGCTTGCTTTTGAACAGGCGGCGCCGGATCGGGTATCTGCCTCTTGGGGGCACGCTAATGGCTGTAATATCGCCGGATGGGATACTCGCCACGACGAAGAATATGTGACTATGGTTTTGGCCAGCATCATCTCTGGCGCTGGTGCGACATCAGAACAAGATGGCTGGCACGCGGTAGGCCCGGAATGTTGTTTCGGGGCGCTTACCTCTGGTGATATTGAGATGCTGGAATATTCGTATCCGATTATTATTCATCGGTATTCCTTGATGGAAGATTCTGGTGGCGCGGGAAAGTTTCGCGGCGGGTCAGGGACGTGCTGGGAGGTAGAACCTCTTGATAAACCCATGACGATGATCACCTTTGGTGAGGGTCGCCGCATCCCAGCTATGGGTGCAGGGGGCGCAAAATCAGAGTTTGTAGAGGCTAAAGTCGGCCGCTTGCGCATCACGCGAGATGGCAAAGAACAGATCATCAAAGAGAATGTGATCGAGCAGATCAATCCGGGTGATAAAGCCGCCAATATGAACCCTGGTGGTGGTGGTTTCGGAAACCCTTATCAGCGCGATATTGACCGCGTGATCCAAGATGCTCGTAATGGTCTGGTAAGTGAAAAAGGCGCTAGAATGGATTATGGTGTTATCTTTTCAGATTTTGAAAATTTACAGGTTGATACCGCCGCAACACAGGCGCTTCGGGCAAAACACGCCTAAGCTGAGGAGAAAAAATGATGCAAAAATATCGTTTAGGCATTGATGCTGGTGGCACTTTTACGGATTTTATTTTATCCAAGCCCGATGGTGATGTTCAGTTGTTTAAGGTGTTATCAACGCCGCATGACCCGACCGAAGCTATCCGCAATGGGCTGGCAGAAATAGAAGCGCGAGCAGGAGTATCAGCAACTGATTTGGTGTCACAATCTGATCTGTGTATCAACGGAACGACCGTTGGGCTGAATGCTTTGATCACACATCAAGGGGCAAAAACAGGCTTAATCTGTACCAGAGGTCATGAAGATTCGATTGAAATTCGCCTTGGTCACAAAGAAGATGGCTATCGTTATGACCCTCATTATCCACCCGCGGTTATGCTAAGCCCACGCTATCTGCGAAAAGGCGTGGATGAGCGTGTCATCTCAACAGGCGAGGTGCGAATCCCAATGAACGAAGATGATGTTCGTTCAGCGTGTGAGGTCTTCAAAAAAGAAGGCGTGGAATCGGTTGTTATCTCATTTGTCTGGTCGGTTCTTCATCCAGAACATGAAAACCGCGCGGCAGAGATTGTCCGAGAAATGTTGCCAGATGTGCATTTAACTGTTGGTAGCCAACTGTATCCGCAGGTGCGTGAATATACCCGCACCTCAACGGCATTGGTCAATGCGTATCTCGCGCCAATTTTAAAAAAATATGTTGGTGCTATTGATGATTATTTTCAGTCTCTTGGATCAGAAAAGCCCGTGCGGTTTTTTCAGTCCAATGGTGGTCTTGCGTTAGGTGAGACGGTTGCTGATCAGGCTGTTTATGCAATTAATTCAGGCCCTGCCTCAGCCCCTCAAGCGGCAACTTTCATTGCTGAACCATGGGGTGACAAAAATATCATCACGATTGATATGGGCGGCACTTCCTTTGACATCACTCTTGCCCATGATGGTAAGGCCAATGTGAATAAAAATATTGATTTCCTTCGCTACCGTATCGGTATCCCTATGATTCAGGTGGAAACCCTAGGTGCAGGTGGGGGATCAATCGGTTGGATTGATGAAATGGGTCTGTTGCAGATGGGCCCGCAATCGGCAGGGTCTGAACCTGGCCCGGCCTGTTACAGTAAAGGTGGTGAATTGCCGACGACTACTGATGCTAATCTGGTGCTTGGTTATCTTAGCCCCGGTGGATTGGTTGGTGGCAGGCTTCAGCTTGACTATGATAAGGCCGTCAAAGCTATCATGACCCATATTGGTGATCCGTTGGGGTTATCACTGGAACGCGCCGCTTATGGGATGTTCACCATCGTTAATAACAACATGGTAAATGGTATCCGCCGGGTTTCGGTAGAACGTGGATATGATCCGCGTGATTTTGTTTTGATGGGGGCAGGCGGTGCTACGGGCGCGCATATCACGGCCCTAGCAAATGAGATTGGTATCGACCGTATTTTGATTTCTAAACTGGCATCCGGGCTTTGTGCTTATGGGCAAATTATTTCTGATGTGAAATATAACTTTATGGCACCAGCGCCGTATCGGTTGGACAGTGAAAATGTTGATGCCACCTTGCAAGGTCTTTTTGATGGGCTTGAGGCGCGAGGCCGGGATCAGCTTGGTAAAGATGGATTTTCAGAAAAGGATATCCAAATCACCCGAACGCTGGATATGCGATATACCGGACAGGTGCATGAATGTACGGTTGAGGTTGACGCCTTTGATATCACGCCAAGTTCAATCTCAACATTGGTGGAAGCGTTCCATGAGCGTCATGAAGAGCTTTATATGTACTCCGAACGCCATAGCGCCATTGAGGTTGTCAATGTGGAAAGCACCATTATCGGGCGTATTGAAAGACCAGAACGCATGAAACAATCAACTGGTCATGGTGTGGAAGGGGCAAAAACAGGATCGCGGGAAGTTGTCTTTTCCAGTGATGGCGCCCGTGTAGAGACACCAATTTATGATGGGTCTAAACTTGGCGCTGGTGATCGTATCCAAGGCCCTGCCGTGATTGAGGAAGAAACCACAACTCTGGTGATTGATCCGAACTGGAAACTAGAGCTGACCGATTCCGCAGTTTATGAGCTGACAAAACACAAATAGAAAACCGCGTTAGCTAGGATGGCAGGGCTTAACTATCATCAGGGTCAGGTGAAGCCCCTTTACGATGTGTGATAAGACCATAACATTCTGGCGCACGGTGGCGGGAAAAATCAAAAAAGCTCTGGCGGTATTGCGTGGCCATGTCCAGGTCCATCTCGGCGCATATCACTTCATCACCTAAGGTTTCACTTTGGGCAATGACTTCACCTGATGGGGCAACAATGACACTGTTTCCGATCATGGATGATCCTTCTTCATTGCCGCATTTTGCGCTTGCGATTGACCACACGGAATTGAGATAAGACCCGCTTTGCATCGATAGCACATGATGAAAATCCGCTAAGGCATCAACCTCGGCAAAGCCGCTGTGATCATTAGGCGTGTTATAACCAAGACAGACTAATTCTGCCGCTTGCAGAGCCAAGACTCGCCAGCCCTCTGGCCAGCGCCGATCATTACAGATCAACATCCCCATGCGGCAATCCATCATTGAGGTGACAGGAAAGCCGAGATTGCCCTGTTCAAAATAGCGTTTTTCAAGATGCTGGTGACGCCGTCCGGGTTGAGGGTCTTTATGCCCCGGCAAATGCACTTTGCGATATTTGCCGCAAATATGGCCTCTAGCATCAACCAGAATAGCGGTGTTGAAATATCGTATGACGCCGCCTTCGGTTGTTTTTTCTGCATAGCCTAAATTGAACCCGACCCCTAGCTCTACGGCTAGATCAAACAATGGCTGAACCACAGGATTTGGCATTTGGTCTTCATACCATTGATCCAATTCGGCGGGATCATCAATAATCCAGCGCGGGAAAAAACTAGTCAAAGCCAGTTCTGGAAAAACCACAAAACGTGCGCCTTTTGCCGCTGCGTCGCGCATCATTTCTGACATTCTGCGGACACAGCTTTCACGTGATTCAGCTCTGGAAATTGGCCCCATTTGGGCGGCGGCACCAATCAAGCGTCTGGTCATGCTGACCGCAACTTTCTGGTGGCGTCCTCATCAATTTTGCCGTCACGAATAACAACGCCATAATCACGTTCCGCAGATAAGGGGCTGATCAGCTCATCAAGAACATCTTCAAGAATATCTTTCGGGTCGCGTTCTGCCGGATTGCCATAGCCGCCTGCTGATGGCCCAATCGCAAAAAAAGTGTCACCAATTTCTGTCGTATGATATGGCACTTTTGAAGTCAGGGATTCGGATTTACCATCAGCGTGGATCAGATGCAATTCTGCGGTCTGACCATCATTGCCCCCACGAAACCCCCAAGGTGCAAATCGGTGTCCTTCACCTTCAACAGAAAAGCCGCCGGGTTCAAGAAACTGAAAAGCGCGGCAAGCACCAAGCCCGCCTCGTGTTCGTCCAGCGCCCGAAGTATCCTCACGCAATTCGTAACGTGTGACGCGCATGGGCAAATGACTCTCAATATCTTCAATCGGATTATTCCGGGTATTAGCATAAAGCGTATCAACAGCATCCATGCCATTGCGATTAAATCGCCCACCATAGGAGCCTTCAAATATTTCCATATGCACCCAATGTGATTCTTCTTTAAGACCGGAAAAGGCAATCACCTTGAGGTTGCCAATACCGGCTGAGACTTGTTCAGGAACAGCTTCGGCTAGAGCCTTCATCACCGTATCGGCGAGCTGATTTCCGGGGGTGAAGCGGGCGATCACAGGGGCCGGGAAAATAGGATTAGCCAGACATCCCCTTGGCACATGAAGTTTAATCGGGCGCGTCAATCCGGAGTTTTGTGGAATATACCCATAAATGTCCGAGTCCAATAACACCGACCGAATGGTCAGCCAGATTGAGATATCAACAGTCCCGATCAAGGGCATATTAATAGGGCGGTCAGAGACTTGCGGCGCGGTTCCTGTTAAATCCACCAACATCTCATCACCAGTGATGGTAATCGTAACGGCGAGGGGAAGATCACGGCGATCTGGATCATCAAGGAAGCCATCAATGCAGGTCGTTGCATGATAAACCCCATCAGGAACATCCTGAATAGCTTGCCGCATCAAGCGTTCAGAGTAATCCATGAGGGCTTCGCTGGCATCATTGACCGCCTTGAGGCCATAACGATCTACCAGATCAATGAAACGATCCGCACCAATTTGGCAGGCCGCCACCTGAGCTTCCATATCGCCAACAACCATGCCGGGGGCGCGAACGTTATCTCTTAGGATTTGCCATACCGCCTCATTGCGGATACCGCCGTCATAAACTTTAATGGCTTTGAACTGCAACCCTTCGGCATAAACATCAATGGCATCAACAATGCCGCAACTTCCGGGGCTGAGGGCGCCAACATCCAGATGATGCGCGGTTGTGCCTGAAAACCCGATCAGCTTATCATCATAAAACACAGGGACAATAAGCGCGATATCAGGGCCATGACTAGCCCCGCCATAGGGATCATTATGCATAATCACATCACCTGGCTTAAAACTAACGCCGCGCTCTGAAAACACTTTGATCACATTCTGCACATAGCCGGGAATTGGCCCTGATTGCAACGGGGTGGATTGTACAGACTCGGCAAGCTGGTTGCCTGTGGCATCGGTCAGAGCAGTTCCAAAATCTTCGGATTCCCGAATGATGGATGAGTAAGACATCCGCATCAGTTTATAACCCATTTCAATGGCGATATTCTGTAACGCGCCTTGGATGACGCTCGCCGTAACCGGATCAATGCTGGTGGATGCAGATAATGTTGTCATAGCCATACTCTCCCTAAATCCTGTTATATGTTGATGGAAATCAGCATATTTCCATTATCGTCAATGCGGAAACGGTCACCCGGTCGAACCACGGTGGTGGTATCCTGTTGCAAGATAATGGCTGGGCCTTCCCATTCTGATCCTGCTGGCATTTTTGACCGATCATAGATATTTGTTTTGGCGGTGATCAATTCCGCGCCAACGCGGAACACACATTCAGCGGTCTTGAGCAGAGCATTATCTTTTGGGTCGGTCTGGGGCTTGTCTTGCTTCTCTAGTTTAGTGGACTGGCCCACCCCTGATACGCGGACATTGACAATCTCCTTTGGACTATCAGGGAATGACCTCCCATATTCCGTTTGGTGCTGGTCTTCAAATTGAGAGAATAATGCGTTTTCCGCCGCGTCATCAAAACGGTCACTGTCTATTTTAACGCGCAACTCATAACCTTGCCCGACATAGCGAATATCGGCATAGCGCATGAAGTGAACTTTATCTTGCGAGATGTTATCGGCATCAAACTGCTGCGCTAATTGGCTTTCCATTTCATGAAACATTGTCTCGACCCGGTTATGATCAACTTGCCCGGAAACCTGAAACGCGGTGCGAATGGCATCATATTTGATATCAGTGGTCAGCAAGCCAATAGCAGAGGTAATGCCGGGGTGAGGCGGAACAATGACTTCGGGGATCGCCAGCAACGCGGCAACCTCACAGGCTTGAAGAGGGCCACCGCCGCCAAATGCCATGAGCGAAAACTCACGCGGGTCAAGCCCTCTCTGAACGGTGCGTGACCGGATGGCGTTAGCCATGGCGGAGTTCACAATCGTGGTAATCCCCTCGGCACAGGCGTGACGTTCCATGCCAAGTTCCTTGGCAAGATGATCAATGACTTTTGTTGATGCCGCCAGATCAAGTTTCATCTCACCGCCAAGGAAATTATCCGGATCAAGTCTGCCCAAAACAAGATTAGCATCTGTGACAGTTGGTAAATCGCCGCCAAACCCATAACAAGCAGGCCCTGGCCTTGCGCCAGCTGAACGCGGGCCAACTTTGAACGCGCCACCTTTATCCTTGAACGCGATAGAACCGCCGCCCGCGCCAATGGTATGAATATCAATCATTGGCACCATTAAGGGAAACCCAGCAATCCAAGTATCGCGAGGCGATGCTTCGGCAAAATGGCCGTTCTGGATGATGCCAATATCGGCTGAAGTGCCGCCAACATCAAAGGTGATCAGGGAATGTCTGTTAGACTGCCCCCCCGACCACGCGCCGCCCATAACGCCAGCGGCAGGGCCGCTTAGAATCGTCAGAACGGGGCGCTCGGCCACCATGGATGAGGTGGCAAGACCACCATTTGAACCCATGATATGAAGATCAGCACCATAACCTTCATCGGCGATACTTGCTTCAAGCATAGTGACATAATCACGTACTTTTGGCCCAATAAAGGCATTAATAGCTGTGGTGGTGAAGCGTTCGAATTCCCGAAATTGGGGGGAAACATCTGATGAACAGGTCACAAACGCGTCTGGATAAACTTCCAGCACCAGATCACGGGCCCGATGTTCGTGGCTAGGGTCGAGAAACGCAAAAAGAAAACAGATGGCGATAGACCGAATGTTGTTTTCTTTGAAATGCGCGGCAATTCTACGAACGCCATCCTCATCCAAAGGTGTTAGCACTTCACCACTTGGCGGGGTAATGCGATGGGCCACGGTTTTGCGCCAACGACGTTTCACCAGCGGCCTGTCTTGCCATGGAATTTCCTGTTGAATAGAGAAATGCTGGGGACGCTGGTGTCGTCCGATATGAATAATGTCACGATAACCTTCGTTCGTGATCATGCCACATTCCGCGCCATCATGTTCAAGCATGGTATTCGTGGCTGTGGTGGTGCCGTGATAGATATGATCAATGGTTTTCCGATCAATGGAAAAGCGTCGGCACAACTCATTGATGCCGTTCATAACACCTAGTGAGGGATTGTGAGGGGTGGTTGGGGTTTTATGAGTTTGTGTAATATTTGCATCCGCATCAAAATAAACAACATCCGTGAAGGTTCCACCAACATCAACGCCAATTAGCCGCACAATATCACTCCCTAAAATGATGATCTTATTAAATCATGATACTATTTATAGGGGGCTGGTCTAGCATTAATTTATTTATTATTTTTTTGAAATACCTCTAAAAATTCTTAAAAAGATGTTAAAGCGCTGTTTTCTTTTTCATGTCATGCTTCAGTGTTGTTAAGAACTCCTTTGCCATGAGATCAAAGATAAACAGATTAGCCGCTAATAATTTTTCATTCGCGTTATGCAGATATGCAGATGATCGCAACCATATCGCCCCGTCCTTGATATAGGCAGTGGAAATAGGCTGTTCTTGATTCCAGTTATTAGCAACTGTGACTTGATCAATGTTGTGATCACCCATCCGTGCGCTAAGAATAAACAGGCAATGTTCTGGATTAACGCGAACATAAAATAATCCGTCTTCGGTGCTAACTTCCCATTCCTGATCTTCAAAATGGGACAGATCAAAGCCTGATATCTCAGTGGCAGAGTGCAGATCAGGGCAGCTCTGGGCCGAGGCAACGCCGCCATATAACGCCATTACACATGCTACCGAAAAAAAACGATTTATCCTTAACCATGTCATCATCATCACTCCTGTTTTATCCATCCGAAATAGAGATTACACCGCGGTAATGTTGCGATGATTAGGCCGAAATGTGTTAAATTGTGATAAAGGGGTATTTTTTAGGGCATCATCCCATTTTGAT
This sequence comes from Puniceispirillales bacterium (SeqCode), assembly GCA_965661405.1. GTDB lineage: Bacteria > Pseudomonadota > Alphaproteobacteria > Puniceispirillales > UBA1172 > UBA12202. The sequence continues at coordinate 42,003 of CBFIDH010000012.1, forward strand.
AAGATAAGACGACACCGCTAGATCAAAGGATGGGAGATCATAGGATGAGAGATCATAGAATAAGGTCATTTCTGGATTGACGCGATGGGGGAAATATTCGCAAAATACATTTCTCTCTAGTTCAGATTGGCACTTTTATTATGTCACCATCATCAGAACATCAAAACCAGCTGCTTTCTGCTGATGATCCTCCGGCGGCTGAATATCTTGCCCCAACACTCCGGCCAGAAATCCTGCTGATTTGCGAACACGCCGGGCTTGCCATCCCTAAGAGGTTGGATCGGCTTGGGTTCAGTGATGATTTTGATTTGTCGCAACAGCATATTGCGTGGGATATTGGCGCCGCCAGCCTTTCACGAAAAATCGCAGAACAGCTTGGTGCTGGACTCATCTGGCAAAATTACAGCCGTTTGATCATTGATTGTAACCGTCGGCCTTTATCACCGCAATCTATCCGTGAGGAAAGTGACCATATCCCCATTCCGGGCAATATTGGTCTGAGCGCGGAAGAAAAAAAGGCGCGTGAGGATGAGATTTTTCAACCTTATGATATGCTATGTCGCCGGGAAATGGCCCGGCCTGAGATTAAGTTTGTTGCCTCTATCCACAGCTTTACCCCGGAAATGGATGGGTTCGCCAGACCATGGAATATTAGCTTTCTCTATCGTGAGGGTGAGGTTTATGCGCGTCAAATGGCGGCGATACTCTCAGCGAAAGACCCTCAATTAACCATAGGCTTTAACGAGCCTTATCAGGTTGATGACCAGACGGATTGGTTTGTTATTCAGCACGCCGAGCCCAAAGGCGTAGCTCAGGTTTTAATTGAGGTCAGAAATGATCAGTTGCGTAGTGACGCCGATATTGACCATTGGGCAAAATGCCTTTCGGATGCCTGCCTAGAGATGATCGCCCAGAGATGATCGCCTGATCTAACGATGATTTTACCGCCTGACGTTAAGCCATCATGAAGCATCTGGCAAAAGTGCTTTGACGCTCTCTGATGGTCGGCAAAGCCTAACGCCCCTAGGTGAGCAAACAAGCGGGCGATTGACCAACACAGGATGGGCAACCATAGCATCAAGCAGATGATCGTCTGAGACGGTCTCATCCAATAGACCAAGCTCCTCGGCAGGTGATTTGCTGGTGCGAAGTGCCATGCGAGGAGTAAGGTCGGCGGCGGCAAAAAGCCCTAATAATTGCGGCTTGGTCCAGCCTGTGTTGAGATATTCAATAATGATCGGCGTCGCGCCAGAGTCTTTGATCATCTCAAGCGTGTTGCGTGATGTTCCGCAATCTGGATTATGATAAATAACAATCGTCATTATTAACCTCTCTGGCGTTTTGATTTTTTGTGATCGGATGGCGTCTGATCAAGGAGAAGCCAGCCAAAAACCCAAGTGGCTAGAATAGCCGCGAGCAGTTGCACTAAAATGAAACCTGCGACATGGCCCGGATAAATACCAGCAAAGGTATTGGAAAGGCTGCGTGCTATGGTCACCGCCGGATTGGCAAAAGATGTTGATGAGGTGAACCAATACGCCGCCGTAATATATAGCCCAACCGCCGCCGCCACCGCATCAGGTCTGGCCTTAACACAGGCCATGATGGTGCCAACCAAGCCAAAGGTAGCGATAAACTCACCCGCCCATTGTCCAATACCTGTCCGCATGGTGGTAGATGGATCAATCAGGGGGTGAGAAAACATAAGATGCGCCGCTATCACCCCCATGATGCCGCCTATGATCTGAACGATAACATAGGCGCTTGCCATTGCTGGGGTGATGGCTTTTTGGATCGTAAAACTTAGGCTGACGGCAGGGTTAAAATGCGCCCCGGATAAGGGCCCAAACATGGTGATCAAGACATAAAGAATGGCACCGGTTGGTATCGTATTTCCTAACAGGGCAATGGCGACATTTCCGCCTGCCAGACGTTCCGCCATGATACCTGACCCGACAACTGTGGCGAGCAAAAAGAATGTTCCCAACCATTCTGATATCAGTTTGCGTATCATCCTTATACCCCACTTCTCATCTAATTCTAAATTAACGCGCCGCAACAAAACTGTCCAAAGAATTGATACCTCATCCTTGTTAAGGAGGGTTTATTTTGCCATAGTTAAGCGCGAGATACTAACTTTTACTCTGCTAAAAATCATCAAAGCCAAAGATCATCAAAGGATGGCATCATGACACCTCAAACACCAATCCGAATTGATAATTTGCAATATGCAAATTGGTCGCCAGAATTGTTTGTTGAAATGGCGGATGCTGGGCTTTCTGCGGTTCATGTGACGATTTGCTATCATGAAAACTTCCGCCAGACAGTCGAAAACATGATCACCTGGAATAGATATATTGAAACTCATCCTGATCGGTTAATGCATGGCAGAACAGGAGATGATGTGCGCTTGGCGCATGAAACCGGCCGGACAGCCATTTTCTATGGGTTTCAGAATTGCGCGCCGATGGAAGACGATATCGGCTTGATTGAGATTTTGCACCAGTTGGGCGGCAGGTTCATGCAGTTGAGTTATAATAACCAATCGTTACTGGCGACAGGATGCTATGAGGCAGAGGACCCCGGCTTAACCCGATTTGGCAAGCAGGCGATTGCCGAAATGAATCGCGTTGGACTGGTCGTTGATATGAGCCATTCTGCCGATCGTTCCACTTTTGAGGCGATTGCTTTATCGGCGCGGCCCATTGCCATCACCCATGCCAATCCTGCATGGTGGCATCCGGCACGTCGCAACAAATCCCATGACATTATCAAGGCCTTGACCGACAGAGGCGGTATGATCGGATTTTCGCTCTATCCGCATCACCTAAAAGATGGAAGTGCTTGTAGTCTGGAAAGTTTCTGCACTATGATTGCTGAGGCCGCCGACCGCTATGGAGTTGGGGCATTGGGTATTGGCTCCGATCTGTGCCAAAATCAGCCTGACAGCGTGGTGACTTGGATGCGAAACGGGCGTTGGTCAAGAGAAATAGATTATGGTGAAGGAAGCGCTGATCAAGCAGGCTTCCCTGATCAACCCAACTGGTTTGAGGGTATTCGCGATTTTCCCAATTTGGCAAAAGGTCTTGCCGAGGTGGGGTTTGCGAATGAAGAAATCAATGCCATTATGGGGCTGAATTGGTTAAAGTTTTATGATGAAAGTTTCACAGGGTCCGATCAATGAGTAAAATCACACCGGAACTTAGCGCTGATGGTAATCGCGGCGTCTCATCTTCATCCTCCTCGCCATCTTTTTTATCTGGGGCTTGCGGCAGAGCTTTACCAGAATTACGGCCTCCCGATGAGGTGATGACGCTGGCGCGGCTGGGGTCATTTTTCCCCCATAGATTAAGCTTTATGCGCAGTTTTATTCGCCGGGTCGCAAAAGAAAAGGCAGTGCTATCCATGCCGATATGCGCCCTTGACGCTGATGGATATGGTCATGTGGTTTTGACCTTGCCAGTATCAGGCCATGATTATTCGCTGATTGCTTACAGTCGCCCGCTTAACGCGGATGAGAGAACAGACCGGGTCATTGCAACCAAATGGGATGCAAGTTTTTGTCTTTTTGACGGTATCCCAAATGATGACGATATCGCGGCCTTAGCCGATCAGGTCACCCAGCAAGAAGCCGGACGTTATCATCATAAAGTGTTGACCTTGTCGCGTGCTAATAAATCCTTGCGCCTATTTCATCATGTTGTGGAAAGTTTAGCGGCAGGGGTTCAGCCTGATCTGGAACAGATTAAGGCTATTGGCTATTTAATGCGAACAACCGCGGTTTATGGCAATGGCAAGTTTGGTATCGCTGATCGTGACCTTATCGCGGATCGTCCCGGTCTGGAGGGGCCATTTCAAGCGGAGATGCTGACGGTATTTCTGATCAGGGAATTCACACTCTTTCTGGCAGATTACTGCGCACACCAAACCTCAGGTGAGGTGGCGGCAAAACTGGCCCCATCGTATCGGCGGTATCTTGGTATTGGTAATTCCACTGGTCTTGGTATGGCGCCGTTTCTGGTCAATCATCCGGCCTTGCTTCATAGCTGGATTATGGCGCGTGAGGTAGCGTTTGCCCGCGCCCAAAATGTTGCCGCGATTAGCGATGTTCAGCGTCGCCGTTTTGATGAATTGCTGGATCGGGCTTGCCAACATAGTGGTGATTGGCAAGTCGAAGACCATATTCAAATGGACAGGATTATCATCTTGCGTGATGAATTGGCCACGCTTAAAGCAGGTCTTGCCGCCAACCCATTGCCGCAAGACTATCCCTTTAGGGATGCGGTTTTGCGTTGCCAGTCTTGTTCTGCGGAAACACAAGAATTAATGGTTTCCCTGCTGATTGAATTGATCCCTGATCAGGTGGATGGTCTGGCAGATTGTATGGCTAATCCCAATGCACCAAGGTTGATACCTAGCATGAAGATTGCTGAGCTTAAGGATATTTTGGCTGAACATTATCGCTGGGTTGATGATATTGATCTGTCAGGGCAAGATGCCGATGCCCATTTCTGGTACACGTCAGAAGAAAAATTAGAACCAAGATTAGGTCGCCGTTACGAAGAACCCGGACAAGAATTAGAAATGCCGTTTAATATTCCGCGCTATGTTGATGCGCTGAAAACCGCGATTGCCCCATTACCTGATCATCAAATTGTGGCTGAGTTGCTCATGGTGCGGCCCGAATTACGGCATATCGTCAGACGTGTTCAGACCACGGCCATTTATCCTTATGCTGAGATCAGAGACAATCTGGTCGGGGATGCGTGCCGTCCGATTGATTTGTTGCGGTGCAAATTATCCTTTTTTGGGGCCAGCAAGTTTGATCCGAAATCAGACCGCTGGACGCGGATCACGCTTTATCAAGGTGCGCCGACAGCAGCAGACTTGAACATGGATATAGGTTCAGATCAGGTCTCATCACAACTGTCAGAACTGGATGACTGGATTTTTGCATTGTCACCAGCCAAGGTATAATCAGGTCATGATGGTGTCGGCCAATGAAATCCATCATACGATCCGAAAGTCCTGTCTGGCCATAGGGCTTGATCATGACCGTGCAACAGATATTGGTGCCGCGGTAGTATGGCTGGCACGGCGTGGGCAAGATGGTTGCGGCGCGGCAGATGCGATGCTGGCAACAACAGATACCGCACCACCCCTTCATATCAATGCCACTAAGGATTGGCTTGTTTTATCGTCGCCGCGTTCTGCTGTGGAGGGGATTGCGGCTATTGATTGGCTTATCGCTAGTCCTGCCGGATGCGGTGTCACGATTTCTGGGGCGTGTGATGGGATGTTGCTATTGGGGCTTTTGGGCTGTGCGGCAGGGCATTATGATCGCGCCTTTCAGATATCAGTAGATGGCACAGATCGTCAGGGCGTGATTACCTTTGCTGGATGTACAGATTGGGCGATCATAGCAGATCACCCGCAACAGACCCTTACTCTCGTCTCTTTGCTATCGCCTGTTGATGGCAATCTGAACGAGCCAGATCGTCATGATAGTTTGGCTATCGCGGATGATGTTTGGGGACGCTTATCGGCACTGGCTTATCAAACCTATGTTCCATCTTCGGAACAGTCGCGGCTATCTGGTGCTGGGGCAGGGTTGGTTGATAATGATTAATTCAATAGATGATGCTGGGCTTGATACCGATGTCGTGATTATAGGTGCTGGCATGGCAGGGTTAAGTGCCGCCGCCACCCTTGCCAGCAATCATATTCCCTTTGTGATGATCGAAGCATCACACCGTATTGGGGGGAGAGCTTACAGTGAACAATTCACAGATGGCAGTTGGTTTGATCTGGGCTGTTCCTATCTGCATGAGGGGGACATTAATCCATTGACGCCAATCGCGCATGAATTGGGCGTCTCCCTTGGGGATGGTGATCGTTTTGCCACTGATAACTGGACTATCACCACGCCAACACAAACCAGAGACAGACATATCCTTAACCAGTTTCAGAAATATGATGATGATTGTCATGCCATGATGAAAACGCTGACGCCAGATTGCGATCAGCCGATATCAGATATGATGGATTGGGATAACCCGTTAGCAGCGATATATGCGCACACAATGGCAGGTCTTAATGCCTCTGATGTTTCGAGCCAATCAACGATAGATTATCTGAAATCTGGCTTTGGTAAAGATTATCCGGTGGCAGATGGCCTTGGTAATTTGGTGGCGCTTTGGGCCAAGGATATTCCGGTTCGGTTGAACTGTATTGCAAAAAAAGTGACTTGGGCTCATGGGTCAGTGGTTGTTGATACCAGCCATGGTCAGATCACGGGCAAGCGTGTTTTGGTTACGGTTTCAACTAGTATTCTGGCCTCTGGCATGATTACTTTTACCCCAAACTTACCAGACCGTATTTCCACTGCGGCAGAAAGCCTGCCTTGCGGGGTGCTGAATAAAATTGGCCTGTCGTTTGCGCCGGGGACATTTTCAAACGATATGGCAGGATGGCATATTGTTTGTTCGGACATAGCAGATAGTGGACATCAAGGAACATTACCTGAGGGTGGAGATGATTTTATTGGGTCGCTAGATATTAATCTGATGCCGCGAGGCCAGCTAACCAGCCATCAGCAAGGCGTTGTTTTTGCAGGCGGCAGTTTTGGTGAATATCTGGAAAAACAAGGGAGTCGCGCCCTTGAGGATTATGCCCGCGCCTCTATGGTTCATCTTTGTGGCAGTAATATTGTGAAATCTATCACTGGCATGATCACGACCGCGTGGGGAAATGATCCGTGGTCACTGGGGTCTTATTCTTACGCGTTGACAGGCAAATCCAAAATGCGTGAGGAGTTTATCGAGGCCGTTGATAACACTATCTATTTTGCAGGTGAGGCCGCCAGCATTAAGCATTATGGCACTTGCCATGG
>CBFIDH010000013.1:0-48498 GCA_965661405.1 Puniceispirillales bacterium (SeqCode)
ATGGGCATTTCAGCTCCTCTTCAATAGCTAATAGCCTTCGGTTTAGGGCGGATGGGGTGATGGCCAGTCGTTCGGAGGCTTTGCGAATAGATTTTTCTTCAGCAATCACCGAGATAAATGTTAGCGATTTCATAAATTGCATCTGATAAGGGTTATCCTTTCGCGCAGGGCAATATATTTGTGATGCAAAAAACGCATCACTATCATGCAAAATTAGCACGATTAGGACACGGTTCAATATGCTAAAACCACTTTGTTTCTTGTGTTTTCGTAGGAGAGTGAAGTCATGATTAGAATATTACTCGCAGGATTGCTTTTGCTCCCCAGCGCGGCGTTTGCCGCAGTTGATGGGGAAGTGGCTTATATCTTTAATTCTTTATCCTTTCTTGTGCATGGCTTTATTGTCATGCTTATGGCTGCCGGGTTTTGTATGCTTGAGGCAGGGTTAGTAAGGTCCAAAAACGCGGCAGTGCAATGCACCAAGAACATTTCTATTTATGCCATAAGCGGGCTTATGTTCTGGGTAGTGGGTTATAATCTGCTTTATCTTGATGTTGGGGTATGGATTGGCAGTTTTGCCATATGGTCACCATCAGAGGTCGATATCAGCGGCTGTATGCTTGAAGAGGTATCAGGTTGCTATTCTTCGTCATCAGATTGGTTTTTTCAGATGGTGTTTGTTGCGGCGGCAGCGTCAATCGTATCAGGCGCTGTAGCTGAACGCGCAAAATTGATCAGTTTTTTCATCTTTTCGGCAATTCTCACAGGATTTATTTATCCTATCCAAGGCAGTTGGAGTTGGGGTGAGGGATATTTGTATAGCCAAGGCTTTTCTGATTTTGCCGGATCAACGATTGTACATTCCGTTGGTGGTTGGGCCGCCTTAACAGGCGCGATTATCATTGGGCCGCGTTTAGGGAAATATTCCGCTGATGGGCGAATTAATCCTATGCCGGGGTCAAACTTGCCTTTGGCAACCTTGGGGACTTTTGTGTTGTGGTTTGGTTGGTTTGGTTTTAATGGCGGCTCACAGCTTGCTATGGGAAGTGCCGCTGATGTGGATGCTATCGCCCGTATTTATATCAACACCAATATTGCCGCGGCGGCGGGTGTTGTTGTCGCCCTTGTCTTGACCTTGATCCGTTATGGCAAAATGGAATTAACCATGATCCTTAATGGGGCGCTTGCCGGCCTTGTGGCAATCACAGCAGAGCCGTTAATGCCAACCCCTGCTATGGCGGCTTTTATTGGCGGTATTGGCGGTGTGATTGTCGTCCTGAGCGTGCCAATTTTAGATAAGCTGAAGATTGATGATGTGGTTGGGGCAATCCCTGTCCATCTATTAGCAGGTATTTGGGGAACGCTTGCTGTTGTGCTTAGCAATGATAAGGCAAGCTTATCCATTCAATTGCTTGGCATTGTCATGATTGGCGCTTTTGTCACTGTTACCTCAGCTATCGTCTGGTATATTTTGGCTATGACCATTGGTGTTCGCGCCACAAAAGAAGATGAGATCAACGGTCTAGATATTTCTGAATGTGGACTTGAGGGATATCCCGATTTTTCCAAAGGCTAATCTGATCAAACCATGTTTTAGGTGAGGGCGCGATAAGCGTCCTCACTTGATGCGACCTGCTGTTGGTCAGTTATTTGCCTGATCAAACTGGCGGTATTATCTGCCACGCTTCCATCTTTCATCATGATATTATTCTCAAACCCGATCCGGGCATGGCCCCCATGGCTGATAGCCTTCATCATGCTGTCATATTCGCTAGGGCCAAAGGCGCAAACCATCCAAGACGATAACTGATCAAGAGGATGAATGAAAAACAGGTCTAGCTCTTTGGGGTCGGACACAAACCCCGGATTATAACGACCTAAAACAAATAGGGCATGAAGAGGACGATCTGGCAAAATGCCGTCAGCCTTGAGCCTTAGCAACTCCCCTAGATCATCAGGGGAATACACAATATGCTGAATAGCTGTGCCTTGATCAGAAACTTTGGCATAGATGTCATGGGCAAATTGCAAATCCTTGTCACTGCCTGACCCTGTCATTTCACGCACCGCGACAGAGGCAAAATCGGGCTTAACCGCCATCAGGCAATGCGCCTGATCCGCAGGGGTAAAGATTCCTGCTGATTCTGTTGTGATTTGAACCAGCATATCTGGCAACGCCTGATGCATATCTTCAATCAGTTTTCCATAGCTTGCCGCATCCAAGCTGTGTTTGCCGTCATCATCCCTGACATGGGCGTGCAGAATGCTAGCCCCAGCGTCATAACAACGCTTGGCTTCCTCAACCGTTTCCTTAATGGTTAGGGGCAGGTTAGGGTGATCATCTTTTGTTTTTCGGGCGCCGTTAGGGGCAGCCATGATGATAGGGCGGATGGACATTTGTTCTGGAGTTTCTCAAATTGATAGGTTAATGTTTTTTCATAATTTAAATAATGGAGAAAACGATGGACGCAACACTTGGGCTTATTCTGGTAATCGGCTTTCCCGTGTGTCTTGTTATTGCTATCACTGCCTTTGGCAGATTTTCTGTTGATCCAGATTAAACATAAAAGGGCAGATCATTCTGCCCCTTTTTACGTTCTATCAGGATGCTGTCTTTCGGGTGTTGTTACCCATTCACTGATACAAAAAGATAAATCGCCGCAATGATGCCAATCAGCGCGAGCGCTAATGTCCAATGAAAACCGTGATATTCGTTTTCATCCGGAACATGAGATGGGCGGTTTTTATCTGTCTTAGCCATTGGTAATCCCCCTTTGCTTGATCTTATCAGACACCGTGATAACGCATCACAGGGTCAATTATTGGCATAACATATCCTGCCATCAAAAAAAATGCGCAAATTGCCGTAAAGGATTATTCTTTTTATTATGATTTTGGTTGATAAAGCTTATGGGTTTCGCTTTAATCCGGTATGCAGTTTTTGGCATTGGGGGGATGTTTAGCAAACACATGACGCGTGGGATCATTTTATTCTTAGTGCTTATGGCAGCGTGGCTTTTGCTCTCAGGTCATTATACCAGTTTGCTGATCAGTTTTGGTGTGGCCTCGGTAGCCTTTTGCGTTTGGATGTCCCATCGGATGAATGCCATAGATGACGAAGGGTTACCTCTGCATCTGATGGCGCGTCTGCCTGTTTATTGGGTATGGCTGATTTATCAGATTTTTCTGTCTAATATTCAGACTGTGAAAATTATCCTTACGGGAAAGTTTGAACCGCGTCTGTTTCATATCAAAACCGGTGAAATGAGTGAGGCGGCGATTGTGCTTTATGCCAATTCCATTACTTTGACTCCGGGGACGGTGACCGTTGATATCACTAAAGATGGCTTCCTTGTTCATGCGCTCACCACCGCGATGGCGGATGATGTCAAAAGCGACGATATGGGCAAGAAAGTCCGGCAAGTTGATGGGGCAGAATCATGACGGTGTTGTTGGTGAGTATTGCGGCGCTTGGGGTATCTATCTTGATTGCGCTGGCCCGCGTGGTGTTAGGGCCAACGGCTTTTGACCGTGTTCTGGCGGTGAACAGCATTGGGACGGTTATTATTCTTGGTATTGTTCTGCATGGATTTATTATGGAAAGGCCGGAGTTTATCGATATTGCCATTCTTTATGCCATTCTGAATTTCATTGGCACCTTTGCCGTTCTTAAGTTGTTTAGCACCGGAAAGCTTAGCTAATGTTTGATCATATCCTCATGATGATCGCCTTAGGGCTTGTTGGTATTGGCACATTGCTGGTCATCATTGGGGCGTTTGGGTTGATTCGTTGTCCTGATGTGTATTCGCGTATTCATGCGGCTGGCGTTATTGATACTGGCGGCGCGGCGTGTATCATTTTGGGGCTATGTCTATATTCAGGGGCAAACTTGGTAACGGTTAAGCTGATAGCCATTGGGGTGTTTTTGGCTTTTACCAGTCCAATTTCGGGCCATGCTATCGCGCTAGTTGCTCATGATCGTAAGGTTGATCCTGAAGGGGTTGATGAAACCCGGTCGTCAGCCTCCAAAAAGGTGGAGAAATAACATGGCGGCGATGCTCATTGATATTTCTCTGGTTGGTTTCATGTTGGCTATTGCCCTTATGATTATGTTCAGCCACCGATTGTTTGCCATTATTGTGATGTCCGGGGCGTATTCCCTTATCTCTGCCGCGATGTTTGTCAATTTGGATGCGGTGGATGTTGCCTTTACCGAGGCCGCCGTGGGGGCGGGGTTTTCCACAGTGCTGTTCCTAGCGGCGATGGCTTGGCTTCCAGCAGAAGAAAAGCGTGATAAGGCGCTCGTGGTCCTGCCTTTAATGATTTGTATTGTTGTTGGCGCATTATTGTTATGGGGGGTCATGTCATTGCCTGCCCTTGGTGATCCATCATCGGTTGTTCATCAACATGTTGCCCCACGTTATTTGGCTGAAAGTTATGATAAATTGCATATCCCCAATGTGGTAACAACGGTTTTGGCCAGCTATCGTGGCTTTGATACCCTTGGGGAAACCATTGTTATTTTCACCGCTGGTATTGGGGTTTTGCTAATACTGACAGGGGCAACAGGGCGTAAGCCATCTGATGACGACACAAAGGGGGATGATGATGAAAAATAATCCTGTCCTTCGTGTTTGCTCAAAGGTGCTTTTTGCCCCGATTATTCTTTATGGGCTTTATGTGCAATTTCATGGTGATTATGGGCCCGGTGGCGGATTTCAGGCTGGGGTTATTATTGCTGCCGCCTTTATCCTCTATGGCATGATATTCAGCCTGAAGAATTTGAAAAAGGTGACGCCGCCATCTGTGGTTCATGCCCTGATGGGAATTGGTGCCCTCATTTATGGCGGGGTAGGGGTCGTGACTTTCCTTAACGGCGGGGAATACCTCAATTATAACTACTTGGCGGCGGATTATGCCAAAGGTCAGCATTGGGGCATTATCCTCGTTGAGTTCGGTGTAGGTTTAACCGTGGCTAGTACTATTCTGGGGCTCTTTATGGCGTTTGCTGGTTTTGAGTTTTCAGAGTTTAAGAAAAGAAAGAGACGATAGATGCTAGATCAACTGTTGTCCCATTGGAATTATATCATTGTTGTCTTACTGATGATGATTGGGCTGTTTATCGTCATCTCAAGTATGAATCTGGTCAAAAAACTGATCGGGCTTAGTCTGTTTCAAACATCTGTGTTTTTATTTTACATATCCCTTGGCAAAATCGAAGGCGGTACCGCACCGATTATTATATCTGGTGGTCATGGGGATCATGGGGGTCATGGCAGTTATCCGTCCCATGACATTCTCTATTCCAACCCCTTGCCTCATGTTCTGATCCTGACGGCCATTGTGGTTGGGGTGGCGACAACAGCATTAGGGTTATCGCTAGTTTTGCGGATTAAGGCCAGTTTCAACAGCATTGAAGAAGATGAGATTCTGGCAGAAAAGCGCGTCATGAAATCCGAAGGGCATTCCTCATGATAGACTGGATGAACCATCTTCCGGCAATCATTGTCGTTGTGCCTCTTTTGGTGGCGGTGATTGCCGCGTTAATCCCGGCGCGATTTGGGTGGGGGTTAGCCTTACTCGCTACAGCAGGTTCTGCCTTGGCCTCTGGGGTCATGATGACCGATTTTATGACCAGATGGGCAGGATACCGAATGTCTTATCATCTTGGTGGATGGGCGCCCCCATGGGGGATTGAGTTTTCGGTTGATCATGCCACCGCGCTAGTCATCATGGTCATTTCTGGCTTAGGTTTTGTCGCAACAATGTCTAGCAAGTCACTGTTTATGAAAGAAATTTCATCAGACGATCTTGGGCGAGTTTATGGGGCGTGGTTATTAACATTTGGCGGTCTTCTTGGTCTGGTCATGACTGCAGACGCCTTTAATCTTTTTGTCTTTTTTGAAATCTCATCATTAGCTTCGGTAACGCTTGTCGCCATGGGTGGCGGTTATGATAAGCGCGCCTTGATCGCAGCCTTTAATTATCTGGTTATCGGGGCGATAGGGGCAACATTCTATGTCATTGGCGTTGGGTTCTGTTATGCCATGACAGGAACATTAAATATGTTGGATTTGGCGGTGCGTTTGCCCCAAGTCACTGATCAGGTTCCCATTTATATCGGCCTAGCCTTTATGGTCACAGGCGTGATGGTGAAGGCGGCAATCTTCCCGATGCATTTCTGGTTGCCGCCGTCTTATGGTCATGCCCCTATGGCGGTGACAACCTTGCTGGCGGCAGTGGCGACTAAGGCTTCTCTATATATCCTTGTTCGGGTGTTAATGACAATTTTTGGCGGCATAGACACACTGCCTCAATTAATTTTGCAATGGGTTCTTATCCCCTTATCCCTGATGGCGGTATTGTTAGGAACAATTCTGGCGATTTATGAACGCGATGCTAAACTTATGCTTGCGCAATCCTCTATTGCCCAGATTGGGTACATTGTCCTTGGCTTTGGCATGGGATCATTGGCAGGATTGCAGGCAGGATTTATCCATATTGCAAATCACGCCATGATTAAGGGCGGAATGTTTATCGGTCTTGGCGGCTTGGCTATGGCGGCGGCAGGGAAAACAAAGCTAGACAGCTTAGCCGGGATTGGGCGCAGAATGCCGCTGACGGCAACGGGTTTCTTGATTTGCGGATTAAGCCTGATTGGTCTGCCTTTGACGGCTGGATTTATCTCAAAACTGTATTTGATTACGGCGGTTATTGACGCAGGGTACTGGCAAATTGCTGGTATTGTTCTGTTTTCCAGCGCCTTATCAGTGATATATTTATGGCGTTTGGTTGAGGTGATGTGGTTCACGCCCAGCCATTCTGGTCAAGACCGCTTGCCTGAACAGATAATGATTTATGGGCCGTTATGGATATTGGCGTTGGCGAATATTTGGTTTGGCATTAGCGCTAGCACCATAACTGAGATGTCCTATGGCGCGGCACAGGTTCTGATAGGGGGCTTGTCATGATCAGTTCCAGTCATGCCATTATCCTTGGTCTTGCCGCCCCGCTTGCGGTTGCTCTAATCACACCATTTTTGGGGCGTCACCCCCAATGGCGTGATTGGCTAGGGCCGATTGGCGGCGTTGTGACTTTTCTGGCGGCGCTTCAAGTGGCGATGTCGGTGTTAGCAGGTGAGACCCCAGAATGGCTGGTGATTAGCATTAGCAGTGGGCTTGATCTTAGCTTTCGGGTAACGGCGCTTGGCGCTATCTTTGGTTTGGTAGCGTCAGGATTGTGGATTTTAGCCGCTATCTATTCAGTAGGATATATGCGCGGCACGAATGAAGATAACCAGACGCGCTTTGCGGCCTTTTATGCGGTTGCGGTTCATGCGGCTTTGGCGATTGCATGGTCTGGCAATCTCTTGGTTCTGTTTATTTTCTATGAAGTGTTAACCTTTTCCACCTATCCGCTCGTCATCCATAAACAAAACGCTGAGGCGATACGCGCTGGACGCCTTTATATGGGGATATTGGTTGGAACATCGTTAATGCTATTACTGCCTGCGGTGGTTTGGGTTTGGCTAACTGCAGGAACCTTAGATTTTAAGCAAGGCGGTATCCTAAGCGGACAGCTTGATCCGGCATTAGCCCCATGGATGCTGGCCTTATTTGCCTTTGGCATTGGCAAATCTGCGTTGATGCCTATTCATCGTTGGCTTCCTGCCGCTATGGTTGCGCCAACGCCGGTATCGGCTTTGCTTCACGCGGTGGCGGTGGTAAAGGCAGGTGTCTTTACTATGCTAACGGTGGTTGTCTATATTTTTGGTTATGATTTTGTTGCTGAAACTGGGGCGTCCACTTGGCTGATCTGGCTATCTTGCTTTACTATTTTGGCATCAAGCGTCATTGCCATTCAAAAGGATGATATCAAGGCACGGTTGGCCTATTCAACCATCTCACAGCTTTCTTACATTGTGTTGGGGGCGGCCTTAGCCAGTGAAATGGCGATTAAAGGGGCAGGTCTTCATATTGTTATGCACGCTAGCGCCAAGATCACTTTGTTCTTTTGCGCTGGTGCGATCTATGTTTCGGCGCATCTCAAGAAAGTTTCTGATCTCAATGGCCTTGGCTATCAGATGCCAATGGTGTTTGGTGCCTTTTTCCTTGCCGCTTTGTCCATCATTGGCATACCGCCGCTTGGCGGCTCATGGAGCAAGTTTTTGCTGATGGCAGGGGCGGCAGAACGAGGCATGATGCTAGTCATATTGGTGCTTGCGGTATCGTCGCTTTTGAATGTTTGGTATCTGCTTGAACCCGTCATGCGTGGGTTTTTTATGGAACAAAAGGCATCGGTTAAGGTGAGCTATCATCCTCTGGTGGTGATACCGCCTGTGTTAACCGCAATCCTTTCTATCGTATTGTTCTTTGTGCCGTGGCCCTTTACAACCCTGATCAGCATGATGGTGGCACCATGAAAAACGATGATATGAAACATAAGGTAGAAACAATGGCGCTAGAACGCTATGGCAAGGCCTTTACCTTTGTCCTTGTTGTCGCGATATTGGCTTTGTTGGTGATTGAAATATTCACCCATCGCCATGGTGAGCTTGAGATTGAAGATGTGTTTTTCTTTCCAGCCATTTTCGGTTTCTGCGCCTTTGTTTTTATTGTCATGATGGGGAAATTGCTCCGACAATTTATTATGCGTCCTGAAAATTATTATCAGAATGAGGGGGGTGATAGCGATGATGCCTGATCTTGGACTTCCCCCCGGTCTTGTTATGATATTGGCGGCAATAGCTATCCCGTTTTTGCCCCCTATGGCACGGCATATCTGGATGTTGCTTGCGGTGGCGTTATCAGCGACAACCTTGCTGGCATCACCGGGGGATCATCTCATCTGGTCTGTCATGGGGCTGGAATTATCGCTCTATCATGTTGATAATCTGACCTTTCCGTTTTCAATGATCTTTCATATCGCCGCCTTTTTGGTGGTGATTTATAGTTGGCACGTGAAAACATGGCCGGAACTCACGGCAACGCTGGCTTATGCTGGCGCGGCTATCGCGGCGGTTCATGCCGGGGATTTGATCAGCCTCTTTATTTGGTGGGAGGCAACAGCCATCACCTCTGTCTTTATTATTCTAGCCGCAGGGACGGTGGCGGCAAGACAGGCTGCTATGCGCTATCTGATTATTCAAGTGTCTAGTGGCGTGTTGCTGATTGGGGGCGCGGCCTTATATTATTTTGAAACTGGACGCATCACCTTTGAGGCGATGACCCTTGAGGGGATGGCAAGCTGGTTTATCTTCCTTGCCTTTGGCATTAAGGCGGCTTTCCCGTTTCTTAATGGCTGGTTGCAGGATGCCTACCCTGAGGCAACGCCAACAGGGACAGTAGCGTTATCCGCTTTTACCACCAAGTTAGCGATTTATGCGCTGGCTCGCGGCTTTCCGGGGACTGAGGCGCTGATATGGATAGGGGCGGTGATGACAGCCTTTCCAGTATTTTTCGCGGTCATTGAAAATGATCTGCGCCGGGTGTTGTCGTTTAGTCTGAACAATCAGCTTGGGTTTATGGTTGTGGCAGTTGGTATTGGAACGCCTCTGGCGCTAAACGGGGCAGTGGCTCATGCTTTTGTTCACATTATCTATAAGGCCTTGTTGTTTATGTCTGTTGGGGCTGTGGTGCATCAAACCGGTACAGCCAAAGCATCGGAATTAGGCGGCTTATATCGAAAAATGCCCTTTACCATGTTATGTTGCGTTATTGGCGCCATGTCTATTGCCGCGTTTCCCCTATTCAGTGGTTTTGTGGCAAAATCGCTAACCATGACGGCCTTGGGGGGGACGGAATATGCGCTTGCCTATCTGGTTCTGTTGTTTGCCTCGGCAGGTGTGCTTGAACATTCTGGCATTAAGATTCCGTATTTCACCTTTTTTGCGCATCCAACCACACGGGAAATTGGCAAAACCCCGACAGGTATGACCATCGCCATGGGTATCGCGGCGGTTATGTGTATTGGGATTGGCGTGTTTCCAAGCCTTCTTTATCAAATCTTGCCTTATGCAAAGGTCAAAAACCCCTATGATCTCAGCCATGTTTCCGGCCAGTTGCAGTTGCTCTTACTCGCAGGAATGGCGTTTGTTGTTCTGATCAGGCTTGGGCTTTATCCGCCAGAAATTCGTTCAACCGTGCTGAACACAGACTGGTTTTATCGGCGTCTTGCCCCAGCCTTAATTCGGCCCCTTGTCGTCATGGTGATGTCTCTAGCAAAGTCTGCTGACCATGCGCTTATTCTGGTTGCAAATAAGGCTATGGCAGGCGCGAAATGGATTGCTGATCATCCTGTTGCTGGGCCTGTCATTCCCGGCCCTGCGGCATTGGTTCAGGTTATGGTTCTGTTGTTCATCATGGCCATTATTTATGCGAAACTTATTTAATATCGCTATTAAGGCCATCATGTCTTTATGGCTGTTGTTGGTGCCAATGTCTGTGGGGATGGCTGGCGATTTGGTTCGGGTTGAGCTTTATGACCCGGTTGAAGGCCATTGGCATCCTGTTTTGGTAGAGATCGCCGAAACATCAGCAGAGCGGCAAATTGGCCTGATGCACCGTCATGTTCTGCCTCAAGATCACGGAATGCTATTTATTTATCCACAAGAAAAAAATTTAGCATTTTGGATGAAAAACACATTTATATCCCTTGATATTATGTATTTTTCTGAAAATGGTGAGTGGATAAATTCAGCTCAACATACTACCCCGCTCAGCCTTGATGGCTATCCTTCCACCGCGCCTGCGCAATTTGTCTTAGAAATGGTTGCAGGAAGCGCAAAAGCCATGCATATAGGCAAGGGCAGTCGATTAGTGATTAAAGATTGCCATATGGTAAAGACAAGACTTGATTTCGGTCTTTGCTCCCGATAAAAGAAGATATGTTCAGCGTTTGGTTATGTAACGCTGTTGGCATTGTCGGAGTGTAGCGCAGCCTGGTAGCGCATCTGGTTTGGGACCAGAGGGTCGGGAGTTCGAATCTCTCCACTCCGACCATTTTTTTAACGGCCATATTCAACTGGCTTTATTCAACCGGCCTTTATTGCCGATCACAGTTTTGGTGGATCATGAAGGTTCGCATTTTTCAAAAACCCAAATCAGCGATGCAATCCGGCAGCACCGGATGGGGAAAACCTGCACGCTGGATTATGGAAACTGTTCGCCAACACCGCGCTCAGCCTGATGCGCTGATGGGGTGGCAGTCGTCTGGGGATACCCTGAAAACCATTCATATGGCATTTGAAAGCCTTGATCAGGCCCTCGACTATGCCAAATCTCATGGGTTTGAGGCAACGGTTATCCCAACACCGGCGCGTCGTCGTCGCCTTAAGACCTATGCGGATAATTTTGACTTTCGCCGTAAGCAGGCTTGGACACATTGATCCTGCTTGCCGTTTCGGCATTATCCTTGCAAGGCTATGTAACCTGTTACGCAAGGAAAGGGGTTTAGATGTTATCCTATTTCTGGAAAAAGTTTAGCGTCACCATAGGGATTGGCGCGTTCGTTCTCATTGGTTGGGGCAATTTGGCTCATTCAAAAATGACCTTTTATTTAATTGATGGCACGGATGACCCTGAACCATCTCTGGCTTCATGTATGTCTGTTATCAATAATGGCACATTGATCCAAGCTGAGGATAATTTGTGGCATTTTAATTATGAGATATGGGAAATTTTCTTTACCGAAAAGATGCTGTTCTGTCATAAGCACGGGGTGATTTATCCGCGTGGTGAACGAGTGGATTGAACGGGATAAAACTTGCCCTTAGTCTGTAATTGTAATATCCAGAACATCGATGGCTCCGTAGCTCAACTGGATAGAGCAGCTGACTTCTAATCAGCAGGTTGCAGGTTCGAATCCTGCCGGAGTCGCCAGTATATTAGTGTTGAGTGATAATGCGTGAAAATATCATAGCCATGGTTGTTGTGGCCCTATTAATTCCAGCGGTTTATTTAGGTTGGATGGGGTTGCAAGCGCTATTCAAAGTGGCTGACCCTAACGAGGTAATATCTGTTTCGGTTAGGTTGGAAAATCGCTGTGATTTAAGTGATAATGTCTTTGTTGCGGAATCCTCAACGAGCGGCAGAACCTATCGTTTCAATAATGGTAAAATAGCCTTAAGATTGCCGCGCAAAACAAAATTAATGCTGACCATAAACAAATCCTATCCGGGTTTTGAATATACGGGTATCCCGCAAAAGGTAGAAAACAACATGACCTTAGTGGCGGATTGTTCGGTCTCACCACGCCTGCAATCCACCATGGGCGCGATGAAAGAGCAGTTTAATAACAATTAACGGTGATAGGGGCAGTTAGCAGGCCTTAAGCATAACAGGCGGCTTTTGCCCAAGCTGATGATCTCTGGGGTCATGACTGACCAACAACACAGGGAGGTTTAACCGCTGGCTTTCTGATTGGATCAGATGCACCATCTGTTCACGCATATCCCCATCAAGGCTTGAAAATGGCTCATCCAATAGCAGCGCTTGGGGTTCAGCTAATAACGTGCGGAGCAAAGCAATCCTTGCTTTCTGACCTCCTGAGAGGGTTTCAGGATCACGGTTTTCCATCCCGCCAAGGCCAGCGCGTTCCAAGGCCTCGGCAATAAGGTCTTTTCGGCTTGGACCGCCCTCGTTATGTCGTGATGTCGGGGCCATACCAAAGCCCAAATTGTCCCCAACACTCATATGCGGAAATAACAGAGGCGTTTGAAAAATTAATCCGATCTTTCGCATTTCGGCAGGTAGGTGGGTGATCGCTTTGTCATTCAGGAAAACCTCACCTTCAGCGGTCATATTCTCGGTTTCCAGTCCCGCAATCCAGCGCAGAAGCGAGCTTTTTCCAACACCGCTAGGGGCGATGATGATTGCCATTTCTGTTTTGTTGACAGTTAGGGTTAGGGGTTCAAACAATCGCCTGTCGCCAAAGCGGATATTAGCCTGCTGAATGTGAAGCATGATGGGGATGGTTTCTCATGTTGGCGTCATCTCCCTTAATTATACGCACCTGTTTCCATTACACAAAATAAACTGACATATGCTAATATTTTTTTGATTTGTTAAGGTTATATTAAACTTTGTGGTTTACACGTTAGACTTATTTCTTATGGATAAGGATACATGACGTGAACAGCGAAAGCATCTTAGCCGACCAAAGGGTTTCAATGCGGTTTCTCAAAACCATAAAGCGTCTTCTGATCATGGTTAGCTGTATTGGTGCGGCGTTTCTTCCATTATCTGTCGCCAAGGCAGACGATTTTTCCACGATCACTCAGAACGCCTCTGGTCAGACTGTATATTTTAATGCATGGGGTGGGTCGCCTGCCATTAACCAATATATCCAATGGGTCGGTGACCGGGTTGAAGAAGACTTTGGCATTACCCTTGTGCATGTGAAATTAACGGAAACCGCCGGGGCAGTGACACGCATTCTTGCCGAAAAGGCGAGTGGCAAAACATCTGATGGATCGGTGGATTTGATTTGGATAAATGGTGAGAACTTCGCCACGATGAAGAGCCATGGGTTGCTTCGGTCTGACGATTGGGTGACGGGACTTCCAAGTATGGCATATACAGACCCTGAAAAACTCCCCGGCATTATCAGTGATTTTGGCACGCCTACCGATGGGCTAGAATCCCCATGGGGCAGGGCGCAACTGGTTTTTGGTTATGATACCGCATATGTCACCACGCCGCCAAACTCAGCAGAAATGCTAGCAAAATGGATTAAAGATAACCCCGGGCAATTTAGTTATCCTAAGCCGCCAGATTTCACTGGCACTAGTTTTCTCAAACAGATTTTGCTTGAAGTCAGCCCAGATCGTTCTGTGTTTGCCAAACCTGCGGATCAGGCCGATATTGACGTGGCCCTAACGCCATTATGGCAATGGCTGGATCAAGTGCATCCGCATCTCTGGCGTTCTGGTAAGGCCTTTCCTGCCAATTATACGGCGCTTGTGCAATTGCTTGGTGATGGCGAGATTGCCATTGCCATGGCCTTTAATCCGACTGAGTTTTCAAACGGCATCTCACAAGGAATTTTACCAGACACTGTGCGCAGTTATATTCATGATGACGGCACCTTGGCGAATGTGCATTTTGTTGCCATTCCCTTTAATGCCAGCGCCCCTGAAGCGGCGCAGGTTGTAGCGGATTTCTTGCTTTCACCAGAGGCGCAAATCAAAAAGGCGGATTCGGCTATTTGGGGTGACCCTACGGTTCTTGATCTCAGCAAACTGACCGCATCAGATCAGGCCGCCTTTATGGCTCTGCCAAGGGGTCTTGCGACGCTATCAGAAAGTGATCTTGGTCAAACCATAGCAGAACCGCATCCCAGTTGGGTAGGGGTGATTGAGCGTGAATGGGCACGGCGCTATACAGGGCAATAATGTTGCGGCTACAATAACCTTGCTATGATATTGCGTGGGTTTATTGTTTGTTTTTGTATGGCGCCTGTGCTGGCTGGTTTGGCTGGGATTGGTTTTCCGGCTTTGGGTTGGTTTCCTCCCCTTGGCGGTGATCAGTTTTCTTTTGCTCCTGTGAAGATGTTGTTTGACCAACCGGGGCTTGGGCAATCGCTTTGGCTTAGTGTTTTTACAGCTTTAGTTTCTACGTTTTTATCCTATTGGCTGGCGATGATGTTGCTGGCCTATCTTTATGAAACGCGGCGGTCGCGTTGGGTGTTTCGTTTTATCTCGCCTTTGTTATCAGTGCCGCATATCACCGTGGCTGTTGGTATTTTATTTTTACTTCAGCCTAGTGGTTGGCTGTTTCGTTTCATTTCACCATGGCTGACGGGGTGGGATCGCCCCCCAGATATCAGCCTTGCCCCTGATCTCTATGGTTATGCGTTAATCCTTGGCCTGATCGCCAAAGAATTACCGTTTCTGCTGTTGATGGGGTTATCCGCGTTAAGCCAGATTGAGGTGCAAGCGCTCAGGGATAGGGCGAAAAACCTTGGCTATGGACCGATATCAGGCTGGCTCTATGTTATTCAACCGCTATTATCGGCGCGGATGCGGATGCCGGTTTTCATTGTCATGATTTTTGCTGTATCGGTTGTTGATATGGCTATTGTCTTAGCTCCATCCATTCCGGCGCCGCTTGCTGTTCGGATTCTGGAATGGTTTTGGGACTCGGATTTGGATTTTCAGTTCATTGCCGCCTCAGCGGCGGTATTGCAACTGCTGTTGGCTGTGCTGTGCTGTGGGATTTGGTTTGTCATGGCGACAATGATGAGTCACCTCTGGCATAAGATGACACGGCAGGGAATACGCTTTGCCATTTCCCCAATAGCGGCATATGGTTTGCGGCTTATCCTGCTTGTTCTTGCGGTGATCCCATGTTTGCTCTCTCTCTTGGGGCTTTTGGCCATTATCGTATGGTCTTTTGCCAATGTCTGGCGATTTCCGTCGGTGTTGCCGGATATATGGGGTTTGCGCGGTTGGGGGTATGCCAGCGGTGATCTAGTGTCAGCAGGCATCAATAGCCTTATCCTCGGGCTATCAGCATCGGCTTTATCTGTGCTGATAGCTATCATCTGGCTTGAAAACCGGCATGGTAAGCGATGGGAAGGGATGATTTATATCCCCTTATTCTTGCCGCAAGCTTCATTTTTATTTGGCTTGCAGATGCTGTTGATCTGGCTTCGGCTTGACGGGGCCTTCCTGACCCTTTTATGGGCGCATAGCCTTTTTGTCTTTCCTTATGTGATGTTGTCATTGGCGTCTGCGTGGCGACGCTATGACAACCGATATATGGATGTTGCCGCCAATTTAGGGGTCGGGGCGTTGCGCCGATTTTTGTCCGTTAAATTGCCTATGCTGATGATCCCTGTGTTAACCGCTTTTGCTATTGGTTTTGCGGTGAGCTCTGCGCTCTATTTGCCCACAGTTTTTGCCAGCAATGGCAGATACGCCACCCTAACCACCGAAGCTGTAACCCTCGCGGCTAGTGCAAGCCGTCAGTCGCTAGGCGTGGCGTCAGTGATGCAGATGACATTACCATTAGTGGTGTTTATAGGCTGTGATCTTTATACTAGGCTTTGGGCATCACGATTTCGGTATTTTCGTCGTGCCTAACGGTTTATCCCATCATGGCTTTGCGTAAGCGTTCCAATCCTGCCGCCAGATCGTTAATCAAGTCGTCTTTATCCTCAATACCAGTATAAATCCGTAACAGAGTGCCAGCAGGGAGCGTCGTCACACTGCGCTGAATTCTGGCTTGGTTAATCAGGCTTTCATGACCACCCCAACTGTCGCCAATCCCAAAAAATGCTAATCCATCAACCATGGCATCAATAGCCGCAAAAGGAATATCAGGATCAAAACAAAAGCTGAATAGCCCTGATGACCCTGTGAAATCGCGTTGCCAATGATGATGACCCGGATGCGACGGCAGGGCAGGGTGGCGCATAGCGATCACCTCAGGCTGGTCTTGAAGCCATGACGCCACAGCAAGCGCGTTTTCCTGCGAGGCCTTAAGCCGCACACGCATTGTCCGCATACCGCGCAGGGTAAGATAATGATCATCAGGGGCAACGCATATGCCCGTCAATTTTGCGTATTGGCGGATTTGTTTTGCGGTGTCGCCATTAGCAACAACATAACCAATGCTGACATCAGAATGACCAGAGATATATTTTGTGCCAGCTTCAATAACCACATCAATGTTATGGGCATTAGCATCAAAATAAAAGGCGGTTGCCCATGTGTTATCACAAGCAACAAGGCATCCCCTGTCATGGGCTAGACGAACAAGGGCAGGTATATCTTGCATCTCAAAGGTCTGACTGCCCGGGCTTTCCAGATAAATCAATGTGGTGTTATCCAACATCATGGGGGCGAGATCATCTGCGCTAGCTTGAGGATCATAAAACGTGAATGTTACCCCCATGCGCGGCAAAATATGTTCCACAAATCGGCGGCCTGACCCATACATACTATCAGGTATTAGGGCATGATCACCTACTTTCATCACCCCTGATATCCCAAGGGCAATAGCGGATAAACCTGATGGCGTGGCAACGGCGTCATCCATTTCATATAATTCCGCAACAGCTTTTTCTGATGCCTCAGAGGTTGGGGTTCCAATACGGCCATAATCATATTTGCCGCGTGAATTGCGGTAATCATCAAGGCTCGGTTTCAAAATTGTTGAGGTATGATAAACGGGAACATTAACAATCCCATGATGGGATAACGGATCCGTTGATGCATGCACAACATATGATGACTTGCTCAATTTTTGATCTTTATTTGTCATTACAATCACTCACTCACTTGTTTTTATGGGACAAAGCGAGCGATCCATTTCTGGCGATCCCCATTCTGTCCATGACCCGTCATAAATAGCGACGTCTGTTTTCCCTAAAAGCGCCATGCCAAAGGCCACACCGCAGGCGGTTACCCCTGATCCACACGTCGTAACGACAGGATGATCCATGGCAATACCTGCCTCTGAAAACAGGTGTTTTAACGCATCAGCGGATTTAACCCGGCCGGTGTCTTTGTCTAAAAGGCTGCCAATCGGGCAGTTGATTGCCCCTGGCATATGTCCTGATGCCATGCCCGGCCGAGGTTCAGGTGCTGTGCCATTAAACCGTTCCATTGCCCTTGCATCAACAATCTGCATTGGTCGGTTAGCGGCATCGGCAGTAACGAGGGCAATCATCTCATCCAGAGGAACTACGCGCAACCCATCAAGCGGCGCAGAGGCGGTGAAATCACCAGTTTTAGGGGATACCGCACCTTTCTCTGTTATGCCGCCAGCCGCCTTCCACGCCTTTATGCCGCCGTTCAGAATCTTGACCTTGTGATGACCAAAATAACGCAACATCCACCATGCCCGTGCTGATGACAAAAATCCTGACTGATCATAAAGAATAAGCATTTGATTCTGATGAACGCCTAAATCACGCATCATGCGCGCAAAATCATCAGCCTCTGGCATCGTATGCGGCAAAGCGGCGTTAGGTTTGGCGATTGCGTTAATATCAAAATACACTGCCCCCGGCAGATGCTCTGCCAGATATTCCGCCTTGGCATCACGGTCGGAATTCGGAAGAACAAAGGTCACATCCATAGCAAGGGCAGTTCCTGCCATGATCTGATCTTTGATGTCATTCGCTTCTGTTAGCATCTTGTCCTCATTATCTTGGGGTGCAAAAGGGGCGCATCTGAACGCCTGCCTATTGCAATGCTATTCCAGCCATGCGGGAATAGGTAGGTTTTTTTCACGCAAAAAGGCAGGGTTCCATATCTTAGACTGATAGCGTTGACCACTGTCACATAATATGGTGACAATGGTTTTGCCCGGCCCTAAATCCTTTGCTAAACGCATGGCGCCTGCGATATTGATTGCGCTAGAGCCACCAAGCAAAAGCCCTTCATGTTGAAGCATGTCATATATGATGGGTAGGGCCTCATCATCTGGTATCTGATACTGGGTATCAATTTTGGCCATAGCCAAGTTGGCGGTAATCCGGCCCTGACCTATGCCTTCGCTAACAGAACCACCCTCCGCCTTTAATTCCCCATGGGCATAGTGATGATAAAGCGCTGATCCATAGGGGTCACTAAGCGCGATGGTTACATTCGGTTTTTTTTCTTTGAGATAACGGCTAATGCCGCCAATCGTTCCACCTGAACCCACGGAACAGGTGAAACCATCAATGTGACCATCCGTCTGTTGCCAAATCTCAGGCCCGGTATAGTGATAATGGCCATATTGGTTGTCTGTGTTATCAAACTGATTAGCCCAGATCACATTATCCCCATGCGTTTCGCGCAATTCGTTTGCCAGTTGTTCTGAATACCGAACATAGTTGCCGGGGTCTTTATAGGGTTTTGCCGGAACAAGGCGCAGATCAACACCTAACAGGCGCAACATATCCTTTTTTTCTTGGCTTTGGGTTTCGGGCATAACAATAACTGTTTTATAGCCTCTGGCATTACCACACATGGCTAAACTGATGCCTGTGTTGCCTGCCGTTCCCTCAACGATGGTGCCACCGGGTTTTAAGGTTTTATTGGCTTCTGCCAATTCAATAATTCCACGCGCCGCCCTGTCTTTGACAGAGCCGCCGGGATTCATGAACTCTGCCTTGCCATAAATCTCACACCCTGTGGCTTCACTAGGGCCATTCAGGCGAATAAGTGGAGTATTTCCAATAGCTTCCATAAAGCCAGCATACTGTTTTGCCATCTTGCGATATTCCTTTGTTTTTCTTGGATGACTAATTCTTGGATGACTAAGGTTTGACCATAGCAAAGCCAATCAACTTAAAAAAGGCTTTTCGCATTCGGTTTTGATAGGCAATATAGGATTTTAACCACTGGAGCATTTTATATGGCACGGTTACTGATTTTACGGCATGGCAAGACCGAATTGGTCTCAGAGACAGGTCGTGATTTTGATCGCAAGCTAGTAGATCGTGGTAAGCGGAATTGCATTGATGTCGCCCGATATATTAAAGGCCATTTATCGGTTCCTGAACTTGTTCTTTGCTCACCTGCCGCCCGTGCCGCCGAAACAAAGGATTGGGTGATAGCGGAATGGGAGACTGCCCCAGTAGTTATCGAAGATGAACGGATATACAACGCCAGTGGTGAAATGCTTTTTGAGGTGTTAAGAGATCATGCAGGGCCGTATGAAACGGTCATGATTGTCGGTCATAACCCCGGTATGATTTTATTGGCGCATTTGCTGATGGGTGAGGATGGAAACTTTGCTGGAAAGGATATTAATGATTATCCTACCACTACCCTTGCTGATATGTTGTTTGATGTTGATGATTTTGCCAGCCTTCAGCCAGAAAGCGGAAAATTGCTGTCATTAATTAGACCAAGAGATATGGTGCAGGTCGATAAAAAAGGTCGCTTATCTTAACGATAAAATGCCCTATCTTAGCTAATAAGGCCCAAATATTAGGCCAGATTATTGCATGACTTTGTTATGAGAAAATATTGAGGATATTTGACATGATAGGAACTTTACAAAGAAAATTATGGGTTTATGGTCTAACACTCATTTGTTGTCTCTTTCCCTTTTATCCTGTTCAAGCTAGCGATCAATTTGAAATTGGCAATGTTCTCGTCATGTATGACGGTGGCTATTTTGATGCTGATCGGTTCACTGGCGATATCACGGATGTGCGATTTTATGAAGATGGTCAAGCTGTTGCCTTTGCAGACCATTTCGCTGTTCGTCATCGCAAAAGAGCAGGTGATGTTATCCAGCTTGAGCAGTTTTTGCTTGAGGGCTTGCGGGTGCGAGATGATGACTTCGTCATGACCGTTGACCGCGTTTCTATCGAAGGTAGTATTTTTGGGAATGAAATGTTTGATATGGATTTCTGGAATACGAATGAAGAGCCAGATATCTATTATTTGGGTGAGGTATCAATAGATAATCTGCGGATGAATGTTGAAGGTTCGGAGATTGCTCTGGATCAGCTTGTTATTGATAATTTCCCGTTAATACCATTTCAGTCTGATACCATCCCAGATTATGAAGCCGGATTTATCCTCAAGGGATTGGTCTTTGATCTTAACCCTAATGATCCAGAATTAATGGAATTCCATAATATGCTGGCACAGATGGGGCTTCAAGATATTACGATCAACGCTAATGCCATCACCAGTCACCTTAACAAAGGTGATCGTTATCACCAGAAAACGAGCAGTAATCTGGAGCTGGTTGGCCTTGGGGAATTAGAGCTGTATTCAGATATTGAAGTTCTGAAAACGACATTCGCCATGATAGATCAATTTAATTATGACAACGATGATCCCATGCAATCGCTAATGATGCTCTCATCGCTTGGTGGCGGTTTGTTTATCAATTATCTTGAGGTGACTTATCAGGATCAGGGGTTGATGGGTTTTGTGATGACCGCGGCGGAACAATCCATGTTTATGGATAGAAACCAGATATCGGACATGATACTGGACACCTTAACGATTCAATTTATGGCCTATCCGGATGTGATGACCTCTTTGTTACCGCCTATGGAACGCTTTCTCAAGCGTGGTGGGAAAATTGTGGCATCGGTTGAACCCGGATCAAGCTTGCCATTGATTTCCTTGATTGCACAGGTTCAAACGGCCGAAGACGCCATTACCGTGTTTGGCTTTAAGTTAAACAATTAAGCCTATCACAATGATCTGTAAGACCAGAGATCATCACCAGCAGGATTATTCTGCGGCCTCTCCTGATGCTTTATCTATCGGGGGAGGCGTGCGAAACGACATGTTGTCTAGGGTTGTCTCACAAGTGATGGCAGGGATATAATCAGGCATTAATTTTAGGTTTTTAATCGCGTAATTGAGGGATGAGATTCCCAAGGTTGTCAAACTGCTGTTGATATCGTCTGAAGCCTCTGTCTCGGCGGCGTCTATGCCAATGACAATGCTTTCTTGCGCGGTTTGGCTTAGGTCATCAAAATAATCTGCAAATTGATATCCCGCTATCCCTCGGCTGTGATTGATTTCTGTTAGGATACAGTGATCAAAACTGGCCAGATCACCGATAGAAAGTTTGGCTAATTCCGTGACGCTTAATTTAGGCGTAAGAATCATGCTGATTCCATCACCGTTAAGAATACTGATGTTTGTACATTCTCTAAAGATATGACCATCTTCCTGACAGCGGTCGATAGAAACCACGGTGCCAGCCCCATTAATAGTAGAACCAAGGGAAATTTCACTGATAGAAAGATTTGGAGCTTCCAGCAAATCTTTTGAATCAATTAAAAAGGCCAAATCTTTCGGAAAATCAAAGCGATTCTGCTTCTGTGTTTCTGTCACATCCTGATAACGGCATTGCCTGATGGTGTAACTAAAATAGTTTTCGCTTAGCTCTTGATAAACCTGATCTTGGGGATTGATAAAAAGCACTTTGTCGATATCAATCTGGTTAAGCGTGGTGGTGGTATCTTCCGAGGTAAAAAACCCATCCGCTTTTTCACTAATCCTTTCCTGATAATAGAGACGTTCTTGATCCACCTGATCACTGATAAGCGCCTCAAAGCGGCCCGGTTGGTTATCCACAATGGTGAAACCATAGCTGGAATAGGCCGTATCCTTATCAAAATGAAAAGGTTTAACTAAATCCTCAAGATTCTTGAAATCGATATTTTGGCAAGACGCAAAAACAGCAGAATGAACGGTCGCGACTTCTTTTTTGGGATCAACCGGGGGAATGTCTGGCGCAGGTTCATATGAATATCGCCAATAGCCAATGATCACCGCCAAACAGACAACGACCACGAGTGAGAAATCTGAGAGTAGGGAGGACAGTTTTTCTTTCATAACAACTCTAGTGAAGCTCTAAAAAGTAATATTATGGGCAACATTATAATAAAAATTATTCTCTTTTCTTATGGTTTCAAGGCAAGGATTATTCTC
The DNA here is from genome assembly GCA_965661405.1 of Puniceispirillales bacterium (SeqCode). Lineage (GTDB taxonomy): Bacteria > Pseudomonadota > Alphaproteobacteria > Puniceispirillales > UBA1172 > UBA12202. Next base: position 22,412 of record CBFIDH010000013.1, read on the forward strand.
ACCCAGAAAACCACGCATGACACTAATGATCTAAGCATAAAAGCAATCATGCTTTCGTGTTTTATCATAGTCACAAATGTGGAGAAAAAATGGCTGATCGTGTTACTTTTATTAATGGCTATTTATAATGCTCACGCCGATCCGAAAATGTTCTTACCCGGCGTCGCCATGCCTCATAACTGCCGCGTTTCAGGTGCTTTCGCATTAACTGCTTCACCTGTTTTTCTTTCAGTCCATAAAGCTGTTCAATCTGCTTGAACTGGGTATGGTCTGACAGGGCCATCTCAATGATTTCACTGATCTCATGTTCTGATGGTGTGGATGATTGATGATGATTTACGCTTTGATCAGTGTTCTGGCGTTCGGTGGAATGCTCTTTTTTAACACTATGATCAATCATGGCTAAACTTTATTGTTTTTGCCAATCCCGGTAAAATATACGCGGAAGGCTATCACACTTAAAAATCAAAAGAAAAAATGGCTCCCCAGGACAGATTCGAACTGCCGGCCAAGCGATTAACAGTCGCTTGCTCTACCGCTGAGCTACTGGGGAACAAGATTGTTCAATCTTGATAATCAAACTTCCGCGGCGTTGCAAGAAAAAATATTCTCAGAAATCAGATTCCTTATCGTCCCCTAAAGTAAGGCCAAGATTTCACGACTAGCTTTTTGCAGGTGATCATGGTCCAGCTTTTCAAGATGGATAACCCCTAATGCCTTGCGTTGCCGCCGATCTGATGAGCCTTGATAGGCAGGGTCATAATGCTGATTGATCAGATCAATGACTAACCCTTGCCAATCCTCATCGGCAATCAGTGCTTTCCATTCCTGTGTTACCGCATGACCATGACGGTTTGCCATGCCTTGAACTAACCGCAATAAGATATCAGGCTGTTTTGTGATGTGATCATATTCGGTGAGGATATGATTAACCCTAGCTTCAATCGGGGTTGATATTTTTATGCAAGTGGCTTCCAACATGGCTTTCCAAATAGAATCGGGGATATGCAAGCCGCCAATTTTACTGCTTTCAGCCTCCATCATGACGGCCTTGGTGAGATCAAGCTGAATGAACTCATGATAAAGATGCGATTCAAATAACCGCTGGGCAGGTTGCTTTTGATCTGGAATACCTCCTAAGACCGACCCGCGATGACAAGCGATGCGTTCAAGGTCTATAACTTGCATCCCTTCCTCAATAAGAGCGTGCAGAATAACAGTCTTGCCACTGCCAGTTGGCCCATCCAATAAAATTGGTTTAATATTCTGGGCGAGTTCTATTAATCCGGCTTGCACTTGCCTGCGATAATGTTTGTATCCGCCTTCAAGTACGGCCACAGACCACCCTATTTCAGAAAATACTCGCGCCATTGCCCCTGATCTTTGCCCCCCACGCCAGCAATAGACCAATGGTGACCAATCGTTTTTGTGGTTTATTAATGTATGATCCAGATGATTAGCGATATTTCGGCTGATCAGGGCGGCGCCACGCTTGCGGGCTAAAAATGGGGATTGCTGTTTATAGATTGTACCTATCTCGGCGCGTTCAGCGTTGGAAAGCACAGGCAGATTGATTGCCCCGGGGATATGGTCAATTTCATATTCCGCCGGGCTTCGTACATCAATAATCGCATCATATTTCTGTGGGCCATTACCATGCCAATCAGGTGTTATTGTGATGGGTGCGGCCATGATTAATCCGTAATAGTGATAAGATGATCATTAGCATGATTGATCTTGCCAATGATAGCCGCGTGATGATTGGCAGATTTCAGCCCCTCTAACAATGATGGCGCGTGATCAGGGGCGGCGATAATCAATAATCCGCCACCTGTTTGAGGATCATGAAGCAAAGCATCAGATACCGCGTGATTATCTTGGCGCTTAACGGACACTGCCGCCGCGTTATCCGCCACCATGGTTGATGCCACACCTGCCTTTGCCAGTTCCGCCGCGCCATCAATTAAGGGCAGGGCAGAGGCCGAAATTGTTATGCCTAGTTCAGGAATAAACCGATCTACCAGTGACCGTGCATGACGAAGCAGGCCAAATCCAGTCACATCTGTCATAGGTGAGGCCGTGTTATGATCTGCTAGTTTTGCCGCCGCCGAGTTGCTTTCGGTCATGATATCAATAGCGCGTTTTACCATCTCACTTGTTGCCAAGGGATGCTGGTGATGATGACCTGCCATGATCATCCCTATACCAAGTGGTTTGGTCAGGATAAGCAGATCATCAGGCTGCGGAGGGCGTTCCGCCAACGCCCGGTTGCGTGTGCCATTGACCGCCAACCCAACCTGCATCGCCGGAGCAGACGTGGTATGACCGCCATAAAGCGAAATGCCATGTTCCGCGAGCGCAATCAGTATCCCACAAAGCAGATGGATCAGATCGTCCTGTTGCTGATTACGGCTGGCCCTTGGCAAAGTTAATAAAGCAAGGGCCGATAGCGGCTTAGCATGAGCTACAAAGAGATCACTCAAGGCGTGGAGCGTGGCAATCCGTCCCAAGATATAAGGGTCGTCAACTATCGCCGATATCGCGTCAACAGATTGCACCAATAAGGTATCTTCCCCTATGGATTGCGGGGGCAAAGCTATATCCCCTGCATCAAGATTAACATTCGCCTGCATAGATATCAGCCCAAGATCAGGCCGCATTTCATGGGCATGGTAATATGCCTTTTCCAATGCCCCGGCGAGCGTGGCCCAACCTGTCTTTGCCCCACAGCCCAGACATTGCATGGCGAGGAAAACAGGATCATCCGTTTTGTCCAGCGTGGCAGTCAATGGTGGTTCAGGCAAAGACGTCATCACGGGCAAATCAGAAAATCGGCGAATAAAACGCCGATCAATAGTTTCCTTTAAACGCCACAATATCCGCGAAGCAGGAAGGCTCAATCCTCCGCGCGCGGCAATGGCTTTACCACCGCCAAGACCAATCAGAGCCAGATGGTGACGCTGAGGTGACCACAATCGCAACGGCTTTCCATTAAGGGAGCGGCGAATATTGTCACGCAGATAAGGCCCAGCCCTCACCGCATAAACCCCAGATTTAGCACGCTGATGTTGAGACAATGTAGCGATATCACCTGCGGCAAATACATCAGGATGTGACAAGCTTTGAAGAGACGCATTAACAGCAATAAAGCCAGCGCTATCACGCGCGATATTTGATTTAGCAAGCCACGCTGGCGGTGTCGCGCTAGTCGTCATAAGGGTGAAATCAGATGCCAGTTGCGTCCCATCATCCAGAGTAATATTCTGATGATCTAGCTGGATGGCTCGGCGATTGTAATAAACAGCAATATTTCGGGCTTGCATTTCCCGTTCCAGTTGCCTTGTGGCTGATCTGGCTAATGCCTCGGTCAAGTGCTGACCAGAATGGATAAGGGCAAGGTGAATACCCCTATTACCAACACGGTTTAGCCGATGATCCAGAGCAAGCGCCACCTCAACTCCGGCGACCCCGCCGCCAATAATTCCGATATGCCGACAGTGGCGTTTGCCATTTGTGATATCGTTAAGCCCTCTGATCATCTCAGGCACAGGTTTGATAGGTATCGCGTGCTTATCCGCGCCTTTTACCTGATCCATGCGGGGCGTTGAGCCAATATTTATGGATAGACGGTCATATCCAAGCGGCGGATGATGTAAAAGAAACAGCTTATGTTGATCTGCGTCCAGACCTGTCACTTGATCATGGATAAACCTTGCTTTGGCAAAATGCGCCAGCCTGACCAGATCAATTGATGCCTCATCCTCACGGTAGCATCCCTCAATATATCCTGGCAGCATACCCGAATAGGGCGTCATCCGGTCACGGCTGATCAGGGTCACGCGCAACCCTTCCACTGGTGCCATACCAAGAGATTTCAGCACAGCAATTTGGGCATGGCCACCACCAAGCAGGACAAGATGGGCAAGATCTGGCGTTGATACCTTCATAACCTCTCTTATATAATCGGTTTTGGAATTAAGGTCTATGATGACGACTGGCGCGCGGGAGAGAGTTCCACCAAAAGAATAGCAATCATGATAATGCCCGCGCCAATGATTGCCATCAATGTCATCCCTTGATCAAGAAGTATCCATCCCGCAAAGGCCGCAAACATCCCTTCAAGTGAGAGGATGATTGCCGCCGCAGATGATGAGCAATTTTTTTGGGCAATCAACTGAAGCGTGAACCCAAGAGCAATGGATAGCACCCCAGCAAAAAGAATATCTGGCAATACCGCCATGGCGAGGCTTAGGTCAATGGTATCAATCGCCGCAAAGATTACCAATGATAATATGGCGGTGATAAAGGTCTGAAGAAAGGCCAGTTGAAAAGGGATTTGGCTACGGACAACCAATGCCCCCACCAGCATAATATGAAAAGCCCAAAACACCGACCCTAACAAAACAATCCAGTCACCGGGGGTAATGGTGCTAAAATCTGCGCCAGTCATCAGCCAGCTTCCGATCATAAAGACCGCCACCGCAAGCCAGCGTGACCATGGCAGGTGAATACCAAAAAGCAAAAGGCCGAACACCGGCACTAGAGGCACATAAAGAGTGGTTAAATAGGCCACATTGGCAACGCTAGCCGTGTGAAGGCTGATTTGTTGAAGGGCAGACCCGGTGAACATAAAAACACCTAGCCCTAATGACCCCCAGAACAATTGTTTATGGGAAAGCTGATTGGTGCTGGCATCATCATTGTTCGGAAAAAAACCATACTTGCGGTATTCTAGGATAGCTAATGGCAACAGGGCAATTGAGCCAGCCAGAAAACGATAAAATTGGAACCCCATAGCCCCAACATCAACCATGCCGGTGGTCTGGAAAACAAAAGTTGTTCCCCAAATTAAGGCTGTAAAAGCCAGCATCGCATGGGCGAATAAACGAGAGGAGAGGATAGGCATTTTTATCTTCTTCTAAAGAATGTTTCAGATGAATGGCATAAATATGTGTAACTTAAACATCTTTACTGTGATGATTATGTTGCTAAGTGTCTATCAGAATTTCAGCAGAATAGTTATCGAACTCATCTGTCTGTCGGATACGGGTTAATTATAGTCTTAAAAATATAAAAATTGATTGTCTTATCCCTCTTTCATGAAAAGACAAAGGAGAACCTTATGCCCGATCAAGACGCACGCCGAAGTCGTCGCCGTGACCGCAATAACAATCCTAATAGGACAGTGGAAAGGCCCGTATCGCAATTTGGCGGCTTGCGAAATCATTTGGGATACCTCACACCGTTGAATGAAGACCAAATAGAGCAAATCCATCAGAATAGCATGATTATTCTGCGCGAGTTTGGCATCAAAGTGTTGAGCCAAGAGGCAAGAGGCCATCTCAAATCTTTAGGGTGTTTGGTGGATGATGACAGCATGATGGTGCGCGTCGACGAAGATTTTGTGATGACGCATCTTGCTTTTGCCCCGGCTGAGTTCACATTAACGCCGCGCAATTCATCAAGGCGTATCACGCTTGGCGGCAATCATGTTAATTTTGGAATGGTATCTGGCCCTCCTAATGTCAGTGACCGTGATCGGGGCAGACGCCCATCACAGTATCAGGATTTTAAGGATTTGATCTGTCTTGGGCAGTCACTTGACCATATCCATTGTTACGGCAATCAGACCGCGGCCACCAATGATTTAAATGTTCATACCCGGCATCTGGACAGTATGCTGACAACATTAACCTGTTCTGACAAAGTGTCATCCTGTATGTCGGTTGGCCGCGAACGGGTGACGGATGCCGTCAATATGGTGGCTATTGCACGCGGTATTACGCTTGATGAAATGGCATCTTCGCCGGGGGCAATGACAAATATCAATGTCAATTCCCCGCGCGTGCTTGATGTGGAAATGTCTGATGCGGCTTTTGCGATGGCTGAAATGGGGCAGGCGGTTATCGTGACACCTTTTACTTTGATGGGGGCAATGGCTCCGGTTAGCTTACCTGCGGCGTTAGCTCAGCAAAATGCCGAGGCTTTATTTGTCATTGCCCTGATCCAATCATGGCGCCCCGGCACTCCGGTGGTTTATGGGGGCTTTACTTCAAATGTTGATATGAAAACGGGCGCGCCTGCCTTTGGCACACCTGAAAATACCCTGACTAATCTTGCCACGGGTCAGCTTTGCCGCCGCTACCGCTTGCCTTATCGTAGCAGTGGATGTAGTGCCTCAAATGTTCCTGACGCCCAAGCTGCCTATGAAACCCAAATGTCGCTATGGGGTGCTATTTTTGGTGGTGCAAATCTGATTTATCACGCCGCCGGATGGATGGAAGGCGGGCTGGTTGCCAGTTATGAAAAAGTCATGCTCGATGGTGATATGCTGGAAGGGTTTGCCAAAATGTTAGCCCCCATTGATTTTTCACCAGCAGAGTTTGCCATGGATGCAATTGGTGAGGTTGATCCCGGTGGGCATTTCTTTGGTCATCAGCATACGCTTGAGCGATATAAATCAGCTTTCTTTGCCCCAATGCTTAGCGATTGGCAGAATTTTGAGAATTGGCAGGCAAATGGCAGTTTGACAGCCTATGATCGGGCTGAAGCCAAGTGGAGGACGGTGTTAAAAGACTTTACACCACCAGATATTGATCCGGCGATTGATCAAGCCTTGTCGGATTATGTCGCACGCCGCAAAACCGAAATCGGCAACCGACCATTATAACAATGGTTTTAGGCTATCTGACTAATCGGAAATAAGATCAAAGGGCATGGCCTCTTTGGTTTGGCTGTTATAGAGAATAAGACCGCCACTTGCTGGCGAATGACCAGTCGCGGCCCTGATTACCACTTGATGTGATACCATTAGGGTTAATTGGTCCAGAGGAAGTTGATCTAGTTTAGCATTAAGCTTTTCCATGGTTTCCTTGCGGTCAGCATATCCTTGGAAAAATGAGTTCAAGCCTGAAAACTCTTGCCAGTTGCCTAGCCCTAATTCTTGGGCGGTATCGCGGCAACGGCACCATTGGCTAGAATAGATAGTATGAAATGATATATCCTGCTGGCGGAGCCATGTTCCGATATCGCGGGCTTGTTGGCGGCCAGTATCATCTAAATTGCGTTGTGTTGAGCAGTCTGATATCAGAAAATGATCAGGGTCACCATAACCGGGGGCAAGCGCGTGACGCATAAAAATCACATTAGCGTCTAGTCGTGCCATCGCGCTGCTTAAGGTTTCGGCAAAGGAAACCTTAACAACGCTTAGTGATGACAGAATAGCTAATATTAAAAATATAAAGCGCATTGCAGATTATTGTAAATATTATCTTTTACTCTATTTCCCATGATACACAAAGGAATGTTTCTTCAGTAAAATTCCAGTTGGTATGAAACAATTTCCCTTTGTAAAAGACGCCATAACCTTCTTCGGTATCATCCCCGTCATATTTATCTGTGTAAAGCAACTGGCCATATTCCAGCGCGGCTTTGCACTCACTCATGGAAGGCGAGCTGATAAAAATATTTGATTCAACCGCAAGCGCGGGGGTGCTTAGCATGACAAAAGACAAAAGGATAAGAAACTTACGCATAACGATACTCCAAAACAATAAACTACATACAACCAAATTAGTCTTATTTGATTTCAAGTCTATGAACGAAGCAAAAAAAGTCCTGATCAGAGGTTTAGGCTGTGAGAAAACTCACAGATGATCAGATACATGATTTGAAAGAAAGTGGAGGCCCAGACCGGAATCGAACCGGTGTACGCGGCTTTGCAGGCCGCTGCATCACCACTCTGCCACCGGGCCACAATGCAATATCATTCTGATACCTTAACCTGCGACAAGCGTCAACAGTATCAGTGTTATTGGTATGATTTGTGTCATCGCTTATTAATTTTGAGATTTAATCTCATCAGGTAATGTCGAGGTTAGGGGGCGGCATTTCAATGGAAAAACTGTGTTTTTACTATTAAGTTCTATGGTTAAGTTTTACTAGGCATGATCATTTCTTTTCGTTATGTTAGGGCTTCTATTTTTCATTCGCTTGGAGCAACCTTCATGTCTGTCTTTGCCAGTCGTCGTCGGAATATGGTGGAAAGCCAGCTACGCACCAATAAAGTCACGGATCAACGCGTGATCATGGCTTTTGAAAATGTGCCTCGTGAAAACTTTATTAGCCCTGAGATGAAGGGACTTGCCTATATTGATGAGGACCTTGTCCTTGGTCGTGGGCGCTTTATTCTGGAACCTATGGTGTTGGCGCGACTGCTTCAGGCTCTTGATCTCAAAGGCGGTGAGACGATTTTGGATATCGCGGCTGGATGTGGGTATAGCACAACTTTGCTTTCTCATCTTGGGCAGTCCGTGGTTGGAATTGAATCGGATGAGGAGCTGGCGACAGCGGCACAAGATAATTTGATCAATCATTCTGTTGATAATGGCGTTATTCTGAACGCGGATCATATTTCTGGCTATCCCAGTGAGGCGCCATATGATGCCATCATTATCGAAGGGGCGGTGGCCCATGTGCCTGACGCTATCCTTGATCAATTATCCGACAATGGCCGTTTAGTTACCGTCATCCGTGATAGTGATAAAACACCGGGGAAGGCTACTATTTTTCGCCGGTCATCAAGAGGCTTTTCCAGCACTGTGCTATTTGATGCCCAGACACCAATTCTTGATGAGTTTGCGTTAAAGGCACAATTCGTTTTTTAATTCCACAATTCATTTTTTAATTCTTAGCATTGGACGCAACTTGTTATGGTGAGATCATTATCTGCTATCGTTTTTGTAACTTTTTTTGCATTACCTGCATCAGCAGATGATTTTTCAGCTTCTTTACAGAGCGCGTTGAATAGCAGTGATGCTATCCAAGCCGAGATTGAAAATATCAAATCAGCTTATCAAGAGTTTGGTGTAGCGCGGGCGTCTATGGAATTAAGCACATCACTTAGCGCTTCTGGAAGTGTTAGTGAACGCAGTGTTAATGAGGCGGATAGCTATAATATCGACAGCAATAATCTCAGCCTGACCATCACAAAACCAATTTATGATGGCGGTGTGGCCTCATCCAGAGAACATATTGCCAATCTTGGCCTTGATCTTGCGATTATGTCCTATCGCGGTGTTGAACAGGAAGTCATCCTTGATGCGCTAACTGCCCATATCAATCTGGTAACCGCAAGGCAAAGCCTATCTGTTAATCAATCCAATGTTGAACGCCTGCAAGAACAAGTCAAAGCCAGCGCATTACGGCTTGAATTAGGTGAAAGCACACCCACCCAGCTTGCCTTAACCCAGTCTCGTCTTGCCAGAGCAGAGGCAGGTTTAATATCCGCCCAAGCCAGCCTTGATGCGGCTAATGCCTCATACTTACGGTTTTTTCATGCCCCGGCAGAGGGTAATCTTGATCTTCCGCTATTGTCGCAATTTTATGATTTCCTGCCAGCCAGCGCAGGACTAGCCGGTGATGTGGCGATTGCCCATAATCCAACCTATCGCCAATCGGCAATCAATGAACGTATCGCCAGACAAAACATGGATGCGTTGCTGGCAAATGTTCGGCCTAATGTTGATTTTAGCATTACCGGAACCACGACGGACTCTAATATTGACGCTTCAAATATTGATGCGGTGACGGCTTCTATTACCTTGACCACACCGCTATACCCAACGGGGGCAACTCGCGCCAAATCACGCGGCCTTGTGTCTGATCATCAATCTGTGTTGCGACGCTTGTCTGACTTGGAACAGGATATCAGGCTTAATACCGAAAACGCCTATCGCAATTTTCTTGCCGCTTCAAGTTTGATTATCGCTAACGAAACCGAACGTGAGGCCGCTATTCTTTTCCGTGATGGCGTGGAAAAAGAAGTGCAATATGGATTAAAATCAGTGCTTGATCTGCTTGATGCCCAACAAGATGTGGTCAGCGCGGAACAGAGCCTAATTAAAGCACGCGGTGATCATGTTCTGGCAGGATATGCGCTGTTAATGCAAATGGGAAAACTCAACGCGGATACCTTTGGCATCACTCCGGCGTTTGTTACGGTTGACGCATTACCAACACATGACATTCCTTTTAGCGGTATTATTCCCAAGGTCACTTATCCTGAATAAAGGCATGGCAAATCATCAAAACACATCTAATGATGAAACCATAATTGAGCTGGAAGCGATTGTTCGCAATGCCAGTATTCCTAACACGACTGATGAAATGACAGATTTACTTGCGGCTTTGGAAGGCAAACTGAATGCTTTGCCTAAACTTCGGGCTAAAGCTGTTATGGCTGAACTTATGCGCCTGATGGATGCCCCTGTTCCTCATTCTGATAAACCTAGCGCCAAAGCAACACCTAACCGCCAACCGTCCAGCGGGTCACAAAATGGCGGCGTTAATCTGAACATTCATGAGCAGGTGAAAAAGGTGATTTCAGTTGAGCTGGAGCGTTGGTTAAAGACACGTCTTCCTAAAGTTATGGCAGATACCATAGACGCTTATCACAGTGAGGATGACGACAAACCGTCACAATAAGCGAACATAATCATTCGCAGGGCTTGTGATATCTGTGGTTAATGGCTAAAAAGCATATAGTTTAACTGCAAAAAATATCCTCTGCCATGCTTGATAAAACCTATGATCCCAAACAATTCGAAGCGCGCTGGTATAAAGCTTGGCAAGATAGCGGTGCTTTTGCCGCTGATCTTAGCAGTGATAAAACACCTTATACCATCATGATGCCGCCACCTAATGTGACTGGCTCGCTTCATATTGGTCATGCTTTAACCTTTACACTTCAAGATATTCTGATCCGTTTTCACCGGATGGTTGGACGCGATGTCCTATGGCAACCGGGAACAGATCATGCCGGTATTGCCACCCAAATGGTAGTTGAACGGATGCTGGGGCAAGAAGGCGTTGATCGCCGTGACCTTGGCCGTGATAAGTTTATTGAACGTGTCTGGCAATGGGTTGAACAATCTGGTGGAACAATCTCTCGCCAGTTACGCTCACTTGGTGCTTCGCCAGATTGGGAACGCTCACGCTTTACTTTGGACGAAGGGTTGACTGAGGCGGTAAGGCTGGTTTTTGTCAGACTGCATGAACAAGGATTGATCTACCGTGATAAGCGTCTGATTAATTGGGACCCCAAATTGCTAACCGCAATCTCTGATCTTGAGGTTGATCAACGCGAGGTAAATGGCAATTACTGGCATATTCGTTATCCGGTTGAAGACTCGGACCAATATATTGTCGTTGCGACCACCCGGCCAGAAACGATGTTTGGTGATACGGCGGTTGCGGTGCATCCTGATGATAAGCGTTACCAATCATTGATCGGTAAATATATCATCCTGCCTCTGATGGGGCGGCGAGTTCCTATTATTGCGGATGAATATGCCGATATGGAAAAAGGATCAGGCGCGGTTAAAATTACGCCAGCGCATGATTTTAATGATTTTGAAGTTGGTCGTCGTCACAATCTCGACATGATCAATATCATGGATGCGGATGGCCGCATGAATGATGTTGTACCGCAAGAGTTTCGCGGTATGGATCGTTTTGATGCCAGAAAAAAGCTTATCGCGGCGCTAGAAACTGACGGCCTTATTGATGCCATTGAACCAACAATTCATACCGTCCCTCATGGTGATCGCTCTGGTGTTCCTATTGAACCATGGTTAATGGATCAATGGTATGTTGATGCTGAAACCCTTGCAAAGCCAGCGATAAAAGCGGTTGAAGATGGTCGGATGCGTTTTGTGCCTAAACGCTGGGAAAAAACCTATTTTGAATGGATGCGAAATATTCAGCCTTGGTGCATTTCTCGCCAATTATGGTGGGGGCATCGCATCCCGGCTTGGTATGGGCCAGATGATAAACCGTTTGTTGCCCTTGATGAAACATCTGCCATGGCAGCGGCACGTGACCATTATGGCAAGGATGTCCCTTTGCGTCAGGACGAAGATGTCCTTGATACATGGTTTTCTAGTGGTCTATGGCCATTTTCAACACTTGGTTGGCCCGAAGAAACAGAACATCTCAAGCGATATTATCCGGGTGATGTTCTTGTCACAGGTTTTGATATTATCTTTTTCTGGGTCGCCCGAATGATGATGATGGGGATGCATTTTATGGATGGGGAAATTCCTTTCAAAGATATTTACATCCATGCCCTCGTTCGGGACGAAAAAGGGCAAAAGATGTCCAAATCCAAGGGCAATGTTATGGACCCCCTTGATCTTTCCGATAAATATGGCGCGGATGCTCTGCGTTTTACCCTTACGGCATTGGCGGCACAGGGCAGGGATATTAAACTGGCGGAATCGCGCATTGAAGGATACCGGAACTTTGCCACTAAGATTTGGAACGCTTGCCGGTTTCTGGAAATGAACCACGCGACCGGAAAACCGGGGCTAGGCGATGATGAGATTAAGGACCCGATTAATCAATGGATACTATACGAACTCGCGCAGACTGGTGATGTTGTTCGCCAAGCTATCGGGGAATATCGTTTTAATGACGCGGCGGATGCTATTTATCATTTTATCTGGCACCGGTTCTGTGACTGGTATCTGGAATGGATCAAACCATCTTTGAGTCATGATAAGACCGAAAGCACCGAATATACCCGTGTTGCGGCAACCGTTATGGCGGAAGCGATCACCATTCTGCACCCATTGATGCCCTTTATCACCGAAGAATTATGGAAAGAGATTTTTTCAGGTGATGAGATGCTGATATCCTCACCTTGGCCAGAACGCGATGTGTCAGGTTATGTTGGGGCAGGGGAGCAAATCGGCTTTATTTTTGAGCTGATCACCACCGTTCGATCATTGAGAAACGAAATGAATGTTCCAGCTTCAGCCAAGCCGGAATTGGTCTTGCTGGATGGCAAAGCCACGCATTCCGGATGGCAAGACTGGATCACAACCCATAAGGATGCCATGTTAAGATTGGCGCGGCTAAAAGATATCCGACTAGCAGATGCCATGCCGCCACAATCGGCGCAGGCCGTTGTTGGAGGGGTGGAGATTGCTATTCCTCTGGCAGATGTGCTTGATTTTGACGCTGAAAAGAAACGCCTAAACACGGCGCTAAAAGCTGCCGAGGGTGAGGTTAAAAAACTAGAATCCAAACTAAATAACCAAGGCTTTGTCAGCAAAGCGCCAGCCGAAGTTATTGAAGAAAACAAGCGTCGTCTTGATATTGAAAAAGAACGCCGCGATAAAATTGAAACCGCGCTTAATCGTTTGAATTAAATGATCATGGATCGAAAAAAGGGAGGATCATAATGTCATCACAATCATGGGATAAATCCAAATTGCCCAGCCGTCATGTCAGCGTTGGCCCTGAACGGGCGCCGCACCGTTCCTATTATTACGCCATGGGTATGACGGAGGAGGAAATTAATCAGCCTCTGGTTGGGGTTGTATCCACTTGGAACGAAGCGGCACCATGTAATATCGCCCTCAGCCGTCAGGCACAATCTGCTAAAAAAGGTGTTGCCGACCATGCCGGAACCCCGCGTGAGTTCACCACGATCACAGTGACAGATGGTATTGCCATGGGGCATCAAGGGATGAAATCCTCTCTGGTCAGCCGTGAGGTGATTGCCGATTCTATTGAATTGACGGTTCGCGGGCATTGTTATGATGCTATTGTTGGCCTTGCTGGATGCGATAAATCCTTGCCAGGTGTGATGATGGCGATGGCGCGTCTGAATGTGCCGTCGGTATTCATGTATGGCGGATCAATCCTGCCCGGACGTTTCAAAGATCGTGATGTCACAGTTCAAGATGTATTTGAGGCGGTTGGCGCTCATGCTGCCGGAAATATGTCCGATGATGATCTGTATGAGTTAGAATGTGTTGCTTGCCCAAGTGCAGGATCATGTGGCGGTCAATTTACCGCTAACACTATGGCCTGCGTGTCTGAGGCAATAGGACTTGCCCTGCCGGGGTCGGCAGGGGCGCCCGCGCCATATGAAAGCCGAGATGAGTATGCTTATCATTCTGGCCGCATGGTGATGGATTTGGTTCGCAATAATATTCGGCCCAGAGATATTTTAACGCGTAAGGCGTTTGAGAATGCGGCAACTGTTGTTGCGGCCTCTGGTGGTTCAACGAATGCTGGCTTGCATCTGCCGGCCTTGGCGGCGGAATGCGGCATTTCATTTGATTTGCATGATGTGGCTGAAATTTTCAAACGCACCCCCTATATCGCTGATCTGAAACCGGGTGGGCGTTATGTTGCAAAAGATATGTATGAAATTGGCGGCGTGCCGATTTTGCTAAAAACCTTGTTGAATGGCGGCTTTATTCATGGCGATTGTTTGACGGTTACAGGGAAAACCATGGCGGAAAATCTGGCCGATATCCGTTTTCCTGATAATCAAGATGTTATCCGCCCGATTAGCAACCCTCTATCCAAAACAGGTGGTGTAGTCGGATTGCGTGGAAACCTTGCCCCTGAAGGCGCCATTGTGAAGGTCGCAGGCATGACCAACCTTGTCTTTACGGGAACGGCGCGGTGTTTTGATTGCGAAGAAGACGCCTTTGCCGCCGTTGAACGCCGTGATTACAAAGAAGGCGAAGTCCTTGTCATCCGTTATGAAGGCCCCAAAGGTGGCCCCGGTATGCGTGAGATGCTGGCGACGACCGCCGCCATTTATGGTCAAGGCATGGGTGATAAAGTCGCGCTGATCACCGATGGGCGTTTTTCTGGTGCTACACGCGGTTTTTGTATTGGTCATGTTGGCCCAGAGGCGGCTGTTGGTGGGCCTATTGGTCTCTTAAAAGATGGTGACATGATCACCATTGATGCCGATAAAGGGACGATTGAGGTTGATTTAACCGAAGACGAATTGGCGGCTCGCCATAAAGAATGGAAGCCAAGAAAAACCGATTATCAGTCCGGCACTTTGTGGAAATATGCTCAGACAGTTGGTTCCGCAGAAAAGGGCGCGCTAACGCATCCGGGCGGCGAGGCTGAAACCCATGTTTATGCTGATATCTGATCAGCGGTTTCAGAAATCAAAAACTGACACCAAAGAGGGGTATGGTCGCTAGCGCGTTCCATGCCCCTTGGGTTTTTATCAATATCTGTTGCGATAAGCCTGTCTGCGGCCTCTGCGTTGACCAGCATATGATCAATGCGAATGCCGTGATCTTTTTGCCATGCTCCGCCCTGATAATCCCAGAAACTAAAGGCGATACGCCCGGTATGATGGGCGCGGAAAGCATCGGTTAGCCCTGTATAGATCAATGATCGCCAAGCCTTAAGGCTCTCAGGATGGTGGAGGGCGTCGCCTTGCCATGAATTGATATCATAGCAATCTTCAGCCGCTGGAATAATGTTATAATCCCCTGCCAAAATAACAGGTTGACCAAGTTGTTCTAGGGTTTTGGCGTGACGTGACAAACGCTGCATCCAATTAAGCTTATAGCGGAATTTCTGTGACAAGCCGTCATCGTCATAAACCGGATTGCCATTTGGCAGATATAAACACCCAATGATCACATTGCCGTGTTCAACTTCAAGATAACGAGCCTGTTCGTCTGGGATATCACCATCTTCAAAAGGCAAACCTTTTTGCCGTAAGGTGAGGGGAACACGCGAGGCAATGGCAACCCCGTTATAGGTTTTCTGACCATGAACATGAACTTCATATCCCGCTTCAACAAAGCGGTCTGTGGGGAAGTTTTCATCAATACATTTGATTTCCTGCATCAACAGGATATCGCACTGCGTTTCTTTCAGCCATGCCAGAACGGCATCAGCGCGGACTTTGATTGAGTTCACATTCCATGTGGCAATGGTTAGGCGATCAGATGGCAAAGGAGGTTCCACATCCACATCCGGCAGAAGCGTTAGGATTATTGACCTGAAAATACTGACCCGCTAGCTCATTTAGAAAGTCAAGTTGACCACCTGTGACAAACTCAAGTGACATAGTATCAATGGCGGTTGTCACCTCAACACCAGATGCAGTGTTGTGACGCAAGACAATGTCATCATCGTTTAGCTTATGATCAATGCTGAATTGATATTGAAAACCTGAACACCCACCACCAAGCACCGCGAGCCGAAACACCGATTGTTCATGATGTTGTTGGCCATCATCCGACTTGCTCTCACTGGCGATGATATTTGCTATCTGCTCAACGGCGCGGTCGGTGATGGTAAATGGTATCATTTTGTGGCTATGGTCATTCATCTCAAGCATCCTTCATCATTAATATAATGCTCTTATCGCCTGCCAGCAAGAGAATTGCCGCATACAGCCCCCAAAACCACTCTTGCCAGACCCCAAAACCATCCCAAAGTTACCACAACGTGCAACCTAACTCGCCGCCACCATGTCGCGGTTATGCAGCATTGCGTCGATACCTTAACCGCGCTATGGTTAAAGGGTATTCAGCATTAAAAATGATAACAACTTTATAGGGCAAACCCGTATCACGATGCGTCATCTTGCTAATTATGCTTCACAGGCTGCCCAAAGCCGTGGGCGACAATTTTCCTATCATTCTGATCTTGATGATATGCGTTCACATTTTCAGCGCGACCGCGACCGCATCATTCATTCTGCCGCGTTTCGCAAGATGAAATATAAAACGCAGGTATTTATCTATCACGAAGGCGATTATTTCCGTACACGCCTGACCCATTCGCTTGAGGTTTCGCAAATTGCGCGAACTATCTCACGCCATCTTTATCTTGATGAAGATTTAGCAGAGGCCGTGGCACTAGCCCATGATTTAGGCCATACCCCATTTGGTCACGCTGGCGAAACCGCGCTTAATCAATCCATGGAGGATTATGGCGGCTTTGATCATAATGAACAGACGGCAAGGGTGCTGACAAAACTGGAACAATGCTATGCCGAATATGATGGCCTCAATCTATCATGGGAAACGCTAGAAGGGGTGATTAAGCATAATGGCCCATTGTCAGAAAAAGACACTCGCCCAACCATTGCCAAGCTTGATGGTGAAATGTCACTGAGGTTGGATAGTTTTGCCTCACTCGAAGCCCAGATTGCCAATCTCGCAGATGATATTGCTTATCTTGCCCATGATTGCGATGATGGGATTAGGGCAGGACTGTTAGACCCTAATACGATGCTTGATCTACCCCTTGCCGGGCCAATATTAAATCGTCTTAAAAAGGAATATGGCGATTTGAAAACGTCGCGGCTGGTGCATGAATTAACACGCAATTTGATTAAACTGGCGGTGACAGACCTGATCACGGAAACCAAGCGGCATCTTGATGATCTTGCCCCGAAAACGGCAGATGATATTCGTAGCGCGTCCAGACCTATGACGGCATTTTCAGATGTCATGGCAAAGGATTTGGCAACCTTGAAGGCTTTTCTGTTTTCCCATGTCTGGCGTCATTATCAGGTCAATCGCATGACCAGTAAGGCTAAACGCCTTATCCGTGAGATGTTTGCGCTTTTCATGGAAGAATCCAATACCCTACCTAATGAGTGGCAATATCTTGACCAGAAGCATCTTGATGATATAGATATCCACGCAAAAGCAAGGCATATCGCCGATTATATCGCCAGCATGACAGATCGTTTTGCCGTGATGGAACATGAACGTCTTTTCGCGCCCGGCCCAATTTTGAGATAAGAACACCTGGATGAATATTTTTTCCCATTATAGTGATTGTATTACGGCCATTGCTAATCAGTTGATTGCAGATGGACAGATTAATCTGTCCGGTGATCCAACACGCGCCCAATGTGAGCCGCCGCGCGATCCTAGCCATGGTGATATATCCACCAATTATGCGATGGTTATGGCAAAGCCTGCGGCGATGCCGCCGCGTGATTTGGCGGCGTTGCTGTTACCGTATCTTGAAAATCTGGATGGGGTTGAGGCGGTAACTATTGCTGGCCCCGGTTTTATTAATATGACGCTCGCCGCCCATATCTGGCAGGACCGTATTAACGATATTCTTGCGATGGGGTCTGAATGGGGGAATAGCACGCTGGGGCAAGGCGCCAGCATTAATGTTGAATATGTGTCTGCTAATCCCACCGGCCCACTTCACGCCGCCCATGCTCGCGGAGCCATTGTTGGCGATAGTTTGGCAAACTTGCTGGAAAAGGGTGGATACACCGTAACGAGGGAATATTATATTAACGATGCCGGGGCGCAGGTTGATGTCTTGGCACGGTCAGTTTTTACCCGATATCGGCAAGCCCTTGGTGATAAAAACGCCGTAGTGGGTGAGGGACAATATCCGGGTGAATATCTGGTTGAGACAGGGCAAAAACTTGCCGATATCCATGGTGAAAGCTTGCTCCAGATGGATGAAAGCGCATGGCTTCCGCTTGTTCGGGACTTTGCCATCCAAGATATGATGGTATCTATTAAATCAGATTTAGAGCGATTGAACATTAAGATGGATCGGTTTTCGTCTGAACGCGCCTTGGTGGAAAGTGGCACGGTTGATGCGACCATCCAAAAACTAAAAGACAAAAATTTGATTTATCAGGGTGTTTTAGAAAAACCCAAAGCCGGAAACGCCGAAGAATGGGAGCCACGCGAACAAATGCTGTTCCGTTCAACCGATTTTGGTGATGATGTTGATCGGGCGGTGATGAAATCTGATGGAACTTGGACTTATTTTGCATCTGATATCGCTTATCATTTAGATAAGCTGGAACGCGGATCAACCACATTAGTCGATATTTGGGGCGCGGATCATGGCGGTTATGTCAAGCGCATGAAATCCGCGGTGTCGGCCTTTACGGGAGATAAAGATAGCCTGAATGTTCAGCTTGTTCAGTTGGTCAAGCTGATGGATAACGGACAACAGGTGAAAATGTCTAAACGGGCAGGAACCTTTGTCACCTTGTCGGATGTTCTTGATGCTGTTGGCCGTGATATTTTGCGGTTCATCATGCTAACACGCCGGGCGGATCAAACCATGGATTTTGATTACGCCGAGGTGACAACGCAATCTCGTGAAAACCCGGTTTTCTATGTGCAATATGCTCATGCCCGCGCCTGTTCGGTGCTACGTCAGGAAGACGCGCAACAGATATCAGAATTAGAGGCTGATTTGTCCTGTCTGACTGATGAACACGAATTGGCTTTGATCAAACTTCTGGCTAGTTTCCCAAGGCAGATAGAAGCCGCCGCGCAAAGTTTTGAGCCGCATAGGATAGCATTCTACCTGATGGATTTAGCCGCCGCGTTTCATGGTCTATGGAACAAAGGAAGGGATCAGGCCAGCTTACGCTTTATTGTTGACGATAAAGCCATTAGTGCTGCCAGATGTAAGCTAGTCAAAGCAACGGCGGTTGTTATCCGCAATGGACTTGCTATTCTTGGTGTCGATGCGATTGAGGAAATGTAGCCATCATTTGATGGATTGAGGGCCAATCATGCGAATCATATTGATGCTGACAGGTGCTGTTGTTTTATTTCTAGTGGTAGGAATTGGCTATATCTGGATAACAACCCCAAAACAATTAACAGAAGTTGTCATCATTAAAGCAGAGACCAAGCCCTATAAAGTTTTGCCGGCTAGTCCGGGGGGGGAGGTGATCAATAATATTGAAAGCTCTCTGCTCAACACCCTAGATAATCCCCTAGATATTCCGCCGGGGGGTGAAGTGTTATCCCCGCCAGACCCGACCCCAGAATTGCCGCCCATTGATGTGACCATCACGGAAAACGCTAACCTATCAGATGATGAGGTTGCATTTCCTGTTACTGAAGAAACCTTAGTGGCAAGCGGCGAAGACAATCAACAAGCCGATCAGGAAAACTCAACTCCTGTATCCGAAGGTCAGCAACCTGATGCAACCGTCAGTGAAGACATAGCCCAATCGGATGAGCAGGATATAGCGCTCTCTGCTGAGGAAGATACAGATACGGATCAACAACAGGAAGGTAATGATCAAAGCGACACCGCGCTACCTGAGACCAGCGAGTCAACAGAGACCGCCACCATCGCAGGCGTGCCATTGCCCAAGCCAAGTTTGAACCGCGTTCGTTCAACCACAGGCACGCCGCTATATCGTGTGCAGTTAGCGGCCTTTAAGAACGAACAAAAAGCCATGCAAGTGGCCGCATTGTTAACAGAAAAGCATCGCTCACGATTAGGTCAAAGTAGTGTTGGCATCACGCTTCATGATGCCGCCGAGCAAGGATTGTTTTGGCGTGTGGTGACTGATCCCATGCCGCGTGGTGATGCCAGTAATCTATGCAAAACGCTGAAATCAGTTGGTCAGGATTGTATCCTGCGGAAACTAGATTAGGATTCTGTTTTATGACCAACGCCTTTGAAGAACAACTTAGCGCAAGAGAGGCCAGACAATCAGGGCAATTATCCCTATTTTTGGTGCTGGATGGCTACGAAGGACCAATAGATTTATTGCTTGATCTGGCACGCGATCAAAAAATTGATCTTGCTCAGATTGCGATCTTGCCCTTAGCCGAACAATATCTGGCTTATATTTCATCTGCTAGAGATTTGGATATTGATATCGCGGCGGATTATCTTGTGATGGCGGCGTGGCTGGCCTATCTGAAATCTCGCTTGCTTTTGCCTGATCCAGAACCCGAAGAAGAAATGGAAGCTCTTGACATGGCAGAGGCCTTAAAGCGGCAACTTCTGCGACTTGAGGCCATGCGGAAAGCCAGCCAAGAGCTTATGGCCCTGCCGCGTTTGGGTGTGAAAAGATTCCGTGGCGCGCGCCCAGAGCGCTTTGATCCGGTGTCGGTGGTTTCTCATACCGCAACACTTTATGATCTGCTTCAGGCTTATGGTCAGATCGCTAATCGTGAGGAAGCAAGCACCTTGACCATTTCTGCCTCACATCTTTATTCGGTTGATGAGGCCGTGGCACGGCTAGGTGATCTGATTAAATATGCGAAAGGCTGGAACAATCTGTTGTCCTTTTTACCGCCGAACCTTAAAACAACACTTGATCGGCGGTCTGCTTTGGCGTCTCATTTCTCAGCGTCATTGGAAATGGTGCGCGATGGTCAGGCCAGATTACGGCAAGATAACGCATTTGGCCCAATCTATTTGGCTGCAACGGAACAGAAAAGTTAATGAGCGAACACGATATCCTACATTATAGCCGAATTATTGAGGCGCTAATTTTTGCCTCTCCGGATGCTGTGACGGATAGGGTTATTCGTCAACATTTGCCAGATGATGCCACTTATGACGCTGTCATGGCGGCATTGCATTCCCGTTATGGGCCAGAAAGCGGGCTAGATTTATGCCGTATTGATGATCGCTGGGCTATCCGCACAACTGTGGATGTCGCCGATCACTTGCGAAGCATCAAGGAAAGCGAAAAGCCATTATCACGGGCGGCGCTGGAAACCTTGTCTATCATTGCCTATCATCAACCTGTTACTCGTGCCGAGATTGAAGAAATCAGAGGCGTTTCCATCTCCAGAGGAACCATGGATATTTTGCTGGAAATGGGCTGGATTAGGCCAAAGGGCAGGCGCCGTACTCCGGGAAGGCCAGTGACATGGGGAACAAGTCACGGGTTTCTTGACCATTTTGGCTTAACCGATATCAATGATTTACCGGGGCTAGAAGAACTCAAGAAAACTGGCCTGTTGCGCCAAGGTCAAACGATAAGCGATGTTCTGCGATCTGATGCCAGCGATGACGACGATGATGATGACGCCGAAGAAGATCAGTTGATCTTAGATGATCTGATGACGGAAGAAATTGAAAACGAATGGGAAGAAGGCGACGACTCCCTCAATGATGATGAGCAAGACGATGATTGAGTTTAAGCAAGTCTCTCACCAATATGGGGTAACGCCATCAGTTCATGATATTAATCTCAATGTAAATAGTCATCAGGTCGTTGCCTTATTAGGCCCGTCTGGATGCGGTAAATCCACGATATTGCGCCTTGCCGCTGGATTGGAAAAACCATTATCAGGCGAGATATGGCTTGATGGACGCAAAGTTGCTGATCCTACCATGAGTGTCAGGCCAGAAGAACGCGGCATCGGATTGGTGTTTCAAGATTATGCCTTATTCCCGCATATGACTATCTTGGATAATGTGCTTTTTGCCCTCAACACAAAACGCTGTCAGCATCTGTCCTCACAAGAAAAGCATGACCGCGCCATAGACGCGTTGGAAAAATCTCATCTTGTTGATGTTAATGATGCTATGCCACATCAGCTTTCTGGTGGCCAACAGCAACGTGTTGCGCTGGCTCGTGCCTTAGCGCCTAATCCTGGCCTCATTCTTTTGGATGAACCGTTTAGCGGATTAGATAGCCGATTAAAAGAGCGTATTCGTGATGATATGCTCCATGTTCTGCATGAAATTGGCACTGCCGTCATTTTGGTCACCCATGACAGTGATGAAGCCATGTTCATGGCAGATCAACTCATGGTGATGGAAAACGGAACGGTGGTGCAATCTGGCGCGCCTGTGGATGTATTTTGCCGTCCTGATAGTGCCTTTGTGGCAGAGTTTTTTGGTGAAGTGAATAAAATCCACTCAATCGTTAATAACGGTTTCGTTGAAACCCCTTTTGGTCCTTTTCCAGTGGAAGATATGGCAGACGGTACCGAAACGACCATCATCATCCGTAATGATGGTCTTTTGCTTGATGCGCGCGGGGAAACGGCAGATGCAGTCGTTGTGGAAACGATCATGCTAGGCCGATATAGCATCGTTCACCTTGAGGTGGATTGGTATAAAACAGGCCCGCTTCACCTTCACGCCCGGATGCCAGGAATACAATGGTTTGAGGAAGGGACAGAGGTGTCGATTAGACTGGATGAGAGTCAAGTTTTCGTCTTCCCACCATTTTCCTGAATTAAATGGGGGATTGCAGTAGTATCCGCTATGTGGATATGATAAACCGAGTTGATTTTAACCATAATTGATTGAGAGGTAATCATGTTTGGTGGAGCTTTTGGAATTTGGCAGTGGCTAATCGTCTTGGCGATTGTCCTTTTATTGTTTGGTGGCCGTGGAAAGATTTCCAGCCTAATGGGTGACTTTGGTAAAGGTCTGCGTAATTTTAAGACTGGTGTAAAAGGTGAAGAAGACGCATCCGATGATATGGATGCTGATGAGGCAGAGATGATCGCGGAAGAAAAGCCGGCGCGTCCTGCGAAAAAGAAACCACGGGCGGCATCTACGAAAAAAGCCAGTTCAACCCGTTCTAAAGCATCAGCAACAAAGAAGACCTCAGCCCGCAAAACGGCCCCCCGTAAAACAGCCAGTCGCAAAAAGACATCTGCTTAACCGCAGATGATCGCTGTGGTTTGATATAACCTCTGAGGATCATTTATGTTCGATTTTGGCTGGCAAGAAATTATGTTGGTGGCATTTGTCTTGGTGCTAGTTGTTGGCCCCAAGGATTTGCCGCGCGCTCTTAAAACCTTTACGGGATATATGGGCAAGATCAGGGGAATGGCAAATGACTTCCGATCATCTTTGATGGAAGTAGCGGATCAAGAGGAGTTTAGAGAAGTCAAAAAAGCCATCGCTGATACAAAATCAGGTCTGATTGAACAAACCAAAGAACCTCTGGCTGATATTAAAAAAAATATTGAGGATGCTGGTAACACCGCAGAGATTAAAGACGCTGTGGGTGATATTAAAAACACAGCATCTAGTATTAAGGCTGAGGCGGCCTCTGTTTCCACATCAGATAAAACATCCCCTGTAAAGAAAACTCAGGCAAATAAGACTCCCGTAAAGACATCTAAGGCGAAAACAGCACCTGCTAAAAAAGCGTCTGCGAAAACAGCCACAGCAAAACCCAAGAAAACAACTTCATCTTAATTCAGGTTAGTGTAATTATTGATCATGAGTGAACAGGACAACACCATTTCAGAAGATCCGGACGAGCAGGGCGCCATGTCTCTGCTTGATCATCTGACAGAACTGCGAAACCGTCTCGCCATATCTATTGGCTTGTTTCTCTTACTGTTCATCATTTGCATGATCCCTTATGGTTCAGCCAGCAATACCCTTGCCACACAAGTGCAGTTGTTTTTGCAACAGCCTCTGGCCAATTGGTTTGCCGCTAATAATTTAGAAGGGCGGATGATTTTTACCGCCTTGCATGAAGGGTTTTTCACCCAGATCAAAGTGGCGTTCTTTACTTCGCTATTTGTCTCGTTTCCTTTTATTTTGCTTCAGGTTTGGCGGTTTATGGCACCCGGACTTTATAAAAATGAAAAACAGGCATTTTTGCCATTCTTACTTGCCACCCCCATTCTCTTTGTTATGGGCGGGGCGCTGGTCTATTATTTAGTGATCCCGCCAGCGTGGAATTTCTTTCTCAGTTATCAGTTCACAGGCACGGAAAGCAGTCTGCCAACCGAGGTTGAGCCTAGAATTAGTGAATATCTAAGTTTGGTGATGCGATTGATTTTTGCTTTCGGTGTAGCCTTTGAATTACCTGTTGTTCTGTTGCTAATGGCAAAGGTTGGTATGGTGACTGCCCAAGGGTTAAGATCAAAGCGTCGTTATGCTATTGTGTTTGCTTTTGTTGCCGCGGCTTTATTAACACCGCCAGATGTGATTACCCAAGTTATGCTGGCAGTGCCAGTAATCTTGCTTTACGAGATTTCTATACTTGGCATTGTGATAATGGTGCGCCGGGAAACTGACGATGAAGAGGATGAGGGCTGATCAGTCAGGCTTTACTAAAAGCGCTAATCAATCTCATCAAAGACCATAAGATTAAGGAAGATTTCTCATGCATGATATTCGGTTTATCCGAAGTAACCCGGATGATTTTGATAAAGCGCTGGCACGCCGTCGCATTGACCCTGCTGCGAAAGATATTTTGGCTGTTGACGAAAAGCGTCGCCAGATACAAACCGCCATGCAGGAAAAACAGCAAAAACGAAATGCTCTTTCCAAAGATGTTGGCAAGATGAAATCAACTGGCGGTGATGCTTCGGCCCTGATTGATGAGGTTGCTGAACTCAAAGCCAGCCTTGCCGATATGGAAGAACAGGACAGGGCGCTTGGGGTTGAACTTGATGCTATGCTGATGGAATATCCCAATATTCTTAATGATGATGTGCCAGATGGCAGTGACGAAGCAGATAATCTGCTGATCCGATCTGTTGGCGACCCTATCATGCCTAGCTTTGCGGCAAAAGATCATGTGGCCCTGGGCGAAGGGTTGCAAATGATGGATTTTGGCTTGGGGGCTAAACTTTCAGGCTCGCGTTTTGTGGTGCTAAAAGGGGCATTAGCTAGGCTAGAACGTGCGCTTGCCGCCTTTATGCTAGATACCCACACGTCTGAGTTTGGCTATATCGAACATCAACCGCCATTTCTGGTTCGTGGTGAGACCATGGCCGGGACAGGACAACTGCCAAAGTTTGCCGAAGATTTATTCCGTACCACAGATGATCGTTGGCTTATTCCAACGGCTGAAGTGCCACTAACTAATCTGGTGGCAGGTGAAATTTTGGAGGAGGCTAGTTTGCCATTGCGAATGACCGCTTATACCCCATGCTTTAGGGCAGAGGCCGGGGCCGCGGGGCGCGACACGCGAGGCATGATTCGCCAGCATCAGTTTAGCAAAGTTGAGCTGGTTTCTATCAGTCATCCTAATCATTCCGATGAAGAATTGGAACGCATGACCTCATGTGCGGAGGCTATTCTGACGCGGCTAGAGTTACCATATCGCGTGATGAAATTATGTTCCGGTGATACTGGCTTTTCTGCTCGCACTACCTATGACATTGAAGTCTGGTTACCAGGGCAAGACGATGGCAAAGGACTGTATCGTGAAATATCATCCTGTTCTAATTGCGGTGATTTTCAAGCACGGCGGATGCGGGCAAGGTTTAAGAACGAGACCAGCAAAGGCAATGAGTTTGTCCATACCCTCAATGGTTCTGGTCTTGCCGTAGGCCGCACCATGATTGCGATTATGGAAAATGGTCAACAAGAAGATGGCAGTATCGCCTTGCCAGAAGCTTTGCAACCATACATGGGCGGCATGAAAACCATTGAAAGAAATCAGATATGAAACCCCAGAACAAAGGCCGCGTTAGCCGGATTTTGATCACGAATGATGACGGCATCCATGCCGCCGGATTAAAGGTGATGGAAGATATTGCCAGACAACT
>CBFIDH010000014.1:0-48102 GCA_965661405.1 Puniceispirillales bacterium (SeqCode)
TGGCAAGTGATCTGCCAGAAATTGAGCAGATTACGGCAAACGCTTATCACAAATATATTGCCATAATGGGGCAAAAACCTGCCCCTATGGTCGCGGATTATTCCGCCCATTTACAGGATGATATGATTTTTGTTGCCGAAGACACCGGCCCGCGCAAAGTGGTCGGATATGTCGTTATCATGGCAAAGGATGATGAGTATTGGCTGGAAACGATTGCGGTAGAGCCTTCATCATCAAAAAAAGGCGTTGGCTCACGACTTATGGCGTATGCGGAGGATTATATTTCTCAATTCGCGTCTGAATATCACCTCTATACCAATGTCAAAATGACAGAAAACATAGATTGGTATCTTCGCCTTGGTTTTACGGAAACCAAACGGCAAAAGGTGGATGGCTATGAACGTGTTTATTTTAAAAAAAGGCTCAAGCATTAGGTTTCAAAGGCTAATATTGAGGCCAAGTGAAGTCATAACCTATGAAACTCCCGCCTATGATTGATATGCTTATCATGGTCACTAGCGGCGCGGGGTTTTGATCTAAAGCATTGTTTTTTATAAATCCTTTTCTATAATATGGTCATGAAACCTAACCATGACATGATCATCCGACGTTTTACCGCCGCCGATAGTGATGCGGTCATCTCGCTCTGGCAAAAATGCGGTTTGACCCGGCCATGGAATGATCCTAATCTGGATATTGCCCGAAAACAGGCTTGTCAGGCCGATTTGTTTTTTGTTGGCAGTTGCGAGAATGTAATCATGGCTAGTGCCATGTTTGGTTATGATGGGCATCGCGGTTGGATTAACTATTTGGCTATCTCACCTGACTATCGTCATCAGGGTTATGGCACGAAGATGATGACCTATGGTGAAGCGGCATTGCTAGCCTTAGGTTGCCCGAAAGTGAACTTGCAAATCAGGTCAGAAAATACAGATATCGTCCAGTTTTATGCGGCCATTGGTTATGTTCAAGACCCTGTGATATCCATGGGCAAGCGGTTGATTTCTGACCAGAAAAAATAGAAATAACAATAAAAAGGGTGAAAACATGAAAACTATTGGATTGATTGGTGGGATGAGCTGGGAGTCCAGCAAAACCTATTATGCCATCATTAATGAAATGGTGCGTGACCAGTTAGGCGGCTTGCATTCCGCGCGGATGGTAATGGTCAGTTTAGATTTTAATGATCTTGAGCCGCGGTTGCGGGCAAGTGATTGGGATGGTATTGCGGCTATCCTTACCGAAGCAGGACAAAGGGCAGATAGGGCAGGGGCAGGGGCGCTTCTGATTGGCAGTAATACTATGCACCGTGTTTATCCGGAGGTGTCGAAGGCGCTTGATATCCCATGTTTTCACATTGCCACGATTACCGGTAAGGCATTGGAAAAAGATAACCACAAAAAAGTTGGCCTGCTGGGGACACGCTTTACCATGCAGCAGCATTTCTTTGCTGAAGAATTGGCAAAATCCTATGGTATTGAGACCATTGTTCCCGAAGCGGATGAAATGACAGAGATTAATCGCATCATTTTTGATGAACTTTGTCTCGGCGTTGTCACTGATGCGTCCCGGCAGAATATGTTGACAATCATGGATCATTTGGCATCACGCGGGGCTGAGGCGGTCATCCTTGGCTGTACGGAAATTGAAATGTTGATCAAGCCTGAACACACCTCCATTCCGCTTTATGATACGACACGGCTTCACGCTGGCGCGGCGGTGGAATGGGCGCTTGATCTGGCTGATGGGGCTTGCCGATAAATTGATTGGCGTCTAAAGATATCAAAATGTCAAAGCCAGATCACAAAACCTATCTTGATAATCTGCCCATTAGGGTTGTTGCGTTATATCATTTTGTTTCTATCAAAACCCCTCAAGATATCGCAAGCGCCCTAGATGCCCTATGCCGAGCCAATGGAATTCGTGGCACTATTTTGTTGGCGCATGAAGGCATTAATGGCACGGTCGCTGGAACGCCTGAGGCCATCTCGGTATTGGCGGATACGCTTGATGAGATGTTTCCCGGATCGGGCATGGAAATCAAATATTCTGCTGCTACGGAAATGCCGTTTCGGCGTCTTAAAGTTAAGGTGAAACCCGAAATTGTCACCATGGGGGTAGAAGACATTAACCCCTCACAACACGCAGGAACCTATGTTGATGCTCGTGACTGGAACGATCTGATCAGTGATCCTGATACGATTGTGGTGGATACCCGAAACGATTATGAGGTGGCGATAGGCAGTTTTGCTGGCGCGATTAATCCTAATACCAAAAGCTTCAGCGAGTTTCCGGAATGGCTAGAAGAACAAAAACAGCTATGGGAGACGTCAGGGCGTAAGCCAAAACTGGCCATGTTCTGCACTGGCGGTATTCGATGTGAGAAATCAACCGCCTTTGCAAAACGCATCGGTCTTGATGAGGTTTTTCACCTAAAAGGCGGTATCCTTAGTTATCTGGAACATATCCCCCCTGAACAGAGTCAATGGCAAGGGGATTGCTTTGTGTTTGATGAGCGTGTTGCCGTTGGCCATGGGCTAAGCCTGACAGATTATCAGCTTTGCCATGCGTGCCGTGTTCCTTTATCCGCAGAAGATCGCTTGCATCCCTCTTATATGCCGGGGGTCAGTTGCTCGCACTGTATTGATACTTTGACGGAAGAAAAGAGGCGGCGGTTTGCCGAACGCCAAAAACAGATCAAACTGGCAAAAGCACGAGGGCAAGAGCATCTAGGTGACGCCTTCACCACAGGACAGGTTAAGGTGAAAAAACCATTATCATCTGAGTAAAAAGGGGTGGTGGATGCCACTTAGCCCTAATGTCGTTAACCCAAATCTTCGTCCAGTATTGTCATCTGAAAATGATAGCAGGTGTCTCCATCTTCGGTGTCTTTGAAGATGACGCCAACAAACTCACCATCCATGGAAATTTCAGCAGAACTTTCAGCAACATCGTCTGATCTTGGTTTTGCTTTCAGGGTGTTGGTGTTAAATTTTTGTCGCAAATAGCGTTCGATGCGACTGGCTTCTCCAGCTTCCATGTTATTTCTCCTAGGCGAATATTCAGTAAAAGATACTACCCTTAATTAACTATGCACTAATCGGGGCAGTGTCTTCAAGGTTTGAAGAATAGCATCTATCCGGCCTGCGGTCTTTATCAATTTGCGGCGATCTCGCAGTTGATATTGCCAACGGTTATTGCCTTTAAGTTTATGCTTCTCAATAGTAAAAATAGGTGTCTCAACGCATGATCTGTAAATAGAAAACACCGCCAAGCCATCAAGATGATCAAGCGCGTAGTCGCGCCATTCACCGGCGGACACAAACCTAGCATAAACATTCAATATCTGATTAAGCTCGGCACGGGAAAAATAACCAGTATTGCTTTTGTTTTTATTGTCGTGGCCAGTTTTTACAATATTCATCTGGCAAAACCATCCTTTAACTAAGCGTTTCTATAAATGTTTTGTGATCTTATATCCGACTGTTGGCGTTCTATGCTGGATTATCCGATTCATTTCTATTATGTTGCAATGCTAAGCACCATTCGGTCAAGACATGGGATGATAAATGAGCGATATTTTTCACGAAATTGACGAAGAACTCAAAGCTGATCGCGCCCGCCTACTGATGCGTCGTTATGGCGGTTATGTTATTGGCGGTGTGATTGCCATCATTATTCTGGTTGCGGGCAGGCAGGGTTATATTTATTGGGATCAGGCCCATCGGGATGATTTGGCCAACCGTTACCAACAGGCGGTGATATCTGATGATTTGCTTGGCAATCTATCAGAATTAACTCAAGAGTCAGGCGGCTATGGAATGTTGGCGAGGTTTGCCACGGCGTCTGAATTGGCGAAAACAGACCCTGTTAGCGCTGAGGCGTCATATCTGGCACTGGCTGAGGACAATGATCTTGCGGTGATCTATCAGGATGTAGCTCGGCTTCTTTCTGTGGTCCATTCCGCGCCTTCAACCCCGGTGGCTGAACGTCTTGATCGCTTATCCCTTATTGATAAGGCTACTAGCCCGTGGGCCGCGTTAGTGAGCGAATGGCAGATCGCCCTTTATCTGGAATCTGGTGATATGGCCTCGGCTCGGCGCAGTTTGGAAGAATGGAAGGCCGATGGCCAACCATTGACCGCGCGCGCTAATGCCCGAAGGCAGTTACTGGAACAGGCGCTTGGTAGCAAGCAATAACCTAAGGAAAGAATTGGCACGGTCATGATATATCGCACTTGGCAAATGATGATTTCATGTCTCCTGTTGGTGACACTTTCTGCTTGTGGAAAAAATGATGTTATTCTACCGGGGGAGAGATTTGCAGTTCTATCCTCTCAAACTCTTTTGGAAATAGACGAAGCCGCCGCTAGTGAAGGCGCCCAACTGGGTGAGGTATTGCCAAATATCATTTATAGTCAACCTGGGTTAGTCGCTAGTCACCGTGGTGGGCATCTAGCATTGGAATGGCCGTTGAGTAGGGTTTGGAGCGTATCTATCGGCACGAGTGCCGATCTTGGAACATTGATGGCATCACCTATTGCCAATCAAGATAGCGTTTTTGGCGTTACCCCTGATGCCCAACTCACCGCCGTAAATCTGAATGATGGCAGTATCCGTTGGCGCACGGAAATTGAGCCTCGCACCGATAAAACCCAACCTGCGGTTAGTGGCGGTCTTGCCCTAGACAACGGTCAGATTTTTGCCCATGCAGGCGGAAATATATTGGTTGCTCTTAATGAAGATGATGGATCACCATTATGGGAAATGCGTTTTGACTTGCCATTAATGGGCGGGCCAACGGCGATTGATGGGCGTGTTGCAGTGACTGATCTGGATGGAAGATTATTTGTTCTTTCTGCCAGCAATGGCGAGATTTTATGGTCAAGGGTAGGAAATCCAGAGGCAACACGGGTTTTAGGGGCGTCATCACCAGCTATTCACAACAATGAATTGGTCTTAACAGGAAATGATGCGGAATTGTCTGTGCTTACCCTTGAAAGAGGTGAGCTGTTATGGGGTGATGATCTGTCGGTACGCACACCGCGAACAGCACTTGATAATATCAATAGCATCGTTGCCAATCCGGTTTATGACGGCAATATGGTATTGGCAGGAAGTATGTCAGGGCGCTTCGCCGCTTATAATAGCCAAACAGGTTCTCTGTCTTGGGAAATCGGCGTGGCTACACATCAACAGCCTTGGGTTGCTGGAAAGACCATTTTCACTGTCAGCGCAAAAGGCAGAGTTTATGCTATTCGTCGTCAGGATGGGGCGCTTCGCTGGATCAGTGAATTGCCGGGGGCAGTTCCTCTTAATCTAACCGTATCTGATGATGCGATGCGCTATGTCGGCCCGATTGTGGCAGGAAACCGAATTATCGTTATTAATCAAGATGGTAATGGTATTTTCCTTGACCCCGACACTGGTGCCATTCTGGATAGGCAGTCATTTGGTACTGAACAGTCTGGTGCGCCGATTGTTGTTTCTGGAGTCTTGATCATTCTTGATGACCGTGGACGGTTGTCGGCCTATCGCTAGGGCTGGAGTAGAATGATGGAGTTTCGTATTGCCATTGTCGGCAGGCCTAATGTCGGCAAATCAACCCTGTTCAACCGATTGACTGGACGCCAGCACGCGATTGTTCATGATCGTCCGGGAGTAACACGTGACCGGCGTGAGGCTATGGGAAAACTGGCTGGATTAGAATTCCGGCTTATTGATACCGCAGGTCTTGAGGAATCCATCAAAGGAAGCCTCGAAGACAGGATGCGAAAACAAACTGAATATGCCATTGCCAATAGTGATCTTACCCTTTTGCTGTTTGATGCAAGGGCAGGGATCACCGAAGCTGACGTGTTTTTTTCCAATGTTATCCGTCGGTCTGGCGCGGCGGTTCTGGCGGTAGGAAATAAATGTGAAGGCAAGGCAGGCCAAGGCGGTTTGATGGAAGCGTGGCAATTAGGGCTTGGGCAGCCCGTGGGTGTTTCCGCGGCCCATGGTGAGGGGCTTGGTGATCTTTATGATGCCTTGATCGAAGCTGCCACTGAGATGAATAAGCAAGCCTTACTGATGCCAGATTATGATGATGATGACGCTGATGAAGATCAAGAGAATACCGATTTTCAAGAGGCGGCAGACAATCAAATAGAAGATGTCACCACCTTGCCGCAAATAGGGCCGCTTCGCATTGCCATTATTGGGCGCCCGAATATGGGCAAATCAACCCTTACCAATCATCTGATTGGTGAGGAACGTGTGCTTACTGGGCCTGAGGCTGGCATCACCAGAGATGCGATCGAAGTGCCTTTTCGTTATGATGGACACGATATCATGCTGGTGGACACGGCAGGGATGCGGCGCAAGGCGCGTATTGATGATCAAGTAGAAAAAGCTATGGTTGATGATGCGTTGAGGGCTATTCGGTTTGCTCAAGTCTGTGTGTTGATGATTGATGCGCGTGAGGAATTGCATAAACAGGATTTAGCCATCGCGCGTCTGGTAGCAGAAGAAGGACGCGCCTTGGTCATTGCCGCGAATATGTGGGATGTGGTTACTAATAAGCAAGAGGCACTGAAAGAGTTTCGCTATAAGCTTGATCAGTCTCTAGGACAGGTCAAAGGCGTGCCACTGGTCACGATATCAGCCCTGAAAGGAAGCGGTGTCCCAAAACTGATGAAAGCGATATTTGAAATTTATGGTCGCTGGAACAGACGGGTATCAACCTCGGCGTTAAACCGATGGCTGATGGGCAAACTTGAGGCGCATCCCCCGCCTTTGGTGCAAGGCCGACGCATCCGTATTCGCTATGCCACCCAAATTAAATCAAGACCGCCAAGTTTTGCTTTTTTTGTTAGCCGTCCAGCCGAATTGCCCGATCATTATTTGCGGTATCTGGCGGCAGGACTTCGGGATGATTTTGGTTTAGTGGGATTACCCTTGCGACTGATCATGCGTAAAGGCAAAAACCCTTATATTAATTGATTAACACCTAATATTTGGGCTTGGTGGGGGCAGTCTGGCAAGCATAGTTTGACAAATGCCTCTGCGATATCATCGGGTGATGGCAAGGTTGATTTATCAATACCGGGAAATGCCTGACCTATCATATTGGTGGCGATACGGCCGGGGCTAAGCATATTCACCTTATGTGGGGTCTGCAAAAGCTCATTCGCCCAGCTTTTACCCAACGCATCTAATCCAGCTTTACTTGCGGCATAGGCAGACCAATAGGGCATATTTGCCTGCGCCGCGCCAGAAGTTACTAGCACCGCTCGTCCAGCATGAGATTGTCGGAATAGGGGGTCAAGATGGTGGATCAGGCGAAAACAGGCGCTAAGATTAAGGGCTATCACCTCATCCCAAGTGTCTTCATCCAGATGCGCGACAGGTGCTAGAGTCCCTAGAATACCTGCATTGAGGATCATAATATCCAGATGACCCCATCGTTCGTTAATGGCAGCGGCTAATCTGGGGAGAGCAGGGCGGTCATTGAGGTCCATGGTAACCAGTGTAGCCGTGCCGCCCTCGGCCTTGATCTCATCGTCTAATTCTTCAAGTCCGGCTTGGGTGCGGGCGGTTGCGATAATATGCGCGCCTTGTCTTGCCAATGCTTTTGCGGTGGCCTTGCCTATTCCGCGTGATGCTCCTGTGACTAGGGCTATACGGTCTTTTAAGATCGTCATTTTGTCAGAATTCCCTTATTTGAACGCCCATCACTTCGCCCCGGTTCAATTGGATAATCACCAGTGAAACAAGCGTCACAATATTGCGGGGCATCGGCGTTACGACTAGTTTCGCCCAAAGCGCGATAAAGCCCATCAATAGAAATAAAGGCCAGACTATCAACACCAATATGCTTGGCAATGGCATCGGTATCCATATTGGAGGCGATCAATTTATCACGGTCTGGCGTATCAACACCATAAAAACAGGGATGAATCGTTGGCGGGCTGGCGATGCGCATATGCACTTCGGTTGCACCAGCCTGACGGATCATATTAACAATTTTGATTGAGGTAGTGCCGCGAACAATAGAATCATCCACCAAGATAACCCGCCTCCCTTTAATGGCATGACTGTTGGCGTTATGTTTCATTTTCACACCAGTTTGGCGACCGAGATCTGTTGGCTGAATAAAGGTTCGGCCAACATAATGATTGCGGATAATACCGAAATCAAAAGGGATTTTGGTTTCTTCAGCGTAGCCAAGGGCCGCA
The DNA here is from genome assembly GCA_965661405.1 of Puniceispirillales bacterium (SeqCode). Taxonomy (GTDB): domain Bacteria; phylum Pseudomonadota; class Alphaproteobacteria; order Puniceispirillales; family UBA1172; genus UBA12202. The sequence goes on from CBFIDH010000014.1 coordinate 8,219, forward strand.
GGTACGCCAGAATCTGGCACGGGGACAATCACATCAGCATCAACATGGCTTTCTTTTGCCAATTAAACGCCAATTTTCTTGCGCGCTTCATAGACATGATGATTTTCCATGACACTGTCGGGACGTGCAAAATAAATATATTCAAAAACACAAAACCGCGATGGTTGCTTGGTAAAAGGCTTGCTTGATGCAATGCCATCCTCATTGATCACCACCATCTCACCCGGTTCAATATCACGAATGAACTCAGCCCCGATAATATCAAGCCCGCAACTCTCAGAACTGACGACATAGGCGTCACCAATACGGCCCAAGACAAGAGGACGAACACCGTGAGGATCACGCATGGCGATTAAACCTTGCGGCGACAAGCAGACGAGCGAATACGCACCCTCAACCTGTTTCATGGCATCGACTAGCCGCAAGGCAGGTTCGGATTGGTGTGATCTTGCCACCAAATGAATGATGACCTCGGTATCGGTGCTGCTTTGCATCAGACTGCCGGTTTCCACCAAAGATCGCCGTAGCCTGTTTGCATTCGTTAAGTTGCCGTTATGGGCGAGCGCAAAGCCGCCAAAAGCAAGGTCAGAGTAAAAGGGCTGAATGTTACGCAATTCGGGCTGTCCGGTTGTCGAATAGCGATTATGACCAATCGCCGCCATGCCTTTAAGCCGATCAAGATGCCCTGATGAGGCGTCAAAATTCTCCCCCACATGGCCTAGCCCCCGATGAATATGAAACTGATTGCTTTCTCTATCCATGCTGACAATGCCGGTAGCTTCTTGCCCCCTGTGTTGAAGCGCGTGAAGCCCTAATGCACTGTGAACAGCTGCCTCTGAGGTTCCATAAACGCCAAAAACGGCACATTCGTCGTGAAAACCATCAACAGGCACATCATCATAAGGCATTATTGGGATCCATCAGTTATGGTGGGAAGATTACCAAGCTCATCAGAAAGCAATTCACCTACCGCATCATCTTGATCTGATGGTGCTTGGCTCTCTTCAATCGGTTGAATGATTTGATCTGTGATCTCATTAGCTTGGTCTGGGTCGATCAGCGTTTCCGGTATTTTGTCCGAGATTTCATCCCGCATAGTTTCCGGAGTCAGACTTGCCAGAAATAAGGTGGTGCTACGCAAGCCATCTGCCAAGGCCGCCTCACGAACCATATTGGGCAGAGCTTCTTCGCTATCAACAGCGAAAAGAGCGCTCATATATAAAAGGGCGGCAATAACAAATCCCCGCGCTACCCCATAAATAAAACCAAGAGGCCGATCCAGAATATTCAGGGTAAAGCGCCGCAAAGGTGGCGACAGGATATTGGAGAGAACATACCAAAAAATAGCAACGAGAAGGAACGGAATAGCAAAACCCAGCACGCTGACGATCATTTCAGAATCGATATGCTCAACTAACTGTTCTGCGACTAAATCATCACTCAGACGGGCAACAATAACGGCAATAACCCAGCCTGCAAGACCAAGGGCTTCACGGATTAGACCGCGCAAACTTGCCATAAAGCCAGAAATAACGGCGATAATGACAATGAGGATATCAATAAAATTAAAAGGAATTGCAATTTCCATATCGCTTTCTTTTACCCTATTTCATGTCGTTTCGGCAATCTCTTATCATGGTTTTTGTTTCATTCCACCAAGCGCACCAATCAATGCCCCAAGATCAGCAATATGATGCAATGTCATTCCATCCGGCTTTTCAAAATCAACGCCTTTTAGTGGCGGCAGGATCGCCTGATCAAACCCTAATTTTGCGGCTTCTTTAAGGCGCAATTCTGGATGCGCCACGCGCCGGGTTTCGGCGGCAAGTCCAACCTCACCAAAAACAACGCAGTTCCGGGGACAAGGCAGATCACTGATTGAGGATAAAAGGGCGGCGGCAACGGCTAAATCTGCGGCTGGCTCACTAATCTTAACACCGCCAGCCACATTAAGAAAAATATCGCGTCCAGAAAGCGGCACGCCGCCGCGTGCTTCTAAAACCGCGGCAAGCATGGACAGTCTTCCTTGATCCCAGCCAACAACATTGCGCCGGGGATTTGCCATGGTTGATGGGGCAACTAAGGCTTGGACTTCCACCAGAATTGGCCTTGTCCCCTCAAGGCCAGCAAATACCACCGCCCCGGAAACATGATCTTGGCGATCTGCCAAAAACAGCTCGGATGGGTTGGCAACCTCTACCAGACCACTGCCTTTCATCTCAAAGACACCAATCTCATCGGTTGGGCCAAAGCGATTTTTAATGCACCGCAGGATGCGGAAATGATGGCTTCGGTCACCTTCAAAATGAAGCACGGTATCAACCATATGTTCAAGAACCTTAGGCCCGGCAATCGCGCCATCCTTTGTGACATGGCCAACGATAATGACCGCCGCGCCTTTGGATTTTGCGGCTCTGATAATCTCAAAGGCACTGGCGCGAACTTGGCTAACTGTTCCGGGGCCAGATTCGATTGAGGGCAGAAACATGGTCTGAATAGAATCAATCACCGCCACCGTCACTGGCTGTGCCGCGGTTAATGAGGCGCAGATATCAGCCGCGTTCGTGCTTGTTGCCAGTCCAAGTGACATATCCTGTTGGGCAAGCCCCAGACGGCTTCCGCGCATCCGGATTTGTTCAATCGATTCCTCACCGCTAAAATAAGCGGCGTCCTGACCCATCTGTGCCATTTTGCACACCATCTGAAGCAAAAGCGTGGATTTTCCAATCCCCGGATCACCGCCAATCAAGGTCGCTGACCCCGGCACTAATCCTCCGCCAAGCACCCGATCTAATTCAGGGATACCGGTGGCAACCCTAGGTGGCGGCGCCGTGTCGCCAATCAGACCATGCATAGTGACCTTGCTGCCTTTGGCCTTGCCAGCCGCCCCCGGAGTTGCGCTCACCGTTTCTTCGTTGATACAGTTCCAACTGTTGCACTGGCTACATTTTCCAGACCATTTGCTGTGAACGGCGCCGCATTGCTGACAGACATATTGGGTTTTGCTGCGCGCCATTTAGATGCTTTCTGCATATTCGGTTAAAGGCCCGGTCGGTAAGCCATGAACAAACTGATGCACCACCGGATGATCCACCTTATCCATCTCCTTGACACTGCCTTGCCAGATAATATGCCCATCATGAATCATAGCCACCTGATCGGCAATTTGCCGAACAGAGTTCATATCATGACTAATGGTCATGGCGGTTGCCCCTAATCTGTCCACGGCATTTCGGATCAGGCGATTGATCACGCCACTGGTAATGGGGTCTAGGCCCGAAGTCGGCTCATCAAAAAACAAAATTCGCGGTTTGTCGGCAATGGCACGCGCCAGACCAACGCGCTTTTGCATCCCACCAGACAATTCTGCCGGATAAAGATCAAGCACCCGTTCTTCCAAAAGAACTTCGGCAAGGGTGGCTTTGGCCTCAGCCCGCAATCCCGCTTTATCCCGTTTTGAGTGTTGGCGATAGCGGAACATGACATTTTCCCACACAGGCAGGGAATCAAAGAGGGCGCCGCCCTGAAAGAGCATACCAAACTTTCGCAAAACTTCTTCGCGGGTGCGGCGACTGGCACCAACGGTTTCGATCCCATCTACCGTGGCGGAACCGCTATCTGGCGGAATTAATCCTAAGATACATTTCAACAGTACCGATTTGCCAGTGCCAGAGGCGCCGATAATAGCAACGGATTGACCTTTGGGAACATCAAGCGAAATGCCCTTGAGGACGTGTTTGGAGCCAAAGCTCTTTTTAAGATCACGGATTTTAATCTGGGCATCTGTCATGGCATCACCGCACAAAAGCAAAGCCAGTGATGATGAAATCAAATATCAAAATCATGATGGCTGAATAGACAACGGCGTTGGTTGTAGCGCGTCCAACCCCTTCTGCGCCGCGTCCGGAGTGATAGCCAAAATAGCATCCCATGATGGCAACGATAAAGCCGAACACCGCGGCTTTGACCAGACCAATGATCACATCAAATGGTTCAAGAAACTCTAGCGTTCCTGCCAGATATACCGAAGGCGAAAACCCCAGTTGATAAATCGCGATCACATAGCCGCCAAAGACGCCAATAATATCGCCAATAAGAACCAAAAAGGGCAGGCAGATTGTGCCAGCAATAACACGCGGGGCAATCAGATACTGCATAGGGCGTGTTGATAGGGTATCGAGGGCATCAATTTGATCTGTAACACGCATCGTGCCAATTTCTGCCGCCATCGCCGCGCCAATTCGTCCGGCTACCATTAGCCCCGCTAAAACCGGGCCTAATTCACGGGTAATGATCAAGACTACCACCGTGGCAACAGAAGTTTCCCCTTCGGCTGAGAATCGTTCCGTGCCTGTATAGCTTTGCAAGGCAATGACCATTCCGGAAAACATAGTTGTTAATCCGACAACAGGCAGTGAATAATATCCGATATCAATAATCTGGCGTAAAATCTGGCGCCCATACCATGGGGGGCGAACAAGCCAAAACAGCGCTTGCCCAACAAACAGGCTAAGCCGTCCAATTTCGGATAACATTCCCAAGGCGGCTTTGCCGGGTATTTGTAACACTTGCACCATGAAACCTTTCTTAAGGTAAATTGGTTTTATCGTCACCTGATTATTCAGATTACCCCTAATTTGACTGACCAGCAGATCTCACATATGACCGCGTTGCCCGCAGACGCAATGATGTCAGAACATCATAACAAATCGTGTCACTTAATAAAGCCATGACATTAGCATCATGATCTGGATTAATCAGAGTAACATAATCCAGACTGCCCAACAGACCTTCGGGCCAGTCGGTAATATCAATAATATGAGTATCCATGGAAACGCGTCCCAGAATAGAGGCGGCGCGGTCATCATGCCAAACTTGCCCTTGATTGCTAAGCTGGCGCCGCAACCCATCAGCATAACCGCCAGCCACAGTTGCTAATACGCTGTCACGTGTTAACTGATGAGTGGCGTTATAACCTACATATTCACCAGCCTTAGCATGGCGTATTTGAAGCACACGTGCCTTTAAGGTGAGGGCAGGGGTAAAGCCTTCGCTTGCCACGGGAGGATAGCCATAAAGCGCGATGCCGGGGCGGATCATATCAAAATGATAAGCCGAGCCAAGCAAAGCCCCACCAGAGGCGGCAAGGCTGGCAGGAGTATCAGGCATGGCGCGGATGGCTTCGCCAAAGCGTTCGCGCTGAACTTCACTAAGGTTGCTGGAAGGCTCATCTGCGCTGGATAAATGGGAATAAACCCATTTTACATCGGCTTGCTGTGATAATGTCGCGGCGGTGCTATCGGTAAGCCATCGCCAATCCAAGCCAAGCCGATTCATTCCGGTATCCAGTTGCAGCATAACAGATGGGCGTTTGCCGCCATATTCGCACAACTGGTCAAGCAATGTGATCTGCCCCTCATCATTAATGCTAGGGGTCAAATCAAAAGCGTTAATATGATCAATATCTCCAGCAAAGAGACCGTCAAAATAGCCAATCACGGCATCATTGGCATAAGGGCGGATGGTTGCCGCTTCATCCGCGCTGGCGGTAAAGAACACACGGCATCCGGCTTGGTAAAGCGCGGCTGTGACTTCTTCGGCCCCATGACCATAGCCATCTGCTTTGACGACGGCGGCGGTTTGCGCTTTGCCGGATAATTCATCAAGCCGCCGCCAGTTGCTGACGATAGCATCTAGGTTGATTTCGGCGATAAGGCGGTCAAACACGGCCATCAGGCATCATAAACGCTCTGGCAGGTGATCTTCGGCCACGGCGTCGGTGAATTTGGTGAACTTGCCAATAAAGTTAGGATGGACAATTCCGGTGCTACCATGGCGCTGCTTGGCGATGATAATTTCGGCCTTACCATGCGCTTTTTCAGATTTTTCAACCCATCGGCTGTGACGAATCTGATAGGTTTCAAAAGATTCTTCTGGCTTTTGTTCAGGCTCACTTTTGTTCAGATAATATTCCTCACGATAAACAAAAAGCACCACATCGGCATCCTGTTCAATTGATCCGGATTCTCTTAAATCCGAAAGGTTTGGACGTTTATCTTCGCGCTGTTCAACGGCACGCGATAACTGTGACAGAGCCAAAACAGGAATCTCAAGCTCTTTGGCGATATTCTTAAGCGTCCGACTGATGGCTGAGATTTCCTGTACCCGATTTTCGATTTTTGTTCCCATGGGTGCGGATAAAAGCTGAAGATAATCGACCACCAATAATCCCAAGCCATGAGTACGCTTTAAGCGCCGTGCGCGTGATGCTAATTGAGATACCGAAATGCCGGGGGTGTCGTCAATATAAAACGGGGCGTTTTCGATAGCATTGCTGGCGCGAATAACATCATTGAATTGCCCCGGATTTATACGTCCAAGGCGTAAATCATCTGATGGGATACCCGTTTCGCTTGATAATATCCGGTTAGCCAACTGTTCTGATGACATCTCAAGCGAGAAGAAAGCCACATGTTGCGGCGTTTCGTCGGTGCGTGACGTGGTGGCGGCATGAAAGGCGATATTGGTCGCAAGTGCCGTTTTCCCCATGCCGGGGCGTCCCGCGACAATGATTAAATCCGAAGGCTGTAATCCACCCAGAAAACCATTCAATCCAGTAAGACCTGTGCCAACACCAGAGATATGACCGCTATTTTTATGCGCGGTCTCTGCTCGCGTGACCGCTTTGGTTAAGGCGAGACGCAGAGGTTGCAAGCCTGTTGATGCCTTATCGTTTTCTGCAAGTTGAAACAATTCCTGTTCGGTTTCTTCGATCAGGGTTTCGGCATTGATGTCCAGATTAGCTGTGCGAGAACGGCGGATGGTATCGTCCGAAATAAGGATCAGTCTGCGGCGCAAAAAGCACTGATAAATATCATTGGCATAGTAAGGTGCTTCTGAAAGTGAGGTCACATTCTCCATCAGCTCACGCAGATAAGTTTCAATATCGATATCTTCAAATCCGGGGTCACCAACAAAATAACTCTTGAGGGTAACAGGATCAGCAAGCTGGCCTTTAGAACAAAGTCTGTGGGCAGCAGCAAAAATACGACCATTCAGAGGATTAAAGAAATGACTTTCATTAATATTATCAGGGATATTTTCAAAGGTTTCATTGTCGCACAATAAAGCGCCAAGCAAATCTTGCTCTGCCTCAATATTCTGGGGCAGGGGATTGTCTGCTCTGCTGGCAGATGATCCTGTTTGGATATAACCGTCACTCATACTGTTAATATAGCATTAAAAAAACAGGCATGAAAATGATCATGCCTGTTTTGATCTTGTGATTACCGTGAATACTGGGGATAACTAAAATTGTTATCTGATATCAGGTAATTAGATGTTTATGCGGATGTTTCGTCCGGGCTGGTATCACCAGAATCTGCCTGATCATCAGCCTCGGTTGGGGCTTCGGATTCGGCAGAGGCGTCACCTCCTGTTGTATCCTGAACCTCTTCGGCTTCAAAATCTGCCATTCTTTGCTCGGCGGCTTTCGCGGCTTCTGCCGCTTCCATCCGCTCGCGTTCAGCAACATCACTGACAATAGCTCGGCCAAGCTTGATTTGCTCTGCCGCTTCATCAGCGCTACGGGCAATATTTACCGTGACTTCAACCGCAACTTCGGGATGCAGAACAACGCGAACAGGGAAAAGACCTAGTGTTTTGATCGCGGTGTTCAGATCAATCTGATTGCGGTTGACGGTAAAGCCGCTTTCGCTAATAGCATCGGAGATATCGCGCGCCGAAGCAGAACCATAAAGCTGACCCATTTCACTGGCCGCTCTGATAAGCGAAACCGAAAGGTCATTCATTTTTTCTGCGATTTTTTCGGCTTCACCTTTACGATTTAGGTTCTCGGCCTCAAGCTGAGCGCGATCATTGTCAAAGCGTTCGCGGTTAGCTTTGGTTGCACGAAGGGCTTTGCCTTGCGGCAACAGAAAGTTACGAGCATATCCGGGCTTAACGGTGACGAGATCACCCATCTGCCCAAGATTAGCTATGCGTTCTAGAAGAATAATTTCCATCATCGCCTCCCCTTAGGATACTACAAATGGCATCAGTGCCAAGTGACGAGCCCGCTTGATGGCGGTGGTAAGTTCACGCTGTTTCTTTGCTGAAACCGCAGAAATCCGAGAAGGAACAATTTTACCGCGCTCCGTTGTGTAACGTTGCAAAAGTTTAATGTCCTTATAGTCAATTTTAGGCGCGCTCGGATGTGAGAACGGGCAGGATTTCCGGCGACGCGAAGATTGGCGGCGAACAGAAGGTCTGGTAATTTCAAGTTGTGTCATGATCTTGTCCTTTTATGAGATTTGCTAAGCCGCGCTAGCGTCATCAGAAGCATCTGAACCTGAACGTTCAGTTTTGTTCTGCATCATAACTGATGGCTCTGGATCAACGGCTTCAATAGCGATGATCAAAGAGCGAAGAACATCTTCATTCAGACCCATGCGGCGGTCAAATTCAGAAACCGTGGCGGAATCCGCTTCAAAATTGAGCAAAACATAATGCCCTTTGCGGTTTTTCTTAATTTTATAAGCCATGGTTTTCAGACCCCAATATTCCTGTTTGTGAACAGAACCCTTGTGGTCAGTGATAATGGCGCAAAGCTCATTGGTGATAGTATCAACCTGAGTGGTGGACAAATCTTGGCGTATGATAAATACGCATTCGTAAAGTCGCATATCAATCCCCTTCTGGATCATGCTATTCTTGGATATCAATAATTGAATATCAAGAATATGAGCCAATGGTAAAACGTCATGGATCAACCCAAAAAGGGCAATCCAAAAGAAAAAACCATCAGCAAGAGGTTAAAGAAAGCCAAATGGCTTTCCAGATGGGGGTTTTATCATGTTATTTGCATATTGCAAGTCTCTTGTTTGCCATAGGCTTTGTCAGCGTCAAATACCAGATAAATTGAGACTTAAATCCGGGTTTTGCCTCGTTTGGCTCTTGCCATTAGCACCTGTCCGGTGTAGCTCTATCAAAGAGTTCTTTGTTTTCTGAATATTTTAGGATCAAGACAATGATTAAAGGGATAATTGCCCCCGTATTGACGCCATTTAACGATGATCTCACTATTGCTGAAGATCTCTTTATCGCCCGCGCGAAATGGCTCTTGTCTGATGGTGGCTGTGCTGGTCTGGCGCCGTTTGGCACTACGGGTGAGGCGTTATCGGTCGGTATTGATGAACGCATTGCCATTTTGGATAGCATGGTGGCTAATGGTATCAATCCAGCCCAGCTTATCCCCGGCACAGGATTGACCAATCTCGTTGATACCGCACGTTTGACACGACACGCTGTTGAAAAGGGCTGTTTAGGGGCAATGATCTTGCCGCCATTCTATTTCAAAGGAGTGGCTGATGATGGGATTTATGATTATTACCGTGAATTGATCCGCATGGTTGATCACCCTGATCTTAGAATTTATTTGTACCATATCCCGCAAGTCGCCGGGGTCGGACTTAGCCTTGATTTAGTCAAACGCCTATATCAGGATTTCCCTCAAGTTGTGGGGATTAAGGATTCGTCCGGTGTTTGGGAAAACACCGCCGGGTTGTTGGCGATTGACGGTCTTATTGTTTATCCCGGCGCGGAGTTGCCTGTGATAGATGCGGTACGGTTGGGGGCGCCGGGTTGCATTTCTGCCACCGCTAATCTGAACGGTGTTGGTATCGCCGAGGTGATCGCGCTTTGCCATGCCGGAAAATATGATGAGGCCGAGGCCAAGCATATTAAAGTCAAAGAAGTCAGATTACTGTTTCAGGATTACGCCCCCATCCCAGCGCAGAAAGCCTTGCTGACGCGGTGGACAGGTGATGCACGCTGGAACAACTTGCGTCCGCCACTTTTGAAAATGAATGCGGATAAACTTGATGCTCTTGAAACAGCGCTTGTTAACGATTACGGATTTAATGCCTAACTAACATTCTTTCCAAGCCTTAATGCTACATAAGGGGCCTCAATACTACATAAGGGCGCGGTAAATTGTCTTACAATGAAAAATACGCAGATTAATTATTGCCATTCACATTAAGGTTTATATTGTAACATCTGGTCAGATTTTGCTAAGTCTAACACGATGTTGTGATTATCAAGGGGGAACAAATGTCATCATATCTGGCAGAATATCTACCAATCGCGGTATTTCTCGCCATTGCCATTGGGCTTTCCTTAGCTTTTGTTATTGGTTCAGTGATTGTTGGGGCACAGCGCCCTGACCCGGAAAAGCTTAGCGCGTATGAGTGCGGCTTTGAGGCATTTGATGATTCGCGTAGCCGATTTGATATTCGTTTCTATCTTGTTGCCATCTTATTTATCATTTTTGACCTTGAGGTAGCGTTTCTATTTCCATGGGCTGTATCCCTTGGGGGGATTGGTCTTTTTGGATTTTGGTCAATGGTTGTTTTTCTGGCCGTTTTGACGGTTGGTTTTATTTATGAGTGGAAAAAGGGAGCCCTTGATTGGGACTAAAATGATGAATGATCTGACCTTGACGCCAAATCAACCTATTCCACCCGGTAAAGATCAAGATGCTATTCTTGGCGCGGTTGCCGATGAAATTGCCAATCGTGGATTTGTTGTTGCTCAGGCTGATAAACTGTTCAATTGGGCGCGAAGCGGGTCGCTCTGGCCTATGACCTTTGGTTTGGCGTGCTGTGCAGTGGAGATGATTCATTCAGCGGCATCCCGCTATGATCTTGACCGTTATGGTATGCTGTTTCGGCCTAGCCCCAGACAATCAGATGTGATGATTGTTGCAGGAACCTTGACTAATAAAATGGCCCCCGCCTTGCGTAAGGTTTATGATCAGATGGCGGAACCAAGATGGGTTTTGTCTATGGGGTCTTGCGCCAATGGCGGCGGATATTATCACTATTCTTATGCAGTGGTTCGGGGATGTGACCGCATTGTGCCGGTTGATGTTTATGTCCCCGGCTGTCCTCCTACTGCCGAAGCCCTGATTTATGGTCTGTTGCAATTGCAAAAGAAAATCAGACGTACTGCAACCATCGCTCGTTAGGTTAACAAAAACATTATGCCTGCTGATCTCCAAACCCAATCTGATCTTGCCAATGCGTTTGATGAACGCAAGCAACACCTTGCTGTCGTGTTGCAAAAAAATCCAGAAGACATCAGCATTTTTCGCGGTGAAATCACGGCTCGCTTGTCTCCTGATCAACTGCTCTCTGCCTTGATGCGCCTGAAAGATAGCACCGGCGGCGAGTTCACACAGTTATCTGATATCACCGCGGTAGATTATCCGGGGCGAAGTGAACGGTTTGAGCTGATTTATCAGTTGCTGAGCGTCAAGTTTAACCAGCGTCTGCGTCTGGTGGTGCCGATTGCTGAAAATGCCGTGGCCCCATCGGTGACATCACTCTTTTCTTCTGCGGATTGGGCAGAGCGTGAAGTGTGGGATATGTTTGGAATCTTTTTTGATGGTCATGGTGATTTGCGCCGGCTGTTAACCGATTATGGTTTTGAAGGTCATCCTCTGCGTAAAGATTTTCCTCTGACTGGCACGGTTGAAGTGCGTTACGATGATAGTGAGCGCCGTGTTGTTTATGAACCTGTGCAACTGACGCAAGAGTTTAGGGATTTCGATTATGAGAGCCCATGGGAAGGTATCCAAACCTCAATGCGTCAAAATGATGCCAGTATGATTGATCCGGCCTCCTTGCTGAAAGGAGACCAGAATGACTGATCCAACCATCAAGCCATTAACGATGAATTTTGGCCCGCAGCATCCGGCGGCGCATGGCGTTTTGCGGCTTGTGCTGGAAATGGACGGTGAGGTGATTGAACGCGCAGACCCACATATTGGGCTGTTGCATCGCGGCACGGAAAAGCTGATTGAACACAAAACCTATCTTCAGGCTTTGCCGTATTTTGATCGTCTTGACTATGTTTCCCCCATGAATCAGGAACACGCTTTTGCGCTGGCGATTGAAAAGATGCTTCAGGTTGAAGTGCCGCGCCGGGGGCAATATATTCGTGTGCTGTATTGTGAAATTGGACGTATTCTTAACCATCTGCTTAATTTGACGACTTTTGCCATTGATGTTGGGGCGATGACGCCACTGCTCTGGGGGTTTGAGGAGCGTGAGCATCTGATGGAGTTTTATGAGCGAGCATCAGGGGCGAGGCTTCACGCCGCCTATTTCCGCCCCGGCGGGGTGCATCAGGATTTGCCAGATGGGTTGTTAGAAGATATTTCCGCATGGGCGCACCGTTTCCCCGAATATATTGACGACCTAGAAGGGTTGTTGACCGAAAACCGTATCTTTAAGCAACGAACAGTTGATATTGGCGTGGTGACGTTGGACGAAGCTCTTGATCTGAGCTTTACAGGGCCGTGTATTCGGGCCTCTGGTCTGCCATGGGATTTGAGAAAAAGTCAGCCCTATGATGTTTATGATGAGCTAGATTTCGATATCCCCACAGGAAAGACTGGCGATTGTTATGCTCGTTATCTGGTGCGCGTTGAGGAAATGCGCCAATCGTTGCGGATTATTCACCAGTGCATTGAAAAGATGCCTTCTGGCCCGGTTCTGGCAGAAGACCATAAGGTCACGCCGCCACGCCGCGATGATATGAAAACTTCAATGGAAGCTCTGATCCATCACTTTAAGCTTTATACCGAGGGCTTTCATGTTCCGGCAGGGGCGACTTACACGGCGGTTGAGGCTCCGAAGGGTGAGTTTGGAGTATATTTGGTTTCGGATGGCAGTAATAAACCGTACCGTTGTAAAATTCGTGCCCCCGGTTTTTATTTCATGGCATCGATTGACCAGTTGTCACGTGGACATATGCTGGCAGATTCGGTTGCTATTCTTGGTTCACTTGATGTTGTCTTTGGTGAGATTGACCGATGAGCATATCCCGTCGTATTGCAGATAATCAGCCTGATCATTTCGCGTTTTCTGCTGAAAACAAGAAAAAAATTAAGGATATTCTGGCGAAATACCCCAAGGATCGCAAAAACAGTGCGGTTTTGCCGTTGCTTGATCTGGCCCAGCGTCAGCATGATAACTGGTTGCCGATGAAGGCGATTGAGGCAGTTGCCGAGATTTGCGATATGGCAGAGATTCGCGTTCTTGAGGTGGCAACATTCTATACCATGTTCAACCTCAAGCCTGTGGGAAAGTATTTCATTCAGGCGTGCGGGACAACTCCATGCTGGCTTCGCGGCAGTGATGATGTGATGCGTTGCATTAAGGATAAGCTTGGCATTACCTCTGGTCAGACCAGTGCCTGCGGTAAGTTCACCCTCCTTGAAGTTGAGTGTCTTGGGGCGTGTGTTAATGCCCCTATGGTTCAGATCAATGACGATTATTATGAAGACCTTGATTATTTGGCAACTTCAGAGCTGATTGACAGATTGGCGGCTGATGATGTGCCTCCTGCCGGGTCTGTTCGTGGCCGGCAAGGATCACAACCTGAACCTGCACCTACTAGCTTAACCAAAGTGCTGCCTTTTCCGGGCGCTAAGAAAGATAAGGGAGACGGTCATGCTTAATGATAAAGATCGGATTTTCACCAATATCTATGGTTGGCAAGGGGCAGATTTAGCAAGCGCAACATCGCGCGGTGATTGGGATAACACCAAGGCGCTCATTAAACTTGGTCATGATGAAGTGATTGAGCGTGTGAAGGCATCTGGTCTGCGCGGCAGGGGCGGGGCTGGTTTTCCGACAGGATTGAAATGGTCTTTCATGCCCAAAGAAGTAAAAGACAGACCACATTATCTGGTGGTAAATGCTGACGAATCCGAACCCGGCACTTGCAAGGATCGTGATATTATCAGGCATGAACCACATAAGCTGGTTGAGGGATGTTTGCTGGCTGGATTTGCTATGCGCGCCCATGCTGGATATATCTACATCAGGGGTGAGTTTGTCAATGAAGCCAAGGCATTACAGCGTGCTATTGATGAGGCATATGAAGCTGGCTTGATTGGTAAAAACGCTGCCAAATCTGGTTGGGATTTTGATCTTTATTTGCACCGCGGGGCAGGGGCTTATATCTGCGGCGAAGAAACCGCATTGATTGAATCCCTAGAAGGAAAAAAGGGTCAGCCAAGACTAAAGCCGCCGTTTCCGGCAGGGGCAGGTCTTTATGGTTGTCCTACGACAGTGAACAATGTTGAAACCATTGCCGTTGTGCCAACAATTTTGCGGCGCGGGGCAGATTGGTTTTCTGGTCTTGGGCGTGAAGGTAACACCGGATCAAAACTGTTTTGTATTTCTGGTCATGTTAACAATCCTTGTAATGTCGAAGAAGAAATGGGCATTCCCCTAAAGGAACTGATCGAAAAGCACGCAGGCGGTATTCGCGGTGGTTGGGACAATTTATTGGCGGTGATCCCCGGCGGATCGTCCACCCCCATGATCCCAAAAGATATCTGTGACACGGTTCTGATGGATTTTGACAGCCTCAAGGCGGCGCAAACAGGTCTTGGTACGGCGGGAATTATCGTGATGGATAAATCCACAGATATCATCAAGGCGATTGCCCGGATTTCTTATTTTTATAAGCACGAATCTTGTGGCCAGTGTACCCCTTGCCGTGAGGGAACAGGCTGGATGTACCGGATGTTGGAACGATTGGTAAAGGGTGATGCCGATATCTCAGAGATTGATACGCTCCACGATGTCACAAAGCAGGTTGAGGGCCATACCATCTGCGCCCTTGGTGACGCGGCGGCTTGGCCTATTCAGGGATTGATCCGTCACTTCCGGCCAGAGATTGAAAAGCGGATTACCGCGTGGCGTGCGGCAGCGGTTGCGGAATAGGACACCTCCAATGATTACACTTACCATAGATGGAATTGAGGTTGAGGTTGAAGAAGGAGCAAGCGTGCTTCAGGCTTGTGAAGCCGCAGGCAAAGAAGTGCCGCGGTTTTGCTATCATGAACGCTTATCCATCGCTGGCAACTGCAGAATGTGCCTTGTGGAAATGGAACGCTCACCAAAACCTGTTGCGTCCTGCGCGATGCCAGCGGGCAATGGCATGGTGATCAAAACTGATACCCCCTTAGTCAAAAAGGCCAGAGAAGGGGTGATGGAGTTTATGCTGATCAATCACCCTCTGGACTGCCCGATTTGTGATCAGGGCGGCGAATGTGATTTGCAAGATCAGGCCATGGGTTACGGCATAAGTGAGAGCCGCTATCAAGAGCCAAAACGAGCTGTTGAAAACAAAGAAATGGGCCCGCTGATCTCAACCATCATGACACGCTGTATCCATTGCACCCGTTGTGTGCGCTTTGCTACTGAAGTGGCAGGCGTCCCAGAACTGGGCGCGATTGGTCGCGGAGAAACGATGGAAATCACGACTTATCTGGAAAAGGCTTTGGCCTCAGAATTATCTGGCAATGTGGTGGATTTATGTCCGGTTGGCGCGCTTACCAGCAGGCCATATGCGTTTCAGGCGCGGTCATGGGAGCTAAGCCACACCTCCAGCATTGATGTGATGGATGCGCTAGGCAGTCATATCCGCGTTGACAGTCGCGGCAATCAAGTCATGCGGGTTTTGCCGCGCAATAATGATGATATTAATGAGGAATGGATTTCTGATAAAACTCGTCATGCTATTGATGGGCTAAGGACACAGCGTCTTGATCGCCCTTACCTGCGTAATGCTAAAGGCAGATTAGAGGAAGCCTCATGGGATGAGGTCTTTACCGCGATTAAAAAGGCTATGGGCAAAGCCAAGCCTGATGAGATTGCCGCCATGGCAGGTGATCTATGTGATGCGGAATCGATGTATGCGCTATCAGCGCTGATGGATAAACTAGGATCACCTCATAAAGATTGCCGACAGGATGGTTCCGTTATTGGCCAGCAAGGGGCAGGCGGCTATCTCTTTAATTCTGGAATAGCAGGTATTGATGAGGCAGATGTCATCTTGCTGATTGGTGCTAATCCACGGCATGAAGCGGCAGTAATGAATGCCCGTATTCGTCAGAACTATTTTAACCGTGATGTTAAGGTTTTCCGTCTGGGAACAGAAGTTGATTTAACCTATCCTGTGACAGAACTTGGTGATGATGCCCGTGTTCTGGAAAAACTTGTTGATAAAGGTGGGCCAGTTGTCTCTGCGCTGAAGCGTGCCAAGCGTCCCATGGTGATATTGGGACAGGCCGCCTTGCGCCGCAAAGATAGCATGGGTTTGCTTGATCTCGTTGGGCAACTAGCAAAACAAGTTGATCTCATCACATCTGACTGGAATGGCTTTAATGTCTTGCATACCGCCGCCGCTAGGGTTGCTGGACTGATGCTTGATTTTCTACCCGGCAAAGGCGGTAAATCAACCGTAGATATTGTTGCTGGGCTTGAAAAAGGCAGCATTAAGGTTCTCTACAATCTGGGGGGTGACACGGTTGACCTTAGCCAACGCGCCGCCAAGAGCTTTGTTATTTATCAGGGTAGTCATGGTGATCGCGGGGCGTCACAGGCAGATGTGGTTCTGCCGGGCGCGGCGTGGAGCGAAAAAGACGGCATCTATGTCAACACCGAAGGCCGGGTTCAGCACGCCTCTCGCGTGACCTTTCCACCCGGTGACGCACGCGAAGATTGGGCCATTATCCGTGCCTTATCTGCGGCAATCGGTCAAACCCTTGATTTTGATGATATGACCGCGCTACGGCAAGCCATGATCGCGGCGGTACCTGCCCTTGGCGTCACAGATCAACCGCAATCGGCGAAGCTTAATAAAATGGGACGGCATCAGGCTATGACCACTCTACCTATGGGTCATGCCATTGGCCCCGGTTCAGGCGTTAGTTTCTATATGACTTGCCCTATCAGTAGGGCGTCCGTGACCATGGCGGAATGTGTCAAAGCGTTTGAGCAGAATGATACGGCAGAGGCGGCAGAATAATGGAAATGATAATGAATTTTCTAACTAGCCCTGCGGTGATTGAACTGGCGTGGATTGTGGTAAAGATTTTCGCCGTCATTGTCCCATTATTGATTGCGGTAGCTTATCTGACATTAGCAGAACGGCGTGTCATCGGCCTTATGCAGCTTCGTAAGGGGCCAAATATCGTTGGGCCTTTTGGATTGCTTCAACCTTTTGCTGATGCGCTGAAACTGCTTTCTAAGGAAACCATCTTACCATCAGGGGCATCCAAGACCGTGTTTGTCATTGCTCCTATGCTGACCTTTGTCTTGTCGCTGGTGGCATGGGCGGTGATCCCTTTTGGTGAAGGCATGGTGATAGCGGATGTTAATGTTGGCATCCTCTATCTGTTTGCGATCTCATCGCTTGGGGTTTATGGCGTGATCATGGCAGGTTGGGCTAGTAATTCAAAATACCCATTTTTGGGGGCGATGCGCTCCGCCGCCCAGATGATTTCTTATGAGGTATCGCTAGGTTTGGTGATCATCACTGTCATTATGGCGGCTGGCTCTCTTAACCTCACAGATATTGTCTTGGCACAGAAGGGGATGTGGTTCTGTATTCCTCTGTTCCCGATGTTTGTCATCTTTTTCATCTCAACTTTGGCTGAAACCAATCGGGCGCCTTTTGATTTGCCCGAAGGGGAATCAGAACTGGTGGCTGGATATTTTGTTGAATATTCCTCGATGTCATTTGCGCTGTTTTTCCTCGGTGAATACGCCAACATGATTCTGATGAGTGGTATGACAACGACCCTGTTTCTTGGTGGCTGGCTACCGCCGTTTGACTGGCCTATTTTGTATCTTATTCCCGGTGTGGTTTGGTTTGTCCTTAAAGTCGCGCTGGTTTTATTTGTGTTTATTTGGATCAGGGCGACAACGCCGCGTTATCGTTATGATCAATTAATGCGTCTGGGGTGGAAGATTTTTCTGCCTTTTACCCTCATTTTTGTGGTTCTGACCGGCGGTGTACTGCTTGGTTTTGGACTGTTGCCGCAATAGCTTAGGAAGGCTGGATCATGTCAACATTTGTTACCGCAATCCGATCGTTCCTGCTCATTGAGGTGCTAAAAGGTCTTGGCCTTACCTTGAAATATCTTTTCAAGCCAAAGGCGACGCTAAACTATCCTTATGAAAAGGGCTATTTGTCACCGCGATTTCGGGGTGAACACGCGTTGCGGCGTTATCCTAATGGTGAAGAACGCTGTATTGCCTGCAAACTTTGTGAGGCGATTTGTCCTGCGCAAGCTATTACGATTGAGGCAGAACCCAGACCTGATGGAAGCCGCCGCACCACACGTTACGATATTGATATGACGAAATGTATTTATTGCGGCTTTTGTGAGGAAGCCTGCCCGGTTGATGCTATTGTTGAGGGGCCGAATTTTGAATTCGCCGCCGAGACCAGAGAAGAGCTTTATTATGATAAAGAAAAGCTGCTTTCTAATGGTGATCGCTGGGAAGTTGAAATTGCACGCAACCTTGCCGCTGATGCGCGCTACCGCTAGAGAAGATTGAGATAATGATCGCACCTCTATTTTTCTATCTCTTTGCCATCATGACCGTATTATCGGGGTTGATGGTGATCATATCTAGAAACCCTGTTCATTCGGTGCTGTTTCTTATTCTTTCGTTTTTCAACTCGGCTGGTTTGTTCGTCCTGCTTGGGGCAGAGTTTTTGGCGATGTTGTTGGTCGTGGTTTATGTTGGCGCGGTCGCGGTGCTGTTCTTATTTGTTGTGATGATGCTGGATATTAATATTGATGAGATGCGCCAAGGTTTTAAACAGAACTTACCATTGGGGCTGTTAGTCGGATTGGTGCTGATCGTTGAATTGGTCATGGTATTTAACCACGATGTCAGCCGTGCCAATGTCTTAGCCGTCCAAGTGACAGAAACACGCAGCAACACCGCAATGATTGGTGATGTGCTTTACACAGATTATTTGCTGAACTTTCAAGTCGCGGGACTAATCCTTTTGGTGGCTATGATCGGGGCTATTGCGTTGACGATGCGTCACCGCGAAGGCGTGAAACGACAGGTCATCTCTGAGCAAAACAGCCGCCGCCGAGACGAAACTATTGCGATTGTTTCGGTGGAAAGCCATGTGGCACCTGATGTCCTCAAAGATAGCCGCGCGGCTAACAAAAAGTTACAATAGGGGAAAGAAATGGCAGATATTTCACTAATCCATTATCTGATGATTGCCGCCATTTTGTTCACGCTTGGGGCGGTTGGTATTTTTCTCAATCGTAAGAATGTCATAACGATTTTGATGTGTATTGAACTGATGTTGCTGGCGGTGAATATCAATCTGGCGGCGTTTTCTTCGTTCCACGGGCATATTACCGGTCAGATTTTTGCCATGTTTATTCTGACGGTTGCCGCCGCTGAGGCAGCAATCGGCTTGGCCATTCTGGTCGTTTATTTCCGCAATCGCGGCAGTATCGCGGTTGAGGATATCAATATGATGAAAGGCTAATCCAGATGATCAGCGCCATTGTTTTTCTGCCCTTGCTGGGTGCTATCGGTGCCGGTATAGCCGCGTTTTTGAAACGCGATAATTTAGGCTATTTGTTCAGCCTTTCGGGTGTTCTGTTATCTATGATTTTGGGTTGGATTGCTTTTGTTCAAATGGCTATCCCCGGAATAGAACAGACGGTCTATCTGGCGAGTTGGATCAATGTGGGCAGTTTTGAAGTTGATTGGGCGCTTCGTTATGATGCCTTAACCGCGGTTATGGTTATTGTTGTGACCACGGTGTCCGCCATGGTTCATGTCTATTCCGTGGGGTATATGTCGCACGATCCCTCAAAACCACGCTTTATGGCCTATCTGGGGTTGTTCACCTTTGCCATGCTTATGCTGGTGACTGCCGATAATCTGGTGCAACTGTTCTTTGGCTGGGAAGGTGTTGGGGTTGCCTCATATCTTTTGATTGGGTTCTGGTATCAGAGGCCGTCTGCCCATGAAGCCGCGATGAAAGCGTTTGTTGTTAACCGTGTGGGTGATTTTGGTTTTGCCTTGGGTATTTTTGCCTTATTCCATCTCACAGGATCGGTTCAGCTTGATCATATTTTCCAAGCGACGCCATCCCTGGTGGAAAGCCATATCGTCATATTTGGTCAATCTCTGCCAGCATTGGAGGTGGCAGGCATCCTATTGTTTATCGGTGCAATGGGTAAATCGGCACAATTAGGGCTTCATACTTGGCTACCCGATGCGATGGAAGGGCCAACCCCTGTGTCGGCGTTGATCCACGCGGCGACAATGGTGACCGCCGGGGTGTTTCTGGTTTGCCGCTTATCACCTTTGCTAGAATATGCACCAGTAACCCGTGATATCATCACCATTGTTGGTGCGATGACCGCCATTTTTGCCGCCACCATTGGCATGACCCAATTTGATATCAAGCGCGTGATTGCTTATTCCACCTGCTCACAGTTGGGATATATGTTCTTTGCCGCGGGCGTATCGGCCTATCCGGCGGCGATGTTTCATCTGACTACCCATGCGTTTTTTAAGGCGCTGTTATTTTTGGGGGCAGGGTCGGTTATCCACGCCATGTCGGATGAACAGGATATGCGGAATATGGGCGGGATTTGGTATAAAATCCCCTTTACCTATGTGATGATGTGGATTGGCTCATTGGCGTTGGCAGGTGTGCCATTCTTCGCTGGTTATTATTCCAAAGATATGATCCTTGAGGCCGCGTGGGGCGCGCATACCAGTGTTGGTGAGTTTGCTTGGTATCTTGGCATTGTGGCGGCGTTTTTAACGGCGTTTTATTCATGGCGATTGCTGATGATGACCTTTCACGGGAAATCCCGCGCCAGTGATGAGGTTGTTGCCCATATTCATGAAAGCCCTCTGGTCATGACGATCCCCTTATTCATTCTGGCGATTGGTGCCGTGCTTTCGGGTTGGGTGTTCTATGATCTTTTTGTTGGTCATCATTGGCATGATTTTTGGGGACAATCTATCTTTATTCAGCCAGATAATACCATCATGGAAGATGCCCATCATGTTCCGAAATGGGTCAAGTTGATGCCACTTTATGTCAGTGTTGGCGGCATTGGCCTTGCTATTATTATTTATGGCATGATGCCGTCATTTGCTGGCGGCGTGGCCAGAGCATTCCGGCCTATACACCAGTTGTTTTACCGCAAGTGGTATTTTGATGAGATTTACAACGCCGTCTTTGTTCGTCCAGCGGTTGATATTGGCCGTTTCCTCTGGGTGAGGGGCGATAAGGCAACGATTGATGGCTTTGGCCCTGATGGGATTAGTGCCATGGTCGTGCGGTTCTCTGTCTTTTGTAGCCGGTTACAATCCGGATATGTCTTCCACTATGCCTTTGCCATGCTGATTGGGGTTATTGTCCTGCTCGCGTGGTATTTGCGGGCTTTATAGGTCGCAGGAGAAAAAATAAATGGAAACGACTTGGCCTGTATTGACGGTGTTGACCTTTCTGCCCCTAGTTGGGGTGGTCTTCTTGTTGCTGATTCGCGGTGATGAGGATGTTGTTGTTCGAAACTCACGCAATGTTGCGCTTTGGGTGTCGGGCTTTACGCTTTTGCTTGCGCTTGCGTTGTTATGGAACTTTGATCCTAACTACACTGGTTATCAATTCGTTGATCGCGGTGACTGGCTAGCGGATGAAGGCATTAGTTATATGATGGGTGTGGATGGAATATCCATGCCGTTCGTTGTGTTATCGGCGTTTTTGACGCCTCTTGCTATTTTGGCTAGTTGGAATTCGGTCAAACATCGGGTTCGTGAATATATGATGGCCTTTTTGGTTCTGGAAACCCTCATGATCGGGACATTCTCGGCGCTAGACCTAGTGGTTTTCTACCTGTTTTTTGAGGCTGTTTTGATCCCAATGTTTATTATTATTGGGATTTGGGGCGGGGCTAGGCGTGTTTATTCTGCCTTTAAGTTCTTTCTTTATACGCTGGCAGGCTCGGTGCTTATGCTGGTTGCTATTCTGGCTATGTATAATATGGCAGGGACAACCAATATTCCTCAGCTTGCCAATTTTGCCTTTGATCCATCGGTACAATTCTGGCTCTTTCTGGCCTTTTTTGCCTCATTTGCGGTTAAGATGCCTATGTGGCCTGTTCATACATGGTTACCAGACGCTCATGTCGAGGCGCCAACCGCAGGTTCCATGATCCTTGCCGGGGTATTATTGAAAATGGGCGGCTATGGTTTCTTGCGGTTTTCATTGCCCATGTTTCCAGACGCATCGATCAGTTTTGCACCGCTTATTTTTGCGCGTTCCATTATTGCGATTATCTATACCTCATTAGTTGCGCTGGCCCAGCAGGATATGAAAAAGCTGATTGCTTATTCATCGGTGGCGCATATGGGGTTTGTGACGGTCGGGATTTTCTCATTAAACGCGCAAGGCATTGCCGGGGCTATGTTTCAGATGATTAGCCATGGTCTGATCTCTGCCGCATTATTCTTTGGCGTTGGGGTGGTTTATGATCGTCTTCATACCAGAGACATTGACGCCTATGGCGGTGTTGCTGATGCTATGCCGCGTTACGCTGTGTTTTTCATGATCATGATGCTGGGTTCTGTTGGACTTCCCGGTACCACAGGTTTTGTAGGTGAGTTTTTGGTTATGGTAGGGGCGTGGCAGGCTAATATTGTTGTTGCTATCTTTACCGCCACCGGCGTTATTTTGGGGGCAACCTATATGCTCTGGCTTTATCGCCGGGTGGTATTTGGTCGTGCTGAAAAAGATGAAATCCTAGCTCTTGAGCCGTTGAATCGCCGCGAGATCTTTATCTTTTTGCCATTGACGATTTTAGTCATTTGGTACGGTATTTTCCCCGGAGGCATCTTTGATCTGATGGACACATCCATTGCTAGTATTCTGGATCAGATTGAACCTGTTTATCTGGATACCCTAAGCACCACCCAGCCAGCCGTTACCACCATTGGAGAATAGATGATGGATTTGCTTAATTTACAGCCGGCTACCGCAGAAATCTTCATCGCTTTAGTTGCCCTTGGGTTAGTTTTGGCATCGGCCTTTATTACGCCCGAAGCTGTCGCCGCTAAATTGGTTAGACGGGTGACGATTGTGACGATGCTTCTGGCGGTGTGGATGTGTTTTCACAATGGTTTCCTTCCGGCTTATGCCTTTAACGGACAGTTTTTCACATCACCATTCACGGTCTATATGAAGGTTTTGATTTTGCTTGGGGCGGTGGGCATTTTGCTTATGGCTAAGCGTGAGTTTCAAAGTGAGAAAATTGACCGGCCAGAATTACCCTTGCTGATTTTACTATCTGTTCTGGGCATGATGCTGATGGTATCGGCTAATGATCTGATTGTGCTTTATATGGGGCTGGAACTACAATCCCTGCCGCTTTATGTCATTGCCGCTATTCGCCGGGAATCTGTGCGTTCGTCTGAAGCAGGGTTGAAATATTTTCTCTTGGGTGCGTTATCATCAGGCTTGCTGCTCTATGGCGCTTCGTTGCTTTATGGCTTCACAGGTCATACCAGTTATGATGGCATTAAACTGGCTCTTGAAAACGGGATACATCCGGGCGCGGTGATCGGGATGGTCTTTATGATCTCTGGTTTGGCCTTTAAAATTTCGGCGGCGCCGTTTCATATGTGGACACCAGATGTTTATGAAGGCTCGCCCACGATTGTTACCGCGTTTTTTTCTGTTGTTCCTAAACTGGCGGCGATGGCGTTGTTTATTCGATTTACCTATGGTGTTCTTGGTGAGGTTAGCGACAGTTGGCAACAGGTGATCGCCATTATCGCCATCCTGTCAATGTTTGTTGGTGCTGGCGGTGCGATTATGCAGACTGATATCAAGCGTCTGATGGCGTATTCGTCTATTGCCCATATGGGTTATGCGCTGGTTGGGATTGCATCAGGTATCAGCAGTGGTATTAGCGCCGTTATGGTTTATATGGTGATCTATGTGATTTCATCTATCGGGGTATTTGCGTTGATCTTATCGCTTAAGCGTGATGGTCGCGCCGTTACCAAGATTGAGGATATGGCAGGATTATCGCGCTCTCATCCTGTATTTGCTCTGGCCATGATGGTGTTGATGTTTTCGATGGCAGGGATACCTCCTCTAGGTGGGTTTTTTGGTAAGTGGTATGTGTTTTCCGCCGCGATTGCTTCGGGTCAGGTCATCTTGGCGGTCGTTGGTGTTCTGGCGTCTGTCATTGGGGCATTTTATTACATTCGCATTGTTAAGGTCATGTATGTTGATGATGAGACACAGGCTTTGGATCAGTCGATTGCCCGCAGTAATACCCTTATCGCGCTTACATCAGCGGTCATGATGGTAGGATTTGTCTTTATGCTGTCTTTCTTGAGAGAGACGATACAGACCACCATTCCATTTGTGGTCTTTGTGGCAGGCTAAGGTGAGTGTCTCAATATCGGTTTCTGTCTTTGACGAAGCCACCAGCACCTCTGACTTAGCAAGGCAAGCTTTGGCAGATGGAGTGTTATCCGGGACGGCGTTTCAGGCTTTAATCCAAACCAAGGGGCGTGGGCGGCACGGACGATATTGGTCCTCACCCAAGGGGAATCTTTATCTTTCTGTGGTGTTTCTTCCATCGCGCCCAATGATGGAATGGCCGGGGATATCATTGGTGGTGTGTGTGGCTTTGGCAAAAGCGCTTGAACAAATGATAGACCCTGCGCGGATAAGCTTAAAATGGCCGAATGATGTTCTGGTTGATGAGAAAAAAATCGCTGGCATTTTGATTGAGGCACATGATAATGGCGTCATTATCGGGGTTGGCGTTAATCTGATGTCAGCACCGAAGGTAACGGATGGCGGCTGGCCTGCGATTTGTCTGGCGGAAATAGCAAAGGCAGATGGGGACAAGATCAATAGCCCCAAGATGATCGCATTAGATGCGTTTCGTGATATTCTCATCAAGCAGATGGAAGATGCGCTATCACACTGGCAGGACAATGGTTTTCAGCGATCTTCACAGGAATGGATGGCGCGTGCCGCGTTTCTAGGGAAAAATATTCGTGTTCAGGATGATCAGGATGACAACCTGCAAGGGGTATTTTGCGGAATTAACCCTGATGGCACGATGCGACTAGAATTAAAAGGCGGGGATATGTTATCTCTTGCCGCAGGTGATGTGATGCGTGCCCGGCCTGTGGCGACATAAGGGGATTGAGAAAACGATGCTTCTTGCGATTGATGGCGGAAATACAAATATCGTTTTTGGGTTGCGGCGGGCCGAAGATGACTATTTGACATGGCGGATGGCAACATCATCGGCAACAACGGCGGATGACTATGCCGCTTGGCTATCGTTTCATCTGGGAAATCATGGTTACACGCTTAATGATATTAGCGGCGTTATTATCTCAACGGTAGTGCCTGATACCTTGCCTGCGCTCAAGCGGTTTGCTGATCGTTATCTGCCAGACCCCAGATATGTTCTGATGGGTGATGATCTGTCCCATGGTGTAGCCATTTCGATTGATAAACCGGAACAGGCTGGCGCGGATCGGCTTGCTAATACGGCGGCGGCGGCGCATTACTATCCTCGGCCTGCGATTGTGATCGACTTTGGCACGGCCACAACATTTGACTATATTTCTGAAGTTGGGGCATATTGCGGCGGTATCATTTCACCTGGTGTGAACTTATCGGTGGAGGCGCTTTATCAGGCTGCGGCAAGACTGCCGCTGATTGATCCGAAACACTGGCATTCCGATATGCCGGTGATAGGAAAATCAACGATTGAAGCCATGAATAGCGGGCTATTTTTTGGTTATGCCAGTCTAGTGGAAGGCATTGTTGCCCGAATGAAGGCAGACATTCCCGGTGATCAAGTAACGGTTCTGGCGACAGGCGGATTGGGACAATTATTTGCGGAAGCGATCAGTGTTATTGACTATTACGATGCTAATCTGACCCTCAAAGGCTTAGCGATTATTTTTGAGAATCAACAGGACCATTCATGAATTGGAACAAAAAAGACCTCTTGTTTGCCCCCCTTGGTGGGTCAGGCGAAATAGGCATGAACGCAAATCTCTATCATTATGATGGGTCATGGATGATGGTTGATCTGGGGATTAATTTTCCTGATGATTCGATGCCAGGTGTTGATGTGGTTTTACCGGATTTGCGGTTTTTGGATGACAAAACCGCTGATTTGGCAGGATTGGTCATTACCCATGGTCACGAAGATCATCTTGGTGCTGTGCCCTATTTATGGAGAAAATTGCGCTGTCCGGTTTATGGAACGGCGTTCACCTTGTCGTTGTTGCGGCAAAAGCTGATTGAGCATGGCCTCGAAGATGATATTCCGCTTAAAGTCATTGATTATAATAGGCCTATTTCCGTTGGCCCATTTTCGGTAGAAATGATTGCCTTGACCCATTCCATTCCTGATCCGGCGGGATTAATTATCAATGCAGGGGGGGAGCAGATTTTCCATACTGGCGACTGGAAGTTTGATGATGACCCCCAACTTGGCCCGCTTTCTGATCTCGACAGGTTGAAAACGCTTGGGGATGATGGGGTTCTTGCCATGATTGGCGATTCTACTAATGCCATGGTGGAAGGATCAACCCAAAGTGAGAGTGCCGCACGCCAAGGGTTGATTGACACGATCTCTGATCAAAGGGGCAGGGTGGCTGTGACTTGCTTTGCCTCAAATGTGGCGCGACTGAACTCACTGGTTGAAGCGGCAAGACAGACAGACCGCAGCCCGATGCTTATTGGCCGGGCGCTTAACCGCGTGGTTGAGGCGGCGCGGCACTGTGGCTACCTCAAAGACTGGCCAGATATGCTGTCCATGGATGATTTTAATCTGATCCCAAGGGAAAATATCTTGATGATTTGCTCTGGCTCGCAAGGAGAGCCACGCTCTGCGATGACACGGATTGCTATGGGCACGCATCATCTGATTTCCCTTGAAGAAGGTGACACTGTGCTGTTTTCCTCACGCGAAATTCCCGGTAATGAGGCGGCTATCGGCAAGGTGCAGGATAGTTTGATCACACGCGGCATTAAGGTGATTACCGCCGATGATGCGCCTATTCATGTATCGGGTCATCCGGCGCGTGATGATATGACAGCTATGTATCAGATGATACGCCCTGATATTGCTATCCCTGTTCATGGCACTTCACGCCATGTTAAGGCCCATGCCCAACTGGCAAAGGATTGTCAGGTGCCGAATGTCCATATTCCGGAAAATGGCCAAGTGATCCGGCTGTCGCCCGGCCCGATTAAGGTTATTGGCGGCGCGGAAACTGGCCTCATGACTATTGAGGGCGGTGATATTATCCCACTTTATAGCGCGTCAATGCAAAGCCGCCGAAAAATGATGTGGAACGGTACGGTAACGGCTAGTCTGGTGTTGAGTGAGCGTGCCGAATTATGTGCTAGTCCGATGGTGACCCAAAACGGCATTGTAGATGGCGATAAGGCCAGCAGTTATTTGGCAGAAGCTATCTTACGGATTGAAGATGAGTTCGACAATATGGGCAAGTCAGCTCGCTATGATGACAGAAAAGTTGAAGATATGGTGGCGAAAGCCTTACGCGGATTGGCAAAAATGATGGCAGACCGAAGACCTGTCATTCAAGTTCATATCATGCGTGTTGCGGCGTTGGATGCCGGAGAGTAGGGGTTATGCTGGAACGGGTTAATCATATTGCCATTGCGGTTCCTGATCTGGCGGTGGCAAGTGCGGACTGGCGTGATCGTTTGGGCGCGACATTATCGACACCTTTGGCACAGCCTGAACATGGTGTTACGGTCGTTTTTGTGGAGTTTGGCAATACCAAGATTGAATTGCTGGAACCTCTCGGAAAAGATAGCCCTATTGACCGATTTCTTGAGAAAAACCCAGATGGCGGGATACATCACATTTGCTTTGAGGTAGAGGATATTCTTGCCGCCCGTGATCATCTGGTCGCTGAAGGGGCAAGAATATTAGGGGGTAGTCATCCCAAAATAGGGGCGCATGGAAAACCTGTGTTATTTATTCACCCCAAAGATATAACAGGCACGCTGATTGAGCTGGAGCAAATCTAATGGATATCGTATCTGGAGTGGTTGTTTATATTTTGTTGTGGTGGTGGGTATTCTTTATGGTGTTGCCATTCGGTGCTAAGGCGGTTACAGACCCCGAAGAAGGCCATGCCCCATCAGCACCCGAAAGGCCAAGAATCTTAATCAAATTGCTGATCACGACACTGATCGCCATTGGATTATGGTTGGTGGCATGGCAAATTATTCAATCGGGGTGGTTTTCGTTCCGGGATTTGGCAAGGATAGACGCCGGAAAAGGATAAGAGGAAAAAAGATAAAAAAAATGGTAAGGGTTTAACCTCACCATCAGGTTTTATATATATATTATGCGTTGGTTCCTCCCCAACCTCAGCTTTACGAAAAAAGACTAAGATATAAAATTGCCCTTGTCACTATAAAAAAGCATGGTTTGTTACTGTTTTTTTGCCGTTATGTTTATATGATTACTCAAACGGATTTTTATCAACCAAATAGAAGCGGAAATTGAGATGCTTGAAATATATTTAGCGTCAGATCACGCAGGCACTTCTTTGCGCCAACAGATCGCCGCACATTTAACAGATCGTGGTATGATGGTGCATGATCTCGGCCCTGATGAAGGCGAGAAGGTGGATTATCCAGATTATGCCGCCAAGCTTGCCCATCACATGAAACCTGTGTCTGATGCCTATGGTGTTTTGGTTTGCGGCAGTGGCATTGGCATATCAATAGCGGCAAACCGATTTCCTTGGATTCGTGCCGCGCTGTGCCATGATGTCACAACGGCAATTCTTTCTCGTCAACACAACGATGCTAATGTAATAGCATTAGGGGAAAGATTGATTGGGTCAACCACAGCACTGGCCTGTGTTGATGCTTTTTTTGATACAGAATTCGAAGCTGGGCGTCATACGGCCAGAGTTGATAAGTTGACTGTTCTGCCTGTAAAGGATATCGAAGGCAGATAGCATATTTGGTAAATGGAGAAAAAAAGATGAATGAAATGAAAACTTTTTTCAATTCGCCGATGATGGAAACAGATAAAGATCTGTTCACAGCGATTGACAATGAGATGACGCGCCAGCGTGATGGTATTGAATTGATTGCCTCTGAAAATATTGTCAGTCGTTCTGTGCTTGAGGCGCAAGGTTCCATTTTGACAAACAAATATGCCGAGGGTTATCCCGGACGTCGTTACTATGGCGGATGTGAGTTTGTTGATGTTGTTGAAAAATTGGCTATTGATCGAGCCAAGCAGCTTTTTAACTGCGCGTGGGCTAATGTTCAGCCACATTCTGGCGCTCAGGCTAATCAGGGCGTGTTCCTAGCACTCCTTAAGCCCGGCGATACGATTCTAGGGATGTCGCTGGCGGCTGGTGGGCATTTGACCCATGGCTCGGCCCCGAACCTATCTGGAAAGTGGTTTAATGCGGTGCAATATGGCGTTCGGCGCGAAGATGGTATTCTGAATTATGATGAAATTCAGCGTCTAGCAGACGAACATAAGCCAAAAATGATTATTGCAGGTGGTTCTGCTTATCCGCGGGTTATTGATTTCAAGCGTTTCCGTGAGATTGCGGACTCTTGCGGTGCTTATCTGATGGTGGATATGGCGCATATCTCTGGTCTGGTGGCCGCTGGCGCCCATGCTAGCCCGCTTGAACACGCCCATGTTGTCACCTCAACCACGCATAAGACTCTGCGCTGTTCACGTGGTGGTATTATTCTAAGCAACGATGAAGATTTAGGGACAAAGATCAATTCCGCGATGTTCCCCGGCCTTCAGGGTGGGCCACTGATGCACGCAATCGCTGGTAAAGCTGCCGGATTTGGTGAGGCGTTAAAGCCTGAGTTCAAGACCTATATCAAGAATGTTGTCGAAAATGCCGAAGTGTTGTCTGATACTTTGCTGGAATGTGGTTTTGATATTGTCTCTGGCGGCACAGACAATCATATTGTTCTGGTTGACCTCAGACCTAAAAATCTGACTGGTGATATCTCTGAGGTATCATTGGAACGGGCAGAGATCACTTGCAACAAAAACGGCGTGCCATTTGATCCTGAAAAGCCGATGATAACCTCTGGTATTCGTCTTGGTACTCCGGCGGCAACCACTCGCGGCTTCGGCAAGGATGAATTCCGTCAGGTTGGGTTGCTCATTGGTGAGGTGCTTGACGGTCTTGCCAGCAACCGTAATGACAACAGCCCGATTGAAGAAGCCGTAAAGAAAAAAGTGCATGATCTTTGTCGTGCCTTTCCAATTTACTAGATTTTGTGTATAAAAGGGGCAATCATCAATAATTTGTAGGTTATCCCCATGGATTGCCCTTTTTGCCGTCATCAAGATACTCAGGTTAAGGATTCGCGGCCTTGCGAAGATGGCGCGGCTATTCGTCGGCGCCGGCAATGCGCGTCATGCGAGGCGCGTTTCACCACATTTGAACGTGTCCAGTTGCGTGAATTAATGGTGCTGAAGCGGAACAATAAACGCTCACCTTTTGATCGTGATAAACTGGAACGCTCCATGAATATCGCGCTTCGTAAGCGGAATGTTGACCCTGATATGGTTCAGCAACGCATTAACAACATTGTCCGCAAGCTGGAATCCCAAGGTGAGGGCGAGACAACAACCCAAGAAATTGGTCGGCAAGTCATGGAAGAACTGGCCCAGATCGACAAGGTGGCATATGTTCGCTATGCTTCCGTTTATCGAAACTTCCGCGAAGCGCAGGATTTCGGCAATTTCGTCAAGGATGAAGTGGACAAATAATGTCCCTTGCCGTTCTTGGTGGATACAACTTCTGGCAATTGAGCGTGACTGATGTCTGATATGATTTCTGCCGCAGATCGGAAATGGATGCGGGCAGCGTTAATGATGGCGTGTCGCGGTGATGGGCGCACAGCGCCTAATCCATCGGTGGGCTGTGTTATTATCA
This sequence comes from Puniceispirillales bacterium (SeqCode), assembly GCA_965661405.1. Classification (GTDB taxonomy): domain Bacteria; phylum Pseudomonadota; class Alphaproteobacteria; order Puniceispirillales; family UBA1172; genus UBA12202. Next base: position 39,118 of record CBFIDH010000014.1, read on the forward strand.
AAAATAAGGTTTTGGTTGGTCGCGGCGTGACCGCAGATGGCGGGCGTCCGCACGCAGAAACCGTTGCGCTGGCATCGGCTGGCAAACAGGCCAAAGGTGCAACCGCCTATATCACGCTGGAGCCTTGCTCACATCATGGTCAGACACCCCCTTGTTGTGAGGCCTTAATCGCGGCTGGAATAACACGTGTGGTGATCGGCAATCAAGACCCTGATAACAGGGTTGCTGGTAATGGCATTAAGGCCATGACCGCTGCTGGAATTGAGGTAGTGTCTGGTGTTCTTACTGATGCGGTTGCGCATCAACTGGCGGGTTATCATAAAACGCGTCTGGTGGGAAGACCACAGGTGACAGCAAAAATCGCAACCTCTTTGGATGGCAGAATTGCCCTCAAAGATGGCACCTCAAAATGGATCACCGGGGCATTGGCGCGGCGTTATGTTCATCAGTTGCGGTCACGCCATGATGCCGTATTGACAGGGGCAGGTACGGTGAGGGCAGATAACCCTATGCTGACCTCTAGGTTAGAGGGCATAACGCATCAACCGCTTCGGGTGGTGATGTCATCAGGGCAAGGGCTTGACCCTACCTCAGAGATATTTACCTCATCCGCCGAGCATCCCACCATATTGATTTGCCCGGAGGCGTCGCCCCAGATCAATGCCTTGCCAGAAACTGTTAAAGTCGTAACAGCCTTAACAGGCAAAGATGGCTATCCTGACCCCATGAACACCTTGTCAGTTCTGGCAAAACAAGGTATGACCAGCGTTCTGATTGAGGCTGGCGGTAAGGTGCTGGCCTCGTTCATAAAAGCAGGGCTGGTGGATCGTATTGTCTGGATCAGGAATCCTATGCTAATTGGTGGTGATGGGTTGCCTGCGATATCAGACCTAGGGCTAACGGAGCTTGATGATGGCAGAGGTTATACCCTTGATCAGCGTCAAGTGCTTGGGGATGATATCCTAGAGGTTTGGCAACGCAGGTAATCCCCTAAATTGGCCAAACAAAATTGGTTAGACAAAATTGGTTAGACAAATGTGATGGCTTACCGTGTTAGTGATGATTAAAGACAAGTTTTTTGAAAGCATGAATAGATAATGTTCACAGGAATTATTACCGCAATAGGCGAGCTGGTTGCCATTAATCATAAATCTGATGGGGGCGCCAGCCTTGAAATTCAAACCCCATGGGATTGCAAGGCTATTGCCCTTGGCTCGTCCATTGCGTGTAGTGGCATTTGCCTAACCCTTGTTGATGCTACCGCCAACAGCTTTATCGTTGACGCCTCTGATGAAACCTTGCAAGTCACAACGATGGCGGAATGGCAGGTTGGCCGCCGGATTAATCTGGAAAGGGCGCTCGCGCTAGGGGATGAGCTTGGCGGGCATATTGTTTCTGGTCATGTTGATGGAAAAGGGATCGTGACGCGGATTTTATCAGAAGGTGATAGCTATCTTATGGCATTTGATCTGCCGGAAGAATTGGCCCCATTTGTTGCCGCTAAAGGTTCCATTACGCTTGATGGCATTTCTCTTACCGTTAATCGCGTTAAAGGCACAATGTTTGAGATTATGGTCGTGCCGCATACTTGGGCTAACACCACCTTGGCAGATGCCGTCGTTGGTTCCGCCGTTAATGTTGAGGTGGATATGCTGGCAAGATATGTGGCGCGCATGGCGCAATTTCAGCAAGATATTATTCAGAAGGGGGTGGAAAAATGACCCCTGAACAACAGGCTGATCATCTTTCTGTTAGCACGATAGATCGTCTTCTTGACGATGCTAAGGCAGGCAAAATGTTTATCTTGATGGATGACCGTGACGGATCATCTACTGGTGATCTTTGTGTTTTGGCAGAACATTGTGATGACAAATCTGTAAATGCGATGCTCAAACACGCGCGCGGCATCATTTGTCTGGCGATGGAACGCGACCGGGCAGCCAATTTGGGGTTAAACTTTCATGACCGGATGTTTGACTCGCCGCGCCATTCTGCCATCACGATTTCTATTGAGGCTCGACAAGGAATAACCACTGGTGTTTCTGCTAAGGATCGAGCGCATAGTATTCGTGTGGCGGCAGACCCGGCGTTTGGGGCGTCTGACATTGTTTCGCCGGGGCATCTTTTTCCTCTTATTGCCAAAGAAGGCGGCACGCTGGTGCGGGCAGGCCGGACAGAGGCCATGGTCGATATCGCAAAGGCGGCAGGACAATGGCCTGCTGGGGTGTTTTGCCAGATCATGAACGAAGATGGCTCACTTGCTGACCGCGAGTTTCTTGAGGGCTTTGCACAAACCCATCAGCTAGGGATTGGCACTATTGCTGATCTGATCGCATGGAAACGCCGCCGCCAAACGATTATCAAGCGCAGTGGTGAGATTATTTTCCGCTCGTCTATTGGCGGTGACTGGCGGTTGATGGTTTATGTTAACACCGCCAGCTATGCTGAACATATCGTTCTGATTAAGGGAGATTTATCCTCACCTGACCCAGTTCTGGTTCGGATGCACGCGATTAATCTGATGACAGATGTTCTGGGCGAGGAATTATCAGGCCGGACAGGTAATGAGATTCAAACCGCGATGAAGATGATTGCCGATGAAGGCAGAGGGCTGATCGTTATGTTGAGAGAGCCAAGCCCAACAACAATTTCTGATCTTGTTCAGCGCAAGGTCTCAGGTGATACCACCAGCAGAAATGAGATCAGAAATTATGGTGTTGGAGCGCAGATTCTGAATGATCTTGGCGTTGATAAAATGATTCTTTTGTCAAATGTGAAACGAAATATCGTTGGCTTGGATGGCTATGGACTGACCATAGCTGGATATCGCAGTTTTGATCATGAGGAAGAAAACGGATGACTGAAACCGATGATACCAAGCTTGAAAAAGATGAACTCCGGCCTGCCTCTATTCGCCGCCGTGCCGCGGCCCGTATTGCGGCGGTTCAGACACTCTATCAACAATGGGGAAGCCAGCATCCCCTCACCGATGTGGTAGCTAGTTTTCAAGATCGGTTTTTGCCTGATTTGCTGAAAGAGTTTAATCTCAGCCATCTTAATGATCAGCATTATACAAGACTGGTTTTTGGGGTAGATGCTCGCCGTGCCGTTATGGATGGGCATATATCAAACTATCTTGGTAAAGACTGGACGATTGAAAGAATCAATCAGATTGACCTTGATATTCTGCGGCTTGCCATACTGGAATTCGAAGATTTGCCTGATATTCCGGCGCGAACGATCATTTCAGAATATTCTGCTATTGCCGATAGCTGGGAGGTTGATACCGCTTACATCAGCGCCATTCTTGACCGCCTCGCGCATCAGTTTCGCCCGAATGAGTTTGCCTGAAGGGATAAAACCCTTTTAGAAACATGAGAAGCGAAGGGAAACGAAGGAAAACGAAGGTTTTTCATTGCACAGACTTGGAGCATTGATTATAAAACAGCCAAATTGAATTGCTAAAGCATAGTCTCTTTCCTAAATGGGCTATGCCGCTAACCACAGGTTGGATTATTTTTTGATCAGTTGATGCAAGTGGGGGGTCAACTGATCTTATCGCATACCCCATGAAAACAGGACTAACCAATCATGAATTATGATTTCTTCGTCTATATGGCCATTGCTTGCGGTCTTCTCGGACTGCTCTATGGTATCTGGGCGTCCAAAAGCGTTCTTGCCGCTAGTGCCGGTAACGAGCGTATGCAAGAAATTGCTGGAGCCATTCAAGAAGGGGCGCGAGCCTATCTTAACCGTCAATACAGAACGATTAGCATTGTAGGTATTGTTGTTGCCGCCGTTTTGTTATTCACACTTGGCATCTATGTCGCCATTGGCTTTGTTATTGGTGCGGTGCTTTCCGGCATTGCTGGGTATATTGGCATGAATGTATCTGTTCGCGCGAATGTTCGCACGACAGAGGCCGCTAGACGCTCACTGGGTGAGGCGCTCTCCATATCATTCAAATCTGGTGCTATTACTGGTATGCTAGTTGTTAGCCTTGGTTTGCTTGGGGTTGCTGGCTATTATATGTATTTGTCCAGCCTCGATATGGATATCCATAAAATGATGGAAGCCTTGGTTGCATTATCATTTGGTGCATCATTGATTTCTATCTTTGCACGTCTGGGTGGCGGTATCTTTACCAAGGGTGCTGATGTCGGTGCTGATCTTGTTGGTAAGGTAGAGGCAGGTATCCCAGAAGATGATCCAAGAAACCCTGCGGTTATTGCTGATAACGTGGGCGATAATGTTGGTGACTGTGCTGGTATGGCCGCCGATTTGTTTGAAACCTACGCGGTAACGATTGTCGCCACCATGCTGTTGGCAACTATTCAGCTTAGTGGTGATATGAACGCGCTTCTCTTACCACTTGGTATCGGGGCGGTTTGTATTCTGACCTCAATCATTGGCACATTCTTTGTTCGCCTTGGTTCATCAAACAATATCATGGGCGCACTTTACAAAGGCTTTATCGCTACTGCGGTGCTTTCTGCCATTGCTATTTACTTCCTGATTGATCATGTTTTTGTTGATAAGCAAGTAGGCATGGATTACTTCATCTGCGCCATTGCTGGTCTGGTGGTAACAGGTCTGATGGTATGGATCACCGAATACTATACCTCAACCTCATTCCGTCCGGTTAAGGTTGTTGCTAAGGCGTCTGAAACTGGTCATGGCACCAATGTGATCTCTGGTCTTGCTATGTCAATGGAAGCCACGGCTATCCCTGCGATTATCATTTCCGCTGGTATCATTGTGTCTTTTGAGACGGCAGGTATCTATGGTATTGGCATTGCCGCTACGACTATGCTGGCGCTTGCTGGTATGGTGGTTGCGCTTGATGCTTACGGCCCGGTTACTGATAACGCTGGCGGTATTGCAGAAATGGCTGAACTTGATGATTCCGTTCGTGAGGTCACCGATGCACTTGATGCAGTTGGTAACACCACCAAAGCAGTGACTAAAGGCTATGCCATTGGTTCTGCCGCTTTGGCCGCGCTTGTTCTCTTTGCAGCCTATATTGAAGACCTTGGTCGCTTTTATAAAGACCTTGAATTCGATTTTAGCCTCACTAACCCATTTGTTGTTGTTGGATTGTTGATCGGCGGGATGTTGCCTTATCTGTTTGCTTCTATGGGAATGCAGGCGGTTGGCCGCGCTGGTGGTGCGGTAGTAGAAGAAGTCCGTCGCCAATTCCGCGAGATCAAAGGCATCATGCAAGGCAAAGCCAAGCCGGATTACAGTGCCGCTGTTGATTTGCTAACGCGTGCCGCTATCCGTGAGATGATTATTCCATCACTTCTGCCAGTATTGGCACCTTTGGTGGTATATTTTGTCATCGATGCTACGGTTAGCCAAGAAGCCGCTTTTGAGGCTGTTGGTGCTATGTTACTTGGTACGATTGTGACAGGTCTTTATGTTGCTATTTCCATGACTGCCGGTGGTGGTGCTTGGGATAATGCCAAGAAGTATATCGAAGATGGCCATCATGGCGGCAAGGGTTCTGAGGCTCATAAGGCCGCTGTTACTGGTGATACAGTCGGTGATCCCTATAAGGACACTGCTGGCCCAGCCATTAATCCGATGATTAAGATCATCAATATCGTTGCTCTGTTGATGCTTGCTGGTTTGGCTAGCTAAATTGAGATAATGACAATCTCTGATCCCCTTGTGGCGTTGCTACAAGGGGATTTTTTTATCCATAAAACATTGAAATATTACTGGCTTGGCGAGCTTGGAAACCTGCCAACATTTCCAAGGATTTGTTCAAACAAGCCAAAGGTATCACCCGGTGTTGGTGTTTTGCTATCAACAAAAAACACTGTCTGACCATCATCTTCGTTAGTGAATAAGATGGATTCCAACACATCATTATCATCAAATGCAAAAGTCACAATCGTGCGTTCCAGCAGAACATTTTTTTGCGCTGGTGCTCTTACCATGACTTGTGAGACATAATAAATTCGCCCTGAATCAAAGGCACCTCGCGCAGATGGCTTGCCAAAGATAGCTTCAATCTCTACTTGTCTGGTGCTTCCAACCTCAAGCTTTTCTAGCGCGCTTGGGTCAAGGATATTACCATGCTGGCTCAGCTGGCTTCCGCAAGCGGAAACCATTGTCATAAGACCGAGAGCAAAGGCTAAATTAATTTGTTTTTTCATAAGAGTCTTCATGATAATAACTAGTTACCAATAAGGTAATTGCCCGGTTAATGCAAGTGTTGGCTGTGGTTATCTCTTTCATCACTTTTCCTTATCAGGGGCATGACATTAGATGTTGCAATGGTTGCGTAATAAAGTTCTCGATTGGTCTCGTCCTTCTAGTGTTGAGGCGGAATCGCTTTATCAACAAATAGCTTCAACGGCAAGAAATCCACAAATCTATGCGCAATATGACATCGCAGATACTTTCGATGGTCGTTTTGATACCTTATGTCTGGTGGCTACCTTAGTGGTGAGGCGCTTAACCAAGATGACAGATGATGCTAATGGAAAAAATCGGGCGCAAGAACTGATTGATACCATGTTTGCCGATATGGATTTAAGCCTTCATGAAATTGGCGTTAGCGAAAATAAGGTCGGAACGAAAGTTAAGGTGATGGCTACCGCCTTTATGGGCCGGGTTAAGGCGTATGGGGCGGCACTTGACGCCGGAGATAATGATCTTTTGGTATCGGCATTAAAACGCAATGTCTATCGAGATGCGGATGATAAAGGAAACGCAAAACATCTTGCCCAACACATGATGCGCGCGGCGTCTGATCTTGATTGTCAGAAAGATGCAGATCTTCTGGCAGGTAAAATAGCGCCCCCGTTCAATTTTTGGGATGCTGGTAATGCTTGATCTTAGCATAGATTTTGACCGGGTTGAGGCTACAAAACCACTTCATTTGTCTGTTCAAGCTGATGCAGAAGCCAGACAAGCGCTGGCTGACCGCTTTGAATGGGTGGGTATTAGTCATCTTGATGGCAAGCTTGTCTTAACACGACTTTCTAATGAGGCTTGCCACATGACGGGGCGCATTAAGGCTGATATTGTCATGACTTGCGTCATTAGTGACGCTGAGGTGAAACAGTCTCTTGATATCAAAGTTAATGAACGCTTTGCTGTCATGGATGGTGATGATGATGAGACTGTAATTGACCCGATGAGCGTTCAGACAGAACCTATGATTAATCGCAGTATCCCCGTTGGTGAGACGGTGGCGCAACTTATCTTACTAGAAGCACCAGACTGGCCGCGTGCGGATGATATTCCTCCTGTTGATATCGTTGTCAAATCTGAAAATGATCTTGGTCCTTTTGGAAAACTTGCTGATTTGAAGAAAACAAGATAATAAAATAGCAGATTTTTGGGGCTTGGATTTTTGGTAACAGAACACATAAAACTTGCAATAGATGCTATGGGTGGTGATGACGCTCCGCGATCAGTGATAAGCGGGACTGCTCTTGCAATGCAGAATGATCCTGCCTTGAGACCTATTTTGGTTGGTGACGAAAAAAAGCTAAGGCCACTGATCAAAGGCAATCCTATTCTGGATCATGTTGAGATTCTTCATACTGAGGATATGGTGTCCTCGGACGAAGTGCCGTCACAGGCTCTGCGGTCTGGAAAAAACTCATCCATGAGGTTGGCGATTGATCTGGTAAAATCAGGTGAAGCGAGCGCCGTTGTCTCGGCGGGAAACTCTGGTGCTTTGTTGGTTATGGCTTTAATGGTTTTGCGAACGATTGAGGGCATCGAGCGTCCGGCGCTGGCGGCGTTGTTCCCCACCCTTAAAGGGTCATGCTGTATGCTGGACTTGGGTGCTAATATTGAATGTTCATCCGCCAATCTGGTGCAATTTGCTGCCATGGGTGAAGCTTTCTATCGTGTTGTTGGTAAAGTTGACCAGCCTAGCATTGGTCTGCTTAATGTTGGTGAGGAAGAACAAAAAGGCAGTGCATCTATTCGTGAGGCCGCCGCCATTCTTTCTGATCCCTCCATTCAAATGAATTATGCCGGATTTGTTGAAGGTGACGGTATTCCCATGGGGGAAGCTCAAGTGATCGTTAGTGACGGGTTTAGCGGTAATGTTGCGCTTAAAACAGCAGAAGGCACCTCTAAGCTAATAGGTAATTTGATTCGCAACTCTTTCCGAGCCACTATTTTTTCGCGTCTTGGATATTTGTTGGCGCGCCGATCTTTCCGGCAATTACGGGATATGATGAATCCACAACGCTATAATGGTGCTGTTTTGCTTGGATTAAACGGAATCGTTGTCAAATCTCATGGTGGTGCCAATCAGGATGGCATTGCCAATGCGATAAAGGTAGCAAGCGATATGCATCGCCATGGGTTTATGAATGATTTGAAAAAAGGTATTGCCCGATCTATCGATGCCATTGAATTGGCGCAATCACTTAAAATGAAAAACAAAGAGGGTAGCTCTTAATATGCCAAAAGCAGATACGCCTTTTCCATCGGTATTAGTCACTGCGTCAGGTTCTTACCTTCCGGAAAAAATTATGACTAATCAAGATCTGGCTGAGATCATGGATACCGATGATCAATGGATTCGCCAGCGAACAGGCATAACTCAACGTCATATTGTCGCCGAGGATGAGTTGACCTCTGATATGGCTGTTCATGCGGCTAATAATGCTCTGGAGATGGCGGGATATTCTGCTAGCGATATTGATGGCATTATCGTAGCAACAACAACGCCTGATGATACCTTTCCTTCAACGGCGGCAACGGTTCAGCGCAAGCTTGGGGCGCATCAGGCATTTGCCTTTGATGTTCAGGCCGTGTGTGCCGGGTTTATTTATGCGCTGGATGTGGCGGATGCCATGATCAAAAGCGGTAAAGCCAAGAGAATGTTAATCATCGGAGCAGAAGCCTTTAGCCGGATTCTGGACTGGAATGACCGCAGCACAGCCGTATTATTTGGTGATGGGGCAGGGGCAGTTGTTCTAGAAGCCAGCGATAATGCAAATGGCT
>CBFIDH010000015.1:0-46822 GCA_965661405.1 Puniceispirillales bacterium (SeqCode)
CTGATACCTGATCAGAAGCCCATCTAATGCGCCCGCATCCAGTTGATTCAGCCGACCTTTGAACTCTGCCGACAATGCCTCAGCCTCAGCAAGCGCCTGAGCAAGCTGATCATTCAAAGGCTCATCTTTTGCGGGATCATGCAAATCCGCAAGAGACCATTCTGGCAGGGTGTTGTTCATCTCATTGTCCTCACCAATCTATATATACGCCAAAAGATAAACGGCAAGGATAAGTTACAGCATTTATCGCTTGCAAATATTTCCAAATCAGAAAAGAGTCATTTTAAAGAAACGGTATAAACACATAAGGAAGAAAATCATGCGCATTGGTTTCATTGGACTTGGCAACGTTGGCGGCAAACTTTCTGGAAGTATTCTTCGTAATGGATTTGATCTGACAGTTCGTGATCTTGATCCATCTGTTGCCCAACCTTTTCTTGATAAAGGGGCAAAATGGGCTGACAGCCCAAAGCAGATGGCGGAGATGTGTGACCTTATCATCACCTGTCTGCCTTCGCCTGCCGCATCAGCCGCGGTGATGGAGGCCGAGGATGGTATTCTGGCTGGCCTTAGCGCTGGTAAAATCTGGGCAGAAATGAGCACAACCGACGAAGCCGAAGTCAAGCGTCTTGGCGCCATGGTCGAAGCCAAAGGCGCAAACGCCGTTGATTGTCCTGTTTCCGGTGGTTGTCACCGGGCGGCGACAGGTAATATTTCCATCTTTGCTGGCTGTGAGCGCGATGTGTTTGAGCGTATGCTTCCCATTCTGACAATTCTGGGTCGGCGTGTTTTGCATACCGGGCCTATTGGTTCTGCCTCTATCCTCAAAGTAGCAACCAACTATCTCGCCACCGCAAATCTGGTGACGGTATGTGAAGCGCTGGCAACCATGAAAAAGGCTGGGCTTGATCTTAACACCACTTATGAGGCGTTTCGCATATCATCTGGCACTTCTTTTGTTCATGAAACCGAAGGTCAGGTTATTTTGAACGGCAGCAGAGATATTAATTTCACCATGGATCTGGTGCTGAAAGATATTGGCCTATTCCAAGAAATCGCTGATCGCTCTGGGATTGAACTTGAAGTATCGCCTTTGTTGATATCCATCTTTAAGGATGGCATTTCGCGTTATGGCCCGCGTGAGCTTTCCCCTAATATCATCAAAAGGCTTGAGGAGGACGCAGGCATTAGTGTTTTGGCGCCCGGTTTCCCTGCTGAAATGGTTGATGATGAACCTGAAGAACCCGGCTATGAGGTTATTGCAAAATCGTAGTCAGAAAAAGAAGGGAAGATATCATGGCCTCACAACGCCAGCATTTTTTTGATCTTGATAACTTGGAACAAGGCATTTTTCGTCAACTGACCGATGGCATCAGCACTCGAATCTTTCCCGGTGATCAGGCCATGCTTTCAGTGGTTCGGGTGGCGCCAAACGCCACGGGAACCCTGCATCAGCATCCCGAAGAACAATGGGGAGTGATGCTGGAAGGATCAGCTATTCGCCTGCAAGGTGGTGAGGAAATTGCTGTCAAAAAGGGCGATTTCTGGCGTACCCCCGGCGGCGTGGAACACAGCGTGATCGGCGGCCCCGATGGTGCGGTGATCCTTGATGTTTTTAGCCCCCCGCGTGAGGAATATCGCAAATCCGGGTCTGGCTTTGGTGATGGGTCATAACCGTGGCTATTCAACGCGCTAAGGCCCATTTCCCTAGATTATCCGCTGAGGAATTATCAGCGTGGAAAGCTATTCCCGTAGCTATCGCTGGTGATGCCATGAACCGGCAAAACCTGCTCCATAGCCGCATCCGTCCGCTTGGACAGAATTATCACCTGCTTGGTCAGGCCAGAACCGTATCAGTGATAGCAGGAGATAACAGCGCCATTCACGCGGTGCTGGGGTTGGTTGAACCGGGGCAAGTTCTGATGGTTGATGGCGGCGGTCATACGGATCGGGCGTTATGGGGTGATATTCTGTCCAGCGTGGCCAAGCGCAAGAACCTTGCCGGAATTGTGCTGGATGGCGCGGTGCGGGATGTCGCCGAATTGCGCGCCGGTGATATGCCAGTTTATGCCAGTGGCGTCAGCCCGGCTGGGCCAACAAAGGGCTGGGGCGGAACCATTGATACCGCCATCTCATGCGGCGGCGTTGCCGTTAAGCCCGGTGATGTGATCCTTGGTGATGATGACGGGGTGGCGGTCATCCCGATAGAACGTGTTGCTGCGATCAAAACACTCGCTGAGGAACGTTTGGCGTTTGAGGCCGATGTGTTAAAACGCATCGCCAATGGTGAGGACACGGCGTCCATTTTTGCCCCTCAAACCATTGAAGATATCTAGTATATTGTGGCGTATCTCGGCGCGAGACCAACGCCATTGCCATCCGCTTTAGGGTTGATTAAAATGACAATGTGGTCCCGTAGCTCAGCAGGATAGAGCGACAGATTCCTAATCTGTAGGTCACAGGTTCGAATCCTGTCGGGATCACCATTTTACCAGATGTAAAAGTTCAGATCAAAGCGCCTCAACAATAATCCCGATAGAGGCAACGCCGCCCATCAGATCATCAAAATAATTAAGATCAATCAGCACACCGTCGCTATTGATAATTGTTGGTATCATTGTCTGATCAACATTCAGAACGGTGAGCAGACCCGCGCTGGTTATCGGATCAGCAAAGGTCAGGCTAACCATCGGCATGGATACCTTGCCCTCATCATTCAAAGCCCCATTCTGAAAATGAAAAGATAAGCCCGTGAGCATAGCGTCATTATTCGAATCAAAATTAATATCCAACAGCACCAGAAACTGATCATCCGTAAGGTCATTTACTGTTCCGCCATTGATAAAATTAATGAGACTGGTAAAGGATGTGATTGCCCTCGTATCCGCGTTATCAGGCAAAGACAGAACAAGCCGATCCTGTCCCCGCACAAACCCCATGATCGTATCGGCGCCATCCTCAGCAGAATGATCACCGATGCGATAGACAACACGATTACTGTCATTAGGGGCAGCTGTTAGCCAAATGTCATCATCTCCGGCGTTGCCGCGCAAAAGATCATTGCCGTGACCGTCACGGATCTCATTATCCTTATCATTGCCAGTCACGCGCTTGCCACGATAATCCGTATGAGGAGTTTTGCCATTACCTCGCACGACAAGGTCGATATCAATATCCCCGGTTTCAAGATTAATGTTTTCGATAATCTCAACCGCCAGATACGCTGATCCGATATAGGTTGCTATCTCATATTGGCCTGTGACCGGGTCATACTCTCCACCTGTAATAATAAAATTAGGATTTCCCGTTATCGCAATCTCATTAGTGGGGCGATAGGTAAAGGTCACCTTCACCTTAATCTCATAAATATTATTTCTGGCATAAACACCGCCGCCATATTCATCAAGAGGCTGATCAAAATCTAATTTTTGCTTTAACCTCAACCGCCCTGTGGTCGGGTCAAGGGTAAAATATTCTGCGTCCCTTTCGTCAGCCAGATCATAGCGGCTGGTCAAAATATTCTGAACATTATTTAATTCTGGCAGAGCCGTTCTGGCATCTTGAACAAGGGTGGTGCTTGGCGAGAAAATATAAAGCAAGGCATTAGCCTCAACACCTTCTGATACCGATATCGCCCGCAATGTTTGCCGTTCGCCAGCATCTTGTATGGCCCTAAACAGCATAAACCGTTCTGCCGAGACCCCATGATCTTCATCCGGTGCCCCATAAAGAAACCTGAGGGCCGCGACATCAGCCGCTTTCAGAAAAGCCTCCTCTGGTGTTGGGTTATAGTAGGACATGATGCTGGCAGGGTTTTTTCGGTGAGCCTCATCATAAGGCCATTCCCCTTTTTGTCCTTCTGGGCAGCTAATACAAACCGGATGGAAAGGATGCTTCAAACCAAGAATATGACCAATTTCATGTAGCACAACATCAAAATTATTATTTAATTCTGCCAGCTCCATAAAAAACTCAATGCGCCAATTTTCATCCCCATAATGCGCCCGCCCTAACACGCGCCCACCTTGCTCATCGGGCATCTTGGTGGGGAAAAATGACACCAGAATATCGCCGCTTAACGCCAGATCACTATGATAATCCACCTCAATAAACTTGATGTTTGCGGCCGCCTTAAAAGCGTCAAAAGCAACATTCATGATAGGCCGCAGTATTGACGCGGCAAGGATAGATAAAGGGTCCAACGACCACGTCAGGATAAGCGGCCCTGTGGTCGGCATAACAAAGCCGCGGTTGGAAATCAGAAACTCTGCCAGACCATCAGGGATTTCAGGGGTAGGAATAAATGATCGCGCAAAAACAAAATCTTCTACCCCGCCATCTGGCTTATTGGTTTTGTCATAACCATAACGCCCGGGGCCAATATCTCTAACTTCCAGATCATAATGACGACGCGTCTCAACACCATTAAGGGTGAAAATCACCTCAAGCTGGTAGATATTATCGTTATTGCTATCGCCCGGATTCTCAAAATCAGGTTTGGCCAGCCACCATAATTTACCATCCGCATCAAGCCGGAAAAGGGCATTGTCCAACGCTCCATCTGCCAGCCGAATATCTGCGCCAACCATATTATCCGGAACAGAGATGGTAGTGATGACTTTATTGACAGGATGGTTTTCAAAAATGCTGTCTATGACAATACTTTCTGCAACACGAAAAACCACATTTGTTGTTGCCACCCCGCCATTGCCATCGGAAACCTCAATCGTCAGGGTATATCTCTCACTCGTATCATCTGCCAGCGACGCCCGCAGAGTCAGACGACCTTGTTGATCAATGGCAAAAAACTGCCCTGTGTTGCCTGCGGTGATCCGCCATGTCAGGGTATCTCCCTCATCATCCATTGCCATTAGCGTTGCCAGAACATCCCCCACGCTGGCTTCTCTGTATAACGCCACATCCAAATTGCCATTTATAATCACTGGCGCGCCTGCAACATCGGTCACGGCGATCTGTACCTCAATCGCGGCGGAAACATTCACGCCATCCGAAACGGTCAGGCTGAGGGTAATGGTTTTATTGGTTAGCGCCTCATAATCGAGGGCTTCGCCAGCTTTTAGTTTTAATGTCCAAACCCCATTCAGGTTTTGCACCTCAAACTTATTTGCCAGCGTTTGTCCATTTTCCTGCGATGACGGCGCGGTGATAACAAAACTGGAAGCAAAAAAACTGAAAGTATCGCTATCTGTCACAACTAAGCTAATGCCAGTGAGCGCGCCAAGCGCATTTTCGGCCACGCTTCCTGTGCCATTTGCCGTCAAGGTGGGAGGCTGTGACGAGCCAGAGGAAAGCGTTTCGCCATCATTATGCGCGGGCCCTATGGGTAGAGGTATCACATAAGGTTGACGCACACGCAAATCAGGAGGAAAAAGAAGTTCATCCCAAGTTGGGTATAATGAGAAAAGCTGTAAATTATGCTTATTCATTTTCGCTAGGATATCCTTCGCTTAACCCAAAGAGCATTAGATTGCAACGGGCTTGCGAAAGAAACACGATAACCCCAAAGAGTTAATATTCAGTTAACGCAAGAAAAAAAATTTCTCAGCCATAACTTTGCTTTAACTTGCCAGCCCCAAACGCGATTGATAACTAAGCCCTGATGTTCTGGCCGCGCTGATCCAGTGTTGTTCTGGCATCCGGCTTGCCGCATCACGTGTTAAGATCACCGCGTCATATCCGCATTGCAAAGCTTGACGAAACTGATCAACATGAACCCCGCCACTAGCACGGATCGCCCCATGATAACCTATCTCCCCCAACCGCCGAGCCAAAGAAAATCCTCTGCCGTCTCCAGCATCATCAAACACAATCTCAATAGCTGTCAGATCACCCAGCCACGGGGCTAAATCCTCTACCCGTTGATCGCCATGAAAGATCAAATCGCCAAGTTGCCGTCTCTGTGCGTTGGTATTGCCCAAGTCAGATGGTTTCAGTTTTGGCCGGTCATGCCAGTCATCAAGCTGAAAACCTGAAGCTGTTGCAATAATACGGGCAGGTGATGAGAGTGTCATAGCAATCGTCCTTAAATCATCTGAATATTACGCGGCGGTTTTCTGGCGAGGGGGATAAAGGGCTGTCTTAAAAGGTGCCATGCCAACGCGCCTGTAATAATCCAGAAAGCTCTCATCCCGTGAATGGCGACCAGACATATAAACCTGAATGATGGTTTCAATAGCCGGAAGCAAGTTTTCAGCAGAAAACCCCGGCCCAGTGCGATCACCAATCGCGGCATCCTCAGTCCCATCACCGCCAAGTGTGATTTGATAGTTTTCAACCCCGGCGCGATCAAGACCAAGAATACCAATGTGACCAACATGATGATGACCACAAGCATTGATACAGCCAGAGATTTTGATCTTCATTGGGCCGATATCATGTTCGGTTTTTAGCTCATCAAAACGAAGCGCGATCTCTTGGGCAATAGGAATAGACCTCGCCGTGGCAAGAGAACAATAATCCATTCCGGGGCAAGCAATAATATCCGATATCTGACCAATATTCGCGCTGGCTAACCCGACCTGCTCAAGGGCCTGAAAGATTTTGGCAATATGTGTTTTGGGGACATGGGGCAGAATAATATTCTGCTCATGGCTGACGCGAAGCTCATCATAGGCGTAGAGTTCCGCCAGATCAGCAAGGACACGCATCTGCTCAGCGCTGACATCACCCGGCGTTTGTCCGGGGGTTTTGGTTGAGACGCTAACAATAACATGATGCTCATCCCGATGTTGTGCCAGGCTAGTGTTCGCCCACGCGGCCAAAGATGGCGATAGCGCGAAATCTAAGCTCAGATCATGGGGCGGCTGACCTTGAAAGATGGACATATCCGGGCTGGCAAAAGCCTCTGTAATCGGCGTCATCATGGCATCCGGCACCCCGGAAAACCTCTGACGGATAGATTGAAAATGATCATTGATCTCTTGCCTGACCTGATCAATACCAAGCTCTTGGACAAGGATTTTTATTCGCGCCTTGTATTTGTTATCCCGGCGACCGTATCGGTTATAGATATGAAGCACCGATTCTAAATATGGCAACACATCCGCTTTGGGCAGAAAATCAGTAAGCACAGTTCCAATGATCGGGGTTCGCCCTAGCCCGCCGCCAATGATAACGCGGTAGCCTATCTCACCCTCTGCGTTGCGGACAATATTGATACCAATATCATGAAAGGCGGTTACCGCCCGGTCGTGTTCAGCGCCAGTGACCGCAATTTTGAACTTGCGCGGCAAAAAGGCGAACTCCGGATGATCTGTTGACCACTGCCGCAACAATTCTGCGGTGATGCGCGGGTCTTCAATCTCATCCTCGGCGGCGCCAGCGAAATGATCAGCCGTGACATTGCGAATGCAGTTACCAGAAGTCTGAATAGCGTGCATTTCCACATCCGCCAATGCATCCAGAATATCTCCGACATCACGCAGTTTAATCCAATTGAATTGAATATTCTGGCGAGTGGTAAAATGACCATAGCCGCGATCCCAGCGTTCAGCAATCATCGCCAATTGCCGCATCTGGCGGCTATTGATTGTGCCATAAGGAATTGCCACGCGAAGCATATACGCATGAAGCTGAAGATAAACGCCGTTCTGAAGCCGCAAGGGTTTAAACTCATCCTCGGTCAGAACACCGTTAATCCGGCGTTCAACTTGTTCACGAAAAATGGCGACACGTTGGCGCACATAATCCTGATCGAAACGGTTATATTTATACATTATTTGGCTCCATATCTTAAAGACAGCTGATCACATCCTCATGACGAGGTTGCGGATTGGCGGTCATGTTGTTTGCCGTGAAAATAATTGGTTGGGCCAGCGGCACGTATCACCTCACGCAGATGGGTTGGGGCAAGGACGCCGAGATCATTTCTTGTCACAGCGATAGCATAGGCCCCGACCACTTGATCAGCGCGTAAATTGGCCATGATTCCCTCTGCATCACTGACATCATCAAAGGCATAGGCATTGGTCAACAGGTAGTCCCATTGGTCTGTGCCAGTCCAGAATACCACCTCACCATCATAGAGATCATTTGCGGTAATCACATAATATTGGGGCGACTCTGTCATGCGGAAATCCTCTGTGGCTTTGCCTGACCCAAGGCAGGTGTACGGGAATGATGAGGCAAGGATGGATAACACGCCCCTTCCTCATCTGACCATTTGGCAGGCGCCGATTGATGCGGGGAAAGGCCAAGCATAATCACCACAGGGCCAGTGAGGTTTTCGGCCTCTGCCGCGTGTACCGCGCCTGCGAGCGTGGTTGCGATAAGGCTCTGATTGGGTTGACTAACACGTGCAGCCAAGGTTACTGGCATGGCCGGGTCGGCACCATGCATAAGTAATCTGCCCTGAAGATAAGGAATGGCACGAAGCCCCATATAGATCGCAGAAACAGAACCAGCCGCCGCCAGATCTTGCCATTGGTAATCGGCAAAGCCGCGCACATCTCTTGCTGTCAGGTAACGCAGTTCAGAATTGCGTCCCCGGCGAGTCATGGAAACCCCCATCTCAGCAGAAGCAGCAGCCGCGCTAGTCACGCCAGGGATAACCCGATAGCTTAATCCAGCCTCATCACAAGCTTTGATTTCCTCATCCAGACGACCGTAAATCCCAGCATCCCCAGATTTTAACCTCACCACCTTAGCGCCAGTTTTACCATAGGAAATCAGCAAGCTATTAATCGCGTCTTGTGACATGGCCTGACCAAAGCCTGTTTTGCCAACCTCAATCAGCGTGGCTTCACGCCGCGCCAGTTCAATAATGGCAGGAGATACCAGCCTGTCATACAAAACCACCTCAGCCGTATCGAGGGCTTTTCTTGCCTTGACTGTCATCAGATCAGGATCACCCGGCCCTGCGGAAACAAAGGCAATAGGCGGATGGGATAAGTCATTACCTGCTGATTGTTCCAGATCATTTAGCAAGGCCTCCATCGCCTCATGCCAGCGTGGGGCGGTTTTCGCATCACCGCTTGCCGCCAGACGTGGGGCGACCTCATCAAAAAACTGCCCCCAAAAGAGCCGCCGGAATGACCCCGAAAACCGCGCAAGATGATGTCGGAATTGACCAGCAAGGCGCGCCATCATGCCCGTATGTTGAGGCAAGTTTTCCTCAATCATCGCCTTAATCCGCCGAGCCAGCATCGGGGCAGTGCCTTCCGTCCCAATAGCCACCGTCACCGGATCACGATCAATAATAGCCGGAGTGATGAAGCGTGACCGATCAAGATCATCAATAACGCAATAGGGGATATTGGTAGGTGCCAGCAAGGCCAAGACAGCATCTCTTTCCTTGGGGTCTTCACCACTGAGATAGACCAAACGCAAATCATCCACATCCGCCGCCGCAAAAGGCCGCGCGATAAGCTGCAATTTTCCCTCATCTTGCCATTGCATAATCGCGGCGTTGGCCTGTTTGGCAAAAACCGTGATCTTGGCATCTGTTTTCAAAAGCAGGCGAAGCTTAGCAACCGCATCCTCGCCGCCACCAATCAACGCAACACGCTCACCCGCCAGCCGGATATTGATAGGAAAATATTGCATATTCTGTCCTTGTGATTCTCATCAGCGAAGAACAAAAATAGGTAATATTTTCTAAATACCCAATGATTAAACAAAAAATAAACTGGAATATTTTTCTATATTTAAGAAAATTAGAAAATAATTCTTATTTTCCGCATTTTGATAAATTCGAATTTCGGTCTTATTCCACCCGTGATCTGTCATGGGCAAAGCGTCGTGAGATTAGGAAAATATCAGACCAAACGATACCGCGTGATCCCTTGGGATGAGGTCTCAGTGATCATGGCCTTTTGCTGAACCAGATGATAGAGATGGGCGTGTGCCTCACCACTAGCAAAATAGCGTTCATGTTCGTTAAGTTCCATGGCAAATAAGGTATCCATGGCGTCTTTTACGGTAATCGGGCCTTTATCTGCCCGGTTCAGTAATTGTGTCAACCGATCCTGATGATGGGTAATCAGATCAGCGGCACGGGTCGATAGCGCATGAAACGCCCAATCATGCCCCGGCAAAACTAGCCAATCATCACCCCAAGTCAGCACATCTGCCAGATAGCCAAAATAATGTCCCAGCATATCATCCGGGGCAGAGCCTAGCGGCGAGCCAATATTCGGTGTGATGCGCGGCAACAGAAAATCACCACTTAGATAGATGCGCCGGTCGTGATCATAAAGCCCAATGTGATGATCCGAATGTCCACGGTCACATCTGATCTGCCAACTCCCGTGAAGTCCTGCAATGGTATCACCTGCCGCGATAAAGCGCGGCGTGCCTAGTTCTTCAATTTTTTCACTGTAATGATTTCCGCGATCTGTCAGCGCAGATAGGGCGTCTTCCCCCAAACCATATCCTTGATAGCGAGCAAACATCATCTTAGCAAAAACATCATCATCCATCTTGGTCAGGAGATTTGATTTTTCATATTCTATTTGGCTCATCAACACTTCTGCCCCGGTCATCTCTGCTAAATCCGCCGCGTAGCCAATATGGTCAGGATGGTGATGGGTGATCAGAAGCCGTCGGATAGGGTAATCCGAAAACGGTGCCGCCTTTAATAATTGCCGCCAGATTTCTGCTGTTTCCTCAGAATAAATGCCCGTATCAATCACCGTCAGACCATCATCGGCCCGCAACACATAAAGGTTAACATGGTTCAACCGGAACGGCAGAGGCATCCGTATCCACCAGATATCATCCGTCACCATAACGATTTGACCATCAGCAGGGTTAGGAATATCAGCTTTGGGAACAGGGGTAATCATAAGAACACCATCATGATGCAAAAGTGAGAGTAATGATATGACATTGGTCTCATGATGATTGCGTTATGATAAAAGAGGTGACTTGTTCATGAGGATCAATAGATGCTAGAATAACCTTAAATTACTCCTAGCATCAAATGGATATTGCCACATTTCTCTATTGCCACATCTCTATTGGAGAATGACAAATGACACCAGTATATATCGTTGCCGCAACTAGGTCAGCTATTGGCAGTTTTGGTGGCGCGCTCAAAAATACCAGACCGATTGATCTAGGCATTGCTATTGCCAAAAGTGCTATCAGCAAAAGCGGGCTTGATGCTGGACATCTGGAACACGCTGTCGTTGGTCATGTCATTCATACCGAGGCAAAAGATCAATACATCTCGCGCGCCATTTCCATTGGTTCAGGCATGGCCGAAACCGCGCCTGCGCTTACCGTCAATCGGCTTTGTGGTTCGGGGTTGCAATCGCTTGTTTCCGCCACCCAGTTAATTCAGCTTGGTGACGCCGCCGCGACCTTGGCTGGCGGGGTGGAGGTGATGAGCCGTGGCGGATATTTGCTGCCATCCCAACGCTGGGGTGCGCGCATGGGAAATACAATGTCAGAAGATATGATGTTGGGGGCGCTTCATGACCCGTTTGATATTGGTCACATGGGGATCACCGCAGAAAATATTGCCACAGATTTTGATATCAGCCGTGATGACATGGATCATTTTTCCGCCGAAAGCCAAAGCCGCGCCGCCAAGGCACAGGCCCAAGGCTGGTTTGATGAACAAATTACACCTGTTGAGATTAAAAAAGGCAAAGACACCATCTCTTTTGACAAGGATGAGTATATTCGCCCAGACACCACAGGGGAGACATTAGGAAAACTCCGTCCAGCCTTTCAGAAAGATGGCGCGGTTACCGCGGGCAATTCTTCCGGCATCAATGACGGTAGCGCCATGCTAGTGCTGGCCTCTCAAGCCATGGTGGAACAACATGGTCTTAAGCCGATGGCAAAGATTGTTAGCTATGGATTTGGCGGTGTGCCGCCGCGCATTATGGGCATGGGCCCTGTCCCTGCAACCAAAATGGCGCTTGAAAAATCCGGGCTGAAAATTTCTGATCTGGAAGTTGTGGAAAGCAATGAGGCTTTTGCCGCGCAGGCCTGCGCCGTATCCAAGCAACTTGGCTTACCTGCCGATATCGTTAACCCTAATGGCGGGGCTATTGCTCTTGGTCATCCTGTTGGCGCAACAGGAAGCATCATCATGACCAAACTGATCCATGAATTGCATCGCCGATCTGGTAAATATGGTCTTGCCACGATGTGTATTGGCGGCGGTCAGGGGATCAGCATCATTATTGATACGGCGATGTAATCATCATGTTCCATGGGCAAAAAACACCCCGACAACCAACAGCCTAAATCATAAGCCTAAACTAAAAGAAAGAGGGAAACCCTATGCCAGAAACCATGTCATTAAGCCTTGATCAGATTTTTTCTCTTAGCTATCAGGCGATGCTGGATAACGGCGCCGACCATGATAACGCTGATGCGCTTGCTAATACCGTCATGATCGCCGAACGCGATGGATCGGTATCACATGGGCTGTTTCGTTTGCCTGCTTATATTAAGGGGCTGAAATCTGGGAAGGCGAATGGTAAAGCCAATCCCACCATCAGCCACCCCACCCCATCATTAGTGAAATGCCATGGTGATAACGGCTTTGCCCCTATTGTTCAACGCCGCGCTATACCTCATTTGATCACCGCCGCCAAAGAACAGGGCCTTGCCGTTCTGGGGATGACCCATACGCATCACATGGCGGCATTATGGCCTGAGGTTGAGGCATTGGCAGAACACAATCTGGCCGGATTTGCCTGTGTATCTTATATGCCCATGGTCGCCCCGGCGGGCGCAAATAAAGCCTTTTTTGGCACTAATCCGATTGGTTTTGCTTGGCCCCGCCCCGGAAAAGACCCCATGGTTTTTGATATGGCGACCGCCTCCCTAGCCATGGGCGAAGTTCAAGTTTCCGCCAGAGAAGGCCATAGCGTTCCGGAAGGCACCGGGCTTGATGCCGATGGCAACCCGACCACCGACCCTGCGGCGATTGCCAATGGCGGGGTTTTGCTTCCCTTTGGCGGATATAAAGGGTCTGCCATTGCGATGATGGTGGAATTATTGGCTGGCGGATTAATTGGCGAATCCTTTTCCTATGAGGCAAAGGCACGTGACAATGGTGATGGCGGCCCACCGCAAGGCGGACAGTTTATCCTTGCCCTTAATCCAGAAAAACTAGCAGGCCCCGGATGGGAAGATCATTGCGAAGCTTTTTTTGAGAGATTGACCAGCATGGATGGAACACGTCTGCCAGGTGAACGGCGTCACCGCAACCGTCAGGACACTGGCCCGCGCCATATCAATAAAGCCTTGATTGATACCATCGCCAGCGAAATGAAAGACCCTGCCGCTATCCTTGGCTAGATCAGCAACCCGGAAGCCTATCTGGGTAGCCTATCTAAGATATCCTCAGCGATAGCGAGACTTGAGGTCAGCCCCGGCGAATCCATGCCATAAAGGGCGATCAACCCATCGCATTTATGGTCCTCGGCCTGATGAAAGAGAAAATCCTGAAAAGTGTTGCCATCAGGAACAATTTTTGGCCGTAACCCTGCCCATGCTGGCACTAAATCTTGCAGTTGAAGTTCAGGCCAGTATTGCGAAATTGATCGGTGAAATGTGGTCGCATCCGCCGGATTAACATCATAACTTGGGGTATCCACCCATGTGATGTCTGGGCCAAATCTGGCACCGCCGCCACTATCGAGTGTCAGGTGTATCCCTAACCCACCGCCAGATGGCATAGGATAAATCAGATGCCGAAATGGCGGTTTTCGCTTCGTGGTGAAATATTGCCCTTTCGCCATGTAATGTGGCGGTACGGTGTTTTGGTCAACCGCGTCAATCGCCATTGAAACCGCCGTCGCGCCATGTCCGGCGGTATTGATCAACACACGCGCGGCAAAGACCATGCTCTCCCCTTGACTATCAATCCATATCTTAAAGCCATCGGCGGTTTTTTCGGCACGAACAAAACGGCTCTGATAGGCAATGATGGCCCCATGATTATCGGCATCCGCCTCAAGCGCGGCCATATAGTTATGACTGTCAACAACACCTGTGATCGGGGAATGGATAGCGGCGACAGCGTTCAATTCTGGTTCTAGCTGGTGCAACGCTTCTGCCCCGATCATTTCCAGATCAGGCACATGATTGGCTTGCCCTTTACTAAGCAAGTTTTCTAGTCCTGCCGCCTGTTCATCATTAGTGGCAACAATCAATTTTCCGCAACGGTGCGTTTTAACGCCTCTTTCGGCACAATAATCATACATCATTCTTGCCCCCTTGACGCAAAGCCGTGCTTTATGTGAGGAGGCGGGGTAATAGATGCCAGCGTGTATCACCTCGGAATTGCGAGATGAGGTTTCCATCCCAAATCCAGCGTTGCTGTCGATCAACACCACTTGCGCCCCTGTCATGGCTAACTGTCTTGCTGTGGCAAGCCCGATAACACCAGCCCCGACGATCAGGTATTCTGTCGTTGCATCGACCATTGTTTATCTACACCTATAAAAAATCTGTTTCATTTACTCTGCTGGCATAGTTGCGACGCCGCGATGACCGATCAGAACCTCATTACCCTGATCAGGATGCCGAGGCACATTAAAGGCCAAAAGCAAAGATATTCCCGCCAAACCCGCGCCAATGATAAATACCAGCGGCGGCGAATAAAGCCAGATAAGCCCAAAAACCGCTGGCAAGAACACCGCCACAATGTGATTGATGGTAAAGGCAACGCTTGAGGTGCCAGCAAAATCTGCCGGGTCTGCAATTTTCTGAAAGTACGTTTTGATAGCAATTGCCATTGCAAAAAACAAATGATCAATCAGATAAAGTACAGCCGCAAATGTGGCATTATTAACAAATGCGTATGCAGTAAAGACGCCGATCAAACCGATATATTCAATGATAAGCGAACGTCTCTCACCAATATGATTGATCAATTTACCGACTTGTGGGGCAATCCAGATATTCATGATGGCGTTGATGAGGAACAAAAAGGCAATCTGGCCAATGGTATAACCAAATTTCTCCACCATAAGAAAACCAGCAAAAACAATAAATATCTGTCGCCGCGCCCCAGACATAAAGATCAGCGCATAATAAAGCCAATAGCGTGACCGGATGATAATTTTTTTATGCTGTGGGTTGCTGATGCGGAACTCTGGAAAACAGAACAACCCAAACCCTGCCAAAAGCAGCGTCACTAACCCAAAGCCAAGATACATCCCCTGATAACTGCCTAGCGAAGATGGCAGACTATCGCCATTGATCACGGCCATAATATCAAAACCGGGGGAAAGAATAAGCACCACAACAAAAATCAGAACCAGCGTCGCCACCTGTGCCATAGAGGCCACGCCATAAATACGCCCAAGCATAGTTGGCGCGGTTTTTTTATCCAGCCACTGCATTGCCAGCGACTGATTACAGGTTTCATAATAATGAAAGCCGATAGAGGCAATGACCGTTGTCATATAAAGGCCAAGCACCGATGGATAAAACCCCGTCATCGCTGTGCCAATCCCTAGCAAGCCTAATGTCAGCAGGCAAAGACGCTGTTCCCGAACAAACAGCAACAGATAAACCACCAGAAATGATAGAAACCCCGGCACTTCCCGAAGCGATTGCAAAATACCAATTTCACGACCGCTAAAGGCCGCCTGTTCCACCGCAAAATTATTAATTAACGCCGTCCAAGACACAAAACTGATCGGCATAGCGGCGGCGGTAATCATCAAAAGGATGTGAGGGTGTTGATACCAGCGATGTGTTGAGGACGAAGCAATCATAAACTCAACTTATTATTTTTTCTGGCCTTAGCCAAGTGGATTAACCATCTGGCAAATGACGGGGGGCGGCTCTCCTTTGAATAATCGTTATTCTCGGAATATCCCGATAGTATTAAGGCCATGACCACGGCGACGCCTGAAAATCCTATGGTAAAATTTGGGGCGATATCGCGTCACGCTCAATCTGGGCTTTCATTGGTAGAATTGCTAGTTGCCATGGCTTTGCTTAGCCTTGTCATGGGGATGGGGTTTGTCGCCACCAGCGCGATGCGGCGAGGATATCTGGTTGAGGCCAGTCTTGCCTCAGATCAGCTTGAGACGGCGACATCCTTACGCCAAGTCATCAGCCAGTTTCACAGTGACAGTGATTTTATCCGCAATCCTCCTCTTGGTTATCCACCTGATGATCCGGACACCGCCATAGATGAAACGCGCTTTTCCCTTTTGCCCATAAGGGGGCGGCAAGCAGGTCTTCATCCATCTGGAGTCAATGGCGGAATGGCGATTTGCACGCTCAACACTATTAACCCCACAACGGCCATGATCCCAATGGCTTGTATCAATAGCACGGGGCTATCTGCGGCAGATATGGTTACAAGTTTGACACTGATTGATTTGCCGTGGCTGTTTCCTGAATGGGCCGCTGAACCTTGCCTGATAACAGGGCTAACCCTTGATCCCATGGGAATTCGCGCCACTGTTGCTAATCCGGCTTGCCTGTTGCCCGCGGCAACGGCTGGTGTTCCATCTCCGCCACCATCAGAGATGATAAGATTGCCGCGTCTCATGATAATAACAAATGACCGCCAGCATAGGCAGGATGCTATGATGGTTGAAACAGCCATGACGCATCAAACGGGGATAGGGCTTGCGATCTTTGCTGGTACGGTATCCGCAGACGGGATGGAATGGCAAAGAGAAAGCAGCCGAGCCGAAGATAACTTTGCCACTAACCCTGTTAACCTGATCCATTTTGGTGGTGAGGCATGGGCGGCGATCACCCCAAATAGCAATATCAACAGCCAGCAAAGGGTCTTTACCCTGACCATCCAAACGCCATTTGATGACACGAAAATCATGCCCAATTGCCAACAAACAGAACAGGATACGCTAACCCAAAATGGGCTAACTTATGATGGGCTTACCGCCCTAGTTGATAGCATCTGTTTTCGTCACACAGGCCAGAGTGAGGCAAGACTACTGATCACCATCAGCGGCGGCAATCTGCAGTGGCGGCGGTTGATACGGTTGACGTCATTGGCATAACTCTGCCTAGCTGGAGGCGGACTGCCAATGGCTGAAAATGATGCGCCCACCGCTATGCAGATATACC
This sequence comes from Puniceispirillales bacterium (SeqCode), assembly GCA_965661405.1. GTDB lineage: Bacteria > Pseudomonadota > Alphaproteobacteria > Puniceispirillales > UBA1172 > UBA12202. Next base: position 17,047 of record CBFIDH010000015.1, read on the forward strand.
CCGCGCACCACCCCTAATTGCGAAAAGGGCCGGTGGCTGATGGCACAGCCTATCACAACATAAACCGTGAACGGAAGCATCGCATCATCACCTCGGCGGATGGCAGTGATCAGGCGGTAGCCTTGGTAGTTATGCCCCTCCATATTGACATTGAGATGCGTATATCTGGAGGTTGAGAGATGCCAGTCTTCCTCATGCCCAAGCGCGCGGCTACACGCGGTGAGAGCCTTAAGCTGATCTGGCGGTGCGGTATCCCCTCGTGTCCAGCCCAACGGCAAACCTGTATGCAGCAGAAACTGATCATGAGCCAACCCAAACATATGATGCGCGGTGGAAACAACACTGGCTCGCGCTTGATGTTGGCGCATCATGGCACGGTTTTCTGTTTCCAAGTTCAGCATGACAGGGATCATCATCCCGATCATAATCGATAGCACTAACACCCCGATTAAGGCGAACCCTGATCGTGCTTTTGGATGATGGCGGCGCGGATGTGATGATGGGCATAATGGCGATAGCAAGGAGGAACGAAAACGGGGCACAATTTACCTCAATCTGGTGAGCAGAACCTCCACTTATCATAGGCGAAAATGATGTTATCGATACCTCACCCCTTGGATGCCTGTTGGCGCTTCAGGTTAAGTTTTTCCCAAAAAAAGACCGGGTTTTCGCTGATAGAAATGCTGGTCTATCTTAGCCTGTTTTCTGTTGTGGCACTGGCTATCATGGCATTCTATGGCTATTTTCTTAGCGCCAGCATTGATAATCGTGACCGTGCCGCCACTGGATTTGACCGCGCTTGGGTTAACGCCGCGCTTGCCAGTGATCTGGCCGCAGACGCCTCAACCGAACATTGCCTCTTGCTCCCATCGCCGCCGCGCCTTCGTGATGACAATGTGCCTATTGCTATGATTACCATCACCGCCTCCAGCCATGAAGCCGAAAAAGACTGGCTTGGATTCTCTGGCTCCGGGATAGGCGAAGCAGAAACCATCACCTCCCAAGGCATAAGCAAGCAGATCATTTCCTATGATAGCATTTTGTTTAATGGTCAACCTGTCTGGCCATTAGCCGCCGCCGATTTTGAACCAGCAACAGGACGCTTGCGAATATGCAGTAGCCATGGGTCAGGCTGTACCGCCGCGCTAGCCAGCACCCCAACGGCAGAACAATGGCGGCAAGCGCTTTCCACCATAACCTATCAGGCCAGATCAACCCCCAATACCGCTACCAAAACGATCAGATTCGCGCTTGGTTTTCCCGTCAGCGAAAGCTTCACAACACGCATTGATACCTCACGATTTTTTACTTATTGTCAGCAGGCGGTTTCCCTTCCACCAAATTTTGAGTAAAATCATTAGGTCATTTGAATTGGTGAAACCATGTCGGATCAAAAATATAATCCCGGATCAACGCGCCGCCGCCCACAAACAGGTCGGATGGTTCTGAACCGACGTGGCCGTATCTTCAACAATACGCCGCAACAATCTCCAGAAAAAACCCGTGGCATAACCAAACCTCATGATGAGTTGACCGTAGGGATTGCTGATAAATCAGTGCTGATCAGTGAGAATGACCATAATTTCTCCATGCTTGATCAAGGCAGTTTTATGATCTTTAAGGCAAATAAGGCCGATATTGACCGAGAGATGGATAGTGACGAAAATTCATCTGGAAAAAAAGCTATTAAATCAAAAATTATATCAAAAAAACAAATAGATAAGCCATCATCTCTGGAACAACCTGCAACGGAAACATCATCCACAGAAACTGCCAAAACACCTAAAACGGCATCAAAGACTGATGAAATAGCGACGGCTGATCAGAACAGTTCCACCGTCATTCCGTTGCGGATACACAACCGAAGAACATCATCTGATGCGCCACCAAATTATCATCCGGCGGCATTATCCCAATCAACGGCTGATGAAAGCCAAGCCATTAGCCAAGCCCCTAAAACAGATCAGATCAACCATCTGTCTGATTGGGAAAATGCCCCCGACGAGATCAAAACACCGCCCCAAGAGGTGTCTTTAGAAGATGCCCTGATGGTCGAAAGTGCCATACCGGATGAGGCTCTTTTCACCGATTCGGAAACGCAGACTAATTCTGCCTCTCGCATAAACACGTCTGATGATCAGATTTTGAGAAATTGGCATATCGGGGCTGAGATTGGTGCAACGATCAATGCCATTGTTGCCGATGAGTTGGGGGAGCAGGTGCGCCGTATCACGCGCAGTGTTGTTCGCGATATGCTACGCGATGGCACATTAGATATGGGCCAGAAGGATTAATTCCACCTGACCCATCCTAATCTATATAGATACGTTTTCTCATCACTTAAAAACATTTGAGGCCCAAAGCGCCGCTTCAAGATACCACTAGTTATTTAGAGGGAAATTGAACTGCGCGCCTGAACGGATGCCAGTTGGCCAGCGTGAAGTGATAGTCTTAAGGCGGGTATAGAAACGCACAGCTTCCATTCCATACGCCCCGTGATCACCAAACAGCGACCGCTTCCAGCCACCAAAAGAATGATAAGCAACCGGAACAGGGATAGGAACATTAATCCCAACCATTCCAATCTCAATCTGATCGGCAAAACTGCGGGCGGCGTCACCATCACGAGTAAATATCGCTGTGCCGTTTCCAAACTCATGGGCGTTGATCATGGATACCGCCTGATTGTAATCATCAGCGCGAACAACACTCAACACCGGGCCAAAGATTTCTTCACGATAAATGGTCATATCGGTGGTCACATGATCAAACATGGTGCCGCCAATAAAATAGCCGTTTTCATAACCCTGAAGTGAGAAGTCACGCCCATCAACAACCAGCTTAGCGCCTTCTTCCTCGCCTTTATTGATATAACCAAGCACCTTATCTTTATGCGCGGCGGTAACAACAGGGCCCATTTCGGCATCAGGATCATTCCAAGGCCCGATCTTAATACCGGATACCCGCGGCGCTAGTTTTTCAACCAGACGATCCGCGGTCTCTTGACCAACCGGAACAGCAACGGAAATCGCCATGCAGCGTTCCCCGGCAGAACCGTATCCCGCCCCCATTAGCGCATCCACCGCCTGATCCATATCTGCATCAGGCATGATGACCATGTGATTCTTGGCCCCGCCTAGTGCCTGAACTCGTTTGCCATTTGCCGTGCCAGTTTCATAGACATATTCCGCAATAGGCGTTGAGCCGACAAAGCTTACCGCCTTGATAGATGGATGATGAAGAATAGCATCAACCGCAGGTTTGCCGCCATTAACGATATTCAGAACACCTTCGGGAAGACCAGCCTGATACATTAGCTCAAGGATCATTTGTGGAGCCGCCGGGTCGCGTTCTGATGGTTTCAGAATAAAGGTATTGCCGCAGGCAATCGCCATGGGGAACATCCACATGGGAACCATGGCAGGGAAGTTAAAAGGGGTAATACCGGCAACAACACCAAGCGGCTGACGATCCGAATAACTGTCAATGGCAGGGCCAACATTGCGCGTATAATCGCCGCGCAAAAGATGCGGAATACCGCAAGCAAACTCAACCACCTCAATGCCGCGAATAACCTCGCCTCTGGCATCTTCTAAAGTCTTGCCATGTTGGGTGCTAATCGCTTCTGCCACTTTATCCAGATTGGCCTCAAGCAGTTCTTTATATTTGAACATGACCCGCGCCCTTTTTAAGGGTGGGGTATTGGCCCAGCCCGGTAGAGCTTCGAGAGCAGCCGCGACCGCTTGTTCTACGCCCGCCTCCCCAGACAGGGTGACTTCTGCGATCTGCTCACCCGTTGCAGGGTTAAAAATAGGCTGGCGTCCCAACTCGCCTTCGACAGGCTTATTGTTAATGATATTCTGATAAGTGGTCATGCTATATTCCTCATCTTTACCGATGTCATGGTTCTGTTTACCTTTTCCTGTTGGATAAGATCAACCCTAATCCTTGGATTTTCCGGAGATCGGCAACATTGTTGTGAATTTGATTTGCTCCATGGCAAAAGATGACGACACATCAGAAAGCTTAACCGAACTGATCAGTTTCTTATAAAAGGCGTCATAATGCTCAATATCTGGCACTACAACTCGTAACAAATAATCAATTTCACCACTCATCCGATAGAACTCTACCACTTCTGGCATAGCCGCCACGGTATCAGCAAAGGTCTTGAGCCAGTCTGCGTTATGCTCATTGGTTCGGACGGAAACAAAAACAGAAATATTTGCCCCCACCTTTTGTGGGTCAAGCAAGGCCACACGGCGTCTGATCACGCCGATCTCATCAAGGCGCTGAACCCGCCGCCAACAAGGTGTTACTGATAAGCCAACGCGCTTGGCAATCTCGGCGATAGGCAAGCTTGCGTCTTGCTGCAAAATATTCAATATTTTTTTATCAATATCATCCATTTAGGAATAATTTTCTTTTAGATTGTTTGAAAATATAATTTTAGAGAATTATTTTTTATGTGCAAGGATTTTGGTTAAGAGCTTTGGCAAGAAAATGATAAAAACTGATTTGCCCTTTCTGCCTTTCGCTTTCAACAAGAAAGCGGCGATTCCAGCGGCGTCTTATAGTCAGAGCCTTTATGATCTGATGACGCTGATAGGGCGGCAAGGCCAAATACCTGTGCTGAGCATGGATCATCTTCCCATAGGACGCATCAATACGATGGCTAAAGCCATGACTGGCGGTCACGCTCGCTGTGTTCAGGTAAAGAAGATACCTAGCCTCATCAACAAGTGGCGCCGCCTTGCCATAAGCCGCCAGAACCGTCATGGCATGAAACACATCTTGCGCTGGCTGATCAACAAAAAGGGGGGTGTCGATGCGGCGCATAACAGGATGAAAAGACCCCGGCCAGTGGCCGAAATCCTGCAAGCGCAGATAGCTTTGTCCCGCGCCCAAAACCAGCACTTGATCATTTTTGCTTGATCGCACCTCTGTCATGCCAAAAGCCAAACCATAACGTGACACGATAGGCATAAGCGCATCAAGATATCCGCCTGACCACGCATCATCCGCATCCAGAAAGGCAAGATACTGGCCAGAGGCGGCAAAAATCCCGCGATTACGGGTAGGGCCAGGCCCAGTTCCACGACTTAAACTCTTGCAAATGGTGATATTTGGCCAAAGCCGCGCCACCCAACCATAATCACGCCCGTCATCCACCGATAAAACAATTTCCAGATCATCTTTGCGCCATTTTTGGTCAACAAGGCTTGTCACCGCCCGGCGCAATGTCACTTCCGCTTGAAAACATGGAATAATAACGCTTACTCGTGGGGTTTGGGTGATACGAAAGGGTAATAGTTTATTAATACTTTTCACGAAACCTTAATCTAAATGTTGTCACTTTTATGCTTCTTGTTAACCTTTTCTTAACACATTTATGCGATAACAATCTTATTGATCCTCCCCAACTGCACCACCATTTTTGGTGGTGCTTTTTTTTGGATATGGCTAATGTGTCGCCATGACTACGCATTTTGATCCATCTGATGCCGGCAATGCCGCGCCACTAATCCTTACCCCGCAAGGATGGCATGACTATCGGCTTCTGGATAGTGGGCATGGCAGAAAACTTGAAGAAGTTGGCGGCTATCGCTTTATTCGGCCTGAGCCGCAAGCGTTCTGGGCGCCGCATCTGCCATCACAGGACTGGGCAGACCCTGCGGGGGTGTTTGTAACCGGGTCGCGTGATCAGGATGAAGGCGGCAAGTGGGAATTATCGCCGTCTCTGCCTGCCGAATGGTCAATCAGGTTTGAAGATATCCGCTTTCTTGCCATGCCGACACCATTTCGGCATTTTGGGTTTTTCCCCGAACAATCGCGCCATTGGCAATGGTGCGCTGATCTGATCAAGGCACGGATTTCGGCCACTGGCACACCACCTCTTATGCTCAATCTGTTCGGTTATACAGGTGTCGCAAGCCTTCATGCCGCCAAAGCCGGAGCAGAGGTTACCCATGTCGATTCGTCCAAAAAGGCCATTGCCCAAGGGTTTGTTAATCGTGACCACGCCAATATGACCGATTCTCCTATCCGCTATATTACCGAAGACGCCCGCAGTTTTGTTGCGCGTGAAGTTCGGCGCGGTCGGCGTTATGACGGCATCATCCTTGATCCCCCTAAATACGGGCGCGGCGCAAAAGGTGAGATTTGGCGATTAGAAGATGACCTTGCCGATATGCTGGCAACCTTAAAACCTTTACTATCTGACCAGCCGCTTTTTATGGTGCTGACATCATACGCGATCAGGGCCAGTTTTTTGTCTTTGCATCATCTGATGGCAGACACGCTTCATGATATGGGCGGGCTAGTGACTTCAGGGGAATTAGCTATTGAGGAAGATCGCCCCCATGGTCGCCGCCTTGGGCAGGCTATATTCTCACGCTGGCAAGCATAACCTTGATTTGATCCGCCATCTCAAGAAAACGTCGCTATTCCGGCGGCTGATGGTGACGTAAATATTCATAAAGCGCAACGCCCGTAGCCACCGCAAGGTTCAGCGAATCGGACCGCCCCAACATTGGCATCCGGATCAGCTGTGTTGCTGCTGACGCTAGCTGATCTGTTAATCCTGCCTGTTCATTTCCCATCAGCAAGATTAAAGGGCTGGCCCAATTCGCCAATCGGTAATCTGATGACGCCAGAAGTGAGGTGCCGATAACCTCACCTTGCCAGTTTTTGATATGATCAAGAAACGCCGCTTCTGTGGTTTCTGCCATGCTGAGGTTGAAACACGCCCCCATTGAGGCGCGCACCGCTTCGACCGAGAAACCATCGGTGCAGTCTCCGATCAGAATCACACCTGCCCCGCCCACGGCATCAACACTACGCATAATCGTTCCCAGATTTCCCGGATCACGAATCCGGTCAAGCGCCACCCAAAGCTGTTTTGCTTTAATCACCTCATGTAGCGGCATCCATTTTTCAGCAAAACTGGCAACGACCGCTTGGGGGTTATCCTTGCGGCTAATTTTTGCCAGAACATCATGACTAACGGCGAGACATTCCGCATCTGCGGCTTCGGCAGAGGCAATCAGTTCTGCGACTAATGGATCATCTTGCCGCCCATCAAGAAAAGCGAGATGCCTAGGCGCCCAGCCTAAATGAACAGCCTCCATGACAATCCGCATGCCTTCTGCCAAAAACAGCCCAGATTGGCGGCGATACTTGCGTTCATGTAATGATCTCAGCGCTTTCACTGTTGGATTTGTTAAACTGTTGATTTGCCGCATGGTTAATTTTTCCTATTTTTTATCTGTCGGGATGCTCGCACTAATTCAGCAAGAACAAGGGCAACTCTTAGGCTGATAAGGCTACTGCCCTTAACCCGACAGAAAATATATATAATTCGTCTTGCTTTTTTTATCTAAATCTTGTCATTGTGACAAAGGCATAATTGTCTAACCATTAGTATCGAGCTAATTTAATGAAGCGAACCTCTATCACTGATCTGATTGCTTCTGCCGATAACTCTGATGTTTTTCGGATAGGCTTCTTTCTTTTGCCACGTTTTTCCATGATGGCTTTTGCTTCTGCTATTGAACCATTGCGTTCTGCTAATCGGTTGATGGAAAGGTCTATTTTTGATTGGGTCATTGCGTCTGAAAACGGGCAATATACCATGGCCAGTAATGGCGTCGAGGTGGCGGCAACCACTGATCTGGATGACCTCACCAAATGCCAAATGATTTTCGTCTGTGGCGGCATTGATATTCAGCATCATTGCACAAAAAGCGTGATCTCGGCCTTGCGCATGATTGATCGGCACGGGGTTTCTATCGGGGCGATTTGCACTGGCACTTATGTTCTGGCTAAGGCTGGGCTTCTTGAAGATCGGCGATGCACGATCCATTGGGAAAATCGTGATGGCTTGATGGAGGAATTTCCCAGTCTGGAAGTGACCGAAGAATTGTTTGAAATTGACAATGATCGGGTCACCTGTTCAGGCGGTACGGCGGCGCTTGATATGATGTTACATCTCATCGCACAGGCGCATGGTAGCAGCCTTGCCAGATCTGTTTCAGAACAGTTTATTCATGACCGTATCCGTGACAGTCATGATCGCCAGCGCATGGAATTGCGCTCCCGACTTGGGGTTAGTCATCCCAAACTGCTTGCCGTTGTAGCAGAGATGGAAAAAAACCTTGAAGAACCCATGCCGCAAACTGAGATTGCTAAACGAGCTAGTCTTTCCACGCGCCAACTGGAGCGCCTGTTCCGGAAATATCTAGGCACAACACCAACACGTTATTATCTCAATCTACGTATTGCTCGCGCACGGCATTTGTTGCGCCAGACCAGTATGTCTATTTTATCCGTTGCACTGGCTTGCGGTTTCGTATCCGCGTCACATTTTTCGAAATGCTATCGCGAAACTTATGGCCGCACGCCTCGTGATGAGCGCGCCATTAATTAGACCTTATGATGCGCCCTATGATGCGCTTGCTGATGACTGATCAACATAATTTCTGGCCGCATCCATAATCGCTGTCACCATGGAGGCAAGGCCATTCTTGCGGGTCGGCGAAAGATGTTCATCCAGCCCAATTTCTGTCAGAAAACTAGGCGGATTAGCCAAAATCTCATCTGGGGCGCGACCAGAATACACCCGCATCATCAACGCGATTAGCCCCTGCACAATCGCGGCGTCACTGCCGGCCTGATAACGCATATATCCATCGGCAAAATCAGCTTTGAAATGCACCACCGATTGACACCCTTTAAGACGGTTTTCCTCTGTCATGATAGCGGCATCTAACGCTGGAAGTTTTCGCCCCATGCCAATTAAATACTGATAGCGGTCATCCCAGTCATCCAAAAACTGAAACTCCTCAACAATCTCTCTGGATTCTTCGCTCAGCCCTGTCATGATCTCAATTCCATCGGTTGAAAGTTCATCTGCTATCTTATGGTTTTGTTTTACGCGACGTTCTGGCGTTTGCCAAGAATCGTCAACACATTAACCGCGATAGTTTCAATATTTGAGCCGGGAGGGAAAATAGCGTCAATACCGCCTTGCCGCAATTCCGCCATGTCACCCGGTGGGATAACGCCGCCAATAACCAAGGGAATGGCATTTCCCCCATGCTGATCAAGTGCCTGACGCATGGCAGGGGCAAATTGTCTATGCCCTGCCGCCAGAGATGACAGCCCAACCACATCAACATTTTCATGGATAGCCAGTTCTGCCGCTTCGTCCTCAGTTTGGAAAAGCGGCCCTATCACCACATCAAAACCCAAATCATTGAGCGCAGATGCGACCACCTTTTGCCCACGATCATGACCATCCTGCCCCAGCTTAGCGATCAGGATACGCGGCTTACGGCCCATCCGTTCCACGAAACGATCCATCGCGTGACTAAGACTTTCGGATGGCGGGTTTTCTTTTTTCCAAATTCCTTTGACCCCAGATACAGGCGCTTTATATCGGGAAAAAGCTTGCTCAAGGGCGGCGGACATCTCACCCACTGTTGCCCCGGCCCGACCTGCAGAGACTGCCGCCGCGAGCAAATTGGCCTTGCCTTTTGCGGCGACTGTAAGCGCGTCTAAGGCTTTGTTAACCGCGCTGGTGTCGCGCGATTTACGCAAAGCGTCAAGCCGCTTGATCTGTTGTTCGCGCACATCATCCGTATCAATACGCAACACCTCAACCGTTTCATCATCCGGACGCTGTTCTGGTTGATAGATATTGACCCCAATAATGCTTTGCTTTCCGGCATCGATCCATGCTTGCGTCCGTGTTGACACTTCCTCAATCCGGCGTTTTGGCAAGCCGCCAGCAATAGCCCTAGCCATGCCGCCCTCGGCATCCACCTCTGCCAGATGGCTTTCGGCGCGTGAGATCAGGGCATCAGTCAGAAACTCTACCGCGCCGCTACCGCCCCAAGGGTCAATCCATTTGGTCATACCGCCTTCACCTGCTAGATGCAGTTGCGTGTTGCGGGCAATCCGCGCCGAGAAATCTGTTGGCAAGCCAAGCGCCTCATCAAGAGAGTTTGTATGGAGAGATTGGGTCTGGCCTCCGACCGCCGCCGCCGCCTCAATCGTGGTGCGGATGACATTGTTATAGACATCTTGCGCCGCCAGCGACCATCCTGATGTTTGACAATGGGTTCGCAGCATAAGCAATTTGGGATCAGTAAAGCCAAACTCGTTTTGCAAAAGTTTGGCCCATAATGTTCTAGCCGCCCGCAATTTTGCTACCTCAACCAGATAAGGCATGGCATTAGCAAAAAAGAACGATAAGCGCGGTACAAATTGCTCTGCCTTCAATCCTGCGGCAAGACCTGCGCGAATATATTCAAGCCCATCACCAAGAGTATAGGCCAACTCCAGATCTGCGGTCGCGCCAGCTTCTTCGATATGATAACCTGATATAGAAATCGAATTGAACTTTGGCATATGCTTTGCCGTATAGGCAAAAATATCAGAAACGATCCGCATCGATTCAAGGGGCGGATAAATATAAGTGTTCCGCACCATAAACTCTTTTAGGATATCGTTTTGAATCGTTCCGGTTAATTTTTCTGGCGTCACGCCCTGTTCTTCGGCGGCAACAATATAAAGCGCCATGATCGGTAAAACCGCCCCATTCATGGTCATGGAAACGCTCATCCGATCAAGCGGTATCCCCTTAAACAAAATCCGCATATCTTCAATCGAATCAATGGCAACACCTGCCATGCCCACATCCGAACGCACGCGCGGATTATCCGAATCATAGCCGCGGTGGGTAGCCAGATCAAAGGCGATAGACAATCCCATCTGGCCTGCCGCCAGATTACGGCGATAAAAGGCGTTAGATTCCTCAGCCGTCGAAAACCCGGCATATTGTCTGATCGTCCACGGCCGCGTGGTGTACATGGTTGGATAAGGCCCGCGTGTAAAAGGAACTTGCCCCGGCAAAACATCATGGGTCTTTTTCGGCGTCACGAAAGAAGGCATGGCAATGCCTTCGGGCCACTCACGGCAAACCGGGGAGGTCCCATCCGCACCAGCATGATCAGGTAAAGCAAAGGTGATATTTGCAAAATCAGGGATAGACTTCATGACGCTACCCCGCTGATAACCTTGCCAAAAATAGCTCGTCTTTTCTCACCATCAGCATCAAGAACAGCAATCACCGCACCATATGTTTGCAAATGATTATGCTCAACCCAATGATGCCATGCCTGACCTAGAACCAATAAATGCGGCTTGGCTGAGTTCACATGACCAGCCAACTCCTCCGCGTCTGATGATGTGATCTCTGCCAGCTCAAAGCCAAGCATCCTTGCCTCATCACGCCACGCGGCGCGGCATTTGCTGTTGCCTTCCTCATCATCCAGAACAAGGCATCGCAAGCCGCGCTGATAAGCCATCTGCCGAAGGTCCTCCCATGCGGCGGCGGCGCGGCGTTGACCGCCTCTCGGTGTTCCTGTCTCAACGATAATAGGGGCCAGCGGTTCTGCCGCCACTTGGGGGTGATGGTTCACTCCTAACATGGGGGCATCACGATTATCCAACTGCTTCTGGCGATGATCTGCCGCCGCCATTGCCCATTTCAGCACTTGTCCAGATGAAACCACCGCAAGAGCGCCGCCTGATGCCTCAATATCTTGAAACTTTTGCCACGCGGTAGCCGCAAGCTCTTGACTCATCGCTTCGAGGGTATCAGCGCCATAGGCCGGGTCTGCGACCTGATCTAGTCTTGCCTCATGGCGCATGATCAGTTGGATATTTCGGGCTAATCGGCGGCTCATCGCTGTGCTTCCTGTTAGCCAGTCATGAGGTAATGTTGTTAGGATATCCGCGCCGCCAAGCGCCGCCCCAAGGCTGGCGGTAGTATGCCGTAAAATGTTATTCATCGGCTCAATCCGCGTCATCATCCGATCCGAAGTCAGGACATGAAGCACGGGCATATGATCTGCTGGAATATCCATTACCGAGGCAAGCCGATGCAACAGATACCGCGCCGCCCTCGTCTTTGCCAGTGCCGAATAAAAATCAGCCGAGGCCGCTATACGCATAACTAATTTGGCACTTCCTTGATCAAGCGGGCATCCTGCCGCCTCAAGACAACGCCATTGCCACAATAGGGTGGATAGCGTCAGCGCCAATTCCTCGGCCTCGGTCAGACCTAAACGGTGCGCGGTATCGCCAGAGGCAGCAAACATACGGCAACCTGGCAGGGCCGAATACTGATCATGTTGCCACTTGGCTAGGACTGCGCCCCTTGCCTCTGCTTCTGCCTTTGTTGTCATATCTGTCAGCACATCTGCAATGGGGTCGGCGCCAAAATGAACATGAAGCCCGCTACCTTTATCATCCCTTTCTGCCGCTAGTTCCGCCCAAGCCGCCGCTAAAGCCATGCTGTCTGGGCTATGATTAAAACCAAAATGGCACGCATCGGTAATCACGCCATCAAGGAGACGCGGCAAATCATAACCTTTATGGGCGGCAAGACTGGCTTGGGCTATGCGCGGGATCATGACCATACTGGCCCCGCCTTCCAACTCATCCAAAACACTGCGGTTGAGGGCGGTGGTATCAAGGCTATCTGCGGCGTGCTGAGCCATTTGCCAACCGCTGTATGTGGGCGATAAAACCGGATAAGGCGTCACCGCGTCATAGGAATAAAGCGGCGGTTGGCGCAGGCCGTCTTCGCTGATCCGGGTAATCAGGTCAACCCCATTAGCGTCTGTGCCAAGTGTCTTACCAACCATCTCAAGCCAGTTTGACCAATGTTTATCTTGAGTGTCATTCATAGCAAATGGTGATATGTTTCCGTCATAGGTCACAATTACTCAAAACATGGCTTCATGCTTATCCACCCTCATGATACGATAATTTCATGTCATCCGTCACCCACAAACAGCCACTTTCCGCATCGCTAGTTCTGATCATCATCGGCGCTCTGATCATCGCTAGGCTCATTGCTATTGCGATCAGCCCTCTTGATTTGAGTGTTGATGAAGCGCAGTACTGGCTATGGAGCCAAAATCCGGCGGCAGGTTATTTTACTAAACCTCCTATGATCGCATGGATCATTGGTCTAGGGACGTCATTTGCCGGGTCTGCGGAATATGGCGTCCGGATCATGGCTCCATTGCTCCATGGCATCACCGCGCTGGTGCTATGGCAAGTTGCGGCTAGATTGTATCACCCCGTGGCAGGCCGGATTGCCGCACTGGGCTGGATCACTTTGCCTGCAGTCGGGCTAGGCAGTTTTATTATCTCAACAGATACGCCGCTTCTGCTTTTCACCTCAACCATGTTGTTAGCGCTTTCACCACTAGCCCAAGGCCGTTCACCGGGATTATTCGGATTTCTGCTGGCAGGCATTATGCTTGGGCTGGGGCTGTTATCAAAATATGCCGCGATCTTTAGCCTGATGGGGATGATCATATTCTGGCTAAGCATGGTGCGTGATAAAACACCATTCCGTCTGAGGGATATCGCGGTGATGGTTTTGGCGGCGCTGATCGTGGTTAGCCCTAATCTGATCTGGAATATTCAGCATGGCTTTTCCACCATCACCCATTTGGGGGATAACGCCAATATTGACCAATCGCGGCTAGCGTTTAACCTGTCCACTATACTGTCATCACTGGCGTCAGGGTTATCATTTCTGGTGGCGCAGTTTGGTGTTATTGGGCCAGTGGTGATGCTGGCCTTTCTTGGTTCAGTCTGGGGTTCAGTCTGGGGAGCGGTCTGGGATAAAGACAGCCTGCGGCATCGTTTCCTTTTGAGTTTTATTTTGCCGCCAATGGTTATCATTACATTACAAGCCATCATTAGCGAGGCTAATGCCAACTGGGCGGTACTGGCATGGCCGCCTGCGCTGATTATGTTGGCAGGATGGTGCTGCGATAGCGAAGGTCGTATTCGCAAACCTGTCTGGATAACCGCCATGGCCGCCAGCAATATAACCTTGGCTGTTGTGATATGGCTGGTCAGCGTGACAGGTTATCTTGGGGTATTAACGCCGCCGTCTGATCCGTTGCGCCATTTGCGTGGCTGGGATAAGCATCACGCCGCCCTGATTGCGCTGATATCGGATCATCCGGTGAAAATGATCATCACAGATCGCCGTGGAACAGCCGCGCTAATGACCCATGCCTTACGCGATAGTGATTTGACCGTAACCATTATTGATGCAGATGGCAGGCCGTCTAACCATTTTGAGGCCTCACATCCTTACCAGTCTCGCGGCAAAGGCGATCAGGTGATATTGATGACAGAGGTAGAGACGCCGCCAGCAATTCCAGATATCCGCTGGATCGGAACAATTGGGGAAAGCCGCGTTTCGATAAGCCAAACCCGCAACCGGCATCTCTATTTTCATCTTGGCATCGAAAGCCCTTCAGATTGAAAACGAGAGGCTTGCAACCCTAGGCCAGATTATTTCGTCATACGCTGTTTCGTTAGTCGGCGAAAAACAGACAGTGTTTTTTCACTGATATGATGTTCCATCCCCTCGGCATCAGCATCGGCGGTAACAGGATCAACCCCGATTGCCGTCAAAAAATCTCGCACGACGGCATGACGCTCAGAACAGCTATCCGCAAGCGATTTCCCCGCATCAGTCAGATAGATCGGTTGATATGGCTCTGTGCTTACCAGTCCCTCACGGTGAAGTCGCTGAACAGTGGCGTTGACAGTAGGCGCGGAAACACCGAATCTGGCGGCAAGATCAACGGTCCTTGCCTCACCGTATTGAGAGATAAGCTCAGCAATCATTTCAACATAATCTTCGGCAATCTCGCTCTGGTGGGCAAGGCGGATGCGTTCAAACCTAGCCGCGCTGACAGCAATATCACATTCAGGGGCATCACATTCACGGGCATCCCTATTGTCATGAATAGCGTCTGCATCAAAGGTTTCCAGCATTTTTTTATCCGTCATTCCGCGTGGCGCCTTCCCGATAACTTCTCTTGCCCCGACCAGTGTTTTTCTCATTTTACCCTGATATATCCCAATGGTGATTAGGTTAAGGAAGTCAAATCCTGCGTGCAAGGTCAAAATTTGCTTGTCATTAGGTCACCAGAGTGGCAATTCTTTATTGATAACTTCACTTTATGAGAATGATGATGACGGATCAAAACGCTGAAATTGAAGCCGCGGTATTTCGCCGACTGATCAAACATCTTCAGGAACGCACCGATGTTCAGAATATTGACCTGATGAATCTGGCTGGATTTTGCCGGAATTGCCTGTCACGCTGGTATCGCGAAGCGGCTGATGAAGCCAAAATAGAAATTGATCAACAGATGGCAAAAACTCTTGTCTATGGTATGCCTTATGATGAATGGAAATCCAAATACCAGACCGAGGCGACATCAGAACAATTAGAAGCCTTAAAGAAAAACCACTCCTAAAACCTCAACCTATCAACCTGATGGAAACATTTATGAACGCCCCTCAACCTTTTAAAGCTGGCAATCAAACCCCTGATATGTTGCGGCAATTTGTTGAACGCATTGAACGGCTAGAAGAAGACAAAGCCGCGCTGATGGCCGATATCCGTGAAGTATATAGCGAGGCCAAAGGTTATGGGTTTGATCCCAAGATCATGCGGCAAGTGGTTAAGATGCGTGCCATGGATAAACAAGACCTGATCGAGCAGGATCAGTTGATCGAAACCTATCGGTCTGCCCTTGGATTGATATAGGATGGCATGATGACTGGTTTTGCCGCCCGCCTTACAGACGCGATTCGCGCTAGGAATTCCGTGCTTTGTGCAGGTATTGACCCTCATCTCAATCTATTACCACCTCTTTTTCAGCAAAAAAATATGACCGCCGCGGTTAGGGATTGGGCCTTTGAACTTATCCCCCTTTTGGCAGGTCAGGTGCCGGTGATTAAACCGCAAGCCGCAATGTTTGAACGTCTTGGCCCTTCTGGCATGACCATGTTATCCGAATTATCCCACGCGGCGATGGCCGAAGGTCTGATGGTGATTATGGATGCCAAGCGCGGCGATATCGGTTCAACCGCCGCCGCCTATGCTGAAGCATGGTTAGGTCATGACGCTGGATTTGCTTCTGATGCCCTTACCATCAATCCCTATTTGGGCCGCGATAGCCTTGAGCCATTTGCCGAAAAAGCACGCAATAGCCATGCCGGATTATTCACCTTACTGCGTACTAGCAACCCCGGTTCTGCCGATATACAGATGCTACAATCCATTGAAAATAAACCTATTTTTCACCATGTTGCCGAAATGATTCGCCCCTTTATGGAGAGTTTGGTGGATGCCTCCGGGTTTTCGTCCTTTGGTGTGGTGATTGGCGCAACATGGCCTGAAGAACAGGTCGAGTTACGCAAAATGTTGCCAGAATGTCTTTTCTTGATACCTGGGTTTGGCGCCCAAGGAGCCAGCGCCGCCGATGCCCTTGCCGGTCTGGTAAAAGGCCCTGAAGGATGGGAAGGTGGAGTGGTCAATTCATCACGCGGATTAACCATGCCAGCCGCCGCCGCAGAGGCCCGAAACTTGACCGATTGGCGCGCCGCCATCCGCTCAGCGATCAGCCAAACTATCCACAACTTACGCTAATTTTACACCTATCTTTTTAAGATAATTCGCCCCGACAAAATAAATCTTTGTCGCGTTAAGTTTTTTTTAACTTTCTTACAATACCATAGGCGGCTGATGGCAGTTTAGGTGATGCCATTAAATTAGTGATCGTTCTGTCATCATCAAGCGAAACATTCAAGTTGATGTTTTGAAAGTTTTTGAAAATGAATAGTATTAACGCATATCCCATCATAACGAATGGGGCAGAAAGACAAAAGGGAACCGTCAAGTGGTTCAGTGAGAGGCTTGGCTACGGGTTTATTGAGGTTGAGGGTGAAGAAGTCTTTATCCACCGCACCACTTTAAGCCAATTTGGTGCTTGCCGATTGCTGGCCGAAGACATTGTGACCGTAACAACCACCTCGTCTTCACGTGGAAAGATTGTTGATACTCTTTTTGGTATCGAACGACTTCCTGTGGATAAGAGCCTCATTGCTAGTGAGCCTGCCGAAGATGAACATATCGCCTATGTGAAGTTCTTTAATGAAATGCGGGGCTATGGTTTTATTGAAGTTGAGGGATATGATCAGGATATTTTTGTCCATTCCCGCATTATTGAACAGAATGGGCTATCCACCATCTATACCAAGCAGAAATTGCTGGTCACGGTGGTTCCTGGCGAAAAAGGATTTGAGATTAAGACGATCCGACTGCTGGTAGATAGTGAACAGCAAGAGGCCGCTCTGGATGATCTTAAAGATAGCTTGCCTGAAAAATATTCAGCTAGCGCTGGCGAGGATAAAGCAGAGGACGAGAGCTAGGCACTTCTAGCTCTCACTCCCCTTCTCTGTTGTAAAGCCAGAGGTGATGAGGATATCGTCTTTGCAAAAACGGCGGTATCTCTTAGCTTGTTACTTGTTCACCGCTAGCCATTTTTCGGCATCAAGCGCGGCCATACAGCCCATACCTGCCGCGGTAACCGCCTGACGATAGGTCTTATCAACACAATCACCAGCGGCAAAAACACCATCTACTGAGGTTTGTGTCCGCCCAGCCTCAACAAGAATATAGCCTTCCTCGTCAAGATCGATAGCACCTCTGAACGCGGCGGTGGCAGGGTCGTGACCAATAGCGACAAACATTCCGTCACAGGCAATTTCTTGCTTACTGTCATCAAGGGTTGAGGCCAAGCGTAACCCGGTCACACCACCCATGGGACTATCCTCGCCCAGCACCTCATCAACAACATGATTCCAGATGAGATTAATATTAGGTGTGTTCATCACTCGATCTTGCATGACCTTTTCTGCCCTAAGGCTGTCACGGCGGTGGATCAGTGTCACTTCCTCACAAATATTAGACAGATAAAGAGCTTCCTCAACGGCGGTATTGCCGCCACCAATCACCGTGACCTTTTTGCCGCGATAGAAAAATCCGTCACAAGTCGCGCAAGCAGACACACCTTTACCATTATAGCGTTTTTCACTATCAAGACCGAGCCATCGCGCCTGCGCCCCGGTGGTGATGATCACGCTATCGGCAAAATAAGTATCGCCGCTATCGGTGCTTAGCTGAAAGGGACGCTTGGAAAAATCAACATCTGTGACCAGATCATAGGCAATTCTGGCGCCCACATTCTCAGCCTGTTTCTGCATCTGCTCCATCAGCCATGGGCCTTGAATAGGGTCAGCAAAACCGGGATAGTTTTCAACATCAGTGGTGATGGTTAATTGTCCCCCCGGCTGTAATCCGGCAATCACCAGTGGTTTGATATTAGCACGCGCAGCATAGATAGCCGCCGTTAGGCCAGCGGCTCCAGTGCCAATAATGACGAGATGTTCTTGATGGTCAGGCATGATTTCATTTCAACTGTTCAAGGTTTCGGAAATGGTCGAGCGCCTCAGGATTAGCTAAGGCTTCGGTATTTTTGACAGGCTTGCCGTGAATAACATCCCGCACCGCCAGTTCGGTAATTTTGCCCGAACGAGTGCGCGGAATATCCGGCACGGCAATAATAGCATAAGGCATATGCCTAGGTGTAGCCCCTTCTCGGATGGCTTGCGATAATGCCGCTTTCAGCGGATCATCTAGGGAGACATTTTCGGCTAGACGAACAAAAAGAATGACGCGCATATCTTGTTGACCGTCATGGATAATATTCTGCCCGACCACCAATGCCTCAATAATCTCATCAAAGGCTTCCACTTGACGATAAATTTCTGCCGTGCCTATGCGTACACCGCCGGGGTTAAGGGTGGCATCAGACCTGCCATGGATCACCAGACCATGCCGATGGGTCAAGGTTGCCCAATCCCCATGACGCCAGATACCCGGAAAATGCTCAAAATAAGCTGTGCGATATTTCACCCCATCAGGATCATTCCAGAATCCAATGGGCATGGATGGAAAAGGTTTCGTGCAGACCAACTCACCTTGTTGATCGGTAACTGGCTTACCATCTTCGTCCCAAATCTCAACCGCCATGCCCAACCCGCGCGTTTGAATCTCACCTTTATAAACAGGCAAGGTTGGCGCCCCTAAAACAAAACATGAGACCAAATCCGTGCCGCCAGAAATGCTGGCTAAATGCAGGTCTGACTTAATCGCCTCATAAACAAAGGCAAAGCCATCCTCAGTTAAAGGCGAGCCGGTGGAACATATGCGTTTCAACGAGGTAAGATCAGCATCATCTCCGGGCCGATATCCGCTTTTGCGGGTGGCATCAATAAACTTGGCAGAGGTACCAAAACTGACTAACCGTTCATCTGCCGCCATCCGCCATAGCCGTTCCGGGCCGGGGAAAAAAGGATTGCCTTCATAAAGAATGATCGTTGCCTTTACCGCCAAAGCAGACACCAGCCAATTCCACATCATCCAGCCACAAGTGGTAAAGTAAAACACGCGATCACCCGGCCCATGATCAGAATGAAGCCGATGTTCTTTAATATGCTGAATTAGGCTACCGCCAACACCATGAACAATACATTTTGGCGCCCCGGTAGTGCCTGAAGAATAGAGAATATAAAGAGGATCATTAAATCCTGTTGGCACAAAACCCTGTGCCGGAACAGCATTGGTCAACGCATCTTGGAAAAGCACCTCACCCGAAGACGGGCGATAGGCTGCATCCAGAAAAGGAACAACCAGCATCACCTCAACCGAGGGCAGGTTGGCCCGAAGCATTTGGTTAATGTCGGCGCGATCAATCGCCTTACCATTATAATGATAGCCGTCAACGACCATGAGAACCTTTGGCGTAATCTGACCAAAGCGATCAAGTACCCCGTTGAAACCAAAATCGGTTGAGCATGATGAAAACACCGCGCCAATAGTAGCGCTTGCCAGAAGCATGATAATCGCCTCAGGCACATTCGGCGTATAAGCCGCCACCCGATCACCTTTGACAACGCCTTGGGAGGTTAGCCATCCTGCCCTCGCCATGACATTTTGGTAGAGTTGCGCCCGGCTTAATTCCCGCCGTTCACCATCCTCACGCCACGCAATGATGGCGGGCTGGTCATCGGCCTCTCGCAACAGATTTTCAGCGTAATTAAGCTTGCCTTGAGGATAAAATTGCCCACCTGTCATTTGATCAGGTTGCGCGAGAATAACATTCCCCTTTTCCCCGATTAACCCATGCCAATCCCAAAAGTGATCCCAAAAGCGTTCCTGATTCTCAACTGACCATTGCCACAACTGATGAAAATCACCCTGCCAATCAGCCTCACCCTTTTCTATCAGATAGCTGGCAAAATCGGCGACCGCTGAAGATTGCGCCCTCTCAGCATCAGGTGACCATAGTAATGACGACATGAACATAAACCTAAGACAGAAGGATTGCCGATTGAATATCCATCAAGCATACTGATTTCATTGGTGCTGACAAGATGAAGCTTACCACAATTTGAACGAAATAATGGGGCCAGAGGATGATACGGTACCAAACGATATTGGCATTAGTGTTTTTGATGATGGGAACACAGGCCGGGCGTGCTATTGAAATCTGGAAGGGTGAGGCTGTTCAAGGCGGGATGGTCATCCTTAAAACTGAACCTGACGCCATCGTCACATGGGATGATACCCCTGTGATGGTGGCAGAAAATGGTCTTGTTGTGATAGGTTTTCATCGCGACGATACCTCCCCTATCACCCTCATGGCCACGCTGACAAATGGTGAGGTTAAGCGCCTTGTCCTGACGCCAGATATCCGCAATTTTGAAGAACAGCGCATTGATGGCCTGCCCCCGGCAATGGTAACGCCGCCGCAAGAGGTTTTGGATCGCATCGCTCGTGACCGTGAGGTGGTAGCAAACGCCCGCGCCGTGATTACCACGATAGAGGCTTGGCAAGATGATTTCATCTGGCCAGCAAAAGGCATCATCACAGGTGTTTATGGGTCTCGCCGTATCCTAAATGGTCAGCCGCGCGCCCCCCATTATGGAATTGATATCGCCGCCGCCGCAGGATCACCTGTCGTGGCCCCCGCGGATGGGATCATTCGCATGGTTGATGATCTCTATTATACTGGCATCACCATTATCCTTGATCATGGTCATGGCGTGAGTTCAACTTTTCTGCATTTGCAAGATGCCGCCGTAACCCCTGATATGGTGATTAGCAAAGGTGATGTGATAGGCCATGTAGGATCAACGGGTCGCTCTACTGGCCCCCATTTAGACTGGCGCGTGAACTGGCGCGATAAACGTCTTGACCCAGAATTATTAGCTGGCCCTATGCCTGATTGAGAGTAAGTCAGAGGCGTTGCGGTTGATAACCACATTAAGCATGGCATCAACCAACGCATCAATCATCTGATCATCATGAAAAGGGCCGGGCGTGATACGAAGCCGCTCCTCACCCTTTGCCACCGTTGGATAGTTAATCGGCTGAATATAAATCCCATATTGTTCCAAAAGATCTGTGCTAATCATCCGGCACAACGCCGCGTCACCAATCATCACAGGAACGATATGGGATTGTCCCGGACAGACACAAAATCCCGCACGGGTCAGTTTATCTTTTAGCCGGGCCACTTGTCGCCGTTGCGCTTTCCGTTCGCTCTGGCTTTGGCGCAGATGGCGAATACTTGCCAATGCCCCGCGCGCGATCACTGGCGGCAATGCCGTCGTGAAAATAAACCCTGACCCATAACTGCGAATCACATCACAAATTTGGTCTGACGCGGCAATATAACCTCCCATTAAGCCAAAGGCCTTGCCAAGCGTGCCTTGAATAATATCAATCTGATGCGCGACCCCATCACGTTGAGACACGCCTCCACCCTCATCACCATAGAGTCCAACCGCATGAACTTCATCGCAATAGGTCAAGGCATCGTAACGCTTGGCCAAAGCGACGATTTCCCTCATTGGGGCGATATCACCATCCATAGAATACACCGATTCGAAAGCGATCATCTTTGCCCGTCCTGCTGGTTCTGCGGCGAGCAGAGTTTCGAGATGCGCCATATCATTATGCCGGAAAATCACTTTATCCGCGTTGCCGTTACGAATGCCGCTGATCATTGAGGCGTGATTTCCTGCATCCGAAAACACCTTCACCCCATCAAGTATCTTAATCAGTGTAGATAGGCTGGCGTCATTGGCAACATAGCCACTGGAAAACACCAAGGCACGTTCTTTGCCATGCAGATCAGCCAATTCGCGCTCAAGTTCCATGACCGCGTGGCTGTTGCCAGAGATATTGCGAGTTCCGCCTGCGCCGCCACCCTCGCTGGTGCCGTTGATCATGGCTTCTTTAACTATCGCCGATTGACCCATGCCGAGATAGTCGTTCGAACACCATATAACAATATCACGCACACCATCAGGCCCATGCCAACGCGCATGAGGATGTTTTCCAGCCAGCCGTTCAATCTCGGCAAAATGGCGATATCTGTTTTGGTGATGCAGATCATCAAGGCGGTCTGCAAAGATACGATCAGCCCAATTAGGCATGGCATTATCCGTTACAAATCAATGAATAAAACTGATTTAACACGATGCTGGATTGGTGCATAACGAAAGCGTCTTACCTGTGACGATTTCGCGCAATCCCCTTAAGTATGATGCCATCCGGTGATTGGTAAGGCTTAACCCGGTGTGATGCCGCGCATTCGCTCTGATCTCCGGCGAAGCAATTCCACCGTGGTCAGAAGGAAGATTGACAAGATCACCAAGATCGTTGCAACCGCCAGAATCGTCGGGCTGATCTGTTCCCTTATTCCTGAGAACATTTGCCGAGGGATCGTACGCTGGGTCACATCAGCCATCTGCAAGACCACCACCACCTCATCAAAAGAGGTGATAAAGGCAAACAAACCACCAGAAATAACACCCGGCAGAATTAATGGCATTTGAATGTTAAAAAATGTTGTCACTGGCCCGGCGCCAAGATTTGCCGCCGATCGGGTTAGGCTACGGTCAAAACCTGATAAGGTCGCTGTTACCGTGATGATAACAAATGGAGTGCCCAACGCCGCGTGCGCGATAATCAATCCAATATAGGTTTTTGCAAGGCCAATATAGGAAAAGAAATAAAACAGCCCAGAAGCGGTAATCACCAACGGCACCACCATCGGTGAGATCAGCAAAGCCGTAATCGCCCGCTTATAAGGCATCTCAGAACGGGAAAGACCGATTGCCGCCAATGTCCCTAGACTTGTTGAAATCAAAGTCGCAAAAACCCCGATAAAGAGAGAGTTTTTAATAGACCTGACCCATTGCGCGTTGCTCCAGACATCAGACCACCAACCAACGGTAGCCTCTGGCTCGACCATGCCGTTGGTCAAAATATCCCGATACCAACGCAAAGAAAAGGCTTCGGGATCAAGGGCCAGCATACCGGGGGTAAAGCTAAAATATGGCTCTTGGTTAAAGGAAAGCGGTATCAGAATAAGGATAGGCGTAATCAAGAATACAAAAATGCCGCCGCAAATGATCCGGAAAAGATAGAATCCAAACACCTCACGCGGGGACGCATAAGGAGGTAAAGGGAGGCGATAGTCACCAGTGTTTAGCCAAATCGCAATCCTGCCTAGAAAATACGCAGCAAAACCTGTTAATAGCCCAAAAGCTAGAGAGGAAGCCAGAGTGCCGCAAATGAGAACCAAGCCGCCAAATAATGCCCCAGCTTGAAATCGGGTTAAGTTTAAGGTGATAACAGTCACCGCCATGACCGCCGAAATCACCGCCGCGGCAAATATAAAAGGCAACATCAGGCTGGTGTTACCTTGCGCCGACATCAACCCAAGGAACGCGCCCAGACCAGCAGGAATAGCCATGCTAAACCATAAGGGAGGTTGCGGCGGTATATAGCGGTACTTTCCTTGTGACATGACCATTAACCTAGTTTCATGTTATCGATCCCAACCACACGGTCGTAGATCCAGAAGAAGAATAAAACAAAGACCAGCAACACTAAGCCCAGCGCGGCGGCAAGATTCCAGTTCAGCGATTTTCGCATATGGAAATCAATAATATTGGAAATCATCTGACCATCCTGACCGCCAACAAGCGCAGGAGTAATATAGTAACCAATCGCCAGAATAAAGACGAGCAATGACCCTGCACCAATACCGGGAATGGATTGCGGAAAATACACTCGCCAAAAAGCAGTCCAGTTTGTTGCCCCCATAGACTTTGCCGCCCTCACATAAGCTGGTGAGATGGTTTTCATCACCGAATAAAGCGGCATAATCATAAACGGCAACATGATATGCGTCATCGCGATCAATGTGCCCGTTTTATTGTAAATCAATGAGAATCGATCCTCATCACTAGCCACCCCAAAGGCAACAAACAAATCATTCATCACCCCCTGACCCTGCAACATAGCAATCCATGCTGTTGTCCGGACTAGCAATGATGTCCAAAACGGCATCAACACCAGTATCAATAACAAATTAGAGGTGCGAAGCGGCAAATTAGCCATCAAATACGCCACCGGATAGCCAAGCAGAAGACAGGCCACCGTGACAATAAAGGAGATTTCAATCGTTCGAATAAAAAGGGTGATATGAATCTGACGCAATTCGTCTTGCGGCTCAAACCCGCCTGTTGCTTTGGCGCGCATATCCAGCGCGTTGGCAATATAGCCGAGCGTGTAAGTATCGGATGCAATCTTAATCCCTTGCCACAATTCCAAATCATTCCAGTCCTTATCCTTGGCCTTTAGCGCCTCCAGATAAGGTGGTTCAAATTTCTTTGCCGACCGAGATGTCGATTTGAACAAAGATGTCGCCCCGGAATATTCCCGGTTCACACGGTTTGCGACCCTGCCAATATCTTTGTTTTCTCTGGCTCTGATCAAGTCTGATACCATGGCGGCGGCCATGGCTTCGGTAATGGGGCTTTCGCCATCCCATTCCTGCATCATGGCGGTGGATTCCGGCATTAAGGACGAATACCTGTCATCATAAACCGCGGCCGAGAGCATAAACAATATAGGCAACACAAAGGCACTGATAATCAAAGCCAATAACGGACAGACCAGACCAAAGGCCCGCAACTTTGTACGGAACATGGATTGAGCCAGCTTTTTCTTTAGCGGAGTTCCGTCAGCGGCGAGAATACGCGTTTCCGACATAATGATTAAGACCTCTGTCTTGCAACGGAAAAAGGAAAGGGTGAAAAGGTATTAAACCCTTTCACCCAAATGTTTTGATTAGTTAGCCAACCAAGCGTTGAAACGTTCGTTCATTTCATCTTGATTGTCTGCCCACCATTCAAAGTCGTTCTGAATAGCAGTTTTGAAGTTGTCTGGCGCTGTTGGCATCTGTGGGCCCATAGCAAGTGATGGCTTGCTGTGGAAAGACCCAACCAGAGGCGCTGACGACTTACGAGCAGGGCCATAGGAAATGAATGATGCCTGATCAGCAAGACGCTGGGTATCGGTTGAGAAAGCGATAAAGTCCAGAGCCAGTTGCTTATTCTTTGTGCCTTTTGGGATGATAAAGAGATCAAGGTCATAAACCTGTGCGTCCCAAACAATTTCAAAAGGCTTATCTTCAGAAGCAACAGCGTTAAAGATACGGCCATTATAAGCTGTGGTCATAACAACTTCGCCATCAGCCAAAAGCTGTGGAGGCTGAGCGCCTGCTTCCCACCAGATCACATCATCTTTGATGGTATCAAGCTTAGCGAAAGCACGGTCAACACCGGCATCAGTGGAAAGAACTTCATAGATATCACCAGGTGCTACACCATCAGCGGCCAGAGCCATTTCAAGGTTTGCTTTTGGTGACTTACGCATACCGCGCTTACCGGGGAAGTTCGCTGTGTCAAAGAAATCATTGATTGTCTTTGGGCCATTAGCCATGACTGAGCTGTCATAGGCGTAGATGGTTGACCAAACGATTGACGGAATGGCGCAGTCAGTTACTGAACCTTCGATGAAGTCTGACATAGCAGGAGTACCATCGGGGGCTGCTGGCAAAATGGCAGGATCAATTTCTTCAGCCAAACCTTCGTCACAGGCGCGAACCGCGTCTGAAAGTTCAACATCAACCACATCCCAAGTAACATTGCCGGCTTCAACCTGAGCCTTAATTTCTGCAATACCGCCATTGTAATCTTCGGATACCACGCTGGCACCAGTCTTTTTGGTCCAAGGCTTATGGTAGGCTTCAACCTGAGATTTGGTGTAAGCACCACCCCAGGATACAACAGTCAAGCTATCAGCTGATGCCGCACTTGCAACAGCAAGTGACAGAACAGCAGCAGATGCCAGTGTCATGCTTTTCTTAAATTTCATTACTTCCTCCTAAATCAAAGTAAATTTCAGTTTAATCTGATTAAACCAAGCATTGATTATTATTAACTATAATCAAGAGCGCGGCAATCTTCAATATTCCAACTAACGAAACC
Source organism: Puniceispirillales bacterium (SeqCode) (assembly GCA_965661405.1). Lineage (GTDB taxonomy): Bacteria > Pseudomonadota > Alphaproteobacteria > Puniceispirillales > UBA1172 > UBA12202. The sequence continues at coordinate 43,423 of CBFIDH010000015.1, forward strand.
ATTTTTGCCGGGTGACAGTGCAATGGCCTTGTTGGAATTCGGGATTTTGGCGATAAACTCGTCATTTCCTGCCACCGACATACGGCAACGGATATGATCACCAAGATAAATCATCTCAAGGACTTTGGCTGGTAAGCTCATTTTTCCTTTCGGTGCTTTTGACTCAAATGCCACGCGCTCGGGGCGAATCGACAATGTTGATTTGCCGCCTTTAGGAACATCGACCACTTTAACAGCTTGCACCTTGCCATGTTTGCCCAGATCTACATCAACCTTTCCAGCTTTGGTTGAGATAACCTCACCGACAAGGGTATTATTCTCACCGATAAATTGGGCGACAAAGGCATTATCCGGACGCTCATACAAAGTGACGGGATCAGCCAATTGTTGCACCACGCCATCATTAAACACCGCGATGCGGTTAGACATGGTCAAGGCTTCGGACTGATCATGGGTCACATAAACCACCGTCACGCCAAGCGATTCATGAATATGCTTAATCTCATACTGCATATGTTCACGCAGCTGCTTATCAAGGGCGCCAAGCGGCTCATCCATCAGCACCAATTCAGGTTCAAACACCAATGCTCTGGCCAAGGCAATACGCTGTTGCTGACCACCTGAAAGCTGGGCAGGCTTACGATCACCAAAGGCGTTCATCTGAACCATCTCAAGCGCGCGTTTTACTTTCGCCTCTGTTTCGGCCTTATCCATTTTGCGGACTTTAAGCGGAAAGGCCAGATTCTCATTAACCGTCATATGCGGAAACAAAGCGTAGTTTTGAAACACCATGCCAATGCCGCGGCGATGAGGTGGGATATTATTAATGGGTTTCCCATCAAGAAGAATATCCCCATGCGTAGCGGTTTCAAAACCAGCTAGCATCATCAGGCAAGTTGTCTTTCCCGAACCTGATGGTCCGAGCATGGTAACAAACTCTCCTTTTTCGATATCAAGGTTCAGATTTTTTACAACTAAGCTTTCGCCATCGTAACTTTTCTGGACATTGTCGTAACGAACAAAAGGCAATGTCGATGACATTAAATTCTCCTTGAATTGATTAATGACAAGAAAACAGATTGAAAAGATGGATGCAAGTTTTTTCCTTTATCCGACAATCAAATCCAGAGAAGACCGCCCCAGCCTCTCATTTCCTGCGCTTGTGACCAGATAGCTTTCTCCTAGTGTCATGGCGACCCCAGCCTCACTATCCATCAGAATCATATGCATAAAATATGTCATGCCTTCCTTTAGCACCACCGGATTACCAGAATAAAACATGGGCCAATCCATCCAATTAGGGGAAAATGTTGTTCCCATACTATAACCACAAGCATTCATCCGGGCGTGCTGAAACCCATGTTCATCCATGACCTTGGCATGGGCATCAAATACACCACCCACGGTTTTACCGGGAACCAATGCGTCTTCACACGCCTGCAAGGCCGCCACACACGCGGTGTGCATCGCCTTATGTTCATCTCTGGCTTTCCCGATGGGGATCGTGCGCATCATCGCCGCGTGATAATGGCGATACGCCCCTGCCCATTCCAGCGTCAGTTGATCAGTGTCTGATAGGGTTCGGCGTCCGGAAAAATATCGGCACAGCAAAGCATCCGCCCCAGAGCCAATGATAAACTCATTCCCCGGATAATCGCCGCCACCTTTAAAAATCTCACCTTGCATAGCGGCCAGAATATGACCTTCATCCGCACCGGCATGGGCAAGTTCAATCGCCGCGACCAAGGCAAGGTCCGCAAGTTCCGCCGCCTTGCGCGCATAAACAATCTCCTCATCAGACTTGACTAACCGCAAATGTGATATCACCTCAGAATCATCAACCAATGTGGCAAAGCCATCCAGCGCCGTGTTTAACCTCATCGCAGATCGCCCAGTCATTCCATAGGCTTCATACTCAACCCCAAGGCGCTTGCCTTTAAGCCCCATTTCATTCAGCAAATCACGCAGATCATCATGAGGTGTGCTGCCATGCTTATCCACCCAGACGCGAATATCTGAAATATTGGAAGTGTTTTGAGCCTGCCGCAAATCTGGCGCGCGAGTGATCAAAGTCATTTCGCCATCGGCGCGCACCACCAAGCATTGAAAAAACACATAACCAAAAGTGTCATAACCTGTCAGCCAATACATACTTTCCTGCCGGAAAAGAAGCATCCCGTCATATCCAGCTTTAGCCATAGCGTCTTTCAGGGCTTGGCGGCGGCGTGAAAACTCTTGATCTGAAAAATGGAGTGCCATAGTTATGATGTCCTTTTATGATGGAGAATACGGCCAATCGCATTGAGGAGAATCTGTGCCGCCAATGTAGTAGTTGAACCTGTGTGATCATAATCTGGCGCAACCTCAACCAGGTCCATGCCAACAACCTCATTCCGGCGCGCTAGACCATCCAGCAATTCCAGCACCTCATAATAAAGAAAACCGCCATGGCTAGGCGTGCCAGTTCCCGGTGCAATAGATGGATCAAAACCGTCAATATCTATGGTGATATAAATCCGGCCTTTGGGAATACGGGCCAGCAACGCATCAACCCCAAGAGCGCGCGCCTGTCTGACCGATAGAATATCTGACCCCATCGCTCGCGCATCCTCATAACCATCACGCGCGGTAGAGGATACATTGCGAATACCAATCTGGGTAAGGCCAGTGACATAAGGTTTTTCAGCGGCGCGGCGCATAGGATTACCATGCCCCACCGTAACCCCATGGCGGCTGTCAACAAAATCAAGATGCGCGTCAATCTGTACAAGATGAAACGGCGCCTGATCACTAAAAGCATTGATCGCCGGAATATTGACCGAATGGTCACCGCCCAATACCACGGGCATGGCTCCCGCCTTTAGAATGGCCCTAACCCCATCTTCTATATTGGCGTGGCTTTGGGCGGTATCAGTATGAATAATATCGGCGTCACCAATATCAACAATGCGCGTGATTTGGCTTTCTAAATAGGTAATATCATCTTCGTGATCATAGGCCCCACTGTGACCAAAGGAAAACAATGTTGACGCCTCACGAATACCGCGTGGCCCAAATCTGGCGCCTGCCCTGAACTGTGTGCCAAAATCAAATGGCGCGCCTAAAACCGCAACATCAGCATCAATGGCATCCCAGTTTTCAACATAGGGGTATTTGCCAAAACTGCATAATCCTACAAACGGCAGGTTAAGCCGTCCCTTTTCATAACCATGCCCACTCATACCATTATCCTCCGCCACTTTGCCTAAGCCGCCACTTTGCTTCAGCATATTAAAACAGGCCTCGCGCGAAAATCGCAAGGCCTGTTTCTTGTTCAGCGGAAAATATAGGTTTATTTTTCTCTGAAGACAATAGTTTGTGCGCGTTGAATTGGTGACAAGATATAGCCAAGAACCGTACG
>CBFIDH010000016.1:0-45773 GCA_965661405.1 Puniceispirillales bacterium (SeqCode)
ATAAAGAAAATAATAAGATGCTCATTTCAATTTCCGATTACCGCTTTTGTGATAGCATCGCTCAATCAATTGATGAGGCTCTGCCATCCGATGACGATTTATAATCTTGGCTCAATTAATATTGATTACATTTATGGCCTGCCGCATTTGGTTCGTCCCGGCGAAACGCTGGCCGCCGACCGTTTTGATTCTGCCCTTGGCGGTAAGGGCGCTAACCAATCTATCGCCGTTGCCCGTGCAGGTGGTAAGGTTCACCATGGCGGCATGATCCACCGTGGTGATGATCACTGGTTAAACGCGATGATTGAGGCCGGAGTGGATACGCATTTTATCATTCGCGGCGATACACCGACAGGTCATGCCATTGTCGCCGTGGATAATGATGGCGAGAATCAAATTATCTTAGCCCCTCTTAGCAATGCCGCTTTACCTGATGATATCATCACCTCAATCCTGACCTCGGCAAAACCCGGAGATTGGGCGCTGACCCAGAACGAAACCAACATGACAGCGCCCTATTTGAAAACGGCAAAGGAACGCGGCTTATTGATCTGTTATAGTGCCGCGCCTTTTGTGGCAGAGATAACCGCTGATCTGTTGCCGCTTGTGGATTTGCTGATTATCAATGCGATTGAAGCCGAGGCCTTGAGCGCCACTATGGGCAAGCCTGCCGAGACATTAGGCATCCCGCATCTCATTATCACTCGCGGCGCTGATGGCGCCGATTATATAGGCAAGGACGGCAATAACCATGTCGCCGCCCAGCCTGTCACAGCCGTTGATACCACAGGGGCAGGCGATACCTATTTGGGCTATGTGCTTGCCCAAATAGATCAAGGCGCCAACATGGCAGACGCCATGCGACTTGCCGCCGCCGCCGCCGCTATTCAGGTCACACGCCACGGTGCCAGCACCGCCATCCCTGATATCCACGAAACAAAGGCTAGCCTCACGGCATATGACAGAAAGGGGTAATCCATGGAACGCCAGAAAATCATTATTGATACAGACCCCGGCATAGATGATGCTATGGCTATTCATTATGCCTTTGCCCATCCGGGGGTTGAGGTGATGGGACTAACAACCATATTCGGCAATGTTTTTGTCGAGCAGGCCACCAGAAATGCGCTGTTCCTAACCGAACAGGCGAAACAGGATGTTCCTGTTAGCGAAGGCGCAAAACAGCCATTGGTCATGCCGCCCAATCCACCATCACATTATGTCCATGGTGATGAGGGTTTCGGTACTTTGCCTGCCCCAAACCCAACACGCAAACCAGACCCTAGACCAGCCCATGTCTTCTTGTCAGAAACCATCCGCGCGCATTCGGGTGAAATCATACTATGCCCAATAGGGCCATTAACCAATATTGCCAAACTGCTGGAATATGATGCTGATATTGTCCACCATGTGAAGAAATTGGTGATCATGGGCGGGGCGGTTGATTGCGCGGGCAATGTCACGGCCCATGCCGAGGCTAATATCTGGAATGATCCTGATGCGGCCGATATGGTGTTTGCCGCAGACTGGCAAATAGAGTTGATAGGTCTGGATGTAACCAGCCATATCTCCTGTGATGCAAATGACTTTAGCCAGATTGCCGATAAAGCACCTGTGAGAGGTGGGTTTCTTGAGAAGATCACGACATTCTATATTGCGTTTTATCATAGCGTGATGTCGCGCCATATCTGTTTATTGCATGATCCCGCGGCGGTGGTCAGCATAACCAATCCTTCGGCTTTTGGTTATGAGGATGTTCCGCTTGAGGTCATTACCAAAGGCGAAGATATCGGCGCAACCCGGCCTGCGGAGGGTCGGCGTGCCGTTCGCGTGGCAAAATCCGTTGATGCTAAAACTGTCAGAAAAATATTTCTGGACATATGCGAGCACTGCGACAAAATATTTTAATAACCTTTTAAAAAAACGAAAGTGGTGGGACAATATGCAAGTCAAAACCGTTGATTACCGCGATACTAATGCCCGAAAGATGCTGGCATCCTCGCTTCATGAAACCGGATTTGCGATTCTTGTTAATCACCCTGTATCCCCAAAACGCATTGATGAGGCGTATGCTCATTGGGGGGCTTTCTTTGCTGATAGTAAAAAACATGATTGGCTTCGTGATCCGGATCATCAGGACGGATTTTTTCCCTTTAAGTCTGAGAACGCCAAAGATGCTCCTGCCAAAGATCTGAAAGAGTTTTATCACATCTACCCATGGGGCCGGATACCATCAGAACTTGAGGCCATGACACGCCAGCTTTATCAAGATTTGTTTGACCTTGGGGTGGAATTGCTGGAATGGCTAGATGAGGCATTGCCAGAGAATCAAAAGGCTAAGCTTAGTGAAAGTCTTGGTGCTATGATGCAATCAAGTCAACAAAGCCTGTTGCGTATCCTGCATTACCCCCCTCTTGAGGGCGAAGCAGAACCTAACGCCATTCGTGCCGCCGCGCATGAGGATATCAACCTCATCACGCTTCTTCTAGCGGGATCAAAACCGGGGCTTGAAGCCATGGATCGTGACGGTAACTGGCACAGCATATCCTGTGACCCCGGCATGATCACTATTAACAATGGGGATATGCTGGCGCTGGCAACGGATGGGTATTATCCATCGACCAAGCACCGGGTCATTAACCCCGAAGAAGAAACAAACTCATCGCGCTATTCAATGCCGATGTTTTTGCACCCCCGACCAGAAGTAGAACTCACACCCGGCTTTACTGCCAATATGTTTCTACAACAACGGTTGAATGAAATCGGACTTAAATAATAACCACACCAAAGATGAGGAGCTACCAATGCGCATTATGTCTTTTTCCAGAATGGTTGCTGCGATCGTAACAGCCATATTCTGTTTTAACGTTAGCCTTGTTCAGGCGGCAGATATCAAACCTGCGGTCATTTATGATATGGGCGGCAAATTTGATAAATCTTTTAACGAAGGTGTTTGGAACGGGGTGAAAAAATTCACCGAAGAAACCGGCATCGAAGTCATGGAATTCGAAGTCACAAACGAAACCCAGCGTGAACAAGCCATGCGGCGCATGGTAGAGCGCGGCGCAACAGTCGTGCTTGGCGTTGGTTTTGCCCAAGCGGACGCCATCTCCACCGTTGCGGCGGAAAATCCAGATGTTCAGTTCTCCATCATTGATGTGTTCTGGCTAGATGCCCCTAATTTGCGGCAGTATGCTTTCAAAGAACATGAGGGCAGTTATCTGGTCGGTGTTGCCGCCGCCCACGCCAGCCAGACAGGTAAGGTCGGATTTGTTGGCGGTATGGATATTTCACTGATCCGTAAGTTTGCCTGCGGCTATGTTGGCGGTGTGAAATCTGTAAACCCTTCTGCCACGGTTTATCAGAACATGACTGGCACAACTCCGGCGGCGTGGAATGATCCCGCTAAAGGTGCTGAATTGACAATGAGTCAGATTGACCGCGGCGCTGATGTGATCTATCAGGCGGCAGGTGGCACAGGCATGGGCGTTATTCAGGCCGCGTCTGATGCAGGTAAGCTTTCCATTGGCGTTGATTCTAATCAGAATGGTATTGCCCCCGGATCGGTTTTGACCTCAATGCTCAAGCGTGTTGATGTTGCCGCTTACGAAACCTTTATGGATGCCAAAAACGGCAATTTCTCCTCTGGCATTTTGTCACTTGGTGTTGCTGAAGGCGGCGTTGACTGGGCGCTTGATGATAATAACGCGGCCCTTATCACCCCAGAAATAAAGGCCGCCGTTGAACAAGCGCGTCAGGATATTGTGTCTGGCAAGATCAGTGTTCATAACTATGAAAGTGATCAGGCCTGCCCATACTAATTTCATATCTATCAGTTATATCTGTCGGATGTTTTAGCCAGATATTTAAGAAGGTTCATCCTTGATATGGCAAGATAATATGATGACACAAAACAAATCTCCGGCGGAAAGCAACACCATGTTGCCTTTCGCCATTTCCATGTCTGGTATTGATAAACGCTTTGGCCTTGTCCATGCCAATCGTGATATTCATCTTGATATTCGGGCAGGTGATATTCACGGCATTGTCGGCGAAAATGGCGCTGGCAAATCTACTTTAGTTTCTATTCTTTATGGATTTTATACTGCCGATAACGGCACCATTGCTATTAACGGCACACCTTATCATTATAGCAGCACCGCCGATGCGATTGCCGCTGGCATTGGTATGGTTCATCAGCATTTCATGCTGGTACCAAACTTTTCCGTTCTAGAAAATATTGTTCTTGGTCATGAGGGTGGAGTGAACCTGACGACTAGCATGATGACCGCGCGCAAGATGCTTGAAGATTTGTCTGAACGCTTTGGGCTGAATGTTGATCTCGATATGAAAATCAGTGATCTGCCTGTTAGCCTGCAACAGCGCGTTGAGATTCTAAAGGCACTTTACCGCAATGCCAGCATCCTTATTCTGGATGAGCCGACAGGCGTTCTCACCCCCCAAGAAACTGATCAGCTTTTTGATATTCTGCGCACGCTCAAAGACCAAGGCGTCACCATTCTGTTGATCACGCATAAATTGCGCGAGATTATGGCGGTCACAGATCGGGTATCTGTGATGCGAGACGGGGCCATGGTGGCGCATCTTGACACCGCCGATACTTGCGCTGAGGATATTGCACAGCTCATGGTTGGACGTCCTGTGTTGGTGGAAAAGCAATGGCATCAGGCCGATAAGGGTGAGGCCGTCGTCAAGGTTAAAAAGCTTTGTCTTAATGGGCGCGGCGATGGTGGCAATCCTATTCTGTCGCCTATTGATTTTGATGTTCATGCAGGGGAAATCTTTGGCATTGCCGGGGTTGCCGGAAATGGACAATCCGAGTTGCTGGAACTACTGGCCGGGATCATTGCCCCTAGTGGCGGCAGTGTTTGCTATCATGATCATCTTATTGACGCCAGCCATCCTGCTTCCCCGCTTGAGATCAAATCTCTTGGCGTGGCCCATGTTCCCGAAGATCGTCACGCCTCTGGTATTATTCTACCCTTTAGCGCCGCTGAAAGCGCCATTCTGGGCTATGAAAATGCGGTGACTTCTGACAGGTGGAATATTTTTACCTCACCAGCATTAGTCCACGAGCGCTGTTCTGGCCTGATGCAGGATTTTGATGTCAGACCGCCAGACCCGCATTTGAAATCGAGCCTTTTTTCTGGTGGCAATCAACAAAAGCTGGTGCTGGCAAGAGAAATGTCTGCCGCCCCTAGTATTCTGCTGATTGGGCAACCTACACGCGGCGTTGATATCGGCGCGATTGAGTTTATTCACCACCAACTGATCGCTATGCGTGATGCCGGATGCGCTATTATTTTGGTGTCGGTGGAACTGGACGAAATCATGAGCTTGTCTGACCGGATCATGGTCATGAACAACGGTAAAATGATGGGGATTCTCGACCGGGATGAGGCCGATGTTCAGCATATTGGTTTGCTGATGGCGGGGGTGCAATGATGCGGCGCCCGTTACCAAAATGGATTGATATCGGCGTCATGCCTATCATCAATATTTTTGCCGCCTTTGTTGTCGCGGGCGTCATCATTGCGTTGATTGGCGAAAACCCATTAACCGCGCTTGGTGTGATGATCAAAGGCGCCTTTGTCTATAAAGGGGCGCTAGGCTATACGCTGTTTTATACCACTAATTTTATTTTCACCGGCCTTGCGGTTGCAGTCGCCTTTCATGCCATGCTGTTTAATATTGGTGGTGAAGGTCAAGCCATGATTGGCGGCCTTGGTATCGGTATAGTCGCGCTTAGCCTTGATCCGCTTCTGCCGCCATTATTAGTCGTGTTGCTGGCGATCCCTATGGCGGCGCTGTTTGGGGCGATATGGGGCATTATTCCGGGCTGGCTTCAAGCCAAACGAGGCAGTCATATCGTCATTACCACGATTATGTTTAATTTTATCGCCTCATCTATCATGGTCTGGCTGTTAGCCGGGATGTTCATGGCACCGGGGCAAATGTCACCAGAAACCCGGCATTTTGCCGAAGGTGTTGGGCTGCTGCAAATCCATCAGATCGCTAATGCCATCGGTATTCCTATGGCGCGATCACCTCTTAATCTATCCTTTCTTGTTGCCTTGATGGCTTTGGTTGGGGTGTGGGTGCTGATTTGGCGAACCCGGCTCGGTTATATTATTCGCGCCACAGGCCATAGCGAAAAGGCCGTCATCTATGCTGGTCATAATCCCGCAAAGATCATCATGATCACCATGGCAATCTCAGGGGGTCTTGCCGGATTAATGGCGCTAAATGAGATTCTTGGGGTGCAAGAGCGCGTCATTCTGAACTTTACTTCTGGTTATGGCTTTACCGGGATCGCGGTAGCGTTGATGGGACGCAATCATCCGTTTGGTATCTTGCTGGCTAGCCTTCTCTTTGGGGCGCTTTATCAGGGCGGGGCAGAGATTGATTTTGAGTTTCAGACCATCACCCGTGAAATGGTGCTAATGATACAAGGTCTGATCATTCTGTTTTCAGGGGCATTGGCGTTGATGTTCCACCCTTTGATGGAACGGCTTTATGGTATGATGACCGCTTCAGATTCTGGCCATGATGAGAGAATTTCTCATAAAAAAGGGCCCAATAAAAAAGAGGCCGAACATGGCTGATTTTTGGCTTCAGTTTCTGTTAACTATTGACGCCACCTTGCGCGTGGCAACGCCATTAATTCTCTGTGCAATGGCAGGGATTTTCTCTGAACGCTCCGGAATTATTGATATCTCGCTTGAAGGCAAAATGTTGCTTAGTGCATTTGCCGCCGCCACTGTTGCGGCGCTTTATGGCTCGCCTTGGCTTGGGCTAGGGGCGGCGATTTTAGTCTCTATGCTGTTCAGTCTTCTGCATGGCTTTGCCTGTATTACCCATCGCGGCAATCAGGTGATTTCTGGTCTGGCGATTAATATTCTAGCATCCGGGTTAACCGTAACTCTTGGTATTGCGCTATTTGCCCAAGGTGGTCAGACACCATATCTGTCATCGGCCCAACGTTTTAGCTCGGTCACCCTGCCCTTTGCTGATGCGATGCGGCAAGTTCCTGTGATCGGCACCATTTATGCTGAGATTATTTCTGGTCATAATTTGCTGGTCTGGGTGGCTTTGCTGTCGGTGATAATGACAGGTCTTGTGCTTTACCGGACACGCTTTGGTTTGCGGCTTAGGGCAACAGGTGAAAAACCCGAAGCTGTGGATACGGCTGGCATTAGCGTTACCCGTATTCGGTATCAAGCGGTATTGATCGCTGGCTTGCTTTGCGGAATTGCCGGGGCTTATCTGTCCATTGCTCATGGCGCAGGGTTTGTTCGCGAAATGACGGCTGGTAAAGGCTATATCGCCCTTGCCGCTATGATTTTTGGGCATTGGCGGCCTGTTCCTGCCCTGATGGCGTGTCTGATGTTTGGCTTTCTTGAGGCGTTGGCGGCGCGTCTGCAAGGCATGGAAATTATTTTCCTTGGCCCGATCCCCACCGATCTTATTCTGGTTTTGCCCTATGTCTTGACGGTTGTCCTGTTGGCTGGTTTCATTGGCCGCGCAACCCCGCCAAAGGCCATCGGCCAGCCTTATGTGAAAGAACGCTAATGATGACAGATCCATCACAACCTATTTCTAACAATACGGATGATGACCTGATCCGCGCCGCTATTACCGCTATGGCCTCGGCTTATGCGCCTTATAGCGGGTTTTCCGTTGGCGCGGCGATCCGTGATGAACATGGGCATATCCATACTGGTGTCAATGTTGAAAACGCCGCTTATCCTCAAGGGTCTTGCGCTGAGGCAGGAGCCATCGCCGCCATGATTATGGCTGGTGGTCGTCATATCACCGCGATCGCGGTTGCCGGAAAAGGTGATTTGCTATGCACACCTTGCGGAGGTTGCCGCCAACGCATCCGCGAGTTTGCCAAGCCCAAAACCCCTATTCTGATTGCTGGTGAGGACGGGTTCAAACAAAGTTTCACCCTTGATACGCTTCTGCCCCATAGTTTTGGGCCTGATCATCTAGGGTGATGATCTGCCATGGCAAAAATGCAAAAGAAATCTGATTTACCAGAAAAAATCTGTCCCGTTTGCGGACTGCCTTTTGTTTGGCGGAAAAAATGGCAACGCGTCTGGGATGAGGTCATTTATTGTTCTGAACGTTGTCGCCGAAACAAAGGATCAGAGCAGGAAAGGATCAGAGCAGGGCAGTAATCTCTCGCGCCAAGGCTGAGGCGCTGAGAAAGGCGTTTTCAACACGCCCACCAAGACACCAATCCCCTGCCGCCGCCAAACCTTTTGATCTGTCAATCAAACAGGATTGCCCCGCAGAGGTAACCGCATTGGCATAACGCCAGCGATGCAACGCCATATGGCTTGCCGCCGCCGCGTCAATCCCTGTGATCTCTAATAATGCGCGTGTCATCTGATGCTGAACATCATCAAGGGTTTTGTCAAAATGCTGATCAGACCACGCGTTACCAGCATGAATAGTCAGTGCCGTTTGGTTGAGTTGTCGATCCGGTTTTTGGCGATTATCCGCAACAAATCCAACCGGACTATCTGCCGCCGCCCAGCCTGCGTCCCAATCAAGAGGAAAAATATGATCAAATCCAAGCATCATGGTAAAGCAAGCCTGCATTTTCACTTGTGCCAAATCACTGGCAAAGCTGACCTCATCTGGCATTAACGCGGCGGTTTGCGGGGCGGGGGCAGTGCTAATGACCCAGTCAGCATAGATATCATCACCATGATCTGTCGCTATTTGCCAGCCACCATGAGCATGAGATGATAGCGTTTTCGCCGTTGTTTCAAGACGAAAATCAACCTTTTGGCAATGCTCCACCGCGAGAGTTTTCACAAGCGCGTTTGCCGCTCCTGATACGGCAAAACTCTCACCTCTTAGCTCACGCGGCATCGGTTTGCTATCCACCGTAAAAGTCACCGGATGAAGCGGCCATGGCTGAAGCAATCCTGATGCCAGATATGGGGCAAGTCTTTCCGCCACATTGGGATCACGGATCGTCATATACGCCGCCCCATGATCAAATGCTAATGGCCCGGCGCGGCGATGCGCCATCCTGCCCCCAAGGCCGCGGGATTTTTCCAGCACAATCACGGCGGCTTTATCTTGCAAAAGCATAGCAAGGGCGGTACCCGCCACACCGCCGCCAATAATAGCTATTTTTGTCATATCCACGTCCCAGCCTTTCCATTAGCTTTGCATAAGATTAGCCGCCCAAAATTATTCTGTGGCAGAGTGACGCGGCCCTTTAGGAACGCTGGTAATTTTGAAGATGAGAAAGACGCTCAAAACGATATTTTATTATCATTTCTGGTGGTCTTTTCATCAAGAGATTACCTACCGCTACTTATCCTCTCACACTGCCTTTATTTAGCCATTTTGTTCCACTTAACAAGTCCGAATTTCAGGCGTATATGAGGCCTAGAAACACCCTTAACCTTATATGTATGAAAGATTTGAGCCATGACTATTCACTCCATCCTAAGATCTGCCAATGACGAGTTCTGCCGTTACTCAGGCCTGACTGCCATTAACCGCCGCATTCGTATCAGCCGCATCATCTCTACTCTGGAACGTTTGGATAACCGGACTCTTGAAGATATCGGCCTCACCCGCTGGCAGATCAAAGACCGCGCCCGTCAGTTGGTCGATAACGACAACTCACGTTCCGCGGCATAATCAGCCGATCATCACTTGATCAGAGCCTGATCACATTGGCTCTGATCAACTGCCCTGTCCCACCGCAAGAGGTGCAGAGACAGCCGCCGTCATCCAGCATTTATCCAAATTACCTCCGGTCACCTGCTTGACCACCCAGACAAAGCGATAAAGCTGATTTTCCTGATCTTCCATTTCAACCAAAAACTCAACCTGACCTTCGCCTTGCTGTGATTGCACAATGCGGTGATTGAGATGATTAATCATCGGTGCATAGGTCGGAGTTTTGATCATGCCAGCAAAGCGCAGATAAGGCCCGGTAACGGCCTTATTGTCGGGATGGGCAAATGTCCAAGTTTGCAAAATCCCTAAATCATCTTCGACGCGATCATTATTCTGGAGTGCCATCATCTGAATAGCAACGACTTCAGCCGGGGCTATGTCGGGATTAGGCATAATCAGGCTAGGGTTAGCATTTTCTGCGGAAGCGGCAGCCATAAGACCAATGATGATCATAGCCGCCATAAAACAACGCTTTATCAAGTTAAACATGGCATCATCCTTTTGTCAGAGTGATGCTATTTAGACTGGGGTGCAATCACCGAAGGTCAAGCGATAGGGTGCTAATAATAATTGGAAAACCTGTATCAGGCGTTAGCCGCCAATACCACGGCAAAGGAAATAGCCGATAATTTTATCGCTATGCAGTTCCATAGAGGTAATATAGGCCGTGATGTAGCCCTCATCAGCGCATTTCGCGGCCATTGCCTTACGCACATCATCTGGCGGTGAGATGACAAAGCGTTCTTCTGGAGGCCAAGTAACAATATATCCGCGACCGTCTACAAAGGTAAAACTGTCATCTGAAGATGTCGCTGTGTTATCGGTTATCGTTTCGCTATTTTCGTATTGGCTGGCATCTATGCTTGACAGCACATTATCTGATGCGTCATTAGCGTTGGCGATAGACACTTGTTCTATATTTGCGGAAACGTTCTGACAAGACACCATAAACATGGTGAGAACACCTAAGAAAATGCCTTTGGTCATCATGCCTTGAGGCACAATCCGATATCGGTTAGAGTGATCTTTGCCAATATTGTTATGATCAGATGAACTCAAATCAGTCATCGTAAGGAATGATCTCGTCTAGTTGTTTCTATTATATGATCACGGTTTTACCCTTTCTGTCAATAGGATATGCTTAATATCAAATGGATAATACTTACTTCTACCACGGTCTTTTTGACCTTATTGATGTCGTGATCGGGTTTTATATATGGACTTTGCTGGCCTATATCATTTCCACGTGGCTGATCGTCTTTCGTATTATCAATCCTTATCAGCCTGCGGTTAGGGCTATTCTAGGTGGGCTTTCCGCCATTCATGACCCTATTCTGATGCCATTTCGCCGCTTGCAATATCGCCTGTTCCCAAATTTGGGTGGGCTTGATTTATCTCCACTGATAACACTTTTGCTAGCTCAATATTTTGTCGGGCCATTGCTAAAGGATGCGATTTCCTTCATTGCTAGGCTTTTGTCATAGGGCCTCAATGATTATCCTCAATGATGATATTGATGCCGAGGCGCGCGTGAAATGTCGGCAAAACAGCATAATCTGGCGATCCAATCATATTTTTAGGATTTTAACTGGGGCAGTTTAACCCTATCCTAATCTCACCTGAAACTGGCAAAGAGACGAATGAAAGATCAGGTTTTGCTTTATGTTAAACTTCAGGTTAAGCGATGGGTGAGAATATGATCAAACAACCCCAAATATCAGGAGCAAGGGCAAAATGAGCGCTAAAATTATAGACGGCAAGGCTTTTGCGGCCAATTTAACGGCACGCATAGGTGATGTTGTCAAAGACGCTATGGCGGCAGGGGCGGCCCAACCTGGGCTAGCTGTTGTTCTGGTTGGTAATGACGCGGCGAGTGAGGTGTATGTCCGTAACAAGATCCGCACCACCGAAGCCTGTGGAATGGTCTCTATCGAACACCGCTTGCCTGTTACTACCAGCCAAGATGACTTGCTGGCTCTCATTGACACACTAAACAACGATGCTGCGATTGACGGTATTCTTGTTCAATTACCCCTGCCTGATCAAATTGATGCCGACGCTGTTATCAATGCCATTTCCCCGGAAAAGGATGTTGATGGTTTTCATGTCGTTAATGTGGGCCGCCTATGGGCTGGCCTGCCTTCTCTGGTTCCTTGCACGCCTTATGGCAGTTTGCTTTTGCTCAAAGACACCCTTGGCGATCTCAGCGGCATGAACGCCGTTGTCGTCGGTCGGTCAAATATTGTTGGCAAGCCAATGGCTCAGTTGCTTTTGTCAGAGAATTGCACTGTCACCATCGCCCATTCCCGTAGCCAAGACCTGCCCGCGATTTGCCGTGAGGCCGATATTATTGTTGCCGCCGTGGGTCGCCCCGATATGATCAAAGGTGATTGGATCAAGCCCGGTGCCGTGGTGATTGATGTTGGCATTAACCGCGTTGACAGCCCTGAACGAGGTGAAGGCAAAACCCGCCTTACTGGTGATGTTCATTTTGACGAGGCCAAAGAAAAGGCATCCGCTATTACACCTGTTCCCGGTGGTGTGGGGCCGATGACTATCGCTTGTCTGTTGCGTAATACTCTGGTGGCGGCTAGTCGGCGTCATGGCTTTGATCTTCCCAATGATATTCTTTGAGATGGGGAAATGTTAGTCGCAAACGCGTTGCGACCTGCGACAAGAAAGCCATTCCCCCTTTTACTGTGATCAGGCTAGGATAAGTTTCAATATTTAGGAAAGACCGTTAATGCTGGGAATGTCGTATATACTGTTAATCATTGCGATGCTGGCTGTTGCTGGCGTGTTGTTTTGGGGTATCATTTCGATGGCCCGTGGCGGTGATTATAATTTTAATTGGTCGAACACGATCATGCGCTGGCGGATTTATCTTCAGGCCTTGGCTATTTTGATTTTTGTTCTGGTGCTTTTGTTAGGTGGTAGTTGATAAAAATGTCATCAGCCGTTAAGACAAATCTGTTACTTAAAGGAAAGTTCGTATGGTTAAGCTGAATAAAATTTACACGCGCACAGGTGACAAGGGCGAAACCAGCCTTGTTAATGGTCACCGCGTGTCAAAACATTCTATTCGCCCAACTGCTTTTGGCACTGTTGATGAGGTTAATTCCATCATTGGCGTCTGCCGTCTTCAGACCTCTGCCCTTTCAGATAAAACCTTTGATGATATGCTGTCGCGTATCCAAAATGACCTGTTTGATTTAGGTGCTGATCTCGCCACACCTATTGGTGAGGAACGCCCAGGGGAAGCTTTGAGAGTGACCAATAATCAGGTTCAGCGTCTTGAGGAGGAAATAGACCTTATGAACGCATCCCTTCAGCCGCTTAACTCTTTTGTTCTGCCGGGCGGTGAAGCGGCGGCGGCATATGTTCATATGGCACGAGCCATGACAAGGCGCGCCGAACGTGATATGACTCGGCTTTCTACCGAAGAACCTGTGGGTGACGCCGCTATGCAATATATTAATCGTCTGTCTGATCATCTGTTTGTTATGGCGCGTGCCATCAATCAACAGAATGGCGGTGATGTTTTATGGAAACCTGCCGCCAATGCCTAATATTGTTTCCCTAATATTGTTTCAATGACAAGTTTAACCTAAATCGCAACCCCAAATCTTTTCTGATGATGCTTCATGGAGAGAACGAAAAATGAAAATACTCGTACCGATAAAAAGAGTGATTGATTATAACGTCAAAGTTCGTGTGAAAGCGGATCAATCTGGTGTTGAGCTGGCTAATGTTAAAATGGCCATGAACCCGTTTGATGAGATCGCTGTCGAACAGGCTATCCGCTTCAAAGAAGCTGGTGCCGCAGATGAGGTGGTAGTCATCTCAATTGGCCCTGATCAAGCACAGGAAACCATTCGTACTGCACTGGCAATGGGGGCTGATCGCGGCATCCATGTTCAAGCATCACATGATACGGAACCATTGGCTATTGCTAAGGTCATTAAGGCTGTTACTGCCAAGGAAGACCCCGGTCTTATCCTGATGGGCAAGCAAGCCATTGATGATGACAGCAACCAAACTGGTCAGATGTTGGCAACGCTTCTTGGCTGGCCGCAAGCAACTTTTGCTTCTGGGGTTGAGTTAGATGGCAATAGCCTGAAGATTATCCGCGAAGTGGATAGCGGACTTGAACATATCACCTGTCCGATGCCAGCAGTGGTGACGGTTGATCTTCGTCTCAATGAGCCGCGCTATGCTTCGCTCCCCAACATCATGAAAGCTAAGAAAAAGCCGATTGATCAAATTAGTCTTGATGATCTTGGTGTTGACGCAAGCCAACGCCTCAAAATCATCAAAGTTGAAGAACCACCAGCGCGTCAGGCAGGTATCATCGTTGATTCTGTTGATATGCTGGTCGATAAGCTCACCAACGAAGCCAAAGTGATTTGAACGGAGAACATCATGTCAATTCTTGTTATTGCTGAACACAACAATACCGAACTGAATGCATCAACGCTCCACACGGTAACTGCCGCAAGCCAAATTGGCGGGGATATCACCGTGCTGGTTGCTGGTCACAACGCCGGGGATGCTGCCAAGGCGGCGGCCGCGGTTGCTGGGGTTAGCGCTGTTCTTCACGCTGACGCGGCGGAATACGCTAACGGAATCGCCGAAAATATGATTCCTCTGATTGCTGGTATGGCTGATCAGTATTCCCATATTCTGGCCCCTGCCACCACTTTTGGTAAGAACATTATGCCAGGTGTTGCCGCCCTTAAGGATGTTGCCCAGATCTCGGATATCATTAATGTTGAAAGTGCTGATACTTTTCAGCGTCCCATCTATGCTGGTAACGCCCTTGCTACTGTGCAATCAGGTGAAAGCCCTAAAGTGATCACGGTGCGTTCAACCGCGTTTGAACCTGCTGATGCCAGTGGTGGAAATGCCGCGGTATCCAGTGTTGATGGCACAGGTGATGCGGGCAAATCCAGCTTTGTGAAATCTGAAATGTCATCATCTGATCGCCCTGAATTGACCTCGGCTAAGATCGTTGTTTCTGGTGGTCGTGGGATGCAGGATGGCTCAAACTTTGCCATGCTCGAAAAAGTGGCTGATAAGCTCAACGCCGCTGTTGGTGCGTCACGCGCCGCGGTTGATGCCGGATTTGTTCCCAATGATTATCAGGTTGGCCAAACAGGTAAAGTTGTTGCCCCTGATCTTTATGTTGCGGTTGGTATTTCCGGTGCCATTCAGCATCTGGCCGGGATGAAAGACAGCAAAGTCATCGTCGCCATCAACAAAGACGAAGAAGCCCCGATTTTCCAAGTCGCGGATTATGGGCTGGTATCAGACCTCTTTAACGCTGTTCCTGAATTGGAAAGCAAGCTGAACTAATCAGCCATATCAAAACCATCATCTCAACGCCTCCTCACCTTTGAGGAGGTGTTTTTTTTGGTTATCCCATAAGATACGTGCGTATCTTTTTAATCACCTTGGGGTCATCCCAAACAGCGTCCTCTGCTATCTGAGCTGTCATTTGACCATCTGAGCGCACACACCACGTTGTCGGCAAACTACGCAGTTCAAAAGCTTTCGCCAGACGGCCTTGTTGATCAAATCCCAAATCAGGACCTTCAATGCCTAGCTTTTTAAGAAACGACAACACCTCATCGCGGCCTTTCCGATCAACGCTGATCAAAAGCACCTTAATGCCATCAGGCTTAACAATATGATGAAGCCGCATTAATGACGGCAATTCATGAACACAAGGCGGGCACCATGTCGCCCAAAAATTGACCAGCACAGGGGCTCCATGCCAATGATCCAGTGAAACTTCTGCCCCACTGTCATCAGTAAATGGGGTTTTCGGGCTTGGCATAGAGATAGGTTTCAGTGTATCCAGAACGGCGTGGGCCGATGTCGGGATAAATCCAGCCCCAATTCCACCAATGGCACACGCCAGACCGATTGAAAACTGGCGGCGGCAAAATTGACTGGATAGAGATGGTCGCGGATCACTCATAGGGAAATAATAGCATGACAGCAAGCGGAAATAAAAAGAATTCGACCTCCACCAGCAGCATATGGGGCGGACGGTTTTCAGGTGGTCAAGATGATCTGATGGTGGCGGTCAACGCCTCAATTGATTTTGACCAGAGGCTTTATCAACACGATATTACTGGCTCGCAGGCTCATGCTAAAATGCTGGCGGCGCAAGGCATTATTAGCGCCGATGATGCCGATAAAATCATTAAAGGGCTTGAGGATATTCGCAGTGAGATCAGCAAAGGTGAGTTTGTGTTCTCACACGCGCTGGAAGATATCCATATGAATATCGAAACTCGCCTGAAAGAATTGATTGGTGAGCCAGCAGGCCGGCTTCATACTGCTAGGTCTCGTAATGATCAAGTGGCAACTGATCTGCGGCTTTGGGTGCGCCAGCAATGTGATGATATTGATCTTGCGCTATCAGCGCTTCAACAGGCTTTAATGGATCAGGCAGAACAACACGCCGCCACATTGATGCCGGGATACACGCATTTGCAAACCGCCCAGCCAGTGACATTTGGTCATCACCTGATGGCTTATGTGGAAATGCTTGGTCGTGATCGTGGGAGGTTTTCTGATGCCAGAAAGCGGATGAACGAATCTCCGCTTGGGGCCGCTGCTCTGGCAGGAACATCATTTCCGATTGATCGTCATATGACCGCCGACAATCTGGGTTTTGATGCGCCCATGGCTAATTCCATGGATGCCGTATCAGCCCGCGATTTTGCCATGGAATATCTGGCGGCGGCGGCAATCACCGCAACCCATCTTTCACGACTCGCTGAGGAAATTGTGTTTTGGTCTTCTGACCGATTTGGTTTTATCAGGTTGTCTGATGCGTTTTCTACTGGCTCATCCATCATGCCACAAAAACGCAACCCTGACGCGGCGGAACTGGTGCGGGCAAAACCCGGCCGCATCATTGGCGCGCTGGTCACGATGTTGACCATTGTCAAAGGCTTGCCCATGACCTATTGCAAGGATATGCAAGAGGACAAAGAGCCTGTCTTTGACGCCACTGATCATCTTGGTATTGCCATCGCGGTGATGGAAGGCATGATCCGTGATATGACCGTCTATCCGGAGGTTATGGCAAAAGCCTTGGCATCCGGGTTTGCCACAGCAACAGATCTGGCAGACTGGATTGTTGCGCATCTCAATGTGCCGTTTCGTGAGGCGCACCATATCACCGGAGAGGTTGTTTCCTTTGCCGAAACTCATAACAAACGTCTTGATGAATTGACCCTTGAAGACTTGCGATCTGTTCATGACGGTTTGACCGCCGAAACACTTGCTGTTCTTGATCCGGCGGCTTCGGCGGCCTCAAGGCAAAGTTATGGCGGCACCGCACCTGATCAGGTTAAATCCGCGATTAGCGCGGCCAGAAAACGGTTTTCTTAACCCGGAAGTTGGGATATGTCTTGGCGAAGTCGTCTTGGCAGGTAAGGATATAATGATGAGAACTCAACCTACTTTTTCGCGTTTCATAGCAATGGCGGTGTTGCTTGCTGCTGTGTGCTTTGCCCTATCAGCTTGCGGCAAGCGCGGTGATCCTTATCGCCCATCAGAAATTCCAACCGATTCCACCCCATTGAATTGAGCGAATGGCCATGGCAGGATTTTACCGCAATCAGGGTCAGCTTTGGGTTGACGCCACACCTTTAGCAGCGGTGGCTGAGGCTTTTGACACCCCATGTTATGTTTATTCCGCCGCGAAAATGGCGGCTAGTTATCAGGCTATTGCGACTGTATTTTCTGGCCCTAACCGCCACATTCATTATGCTATGAAGGCCAATTCAAATCTGGCGGTGCTTAAACTGTTTCACCGCCTTGGTGCTAATGTAGACCTAGTCTCCATCGGCGAATATTACCGTGCTTTAGCCGCCGGGTTCACGCCAGATCAGATGGTGTTTTCAGGTGTTGGCAAAACCGAAGCCGAGTTGCGCGAAGCAATAATCGGAGGCATTGGTCAGATCAATGCCGAATCCGCCGCCGAAGTGGACAGTATCATCACCTTAGCCAAAGAGACAGGTATGATGCCGTCGGTTGCCTTACGCATAAACCCCGATGTGGCGGCAGGTGGCCATGCTAAAATCTCAACAGGTGGAAGCGATACCAAGTTCGGGATTCCCGGATCTGAGGCCGAGGCCATTTATCGCCGTATGACCGATAGTCAGGTGATACGCCCTTCTGGTTTGGCGGTGCATATTGGCTCACAGATTATGGATTTCAGCTCCTTTGCCGCCGCGTGGCAATATATGCGTGATCTGGCAGATCATCTCAAAACAATAGGCTGCCCTGTTCCTAATCTTGATTTAGGCGGCGGTATTGGTGTCGATTATAGCGACGGCTCAACCGCCGATCTGGTGGAGTTTGCGGCGATTGTTGAGGGCATTTTTGGGACTAGCGATTATCATCTAGCCATTGAACCCGGTCGTCTGCTAGTAGCCGAAGCCGGATGCCTTTTGACACGAGTGATCAATGTTAAAAGCGGCAAAGATAAGAGATTTATCGTTGTTGATGGGGCGATGAATGATCTGATCCGCCCGACGCTTTACGAATCGTTTCACCGGATTGAGGCGGTTGGTGAGCATCCTGCCGACCCTATCCCCGCCGATATAGTTGGCCCCGTCTGTGAGACAGGTGATTATTTAGGCTTAGGACGCGATATGCCACGCTTAGAGGCAGGTGATGTGGTGGCGGTCATGTCTGCCGGGGCTTATGGCGCGGTGATGCGATCAAATTACAATTCACGCCCTCTTGCCAATGAAGTGATGGTCGTTAATGGAACCCCGCATCTGATATCAAAGCCGCAACGCATCAGTGATTTGCTTGCCGTAGATATCATCCCGACCGCTATTGCCGATTTCCCGGCATCCGCGCCACAGGAATAGCAACGATTTCTGTATCTACATCTGCCCGTAAAGGTTTATCTAGCGTGAGCTGAACATTAAGTGGCAATCGTCCACCTGCGGGAATAATCAATTTATCTAGCTCAACCTCTTTGACGGCTAGAACAGATCCGATCATATCTTGAACTGAGATAAAAATTGGTGGCGCATGGGTAGGCCATATCCCATTATTCACAACCTCACCCCTGATCCGAACCGTATCACCATTGCGCTCACCCCGAATAGCCTCAAACCTGATAACCGAAGTATCCGGTATGACAGGCAAACCAACCGTTTCGTAAATGGCAATAGTCGATGGAAAGATGGCGGAAACAATGTTTCGCCATATCACAGCCCCGCCTATCATAATGGCGAAAATGGCACTGCCAGCGATCATCATGGTCAAAGGCCGAGGCAAACGGCGGCTTTTTTGTCGAGAACGAGAGATGCCGCCAGATCGCGGTGGTCTCATCCTATCAATTTCAATATCGGGAAAAGACGCCGCCCTTTCTCTGGCAACAGAAGTGTCCGGGTGATCATTCGGGCGATCATTCGGGTGATTTGGGTTTGCAGAGGCTGGTGGCGCAGACTCCGTCACCGAAGCGGCAACATCAACAGAATTAGCCGCGCTGGTCTGCCATATATGTTCACAGACAGAGCATCGTACCTTCCTGCTCCCTCCAGCTGGAAACAGATCATGATCAACCGCAAATACCGTCTGACAAGATGGACAACTGATATGCATAAACAAACCTTTTACATGATCACCACAAGAGCCTTGATCAGCACATCATAGCCCGATAATTTAATAAGAGAAAGGATAGCTTATGCCAATTTTGCGACGAAGTCTTATTATCGTTATTTTACTGATGGCATCTTTTGTTATCGGTTTGCAGCATTTTGTTCATACGGTTCGGATGAGTTATCATGCTTTCCCGACAGAAATTATCTGGCCTGCCCAAGATATCACCGGGATTGTAGTCGCGACTGGCGGCGGCAGACGTGTGACGACTGGTCTTGGTCTTTTGCGAGATGATCATGGTAGCCGATTGCTGATTTCAGGCACAGGCAAAGGCGTATCCAAGGACGATATCATCGCCCTGATCCCGTCAAACACCAATGAAGCAGATCAGCTTTTTGATCTGATGGAATGTTGTGTTGATCTGGGCCAGAGTGCCACAAACACACGCGGTAATGCTATTGAGGCAAGAGACTGGGCCACCAAGCACGGTTATCACCACCTCTTGTTGGTGACTGCAGATTTTCATCTTCCCCGGAGCCTTATTCATTTCCATACGGCCATGCCTGAGATAGAAATCATCCCTTATCCTGTCCCTAGCTTTGAGCTGGATAACACCGATAATCCCACATCAAGCTGGTGGAAGACACCTGCCACCATCGCCCTAATCGCCAAGGAATATGCCAAATATTTAATTAGCCAAGTGGCCTAATCAACAGAGATCACGTCTTAGTCGTCTAGCTGACCTGCGTCTTTGATGCGTTTTCGGATATCTCTGGTGCGGGTAAAGAGCGTTTCCAGTTTATCACCCTCTTGCCAGCGGATCGCGCGTTGAAGATAGGAGAGGTCTTCGTTAAATCGTTGCAACATCTCAAGCACCGCATCCGAATTATTGATAAACACATCTCGCCACATCACCGGATCAGATGAGGCGATACGCGTAAAATCTCTGAAACCTGATGCCGAGAATCGGATCACATCATTCTGAATATCATTTTCAAGATCAAAAGCCGTTCCAACAATCGTATAAGCAATCAAATGCGGCAGATGCGAGGTGATTGCCAAAACCTTATCGTGATAATCACAATCCATAGTTTCAACAATGGCACCAGTAGAGGCCAGCAATTCTTTTAATGTTTCGGTCGTAGCCTCATCAGCGCCATTTGGAATAACAATCCAATACCGATCCTTAAACAAGGTCGCAAAACCAGCTTCGGGGCCTGAATATTCTGTTCCGGCAATTGGATGCGACGGGATAAAAATGGCATGATCAGGTAAATATGGGCTGACATCCCTAATCACAGACCCTTTGGTTGAACCTGTATCCGTGATCACGGCGCCATGTTTTAGATGCGGCGCTATATCATTAGCAACACTTGCCATCGCACCAACAGGAATAGCCATTACAACTAGGTCCGCGCCTTGCACCGCGTCAGTAATATCATCGGCAACAACATCACCAAGTGCTAGTGTCGCGGCTGTTTTGCGAACCTCAGCACTGGCATCAAACAGCACCAGCCTATCACAGAGTGATTTGCTTTTAATCACTCTGGCAAGGGATGATCCGATAAGCCCAAGTCCGATAATCGTGATCTCAGAATACTGGCTCATCTGGCGTGATCTTCTGAAGTATGGGCATGATCTATGCCCTGAACATGGGACAGGTCTTTGAACGCCGAAATAACCAATTCCATCTCCGCATCATTGCCAATAGACATCCGCAAACAATCCGGCAATCCATAAGGTGTCATACGGCGAAGCAGAATATCTCGGCTCATCATAAATTGATGCGCCGCCTCTGCCGCCTCTGGGCTGGCAAAGCGAATCAGAAAGAAATTGGCAACACTTGGCAAAGGCGTAAAACCAGCCTGTAAAATTGAGGCCTGAATCCGGGGCATCCAATGGCGATTATGATCAAGGGAACGCTGATAAAATGCTTTATCAGCAATCGCCGCCGCCCCAGCAACCGCCGCCGCAGCATTAACACTAAATGCCCCACGAATAGTTGCCAGCGTGGAATAAATATCAGGTGGGAAATACCCCCAGCCTAGCCGCAATGACCCTAGCCCAAAGATTTTTGAAAATGTCCGTAACATGACCACATTATCATGTTGTTCCACATATTCCGCGCCATCGGTATAGTCATCATCACCGCCATCCAGATATTCGGCATAGGCCGAATCAAGCACAATGATAATATGGTCTGGCACATTTTGGATCAGGCGTTCAATCTCAGCCTTTGGAATCATCGTCCCTGTGGGGTTATTGGGATTTGCCAGAAAGATCAATTTGGTGCGCGGGGATATTAACTCCAGAATGGCGTCAACAGAAACAGTAAGCCCATCATCAGGTGCAATCACCGGCACACCGCCAGCCACCGTGACCGATTGGCGAAAAACCAAAAACCCATATTGCGTAATAATAGCCTCATCACCATCATTGCAATAACCTGTCGCCAGCAAGCCGATCAATTCATCAGAACCGTTAGATGGAAGTATCCGAGCCGGATCAAGCCCAGAATAATCAGCGATAGCCGATACTAAATCAGCGTCAATCTGTTCCGGATAGCGATGCAAACGCTCACCTATCTGGCCCAACGCCTCAATCGCTTTTGGTGATGGCCCTAACGCCCCTTCATTGACCGAAAGCCGAATAGGATTTTGGCTCACAGCACCAGAAGTATCCGGACGGTAAAGGGCAATGCGCTCAAGGGCAGATTTGGGTTTAACAGGACTCATGATCGTTTTATGACAGATATTCAGGGTTTTTGAAAGACCCCGACCGCATGATCAAGGTTAAGATGATAACCCGGTTTTTCGATAAACTCACCATGTTGCCAGATGAGGGTCACATCAAGACCTGATGCATCCGGACGATGCCGGGAAAACAACGCCGCCGGGCTCAATTTAGGGGTAGGGAAAAAGGGCGCGGTGGCAACCAACCAGACACGCTGGTCTTGTGTAACATCATCCTGCCAATCACCTATCCAGTCATTACCCCCATCTTGCCCCCTATTTTTCCAATGAGGTAAAATAGCCAAATCTGCCTCACCCTTGGCAAGCATGGCAAGGGCGGCGGCATGATTGTCTGTTTGGATGGGGGTGGCCTCAACCCCAAAGCGCCAGTTAACGGTAGGCATAAGCATATGATCTTGGCCAGACATGACCAACCGCGTAACGCTTTGCCGAGATAGGTTCGCGGACATGATCTGCCGCCAAATCCCCTCAATAATCAGGGGGTCAAGGCTCGATTGCTGTGCCAGCTGGCTTAAGATCATGGCCTCACGGCCGGGGCGGAAATGCGGCCCATCACCTTTACTGGCGGCGACGCGCGCCGCGATGGCTAGGCGCTCCTCAATTAACTTCAACAAGGTCTGATCAAGCTGATCAATTTCACGGCGGATGTCATCCAGACCGGTTTGAGAAGATATGCTCATGATCGCTTTGCCTCATGCCTGCTCTTGGGGCTTGGTTTTGCCAAATTAGTTACCGCCTTTGAGCGTAATTGCCATGCTTTCCGTGTCAATGGTTTAACCGAATAGATCATTTTTTCCGCTTCGACAACAAGAACTCCGCCAAAGGTATGGGGAAGATGTTCCACCAAAGGCGCGGTGCGTAAATATAAAGCCGGCGTTATCGGCGGCAAAACCAGCGCCGAACGGATGGTATGAACATGAAAGCCGCGATCTTCGAGCAAATGCCTTATCTGGCGTTGGCTAAATGGCTGACCATGACCAAAAGGCGTGTGTTCCTGACTAGACCAAAGCCCGCGCCGATGCGGAAGAACCACAGTAAGTCTGCCGCTTCCTTTGAGCAATCGCCAGATTTCATCAAGCAGAGCCACTGGCGAGACCGATACCTCCAAGCCATGAATCATCAGCACATCATTAAGGCTGGAAGACAAAAGCGGCATATTGCTGTCATCAACCTCTGCCAAACGCGACGGCTTACCTTTGGGCCAAGATCGCAAATGATAGCCGCTGAATTGCAAGACAATCTGATGCCCTGAATGAGGGGAAAGCAATTTCATATAAGGGCGAGCGTAACCAATACCAGCCGAGACACGGGTATCATGATCTGCGGTTGCGCCGGGGGTATATATCTTTTCCAACTGGCGCGTCACCAACCGCCGGACCGTCTTGCCCAGAGGTGAACGATAGAACTGAAAGAGCATATTTTCGTCAAGGTTGTCCATATTGCTTTTCCATTGGTATCGGCTATGCTTAATAAAAGAGTGCTTCATAGGTGAATCAGCAAAGACAGGAAACGATCAATGGCTAGTGCTTCTTCCTCATCCGCCCAGCTTACCCGTATTTCAGCACTTGATGATAATTATATATGGTTATTGTCAAACCCGTCTAGCCATGAGCTAGCCATTATCGATCCGGGGGAGGCTGGGCCTGTTCTGGCATGGCTGGATGAACATGGGATGACACCAACCGAGATTATTAACACTCACCATCATGGTGATCATATCAACGGAAACGCGGAATTGGCAGAACGTTATGGTATTCCGCTAACAGGTCCAGCGTCCGAAACGGCGCGTATCAATGGTATGAAAAAGATGGTCGCTGGCAGTGATCATCTCACCATCGCTGGCTATGCGGCCCAAGTCATCGACACCCCCAGTCATACCACAGGTCATGTCGCGTTTTATCTGCCAGATTGCTTTGGTGATCATGGGGTTGCCTTTGTTGGAGATACCCTGTTTTCCATGGGTTGCGGGCGCGTTTTTGAAGGCAGCATGGCAGAGATGTGGTCATCATTAGCGGCCTTGCGTCAACTGCCAGATGACACCATCATTTGTTGTGGTCATGAATATACTGCCAGCAACGCCCGCTATGTTGCCCAGCTTGGCTGGCAAACCCCATCGCTTGAAACAAAACTGGCAGAGATTAAGACCCTCACCGATCAAGGCAAACCCACCGTGCCTGTTCGTCTAGGTGATGAGAAAGCCGCCAATCCTTTTCTTTGTGCCGATGATCCCGCGCTTGCTAAGGCATTAGGCTGTGAAGGCGCAGACGCGGTAGAGGTTTTTACAGCTCTGCGTAGCGGAAAAGATAATTTTAGAGGCTAAAGTCACGGATAATCAGCATCATAGAGCAACATGACAGCCCGTGACTATCCTACCTGCCCTGCGCTAATACGATAAGATACCGCCCGACAATCTGGATAAACATCAGGTTTAGAGGTCATAACCGTAACGCCAACCACGTCTTTTAATGACATGACAAAATCAAGAATACACCTAGCCATGGTTTCTTGAAGATCATAATGACGCTCACCAGCAAGACGAATAACGCCTTCGCGGATGATATCATAATCCAGAGTATCTTCGACCTGATCTGATGATGGTTCCTTGGCGGGATCGAGCGCAACCTCAAGATCAATCAACACACGTTGGCGTGCTTCTTTTTCAAAATCATGCAGACCGATAGAGCATACGACTTCAATTTCAGACAATATGACCGATCGGCGAGAGATAGGAGCCGTCATGATTTATTCCTGCACATTAAGAAAGGCGACATCACGATTAGGAGGCCGCAAATGCAACCCCCCATCAATGACAATGGTATGACCTGTCATGGATGGCGTGTCCAGCAACATTTTTGCGGCGCGGGTAATATCCTCAACCTCAGCGCCGCATGACAGCGGATTCAGCTGGTGGACTTGCTGATATTCATCCTCCGTCTGATCACCAGAACGCAGAGTGATTCCGGGGGCAATAGCATTGACCCTTAACCATGGGGCATAGGCCTGTGCCGCCAACCGAGTCAGCCCATCAAGTGCCATTTTTGATAAGGTGTAGGTAAAATAATCCGGGTTAAGGCCAACCAGCTTGGCGTCTGTGATATTAATCACGGCGCCTTTCACAGCTTGCGCTTTCGCCGCCGCCGCAAAATCGCGTATCAGGATGGCAGGCGCCGCCATATTGATAGCCATATGCTGTTCAATATGACGCGAGGAAAACTCCTCAGAAGTATCATAATCAAAACGCGAAGCGCTGTTGATCAATGCGGTGATGTTACCATCTTTCACGCATGACGCCATGAGGCGTTGACAAGCATCTTCATCCGCCAGATCAGCCTCATGCAAGCGCACCTTTCTGCCGAGGGCCATAATGTCTTGACTGGTGGATAAGGCTTCGTCCTTGGAATGGTGATAATGCAAATGAATATCCCATCCATCTGCCGCTAATGCCAATGCAAGGCCGCGCCCAACTCGCCGCGCCGCGCCTGTAATCAATACCCAGCCCTTGCAGATATCCTTAGCGCTATTTTCAGCGATATGATCAGACAAGGCTTGCTCCTTAACTAACGATTAAACCGTTTCAACAATAATATCAGGCACAATACCCGAAGCGATCATAGCCTCATCAGCACCACCATCACGAAACAAACCGTGACCAGTGATCAAGACGATGGAAAGACCGGCCGCCGCGCCACCTAGAATATCGGTATGCAGGCTGTCCCCAACCATGGCAATGCGCTTTTTTTCAGATATAGGCCGATCATAAGTTTCTTCTAGCCTTTGTAAGGCCAATTCAAAATGCGTTTTATGTGGCTTACCAAACCATTGAACCGACGCTTGATTTTCTTCAATCAGTCGCCATGCCAGATAGCCCGGCTCACGGCTGTACCGATCGGGATGAGGCGCACCAACATCAGGATTGGCAATCAGCACCGGACAATGCTTTGCCGCCACCTCTGCCAAGGCATCATGCCAGTCACTGTTCCACTGGGTTGCCCCCATCACGGCAATAGCATCACATTCTTGCCATAGGCCGCGGTCGTCATGGTGAAGCCGATGCTGGATCAATCCCTCAACCTCAATCTCTGCCGCCTTGCTATCCACAACACCAATACTCTGCCATGCTTTAGGACGATCATGATTAAGCCAGTAGGTCAGCGCGGCGCGGCTAGACACCACTTGAGACGGAATAATAGGCAACCCCATGGCGGCGTATTTGTTGCCGATACCAGCCTCGTTCTGTGTCGCGGCATTGGTTACGACCAGAACTGGCATCTGTCTTTCCTGTGCCATGATCAGCAATTCTAGCGCACCCGTGATAGCATCCGGGCCAATATTTAGCACCCCAAACCCATCAAGAAACAGAACATCAAAACGGTCAAGCACATCACGAAGTCGCGCCGCCTTCGCGCCCTCACCCGGTCGCATCTCTGGCATAACAGGGCGCAGATGTTCATAAACACGAATAATGTCATCAACCCCAAATGTCTGGTCTAAAATCCCTTTATTCATGTTTTGTCCTTTGTTATTTATCATTTTGTCATATTTAAATGGTCAGCGCTGGATTTCTATCGTTATATACCGATGTGAGAGGAATTGGAAATGACCACAAGCAAACACACTCCTAAACAGACCCATCAAGATAATCGTCCCGTTATTCTCATCACAGGCAGTTCTAGTGGGATTGGGTTGGATAGCGCCCGTTTCTTTCACCAAAAGGGTTGGCACGTTATTGCCACTTGCCGCAAGCCCAAAGATGTTGAGCGAATGCGCAAAGAAGGTTTGACCAGCTTTGTCCTTGATTACGAAGATCAGGCCAGTTTGGATACCGTTGTGCCAACGCTTATGACGCTGACAGGTGGAAGGGTGGATGTGCTGTTTAACAACGGGGCCTATGGCATCCCCGCGCTAGTGGAAGATTTGCCAACCCCTGCGTTGCGGCAAATATTTGAAGCTAATCTTTTCGGCTGGCATGAGTTAACACGCCAGATACTCCCCCTGATGCACGCGCAAGGAAAAGGCCGAATTATTCAAAACTCCTCGGTGTTAGGGTTTGCCGCTATGCGCGTTCGCGGGGCCTATAATGCTACCAAATTTGCCCTTGAAGGCTTAACCGATACCATGCGCATTGAATTAGCCAATACTGGTATTCATCTGATCCTTGTTGAACCTGGCCCAATCCGCACAAAAATTCGTGAAAATGCCTATCTGCAATTCCAGAAATGGATCAACTGGCAGGATACCAAAAACAAACCCTTTTACGAAAAGGCGTTAATCCCCAGACTAAGTGATCCCGACCCGAAAAAAGATCTGTTTGAGCTTATGCCAGATGCTGTGACACGTGCGGTATGGCACGCCGCCACTGCATCACGGCCACGCATCCGGTACCGCATCACCACCGCCACCAAGATTATGGCAGTGGCGAAACGGCTTTTGAGTTCACGCCTAATGGATCGCTTCGCTGGCAAGTTCTAATGGCTAAGAACGGCCTCTAATTCCGATAATCCGAATGTTCATCATCAAGAAGCGCCTTCAGCTCGTCAAAATGATGATGCGCTTGGGCTGGATAGGCTTCAAGTTCTGCGGCGGTCTTGCTTGCAATCTCATGCGATAAGACACGGAGAGGCTGGCCTGTTTGAAGCGCCTTGATATAGGTTTCGGCGGCGCGTTCAAAATAATATAGCCGATTAAAGGCATCCGCGACGGTGTTCCCGATCACCAGCACCCCGTGATTGCCCATAATCATGACCTGTTTGGATGGGTCTTTGAGCATGGTGGCACAACGCTCACCTTCTTCTTCAAAGGCCAAACCGCCATAATTGTCATCAATGACATAGCGTTCATAAAAGATGGCGGTGTTCTGATCTATTGGCAAAATATTGCTATCTTGGAGCGACGCCAAGACCGTTGCATAAACAGAATGAACATGAAGCACACATCTGGCATGGGAACAATGCCGATGGATAGACCCATGCAGACCCCAAGCGGTCGGATCAGGCGCATCCGGCGAATCCGCCGCTGGTGGATTGTTTGAGTCCAGCATAATCATATCGCTTGCCTTAATCCGAGCAAAATGACGATTTTTTGGATTCATAAGAAACTGTGTGCCGTCATCATTAACAGCAAGCGAGAAATGATTGGCAACCGCTTCGTGCCAGTTAAGTTTTACCGACCAACGGAACGCGGCGGCAAGATCAACGCGCTCTTCATAGTGTTCAATATTCCGTCGGCTTTCTTTGATTTCAGCAACAGCCATATTAATCTCCCTTATGGGTAATGGGTAATATGTAAATCATAATTTTACGCTCATACCTACTGAAATTATGTTTCCTCATTTTGCAGGTTTTGACAACAGTTTTAACGAATAGTCATTTGAAAGGTTTTTTTGTCGCATGGGCAAAAATTGCTTGGCTTGTGGAAAGGTTCTAATAAGATAGCTAAAGGCAAGAGAGTATTTCATTCATGCGTTATTCCATATGGTCAATTCTGCGTCAGGGATTAAAGGGTAATCGTGGTTGGCCACAAGCATGGCGTAACCCTGATCCCAAGCCTTCTTATGATGCTATTATTATCGGCGGCGGCGGCCATGGGCTCGCCACGGCGTATTATCTTGCGTCTGAACACGGCATGACCAATATCGCTGTTTTGGAAAAAGGTTGGATTGGCGGCGGCAATGTTGGCCGTAACACCACTATCATCCGTTCCAACTATCTTCTGCCGGGCAATGAGGCTTTTTACGAATTATCTCTCAAATTGTGGGAAGGGCTTGAACAAAGCATCAATTTCAATGCCATGGTCTCACAACGCGGCATTATTAACCTGTTCCATTCCGATGCCCAGCGTGATGCCGCCGTTCGCCGTGGCAATAGCATGATTTTGCATGGCGCGGATGCTGATCTTCTGGATGAAGACGATTTGCGCCGGATGTGTCCTTATCTCAATTTTGATAATGCCCGTTTTCCGATCAAGGGCGGATTGATGCAGAAACGTGGCGGCAGTGTGCGTCATGACGCGGTTGCATGGGGTTATGCCCGTGCCGCAGATCGGCTTGGGGTTGATATTATCCAGAATTGTGAAGTCACCGGATTTGTCATGGATGGTGGC
The DNA here is from genome assembly GCA_965661405.1 of Puniceispirillales bacterium (SeqCode). GTDB lineage: Bacteria > Pseudomonadota > Alphaproteobacteria > Puniceispirillales > UBA1172 > UBA12202. Next base: position 29,229 of record CBFIDH010000016.1, read on the forward strand.
AAATGTGTTGGTGTTGAAACCAGCCGCGGCAAGATTCTATCGAAAAAAACCGGAGTCGCTGTCGCAGGGTCAACCAGCAAAGTGATGGCGGGCGCAGGGATGCGGCTTCCTATCGAAAGCCATGTGTTGCAGGCCTTTGTCTCTGAAGGTCTTAAATCTCTGATTCCCGGTGTCATCACCTATGGTGCAGGGCATTTCTATATCAGCCAGTCTGATAAAGGCGGGTTGGTGTTTGGCGGTGATATTGACGGCTATAACAGCTATGCCCAGCGCGGAAATCTGCCTGTTGTTGAAGATGTCTGTGAGGGCGGTATGGCGTTAATGCCAATGATTGGCAAAGCGCGGCTTTTGCGGATGTGGGGCGGGATCATGGATATGTCCATGGATGGCTCACCCTTTATTGACAAAACCCATATCCCCGGCCTTTATCTGAATGCAGGCTGGTGTTATGGCGGCTTTAAGGCGACCCCCGGATCAGGATGGTGTTTCGCGCATCTGCTGGCAACCGACCAACCGCATGAGGTGGCGACCGCGTTCCGCCTCAACCGTTTCCAGACCGGGGCAGTGATTGACGAAAAGGGATCCGGCGCACAGCCGAATCTGCATTAGGGGATAAGAACATGATCATTCCACATCCTCTTCTTGGCCCCCGTGATGCGTCAGAGTTCACCTATCTTGGTGATGCTAGTCTCATGCTTCGCCCTGATGCCCCTGTTGAGATGCCTTCCAGCGATACCATGACCGCGTTCCATGATTATGTTCATCTGCGCGATAACCCCCATGGCGTCCACCGCGAATTGTGGTTCCATGAACAAGGTGATCGGTCGTGGCTAGTGGTTACGCGTCATGTCTCCAGCCACGAGATTATCTCTGTGGAACTGGCAAATGATGCGGCAAGAACACCATCGCAGAAAGGCGGCCTAACATGAGCCGTGATATGCGTATAAAGGGCGGTATTATTGATCGCTCAACCTCTTTGGGTTTTACCTTTAACGGGCATCATTATGATGGATTTGCAGGGGATACGCTTGCCTCTGCGCTCTTAGCGAATGATGTGCATCTGGTCGGCAGGTCTTTTAAATATCACCGCCCACGCGGTATCCTGACCTCTGGCCCTGAAGAACCTAACGCCCTGATGACTATTGGCGAGGGGGCAGATCAAGACCCTAACACCCGCGCCACCGTGGCAGAATTATATGACGGTTTGGTCAGCCGAAGCCAAAATCATCTCGGCACGTTAGGGTTTGATGTGATGGCTATCAATGATTGGCTATCGCCTGTGCTGGGGGCTGGGTTTTATTACAAAACCTTTATGTGGCCAGCCGTGTTTTGGGAAAAATTCTATGAGCCAACCATCCGCCGTGCGGCAGGGCTAGGGGCGTTATCCGCCTCCGAAGACCCTAGCCAATACGACAAAGGATATCGCCACACTGATCTGTTGGTGATTGGCGGCGGCATTGCTGGATTAACCGCGGCGCTGACCGCGGGTCGTGCCGGGTTGAATGTTATTCTGGCTGATGAGGATTTTCATTTTGGTGGTCAGTTGCTAGGCACTGAGGGGCATATTGATGATCAACCTCATCACGATTGGGTCAAGGCTGCGGTTGCTGAACTAACAACGATGGATCATGTTACTCTGATGCCACGCAGCACCGTCTTTGGTGTTTATGATCACGGCACTTATGGCGTGTTGGAACGGCTGTCAGATCATCTGCCAGCCGATCAGTCCGGGCCTTATCGTCAGATCATGTGGAAAATTATGGCCAAGCAATCCATTTTGGCGAGTGGGGCATTGGAACGGCCTATTGCCTTTGCTGATAATGATCGCCCCGGCATTATGCTGGCAGGTGCTGCACGGGAATATGCCGCGCGCTATGGTGTGGCGACAGGGTCTTGTGTGACCATTATGACCAACAACGATAGCGGCATTGATACCGCGATAGATTTGCATCATCTCGGCGTTGAGATTGCCGCCGTGATAGATAGCCGAGATGCCGCCAGTAGCCATGCGCGACTACCAAGTGAGGTAAGGTTGATCACCAATGATCAGATTACCGGAACACGCGGACGTAAGCGGATATCCTCAATCACCCTTGCTTCTGGCGAAAGGCTGGCAACCGATTGTCTGGCGATTTCTGGTGGCTGGTCACCGACTTTGCATCTGACCTGTCATCATCGCGGACGCCCAGAATGGAATGATCAGATCATTGGATTTATCCCCGGTGCGGATGTGCCGCCGGGAATGTTGTTGGCAGGTTCTGTGACCGGGGCAATGTCCACCCAAGCCTGTATTGATGGTGCTATTCATGCCGCCGATACCGCGATAAAAACTTTAGGCGGAAAATCTAGCAATCAGGCTGGCGGCAAAAAACAGCCGCCACCACAGGCAGAGGATCGCCCCTATGGTATTGCCCCTCTCTGGCAGATGGGAAATGGCAAAGGCCGACAGTTTGTTGACTATCAGAATGATGTCACCGCCAAGGATATTAAACTGGCTCACCAAGAGGGCTATCGCTCAGTTGAACATCTCAAGCGTTATACCACCCTTGGTATGGCCACCGACCAAGGCAAGCTTTCCAATGTGGTAGGGCTTGCCCTAATGGCGGAGGCTTCGGGAAAAACTATCGCCGACACAGGCACAACGATTTTCCGCCCGCCTTATACCCCTGTTCCTATCGGGGCATTTGCCGGACGTAGCAGAGGCCCTTCGTTCAGACCAACTCGCCTTACCCCATCTCATAGCTGGGCCAAAGAACAAGGCGCTGTTTTTGTTGAGGCAGGCGCATGGCTTCGCGCCCAGTGGTTCCCCCAAGCTGGCGAGACCCATTGGCGGCAGTCGGTTGATCGTGAGGTATTAGCCACGCGTTCCGCGGTTGGTGTTTGTGATGTGTCCACGCTTGGCAAAATTGATATTCAAGGACGTGACGCTACCGATTTCATCAATCGGGTATATGCCAATGGCTTTGCCAAGCTTGCCGTTGGACGCACACGTTATGGGTTGATGTTGCGCGAAGATGGCTTTGTCATGGATGATGGCACCACCGCGCGTCTAGGTGATCAGCATTATGTGATGACCACCACCACGGCAAACGCCGTTCTGGTCTATCGCCATCTGGAGTTTTGCCGCCAATGCCTATGGCCTGATCTGGATGTTCAGCTCATTTCCACCACCGAGCAATACGCCCAATATGCCATTGCCGGGCCTAATGCGCGTCAGTTGCTAAGCCGCGTTGTTGACAATGGGGTTGATGTGAGTGACGCCGCCTTTCCGTTTATGGCTTGCGGTGAGATCACGATTTGTGACGGTATTCCCGCCCGTCTCTTTCGCATATCCTTTTCAGGTGAGCTTGCTTATGAGTTGGCGGTTCCAAGCCGCTATGGTGATGCGCTGATCCGGCTGTTGATGGAGGTTGGAAAACCTGATGGTGTTACCGCCTATGGCACTGAGGCGTTGGGCGTAATGCGGATTGAAAAGGGGCATCCTGCTGGAAACGAGCTTAATGGTCAGACCTCGGCGCATCATCTTGGCCTTGGACGGATGCTAACCCAAAAGAAAGATTATATCGGCCGCGTCATGGCAACCCGTCCTGAATTGATCCGCGATGATGGGATGCGGCTGGTTGGCCTTAAGCCTGTTAATCCGCAAGAGGCTATCATGGCAGGGGCGCATATCTTGCCTATCGGGGCAGGTCATCATATCTCCCATGATCAGGGCTGGGTTAGTTCAGTGGCTTACTCCCCCATGCTAGGCACATCACTCGCGCTGGCTTTTGTCACTGGCGGTGATCAGCGTTATGGTGAGGTTGTTCGCGCCGCCGATATATTGCGCGGGCATGATACCGAGGTTGAGATCACAAGCCCGCATTTCTTTGACCCAGAAGGGAGAAGGCTTCATGGCTGATCGTCTGGTTGCATCATCCCCACTCAACGGCTTTCGCCTAGAGGCCAAAGGCGCGATATGCCATGAAGACCCCGGCTATGCCATGGCATCGGTGACCGCCGCTAATGGTAATATCAAAGCCCTATCCTCCGCGATCACATCTGCTTTTGGTGTTGCCCTGCCCGGCCCCGGTGAGGCGGTGGCCATCACCCAAAACGGCAAAGCTAATGGCAAAGCTAATGGCAAAAATAACGGCGATATGATCTTGTCATCGGCACGCGATCAGGTGTTTATCTGCCGCCAAACGACGCCAGAGGCGCATTTGGCCCATGTCATCAAGGCCTGCGGTAAAGTGGCCAGCGTTACTGATCAGAGTGACGCTTGGGCGCGGATATCCCTATCTGGCCCAGCGTGTCCTATGATCATGGAACGCTTATGCGCGGTTGATACACGTCTTGGGGTCTTTCCCCCATGGTCGGCGGCGCGAACAAGCATTGAGCATATGGGCGTCATTATTATCCGGCAGAACGCAAGCCCCGCCATCGAGCATCATTTTGTTTTGCTGACCCCGCGATCATCAGCGCATGATCTGGCCCATGCGCTTGCCGAAACGCCGCCATTCAAAACCTGATGACGTGATCGGCGGATTATTCCGCCAACGCGGATGTGATCGCTGTTTCCAATTTGTTTGATTCAGGTGTGGTGGTTGAGGCGAACCAAGTCACAAAACGGCCATCACGACCAATCAGATATTTATGAAAATTCCACCGCGGCTTTCCCATTAACCCGGCCTCGGCTGAGACCCATTGATAAAAGGGATGGGCATTTGTGCCTTTCACCACCTGTTTATCCGTCATGGGAAAGCTGATGTTGAAATTGACCTCACAAAAACTTTTGATCTCATCGGCGGTGCCGGGTTCTTGCTTGCCAAAATCATTGCTTGGCACGCCGATAACCACCAGGCCTTGATCTTTGTATTTTTGCCAGATGGCCTCAAGCCCGTCATATTGGCTGGTAAATCCGCATTGTGAAGCGGTGTTGACCACCAGCAAAACCTTGCCGCGATAATCCGCCAAATCCAATTTGTCCCCGTCAATCGCCGTAAATTGAAAATCATACGCTGTATTGGTCATCGCCGCCGCCATACCTATTCCATTTCCTATGAAAGCCGCCGCCATGATGATCATGGCAAAAACCCGTTTTTTCAGACACCGCATATTGCCCTCACCACCAGTGGCAAGCAGAGCCACTTTCCCCCATGTTGGATGCATATTCGTTTGATAGATTTTATGTAGGCCTCACCCGCCAGAAATCAATACGCAGATGGGGGGATATGGGGGTGCAATTCACAAAATTGTGATTTGCGTGTTTGGGGGAATGATTGTCAAAGATAGCGAAAAAACATTAACAAACTAAAAAGGAGAAAATGCGATGTTTGCAGGATCACTAGGGATAGCATCGTTATTCATGCTAATTTTTATGGTTGGCATATACATTTTCATCTTCTATTTCATTTATCGCGTGTGCCGGTTCTTTCTTGCTTGGTGTAACCATGTAGAAACCAAATGGAAAGACGAAACAAAGGATTAGCAACGCCTTGATCAGCACCAAAGACTAGGGAATTCTGGTTGGGGAATTGCCAATATTCCTATGAAGCCAATTTGACAGAGTGCAATTAAGCGCAAATGGACTAACCCATCCAGCCTAGGTGAGTGGCGGCGGCATAAAGGCTGTCCGCCACCAGCATAGTAGCGGCGCGGCTTACCGCATCCGCAGGGATCATATCCGGAATCTGGATCACCGGAACCCCCGCCGCCGAAGCCGCCATCACACCTTGGGGGGTATCCTCAAAAGCCACCGCATCCGCCGGCATAGAACCTGCCAAGGCCGCCGCCGCCAGATACAGATCAGGGGCAGGTTTGCCGCGTTCCACCTGATCACCGCCAACCACCCCTGCCAGATAAGTTAGCAATCCGGCACGTTGCAACAAGGTTTCTGCCCTATCCGTTAGGGTTGAGGTCGCCACCACCATAGGCACAGATTGCCGCGACAACCATTGGCACAGATCCTTTGCCCCCGGTTTTAGCGGTACATGATGTTCGAGCTGATCAAGAAAAGCTTGCCGCCATTCGGCATCAAACCGCGCCAGATCAACATGATCTGGTAACAGGGTTTTGAATATCGCCCGTTGTTCGGGTTGATCCCGGCCAATCAGTTGCCCATAGGCATCCGCCGCCACCGCCGCGTCATGCACAAGGCAAGTCTGGCGATATGTCGCCTCTGATACGCCCTCGGTATCAATCAAGAGACCATCCATATCAAACAAAACCGCGGCAGGAAGACCAAGCATGATTTCTCCAAACTGAGAGGATTGCGAATCTCTGGGATGATAGGATATGCTAGGGGATGTTGCAACGCTAGGGTGTGACCAGAACACCTGTTAAACCTTTGTTCATCGGTTAGGTCAAAATATGCTGAAGCCCCAAGATATCCGTTATTTGGTCGTCCATTGTTCCGATACAGATGACACCCTTACCGCCAGCGATATTCACGCCATGCATCTTGGCTTTGGCTGGGACGGCATTGGCTATCACGCGGTGATCACCAAAGACGGCACGGTTGAAACAGGGCGGCCAACATACTGGCGCGGCGCCCATGTTTATGAATATAACACCCAAAGCTTAGGGGTTTGCCTCATTGGTAGGAGCAATTTTTCTGAAGCGCAAATGCTGGCATTAGATACGTTGTTGCGCGAATGGCAGGCGCGCTATCCTGATGCGGAGATTTGTGGGCATTGTGATTTTCCCAACACCGAAAAAACCTGTCCTAATTTTGATGTCCGTTCATGGTGCGCCGAGCGAGGGATTGGCGCATGACCCGATATCAGATTATCACACCTTCTGCCCCGATGCGGCACGGGCCTGATGGCATGAGTGGTCTGGAAACTGACGCATTGTTTGGTGAGAGTGTGTCCATATTGGATGAGACAGAAACACATTGGGTTCGGGTGCGGCTGGAAACCGATGGATATGAGGCATGGGTGGAACGCACCATGCTGGGCGAATTGCCGCCACCAACCCACCGCGTTATGGTTGCCCGAAGCCTGATCACTAGCGGCAATGATATCAAAACCCCTAGCCTTGGCTATTTGCCCATGGCGGCGCAAGTTTCCGTCCTTGATCATGATGATGAGGTAGCGGAAATTGCACTGGCGCATCATCATGATAAAGAATATGGCAAGGGCTATGTCCCTTTGCATCATCTGATGACCGTGGATACCTGTCTTGATGATTGGGTGTTGAGCGCTGAACAACTGATGGGGACACCTTATCGCTGGGGCGGCAGAGATAGCATCGGCATTGATTGTTCCGCGCTGGTGCAACTGGCCCTATCTGGTAGCGGCATTACCAGCCCCCGGAATAGCGGCGATCAAGAAAAAACCCTTGGTGAAAGCGTCGCCGACCACACCGTGCTTGCCCGCGGTGATCTGATTTTCTGGAAAGGTCATGTTGGCATCATGCAGGATAGCACCAATCTGTTGCACGCGAACGCATGGCATCATATGGTGATGAGTGAGCCGCTTAGCCACGCCGTTGATCGCATCATGAAACATGACGGAGGACCAGTGACCCGCATGGCTCGAATTGCCGATCCTTCGCATTAAGATCAGCAGGAGATATCCCCATAGATAGCCTGATCCATATTTTCCATAAGCGTTCCTTGGTCATGCTGTTGCTGGGCTTTTCGGCAGGGGTTCCGATCTTGCTGATTTTTTCATCCCTATCGCTTTGGCTAAATGAGGCTGGTGTTGAGAAATCCGCCGTCACCATGTTCAGTTGGGCGGCGCTGGGCTATTCGTTTAAGTTCGTTTGGGCGCCTCTCATTGATCAGCTTCCTTTGCCATGGTTACGCCTATGGCTGGGGCGGCGGCGAAGCTGGCTTCTGGTATCACAAGCCATGGTCATGATCGCTATCCTGCTCATGGCAGGGACTAATCCCGCTGATGGTGAGGCGGCGTTGGTACAGATGGCGTTTGCGGCGGTGCTTTTGGGGTTTTCTTCGGCAACACAGGATATCGTCATTGATGCCTATCGCATCGAATGTGCGCCGCCAGAATGGCAGGGGATTCTGTCCTCGCTTTATGTGGCTGGTTACCGTATTGGGATGATTGTTGCCGGGGCCGGAGCGCTATATCTGGCGTCCTTTTATGGCTCACGGCTAGACGACTATCAATACAGCGCTTGGGCCACCACCTATGGCATGATGGCTGGCGTTATGCTGATCGGGGTTTTGGCAACATTTCTGGCAACAGAACCTGATGGTAATCCGGCGGCACAGCGCGACAGAAGCCTATATGATAACCTAAAGCTTCTGGGGCTTTTCCTTATTAGTGTCATCAGCTTTATCCTGATTTATCGTGAGATTGGCCCCTTTGTCGCCAGCATCAAGGCGAACCTGTCCCTATCCACAGGCGGCGTCTTTGATCCGGTGATCGCGGTGGTGATGGCGGCTGTTCGGCTATTATCCAGCTTGGGCGTGGCCTTGGTGGTTGGCGGTGTGATCGCTAAATACCTGATGCAAGCTGGGAGAACCGCGCATGACACTTGGGTTTTGCCTGTCAAAGATATCTTTCAACGCTACGGCACATCCGCCGCGTGGTTACTGCTTTGTCTAATCGGGCTTTATCGCATTTCTGATATCGTGCTTGGGGTGACTTCCAATCTGTTTTATCAAGATTTGGGTTTCACCAAGGCAGATATCGCAACAGCGGTAAAAACCTATGGGGTTGCTATCAGCATCGCTGGCGGTTTCTTGGGGGGAATTGTTGCCACCCGCATTGGCGTTATGACAACCTTGGTATGGGGGGCTATTCTCTCAGCAGGAACCAATCTGCTGTTTGTTGCCCTGTCGCAAATTGGCCCTGATGTTAACATGATGTATCTGGTGGTTAGCGCAGATAATCTGGCGGCAGGTTTTGCCACCGCCGCCTTTATCGCTTTTCTGTCCAGCTTGACAAATATTTCCTTTACCGCTGTGCAATACGCGGTGTTTAGCTCCATCATGACGCTGTTCCCAAAAATGCTGGGGGGATATTCTGGCGGTATTGTAGAAAGCCTTGGTTATTCGTGGTTCTTTGTCATTACCACTTTGCTTGGTGTGCCGGTGATTGTGCTTTCTATCCTAGCGGCGCGGCGACTAGATTAAATAGCCTCGTTATCGCGGCGGTTATTCGGTGTTTGCTTTGGGGGTTTGATCTGCCAGCATAGCATCAATCCGAAGTTTTCGTTCACGCAATTTTGCGTTGCTTGGCGTCATCGCCACCATCAACCCATTGCTGACCCTGCCCAACCGTGCCATGACAAAGGTTGAGATGAGGTTAAGAGTGATTTTCTGGGCTGTACCAGCTTTGAGGCGAGTGGAGCCTGCCAAGGCTTCGCCCCCGGTTTCAATCAAAATCGGATATTCTGCCGCCGCCAAAAGTGGCGTATCCCGATTATTGGCAATGCCGATGGTCAACGCCCCGCCTTGGCGTGCCGCATCAAGGGCAGCAATCGTATAACTTGTGCGCCCACTTGCCGCCAAACCAATGACAATATCTGCGGATGTCATGTTCAATTCATCCGCGTCGGTTTTAGCGCTCTGGGCGCTATCTTCTGCGCCTTCGACTGATCGCATCAAAGCCTCACGCCCACCAGCGATCAGATAGCCTAGCCGTTCAGGAGGCCAGCCAAAGGTCGGCGGCAATTCCACCCCATCTTGAACACCAATCCGAGCCGAGGTGCCAGCCCCAGCATAAATCAGACGACCTGTCTGGCTTTCCCCAAGTCGGATTGCCGCCGCCTCTGCCGCCTTGGTAATAGCGTCCATGGCGTTATCAACCGCGTCTGCCGCTTGTCGTTGACTTTTCAGCATGACGCCCAACGCCTCACGCGTGTCTAGTTGATCCAGCCAAGCGGATGCTTCTGGCACATCTTCGGTTGAAGGAGTAGATGGTTGTGTTGTCATTGTGATATCATGGCACGAGCAACACGTCTTCTCAAGCAGGATCACCATTCGCTATGCCCTTATCCACCACCGATGAGCCGCCCATGATCACTATTATTGGGCTTATGTCTGGGACCAGCGTTGATGCTGTTGATGCCGCCCTGATCAAAACGAATGGTATCCGGTTTTCGCGCCATGGGTTGAGGCTTAATCTGCCTTGGCCTGATGCCATGCGAAAAGATATTTTTGCCATCATGGATGATCCCGATATGTTGAATAAAGAAGCCATAAAAGACGCGGCAGAACGCGATATCGCCAGTCATCACGCTAAGGCGGTGATGGCATTGATAGAACAATATGATCAGCCTGTTGATCTCATCGGCTTTCATGGTCAAACCGTGCTTCACCGTCCTGAGAAAGCCCTGTCGGTTCAATTGGGGTCAGCCGCGCATCTTGCCGAATTAACTGGCCTGCCAGTAGCGTATCAGTTTCGTCAAAATGATCTGGCCCATGGCGGTGAAGGCGCGCCATTAGCACCAATTTTTCATTCTGCCCTGATGGAGAGTGCCGGGATCAATCCGCCTATCGCCGTGGCAAATATTGGCGGCATTACCAATTTGACCGCAATCGGGACTGGCGAGTTGATCGGCATGGATACTGGCCCCGGCAATGCTATGATGGATCGCCAGATGCAAAACCGCGCTGGCCTAAGCTATGATAAGAATGGTGACATCGCCGCCAGTGGTCAGGTGAACACAGATTATCTGGCGCGTGTGATGACCCATGAGTGGTATCAAAGACCTGCGCCAAAATCGCTTGATCGGGTGATAACTGAACAAATGCTGGCGGCAGACCAACTGGCAGAAATGACCTTGGCTGATGCTATGGCAAGCCTTGCAGAAGTCACGGCGATGACCCTCATCAATGCTTGCCGGAACCTCAGCGAGACACCGGAGCGATTGCTTTTAACCGGTGGCGGGGCAAGAAATCAGCATCTGGTTAACCGCATCCGTCATCATTGCCCATGTCCAGTGATGCTTTGCGATGATCTGCCAACCGCCGCCGCCATAGATGGTGATTTTATTGAGGCTGAGCTAATGGCCTTTCTGGCGGCGAGATGCCTTTATGATATGGCCATCACCTTTCCCGGTACAACCGGGGTAGATCGCCCCCGATCAGGCGGCGTGATATGCCATCCTCCAGTGTAATCATCCAGCGTAATTCCAACGGGAAACAGGCGAAAGAAGCAGAGAATATTAAGATCACATCTGTGATGAAACCATATCTTTTCAATTGACGCGGATGACGATAGAATCAAAGACCAAGGAAAGGGGCAATGATGCCAGAGACAGGGTCGTATTATGGTTATATCGAAGGATATTACGGCAAATTGCTGTCATTTGCGGATCGTGGACGCATTTTAAAACAGCTTAATCAGCTTGGCATGAATAGCTATTTTTATGCTCCTAAAGATGACCCCTATCATCGCTTTCACTGGCGGCAACCCTATCCAGAGGCATGGTGGCTGGAATGGCATGATTTTATCGCCGCCGCCCGTGATCTAGGCATTACCGTGATCGCCGGATTAGCCCCCGGCCTTGATCTTAACTTTGATTTTAATTTGGATGAGGACGCGGCGAATTCTGATATCGCGGTGCTGGCAGAAAAACTAGCACGACTCGCAGGGGATGATCATGTCATTCCATGTTTGCTGTTGGATGATATCCCACCTGCATCTGCGGATAACCAGGGTCGTCACGACCATGAGGGGCGAAATCATGCCAAACTTGCCAATCGCCTGTCGGATCATCTGCGCCGCCCGGTGATGGTAACACCGCGGGTTTATGCCGATGAATTGGAAATGGCTACCCCCGGCTACCTCAATGGGTTCGTTCACACTTGGGACGGTCAAAGAGAGGTTTTCTATTGCGGGCATCATATTGTTGCCCATGACACCATGTGGTCTGACACTGCGCTGATTAAAGCAGGATTACCAGAATCTCGCCTGATCATTTGGGATAATCTTTATGCCAATGATTATTGTCCACGCCGCCTCTTTCTAGGTCAATGGGGGGGAGAAGGACGCCAGCGTCAGCATCTGCAACAAACGGCTGGCATCATGCTTAACCCGACAGGCATGATCGAAACTGATATGTTGCTTTTGTCGATCATGGCGGCAGGCGACGATACCGCAAACCATCAAGCGACTCTTCGTTCGTATGGCGTGCCGGAAGCCTTTGATTTGATCAAACACAGTTTTAATCTCCCACCATCTCCATCAGGTGAGACATCATCTCTTGATCTTGACGATACCGCCGCCATGCTGGATGCGTTGGATGAATTGCTGTGGCGCTGGAAATCGCCTTTAGCACAAGAATGGTATCCTTTTCTCATGGGTTTGCGAGGGGATATCCTTATGTTGAGGGGGGAGGCAGATGATTTGCGCCAAGCCAAGATTATTCCGCCTTATCTGCGCCACTACATAAAGGGACAACCGATATCATGACATTGGTTTTTGATGGTCATAATGATGCGCTTCTTAGACTTTGGCGGCAAGGTGATCTGCGAGGGGCAAGTTTTATCCGAGGTGATGGCGGCGGTCAGCTTGATTTGCCGCGAGCGTGGCAAGGTGGGATGGCAGGGGGATTGTTCGCTATGTTCACTCCTGCTCCTGATGCACCTGATCAACCGGGGGGTATTCTCAACATGGATCAGGTTGATCATGCCGAGGCGTTAACAGCAACAGAAGCTATGTTTTCTATCGCTCATCATCTGGCAACAGATCACCCCGAAGATATGAGGTTATGCCTCAACGCCGGAGATATTCTCACCGCCACCAAGACCGGGCAAATGGCCATGATACTGCATATTGAGGGGGTTGAGGCTATTCGCCCTGATCTGGGTAATCTGGACGAGTTTTATGATAGGGGACTTCGCTCACTAGGCCCGGTTTGGTCAAGGCCAAATGCCTTTGCCCATGGGGTTCCTTTTGTTTTTCCATCATCGCCTGATATCGGCCCCGGTCTGACCCCGGCAGGGCGCGAGCTGATCAAGGCCTGTCTTGATAAACATATTATGATTGATCTGTCACATATGAACGAGGCTGGTTTCTGGGATATTGCCAACCTCTCCTCAGCGCCGTTGGTTGCCACCCATTCCAATGTTCATCAGATTTGCGCCGCGTCACGCAATTTGACAGATCGTCAGCTTGACGCCATCGCCGCGTCACAGGGATTAGTCGGGATGAATTTTGCAGTTGGTTTTCTTAGACCTGATGGTCAGAAAAACCCTGATATGCCTGTTGATGTTATGATCCGGCACCTTGATCATCTTATCACTCGGCTTGGGGAGAACGGGGTCGCGCTAGGTTCTGATTTTGATGGTGCTGAAATGGCGACAGATTTGAACTCGGTTGACGCCTTACCCCATCTTATCACCGCTATGACCAAAGCAGGCTATGGCGACGCGCTGATCCACCGGATCTGTTATCAGAACTGGATTGATATGATCGCCAAGGTTATCGGCTAGGTGAACAGCCAGACAATATAGCCTACATAACTGATCAACATGACTACCCCTTGTGGACGTGATAGCCGTGATAGCAACAGGATAATCCCCGCGGTAACCGTGACCACCATCAAAGCCAGAGGAATATCAGTTTTGATCATATGCTCATCAACTGAAAGGGGTGAGATCATTGCGGTAATGCCAACAATGCTAAGAATATTAAACAGCGTGCTGCCCATGATATTGCCAATGATGACATCGGTATGGCGTTTAACCGCCGCGGCAATAGTCGCCGCCAGCTCTGGCAAGGATGTCCCAATCGCAACCAGAGACAGACCAATGACAGCCTCGCTAATATCAAAGGCTCGTGCCACATTACTGGCACCAGAAACAAGACAATCAGCCCCAAAAACCAGCATGACTGTTCCGGCGACGCTGACGATGACGCTGATCACCACCCCAGAAAAGGCGTTAAACTCCTCTGCTTCGGATTGATAGGTGCTAGGCTCGGTATCTGCCTTTTGGCTTGCCACTTGACGCCGTGACATGACAATGGAAAAGCCAAGATACGCCAATAGCGAGGCCAGCATGATACCGCCCTCAAACTGTGTGACCGTGCCACCCATAGCAACGACAAGCAAACCCAGACTAGCAAAGACGACCGCAACCGCATCACGCTTAATAGCACGATCAGTACAAATGATTGGCGCCAGAAGCATACCAAAACCTAGTATCAATAGAAAATTGGCGATATTGCTGCCGACAATATTGCCCACCGCGATATCAGGCTGTTGGTTGAGGGTTGCGCTAATCGATACCAGCAATTCCGGGGCAGAGGTTCCAAAACCAACCACCACCATCCCTACCAAAAGAGGTGATAACCCTAGCTGGATAGCCAGACTGACACTGCCACGAACCAGAATATCGCCGCCAAAGGTCAAAAGCCCTAAACCTAATACAATATAAATAATATCCCAGATCATATCCGTGCAAAACCAACCTTAGATCAAGTGAACGCCATCAGAAATCAACTGCCCATAAGCGTTGTTATTATGAGTGTTGTTATTATGCCAACACCGTGGCCTGCATTGTTTTGATACCATCATTATTGACAACCATAGCATCAAAAACACCCTCACCTTCGGCAGAGGATATTGCCACGGTCGCTGGCGTCCCCTCAATATAGGCAGCAAGGCCGCGATAGCTCATCTCTGTTGGCAAATGCCCAAGATGATCTGTGGCAAGCGCAAGCATCCATGTCGCCTGCATTGGCCCATGAACAACCAAACCGGGATGGCCTTCGACATTGACGCTATGATCGCGGTCATAATGAATACGGTGACCATTAAAGGTCAACGCGGAATACCGAAACATCATCACAGAATCGGGATTAACCTGCCAAGTGATAGCATCTTGTGAGATGGTGGTGGTTTCACTGGCGGCGGCGACTGGCGTGACCTCCTCGCGATAAACAATATTCTGTTCTTCTTCGAGGATAAGCTCCTCACCATGCCGATAATGATGATCAACCGTAACAAAACAAAGATTGCCGCTACGGCCGCTTTTGAAAACGATATCCCGAATAGTGGAACGCTTGGTGATCATCTGGTCTGGAAGAAACTCGCCATGAAAGCGCAACCTGCCCCCAGCCCACATCCGGCGCGGATAGGGAATCTCTGGCATCGTGATGCCAAGGCGAGGATGACCGTCCTCCCCCAGATGATCCGCGGTCAGCGCATCAGGGGACAGACACCAAAACAGCCCCGGCGGCACAGGTGTAGCCACGGTGCTATGCGGGCCAAAGGTGGCGCGAAACTGCTCGATCAGGCGCGGAGAAATATGGTCTTGTCGTTCACTTTGTTTGCCAATCCAGTGGCGATGCGGCGCTAACATATCTTCGTTGGGCATATGCGATTTCCCTAATTCATGAATTGCAATCGCGACAGTATAACCACCGCGCAAGAAAAATGTGAGGAAAATATATTCGCAAATCAATCGCCAACCGCAAGAGACGGCATGAAACCATATCGTTGCGCCAGTAGTTGCGTCAGATCCGGCACATCAGGGCGTTAATCCATACCGGTTTTCGAGCCTGCCGGCACGGTGTCACCATAACGGCTCATTCGGTGACCTGATCATAGGCCAGCGCGGCAACGATATGCACGCGGGGCTTTTCACCGCCATTGAGGGCGGTGTGATAGGCGCGGGTGTCGGTGAAATAGACCGAGCCATCAGCAGGCAGATGAGTCACATGATGGTTCACGATGAATAGCGAGCCGGGGTTCGAGATAAGCGGGATATGCAGGCGCGGCTCAGGGTCGCGATGCCAAGAATTGCAGTTATAGAGCCCCTTGGACAGAATCCGGGTGCGGCCAATCGGAAAGCGTTTGCACAACTCCTCATGGACATATTCAAAATAAGTGCCCTTGAACTTTGGATTGAACTCGGAAAAGTCGATCTCTGGCACCAGATCTTCGCGCGGCTCTTCGATGTAACGTTCATCCGCGCGTAACCAGTAGCGTCCCGACAGATCGTTAGACGTCCATTCGGTCTGGCCCGGGCGCTGCGTCAGAGGTAGCGCGGCAAAGCCCTGATCCCGCATTTCGCCCATGAAGGCCTCTCGCTTCAAACATTCTTCAAGCGCTTCCTGAAGCTTTTGGATATCGAACCTCAAGTCCAGCCGCGTGATGCCGGGGCCGGGCACAAATTCCGCAACCGATGTATGATCGGGCATTTGTGACATGGCGTTCTGGATCAGTTCAACGTCACTGTCCTTGATCTGTGGCGTGAAGGTCATGGCGGCTTCTCCCCATAAAGACGCGTTCTTAGTACCAGCATATTCAGATTTTGTTGTTTGGGAAGCTGGAATTTTTTTATCAGACGCGGAGAAATATGTGAGGGAAATATATTCGCAAGTCTCCAAAGAGAATTTGAAATTTCATTTTTTTAAATGCTAAGATATTGGCGTCGAAATAAAAAAATAAATAGGATGGCATCTTGCAATCATGGCGGAGAGAGGGGGATTCGAACCCCCGATGGGCGTTAACCCATACCGGTTTTCGAGACCGGCGCATTCAACCACTCTGCCACCTCTCCTCATCTTTCCATTGTCTAGCCTCTTGGCGGGCAACTGACAAGTCATCTTCAACAGATATTGCGATTTCTTAGGGCTT
>CBFIDH010000017.1:0-41569 GCA_965661405.1 Puniceispirillales bacterium (SeqCode)
GCCACGAAACGGGACATTCAGATGCGTTAAAACGCCTACCACGGCGGCAGAAAATCCGCATTGGGGAAAGACAGGCGTGCCTTTCATAAACAATACAACATCTTGGCTGTTGATTTCACTTTCGATTTGGCTCTTGGTCTGATCGTCCAGCATGATCTACTCCTCAATCGGGGTGGTTTGTATCGCTAGGGCGTGCAGTTGGTTTCCCATACGTCCGCCCAAGGCCTCATAAACAATTTTGTGTTGTTGAACACGGCTTTTGCCAACAAAAGCTTTAGATCGGATATGGCAGGAATAATGGTCGCCATCACCGCGCAGATCTTCTATCGTTACCTCACTATCTGGCAGGGCCGCAAGAATTAGCTTACGGATATCTTCGGCGAACATTGCCATGTTATTCTCCCTTGTTCTGGTTCATCAAATCAGGCAACCAGCCTTCATGGATAGAACGAAGATCTGTAACTGAGATAATGTCATCATCGCCAAGTTTCAATTCCTTTGCTGAAATGGTTTTGGCAATTTTCTGAAAAGGCACATTTGCGGCATTTGCCGCGGCCTCCACCCCATCAGGGTCGCGTGTGGCAATCAGATACCGGCCCTGATCTTCACCAAAAGCCCAGCCATGGGTGCGTTGATCAGGATCAATCACCAACTCTGCCCCTAACTCTGCCATTTGATCGCCTGCCAGCACCATTTCTGACAATGCTGTCAACGCACCGCCATCACCAATATCATGGGCGGCGGTAATCAAACCATCTGCATTTAATTGCCGGATCAAATCACCATGCTTCACCTCAACGGCAAGGTCAACAGGCGGCGGGGCAGATGCCGACGCCTCATCAGCGATGACATGGGCATAAACGCTGTTTGAAAGCCATCCATCGCCCGTATCCTGTGTCTGACCAATGATAAAGATGGTTTCATCAGGTGCCGTAACAGCAATTTTTGTGGCACGGGCGACATCATCAATGACGCCAATCATGCCAATCACTGGGGCAGGGGAGATCGCCTTACCATCGGTTTCATTATAAAGAGATACATTCCCCGATACGATAGGGGTATTAAGCGCGGTACAGGCCGCCCCCATGCCTTTAACCGACCCTACGATCTGCCCCATAATGGCAGGCTTTTCAGGATTACCAAAATTAAGGTTGTTGGTGGTGGCAAGCGGGGTTGCACCAGTGGCGGTAATATTGCGATAAGCCTCTGCCACCGCTTGAGCCGCGCCCATATAAGGATCAGCCAGAACATAGCGTTGGGTGCAGTCGGTGGTTATCGCCATGCCGCGCTTGCTGTTATGGACACGGACGACGGCGGCATCCCCACCAGATTCAATCATGGTATCTGCCATGACATGACGATCATATTGTTCATAAATCCAGCGTCGGCTGGCGAGAAAATGGCTACCCATCATCTGCTTCAACGCCGCGCCCAAGGTGATATCAGAAATCAGATCACGATTAGGGATAGGTTGCGCCGGTGGTGTCTCTTCATAATCGCGGTCATATTCTGGGGCATCTTCGACTAATGGCGCTATTGGCAGATCTGCTACCACCTCATCATTAGTTTTCAAAACCAAATGACCGCTATCTGTGACCTTGCCAATGACCGCAAAATCCAAATCCCATTTATCAAAAATGGCTTTTGCCCGATCCATTGCGTCTGGTTTTAATACGACCAGCATCCGTTCTTGAGATTCGGAGAGCATAATTTCATAAGGGATCATGCCTTTTTCGCGAGTGGGGACTTTATCAAGGTCAATTTCCATGCCCAGACCGCCTTTGCTGGACATTTCCACCGAGGATGAGGTCAAGCCCGCCGCGCCCATATCTTGAATAGAGACAACCGAATCCGATGCCATCAGCTCAAGGCTGGCTTCCATCAGCAATTTCCCCGCGAGGGGATCACCAACTTGAACAGTTGGTCGCTTGGAGCTGTCATCTTCGCTAAACTCTGCCGATGCCATGGTCGCGCCATGTATTCCATCACGGCCGGTTTTCGCGCCAATATAAATCACCGGATTACCGGGGCCAGAGGCGGCAGAAAGAAAGATACGGTCTGCCTGTGCTAATCCAACCGCCATGGCATTAACCAGAATATTCTGATTATAGCTAGAGTCAAAATGCGTCTCGCCGCCAACAGTCGGAATTCCAATACAGTTTCCATAACCGCCAATGCCACTAACCACACCGCCAACCAGATGACGACTCAAAGGATGATCAGGCGCACCAAACCGCAAAGCGTTTAAGAGGGCAACTGGTCTTGCCCCCATGGTAAAGACATCTCGTAAAATACCGCCAACCCCGGTTGCCGCCCCCTGATAAGGTTCAATAAAGGAAGGGTGGTTATGACTTTCGATCTTAAATACCGCCGCCATGCCATCACCAATATCAACAACGCCAGCGTTTTCGCCGGGGCCATGGATCACTTGCTTGCCTGTGGTTGGCAAGGTTTTCAGCCAACGGCGTGAGGATTTATAGGAACAATGCTCCGACCACATCGCAGAAAAAATACCAAGTTCAGTCAAGTTTGGGGTTCTGCCCAGACGTTGACAGATCAGCGCAAACTCATCCGCGCTAAGGCCCATTTCTGCGGCCTGTTGCACTGTGGAAAGCTCAGCAGAAGCGGTCATGACGCGGCCTCAATCACAGATTTCAATAAAAGACGACCATCTAAACCGCCATGGATCGGATCAGCTTTGCGTTCGGGATGGGGCATTAGCCCTAACACACGGCCATTTTCAGAAACAATGCCAGCAATATCACTAATAGCCCCATTAGGGTTATAGTCGGGGTCGCTCTCAGCCCCGGAATAAGTAAAGGCAATTTGGCCTTTATCATTGAGTTTTTTCAATGTTGCCGGATCAGCGAAATAATTTCCCTCATTATGGGCAACAGGTATCCGCAAGTTTTGTCCGTCACTCAAACCAGACAGAATAGAATGGTCGCTATTATGAGTTTTCAATGTGACATCACGGCAAACGAATTTCAGGCCGCGGTTTCGCATTAATGTGCCGGGCAGCAAATCTGCCTCGGTCAAAACCTGAAAGCCATTGCATATCCCCAAGATATAGCCGCCGCGCCATGCGTGTTCTAGCACTTCATCCATGATAGGTGAGCGCGCGGCAATCGCCCCGCAACGCAAATAATCACCAAAAGAAAATCCACCGGGCAAGATCACCAAATCCTGCCTCGGCATGGTGCTTTCCTTGTGCCAGAACTGGTTTGGTGCTGTTCCGGTAATGGCATTGACCGCCGTGATAATATCACGGTCGCAATTTGATCCGGGGAAACTGATAACCGCTATGCGTGCCACGATGTGATTATCCCTCAATCAGATCTGTGATGGTAATGTCATAATGTTCAATGACGGTGTTCACCAAAAGGGTTTCACACATTTTTGATACTTTCTGATGGGCTCTTGCGTGGTCGCCCTCATCCATGGTGAAACGGATCAGGCGGCCTGTTTTAATTTCACTCGCCTCATGATAGCCGAGATTGTTGAGTGACGATTCGATGGCTTTACCTTCGGGGTCTAGGACACCGTCTTTGAGTCCAATAGTAATGGTTACGCTAACCATAATTTTCTCCGTTTCATGTCGCCGCGATGGTTATGCCAAAGCGGTTTGCAATATCCTGATAGGCTTCAACTAAGCCGCCCATTGCCTTGCGGAAGCGATCTTTATCTTTGCTGTCGCCAGTATCTTTATCCCATAATCGGCAATTATCGGGGCTGATTTCATCTGCCAGAATAAGTGCCGGGTCATCTTCTTGACGCTGTGACGGACGACCGAACTCCAATTTGAAATCCACCAAGGTAATTCCAATATCATTAAAAATATCGCTGAGAAGACGGTTAATCGCCAATGAGGTCAAGCGCATCTGCTTTAGTTCATGGTCGCTGGCCAGATCAAAACCGGTAATATGTTCGGCGGTAATAATCGGGTCATTTAAGGCATCTTCCTTGAGGTAATATTCCACCACAGGAGATTTAAGAGGTGTGCCGAGACTAATAGGAATATGCTGGCCTGCCAACCGTCCTACCATTGAGCCAGCGGCAATATTACGAACCACAACCTCAACCGGAATAATCTCACACTTACGAATCAGTTGTTCACGCTGATCAATCTGTTTGATCAGATGATGTTTAATCCCGGCGTTACCCAACGCTGTCATGATATGAAAGGAAATGGCGTTGTTGAGAACACCTTTGCCCATAATCACTTCATGTTTCTGGGCGTTATAGGCGGTGGCGTCATCTTTGAAATACTGAATCAATTGATGCGCGTCATCAGTGGCAAAAATTGTTTTGGCCTTGCCTTCATAAAGTTTATCGCGTTTTGCCATAGATTTATTAGGAAAAAGGGTTTTCTGTAACGAGCTTTAATTTGTCCTTATACTAGCAACCCTGATGACGATAAGCAATCGCTGGCATCGTTATTTTGTGTCAAAAATGCGCTCAAATATGTAATCAATATTCTTGAAATGATGATTGATATCAAATAACGCCGTGACCGTATCCGCAGGAACATGATCCGTTACCTCATGATCTGCCAAAAGATAGTCAAGGAAACTGCCGCCCTCATGCCAAACTTTCATGGCGTTGCGCTGAACCAGACGATAGGCGTCCTCGCGGCTTATTCCATGTTGCGTAAGCGCCAATAACACTTGTTGGGAATGGACTAGGCCGCCTAACTGATCAAGGTTTTTCTGCATCGCCTCTGGATAAACCAAGAGCTTTTCAATGACTCCCGCCATTCTGTGCAAGGCAAAATCAAGCGCGATAGTGGCGTCAGGGGCATGGATACGCTCAACCGAAGAGTGTGAGATATCACGCTCATGCCAAAGTGTCACATTTTCAAGCGCAGGAGTAACCACCGAACGCACCACACGCGCTAATCCGGTCAAGTTTTCTGTTAACACGGGATTGCGCTTATGCGGCATGGCTGATGACCCTTTTTGTCCAGCCGAGAAATATTCTTCTGCTTCACGCACTTCGGTGCGCTGTAAATGCCTGATTTCCGTTGCCAGATTCTCAATAGAGGCGGCAACAACGCCCATGATGGCAAAAAACATAGCGTGGCGGTCACGCGGGATAATCTGGGTTGAATGTGTTTCTGGCACTAAACCCATTTTTTCGGCAACATGGCGTTCCACGAATGGGTCAATATGGGCAAAAGTCCCGACCGCGCCTGAAATTTTACAAGTCGCGATCTCTGCCCTAGCATGGCGCATCCGTTCAAGTGATCTGGCGAAAGCGGCGTAATGCCCTGCCAGTTTTAGCCCAAAGGTGACAGGCTCGGCATGAATCCCATGACTACGCCCCATGCTGGGGGTGTAGCGGTGGGTGAGAGCCTGAGTTTTAAGAGCATCCATGACGCGGCTAATTCCCGTGATAATCAGATCACTTGCCCTGACCAGCTGAACCGAAAGTGTAGTGTCCAGAACATCGGATGATGTCATGCCCTGATGCACCCACCTCGCGGCTGGGCCAATATGCTCAGCTAGGTTAGTCAAGAAAGCGATAACATCATGCTTGGTCTCTGCCTCAATCTCATGAATACGGGAAACCTCAAACTTTCCCTTTTCCCAAATGGTCTTGGCGTCCTCGCTTGGTATCACGCCTAATTCGGCTTGGGCATCACAGGCGTGTGCCTCAATCTCAAACCAGATTTGAAATCGGCTTTCATCGGTCCATATCTGGCTCATTTCCGGGCGCGAGTAACGGGGTATCATCCTCTTTATTCCTGTCTTTACTACTTGTGAAGGTGAGGCGTCATGTTAGTCAGCCAACCGCCGCTTGTCTAGCGTCTCAGGTGATGATTCTGATGTGATTATGCTCTGATGGTGAGTGATCAGAATAAGGGGGATTAGATTAAGCCTGCATTCTTGAAACTAAAATGGCCTTCGCCACTGATAATCAGATGATCGTGAAGCCTTGCGTCAATCGCTTGCAAAGCCTGTTGGATGGTTTTTGTCATGGCAATATCCTGTTTGGATGGATCAATGCCGCCAGAAGGGTGATTATGAACTAATATTACCGCCGAGGCATTATAGCCAAGGATGTGGCGAACAACCTCACGCGGGTAGACGGCAACGCGGTCAACGGTTCCAGCGGCCAGCTCATCTGCGGCAATGATGCTGTTTCTGCTATCGACAAAAATAGCCAAGAAATATTCACGTTCTTCAAATCCAATTCGGGTGCGGCAATACTCAATGACATCTTTCCATGACCCGAAAGTGGTTTTCTTGATAATCTTTTCTTCACCTAAACGCACGGCAAAGGCCTGAATTAATCGGAACAGCACAATGCTATGGTCGCTGATCAGTGGAATAGCTTTTAAATCATCATATTTTGCATTAAGTATGTTATTTATAGACTTGTATTTATTTAATAATATCTTTGATATTTCCTTGGTATCACGGCGCGGAATAGCGTAAAATAGCAAGGCTTCCAATAACTCATAATCCGCCAGTTTTGTGGCGCCATGTTGTTTGATGCGTGCTTTCAGTCGTTCCCTATGACCAGCGTGATCTGGCATTGGTTGTTTGCTGTCTTTGGGGTTCATGTTGTGATGCCGTGCTTGAACGTCAGAGCCATCATCAGAAGATTATTCTTGTTTCTGATAATCAGGTTTCTGATCTGCTGGCCGCGAAAGCAAAATGACCAATAAAGCGCAACTGATAGATTAATATAACCTGTCTGTTAGATAGAGAAAACACTTTTCATGATGCCGGTGATAGCACGGGTAGGGGCATCACAGATAAGGCGGCTGAGTATATCCTTTGGGTGACAGGGTAAAGATTTCTACCCCGTCTGCGGTAACGCCAACGGTATGCTCAAATTGGGCAGATAGTCCGCGGTCTCTGGTTACGGCTGTCCAGCCATCAGGCAGGATTTTCACCTGCCAAGTGCCAGTGTTGATCATCGGCTCAATCGTAAAGATCATGCCTTCGTCTAGGATAATGCCCTCACCCGGTTGCCCGTAATGCAACACTGTTGGGGCGATATGGAATTGCTGACCGATACCGTGACCGGTGAAATCTCTAACGACAGAAAACCGCGCCGCCTCAGCGTAGGTTTGAATAGCATGACCAACATCACCAAGTGTCGCGCCGGGTTTAACCACTTTAATGCCGCGCATCATGGCCTGATAGGTCACATCGGTAAGCCGCTTGGCTTTAACATTCGGCTCACCAATCCAATACATCCGCGAGGTGTCGCCATACCATCCATCCAGAATCACGGTGATATCAATATTAACGATATCACCGTCAATGAGCCGCTTTTCCGAAGGAATACCATGACAGACCACATGATTAACAGAAATGCAGGTCGCCTTGGGGAACCCTTTATAGCCAAGTGGGGCAGGGATAGCGTCATGATCAGTAATAAACTGATGGCAGAGATCATTAATCTCAAGCGTGGTTACGCCCGCCTTGACGAAAGGCGTGATATAATCCAGCGTTTCAGCAGCCAGTTTGCCTGCTTTACGCATCTTGATATAGCCAAACTGGTCATGACGTGGGATGGGTTCTGTTCGCATTATTTTGGTATCTTGATTGGTATAGAATGATCCAATGTTAGAGCCTCAAGCGTAATTTTGCAACGCCATGCCATAATTTCCACGCCGTGATGATGCGCTTGGTTCAAATGTCGTGCATAAACAGGATCAATATCCTCTGCAATCACCATATGATCACCATCCATCCGCTGAACCACAAACAGCAATCCACAGCGATAGCCTTCTGTTATGGCGCTGGTGAGTTCAGCAAGATGCTTGCTGCCGCGCGCGGTAACAGAATCTGGAAAGGAAACGGCTTCTGGCATCTCAGGGCGGCGCAGATGAACATTTTTAATTTCCAGCAGCATCGGCGGTGACCCGTCTTTGGCATCATCCAGCAGAAAATCAAAACGAACCCCTTTTTTCCATTGATATTCGCGCCTAATCTGTTGATAGCCAGCAAGTGAGGGCAATTGTTTCTGTTCTAGGGCTTCCTGTGCGATGCTGTTTGGTCGATTAGTATTTATGCCAACAAGCCCGCCATCCGCCTCAACCAATTCTAATGTCATGGGCAATTTGCGGTTAGGGTTATCAGATCGTGAACACCACGCTTTTAGCCCCGGTGTGTTCAGCCCTGTCATGGCGCCGGGATTGGGGCAATGCACGGTTTCTATGCGATCACCAAAATCAATATCAGCCAGAAAACGCTTATAACGCTTGATCAATATACCTTGTTCTAGGGGCGGTAACTGCATCTAGGAGTCCTGACAGCCGTCATGGCTATTGATCTGTTTGGGTTAAGAGATATAACAGATAGCATATTCTCTTATCTCAGGTGATGTGATGACGCAACCTTCTGCCGCTATGCTTGTGATTGGTGATGAGATTCTCTCAGGCCGAACACAGGATAAAAACATTAACACTTTGGCCTGTTTTTTACATGATCGCGGCATTGCCTTGAGTGAGGTAAGGGTGATCGGTGATCGTCATGAGGTTATTGTCGCGGCGGTTCAGGCATTGTCGGCGGCGTATGATCTGGTTTTTACCTCTGGCGGTATTGGCCCCACCCATGATGATATCACAACAGAGGCCGTTGCCGGGGCCTTTTCGGTTCCGGTGATCCGCCACCCGGAGGCCAATCGATTGCTAATCGAACATTACCAAGGCACAGGGCTGGATTACAACGCCGCCCGTCAGAAAATGGCAGATGTTCCAGATGGCGCAGAGTTGATTTACAACCCCGTCTCGGCGGCGCCGGGGTATCGCATTAGCAATGTTCATGTCATGGCAGGAGTGCCCAAGATTTTTGAGGCAATGTTGGCAGAAATGGATGCCATGTTGCCAATGGGAATGGATAAACACCGGGTTTCTATCCAGACGGAGATTGGTGAAGGCACGCTAGCCTCTGGATTAGGGGAAATCGAAAACCGTTACGAAGGGATGAGCATCGGAAGCTATCCTTGGTTCAAGCCGGGGCAATATGGCACCGCTGTGGTTGTCGCCTCACTTAATCAGGGCCATGTTGACGCGGCGGCGGCAGAAGTGCTTGATCTCATTACTTCACTTGGCGGTACAGGAACAATGGAACAGACGGTATCCGGCGGCAATTCTGCCTAACTCCAATTAACCTTGGCATATCCCCTGTTATTGATGGTTTGTTTGTTGGTTTAATGGCGATTGTCGTCATCGTGATCCCATGGGCCTTTTGAATGGGATGATTTTTTCACTTTGGGCAAATCGCGGCGAGAATATGCGGGTTTTGGCGGCGCTTTCCGGTGCTTGTAGCGTTCAACAAACTCATTTTTGATCTGATGCCGTGTCATGATATTGATAGAATGGTTAGGTTTAGCGCCTGTTTCTGCAAAAGTGCCTGTATCTGGTTTTGCTGGAAACATCTTTTGATCACGGCGTTTGAAAAAGGGAGTAAGGATCAATCCTGCCGCAAAGCCGCCCAAATGAGCAAAATAAGCAACGCCGCCGCCGTCACCTAACGAAGCTGGGGCGGATAAAAACTGAATGATTAGCCACGCCGCCAGAACCGCAAGGGCAGGGAAGGAGGTAAAGCGAATAAATATCAGGATAACCACCAACACTCTAACATGGGCATGAGGATAAAGCATAAGATAGGCGGCCAAGACCCCGGCGATAGCACCGGACGCCCCGACTAATGGCGTCACAGAATCCGGGTCTATGGCAACATGGGCCATGGTCGCCGCGATGCCGCAGGCAAGATAAAAGATAATAAACTTAATCGGCCCCATGCTATCTTCAACATTATCGCCGAATATCCACAGATAGAGCATATTGCCGCCCAGATGCAGGATGCCGCCATGCATAAACACCGATGTGATGAGTGTGGCGAGGTCAGGCAGGCCTGCTAGTGCCGCAGGCCGTGGAACCGATCCTGTGATCAGGGCAGGGACAGCGCCATAGGAAAAGATAAATACACGCGCCCCTCTTTCGTCTAGCCCTAGTTGAAACAAAAACACGGCGGCACAGATGGCAATCAGACTCCATGTCACGATTGGCACTCGTCCGGTGGGATTATCATCAAAAAGGGGCAGAAAAAACATGGTTTGTTCCTTATGTTTCGTTTTACCATGCTATGCGCTTGACACGGTCACGGTCAAAACTTAACAAGAAAGAATAATGATGGTAAGGGGGCATGGTGAAACTGGTAAACACAGCAGACTTAAAATCTGCCGCCGTAACAGGCTTCTCGGTTCAAGTCCGAGTGTCCCCACCAACCGCCAAGCGTAAAAGATGATCAACAAACTGTTTTGCACCTAGCCGTTGGTTTTCTTGCCAGTCGGCGGCGGCCTCACCATCGGCGCTATCCGAGATATATTTGAAGCACCTGAAATCACAGCCAGCCTGTTTTGCCGCTTTGGCGAGGGCATACGCTTCCATATCAACGATATCAGATCGAAGTTCTGGCAGGTCAGTAACAAAGCTATCCCCGGTACCGCAGGTCACGCCCTCATATCCAAAGCTCAAGGTGATATCGTCTTCAAATGGGGTCAAGCCAATAGCAAACCCAAGTGGGCGCACATCCATATCGCGTTCTAAAAAATGACCAACCTCAACCAGCCCGGAAATAGCAGGATTCAAACTTCCAGCAGTACCGTAATTAATCATTGTAACGGGCTGATAAATATTATGATTTTTAATGGCTTCAATTGATGCATTAACTTTGCCGACACCTGTGTAAATGATCTTCCATCCCGGCAAGTGATCGGCAGGAAGTTCACTCTCAAGGGCAACAAAAATGATACTATTATCTGGTGTGATCATGGGGGATGGCGTCATCATATGATCCTTTTCTTATCATGGTTTTGTTGGCGTGATTTGCCTTATCCGGAGAGATTTTATCCGGAGGTTGGCGGCGTTGTCATACTGTCCATCAATTCGTTAAATCGTTTCATATAAGCGAGCTTTGCCTTATTAGGTGCAAGCGGCGCGATGATATGCGTTGGTATATTCTGCGGATGAGCGATATAGCGTTTTGCCTCATCATGGGAAAACCCGGCGATTTGTACCGCCTCCAGATAAGCGACAGTCTTATCAGCTTTCTTGATAGCCTTTTTGACCCATTGCGGCAAATCTCCGGGCAATCCGAATCGCAAATGGATAGCGCGGCTTAGCCTGTCATCAATCTCAAGATAACTGTCGCCAAGAAAAGATTTAAACGGGGTAATCATATCGCCAATTACATATTCCGGCGCATCATGAAGCAAACAGGCCAGTTGCCAGCGTTTGCCAATGCCTATGTTTTGTTCGGTGAAAACGCGCTCTACCATTACCGAATGGTCTGCCACCGAATAGGGCCATTTCCCATTTGTCTGACCATTCCAGCGCGCCACCCGTGACAATCCATGGGCGATATCATCAATTTCGATATCAACAGGGGTCGGGTCAAGCAGGTCAAGTCGCCTGCCACTTAGCATCCGTTGCCATGCCCGGTTTGATTTTCTCATGACGATACCTGTATTTCCTGTTAGAATGGCTTGTTAGAATGGAATGTAATTGCAACGGGTTATCATAGCGTTTAAATGCTGGTAATCCAGTCCTCCAACAATGATTTCTTGTCAGTATGGATTATTATCAAACCACGGAACGATATCGCAAACGCGAAGCGAAATCACAACTGCGCTTTATTCTGCGAATTCTGGCGTTGTTAGTCACGTTGTGGGTTGGCTGGATTATTGGCCAAAATCAGCAATGGTCTGTGTTTTCTTCATCTAGTGACCGGCTCCAAGAACTTGTCCAAAATAACAATCGGCTTGAGCAAACCGTCGCCGTTCTAACAGAACAACTCAACACCGAACAGCAACGCCGACTTGCCGCCGAAGCCCTTATTAATACAGAGGATAAGGATGTCGTTTCTTTGCGAAAGTTGGTTGCGCGCTATCTGGCCAAAGATGTACCGCCAGAACAAATCCGCCAGTTGCTTAACTCATTGGGTGAGGCCAGCAAATGCCGCAAGATTGAACAGCGCGATGTTGAGGTTGTTACCCCGAACTTTGCTGGCGGAAATAGCGACAGGATGTTTCTGTCTGAATCCCTTAGCCTATTTATCGAAGGTGAACCCGGACAAGATGCCAATCGTGATAACCCATGGTTTGACCTTAAGCGTCCAGTCACGGTCAGGGCATCCTTTCTTGGTGGTGAAAAGGTTGCCAATGGCGTTTTGCCGCTAAGCATGGTGCTTGCTATGGAAGACTGGTTGATCCGGATCAGACTTACCGACACGGACCTTAACGGTTACGCCAATGTCACCATCAGCAAATGCCTAATCAATTAGGGCTGATCTGCTTACATGGTATTGCGTCATGATTTAAGTGTTGGTATCCGGGCGATCCAATTCAAAAACATCCTTAATAATGGCATAATCCTTATAGCCTAGCCTCGCGGCGGGCTGATATTTAGTGATATCAATTTTCCCTTCTGCGGTGATTAAGGCATCATCAATACCAATGCCGACCACCTCACCGATTACTAGGCGGCTCTTTACCCCCTCTGATGCCGCAGGCAGGTCAATGATCTGCCAAAGCCGACATTCGAGATAGCATGGTGACTCACCCACATGAGGGGAGGTTACTAGTGTTGAAGGCTTAGGGGTCAGTTTGGCCTGATCAAACTCTGATAATTCCCGCGGCACACTGGCAGAGGAAATGTTCATAGCATTGAGCAGGTCGCTGGAGACGATATTAACGACAAAATCGCCTGTTTCTTCAATGTTTTTCACGGAATCCTTATCGCCTTGAGTGCCGGGTGATCCCGAAAACGCAACCATGGGAGGGGTTTCGGAAATGGCATTAAAAAAACTATAAGGCGCAAGGTTATGAACACCATCCGCACCGATGCTGGAAATCCAGCCAATAGGTCTTGGTGACACAATGGCCTTGAGGGGGTTAAAGGCAAGGCCGTGGTCTTTATGGGTGCCGGATGGAAAAAACATGAAAAGCTCCGTTTGCTAATGGAATAGGTTAAATGTTGCTGCCAGGTACAGCCACAGGTGAGACAGGATTCTGGCCTCTTTGCTGAATACCAATGCCTCCAATAGGGGTGCAATCTGACCCTAGATATTGCGCGATCAGCGATTCTTTACATTGCGCCCATTCTTTATCAGCGGTGCCATATCCCCATAGGGAAATCACCAAAAACGAGGCAATTAAAACATAGATGATAATTGACCATTTGCTCATGTGTTCCTCAATCATATTTCTGAATAAAGGTGTTGTGATAGATAAGAGTATCTATTTTGCTTTATTCAATGGTTCCAGTCTTTAATATGGGACGGTAAGTCATCTTCATCAATATCATCTTCGGAAATGATTTGACCTGCTACGGATTGACCTGCCTGATGTGTGCTATCTGGATCACCTGTGACCAAGGGGTGCCAGTCTGGTAAATCCTTGCCTTCATAAATCAGCCGATAGGAACAGGTTGCAGGCATCCATGGGATTTGTTCCAGCCGATCTGGAGTGAGAATCACGCAATCTGTCACGATGGTTTTTCGGTTTTCGTAATTGCGGCAACGGCAAGATTGACTATCCAATAAGGTACAGCCGACATCGGTATAATGAATCTCACCATTATCAACATCTTCAAGTTTGATCAGACAGCATTTTCCGCACCCGTCACAAAGAGCCTCCCATTCCTCATGGTTCAGCTCAGCAAGAGCTTTGTCTTTCCAGAAACTAGCCTTTATGGTCATTTTAGAGCCTTTTCTTTAGCCCCTTTTTTGGGGCAAAATTGGTGCAAAGGCGTTGGGCAAGGGAAGCCGCCTGCCGAGCAATGGACGAGGCCCCAACGACATCACCTCTGCTGGCCATTGTTGGCGTGCCAATGGCCCAAAGTGTTTCTGCCGAAATGCCATCATCTGTTAATAGGCATAAATCATCGCCAACCGCCAGCCCGAACTTATCTTGATCTGCCTTAGCAAAAGGTGATGCGCCGATACCGTCACTGATAAGGTGCTGTATCAAGGTATCAATACCGGGGCCGGAAGCAAGATAAGCGATATCACAATCAATAGGATGCCGTTGTGATAATTTCACTTTGAGTGGTGCGCCAGAGGTGATGCCGACCACTCGGTCTGATATGATCGTCATTTGCCCACGGCTAAGCATATCCTCAACGGCGTCAATGGCTTGCGGCGCGGCGCGGTAGCGCATAAGTGACCATAACCACCCCAACCGGGTGATCAGCCGCCTCCGGCATTGGGGGGATAGTCTTGACCAAACCCCTGATATCGCCATCACGGCCCTTACCCCCTCAAAAGCAGATTGCCATTGGCTCGTATCCGGGCTTTCATCAGGAAGATGGCGGCGAATATGCTGAAAGAACCTAGACGCTGTGAGGGGGGTGGGGAACTCTGGAATAATGACTTTGGCCCACATACGCTGGCGCGGCGGCAATAGCCCACGCGGGGTGACGAGGGTTAATTTCCCCCGGTGCTTAGCCTGATAAAGCGCAAGGCAAGCATCCAGAGCTGTTAATCCGCCGCCTATCAAAAGAAGATGATCATCAGGTGCAATGTTATTGATACTTTGTCCGTCCCATGGTGTGCGGATGATGCGATCTGCTGGCGCGGTAGGGCTGATCAGATGGGCGCTATTCGGGGGCGGGTTTCCTGTTGCCAGCACCGCCGCTTTAACCGTGACCTTATCACCATGATCAAGGGTAATGATCCAATGGCCATGATCGCCTCGTGTGATGCGTTGAACATGGGCTTTTATGCGCGTGATATGGGTTTCGATATCATATTTTTGTAACTGATGGCGAATATAGTCTGCAAAATCACGCCGCCGATAAAACTTCCCTCCGCCTTGGCTATCCTCAGCATCCGGATCATTGAGCTTGCTGGCCCAGTTCACAAAATCATCAGGGTCATCATCATCAATGATCATCAGGTCGTCACGCACATTTAACCGGAAATCAGGATGTTCTGTTCCATAAGCGGCCCCAAGCCCAAGCTGACCTTTGCCGATAACAACAACCTGATTAAGATCGAAACCATGCTTAGCCAGATGGATTAACAAAACGGCGGCGGCATAGCCGTCACCAATCACGGCAAGGGGGAAGTCGTTTTGTTTAAGGTTAGGCGATGACATCACTAACCTCATTGATATTCCCCCCATTGATATTCCCCATTGATATTCTCTTGTGTTTCCATCCTTTTGATCATTTCCAGCTTGGACAGATAGGGTTTAGGGGCGATGATCGGCGATAATCATATCACTGGCTTTTTCCGCAATCATGATCGTCGGGGCATTAGTGTTTCCAGACACTAAGGACGGCATGATAGAGGCATCAACGATCCGCAAGCCTTCTATCCCATAAACCCGCAGGCGCTCATCAACAACATGAGTATTAGCATCTGGCCCCATGCGGCAGGTGGAAACAGGATGGTATAGCGTTACTCCGCTTTGGCGAATATAATCAAGCAGTTCATCATCGGTTTCTACTTCATGCCCCGGACGCAACTCCTCAATGACATGGGGGCCCATGACGGCGTTACTCATCAGGCGTCTGGCGATGCGCATGGCAGCGATATGCACACGTTGATCCTCGGCGGCATCAAGATAGTTCATCCGAATAGCTGGTGCATCCAAAGGATTGGTGGTCTTTAGATGAACAGACCCTTGGCTTTCGGGGCGCAACTGGCAAGGCCCAATGGTCATGCCGGGAAAGGGGTCAAAGACGCGCTTGGCTGGATTAGCGTAGCTGGCATTAGCAATATGGAACTGAATATCTGGTGCCATTAACCCCTCACGGCTTTTAACAAAACCAAGCACGATACCAGATGGCATGGTTAAGGCTCCACGGCGTCCACCAACAAAACGCATCAGCTCTCCCATCAGGCCAAGCCCGCGAGTTTTGCTGTTGAGTGAGCCAAGACCAGTCAGTTTCCATGATAGGCGAGAGATAAAATGATCTTGCAGATGCTTACCCACAGCCGCAAGATGGTGCTTGGTCTCAATACCATGCTGGCTCAAAATTGCGCTGTCGCCGATGCCCGATAACTCCAAAAGTTGCGGTGACTGGATCGCGCCTGCGGATAAAATAACCTCAGCGTTGGCGGTTAACATCTTTTCTTTTCCAGCCTGATTAATGGTAACGCCTGTGACGCGCTTACCAGTTAGTGTCAATCTGGTAGCAATGGCGTGGCTGATCACACGCAAATTGGGGCGCTTGCGAGCCGGGTTCAGATACCCTTTCTTGGTTGACCAGCGTAAGCCTCCACGCATTGTGGTCTGGGCATAGGCAAAACCTTCTTGGTCATGACCATTATAATCAGGATTGGTGGGCCAGCCTTCGGCATCTGCACTTTTGAGCATCATGTCCATGGCATCATAATGTTCACGCACGTGCTGAACATGAATAGGGCCGTCATCACCTCGCAGATCGGCATCAATATTGTCGTCAGAAATCCCTTCAAAGCGTTCTGTTTTCTTGAAATATGGCAGAACATCTTGATAGCTCCAGCCTTTGTTTCCGCGTTGCGCCCAACCATCATAATCGGCGCTTTGCCCGCGAACATAAATCATCCCATTGATTGACGATGAGCCGCCAAGAACTTTTCCTCTGGGCATATCAATAGCGCGGTTATGAGTGCCAGTCTCCGGTTCGGTTTTAAACATCCAATTAATCTTTGGATTGACCATGGTTTTCACATAACCAACAGGAAGATGAATAAATGGGTTTCTGTCCTCGCCGCCAGCCTCAATCAGGATGACTGTGGTTTTGCCATCTGCCGTCAAACGATTAGCCAGAACACAGCCAGCAGACCCGGCGCCAATAATGATGAAATCTGCATTATTCATATGGATGCCCTAACAATAGAATTTTAATATTCTTATCGTCATTTTGCGATAATTACTTTAAACTACGATTTAATCAATTCGTGAGCAAGAGATGAAAACATAATGTCGGAAGCCAAAAAAACATTAGTTTTGACAGGCGCTAGTCGGGGCATAGGCCATGCGACGGTGAAACGCTTTTCCGAAGAAGGCTGGCGAGTTATTACTTGCTCGCGTCAGGCCTTTCCCGAAAATTGCCCATGGCCAGCAGGTGAGGAAGATCACTTGCAAATCAATTTGGCTGATAACGACAGTATAGAAAACGGCATCAAGGAGCTATTAGAACGCCTGAATGGTCAGCCGCTACACGCTCTGGTCAATAATGCTGGAATATCGCCAAAACTTGATAATGGTAGCCGCATGAACAGTATGGCAACCCCGATTAGTGTTTGGAATGAGGTGTTTCAAGTGAATTTCTTTGCGCCCATTATGCTGGCGCGAGGATTGTCAGATGCGCTTGGACGCGGCAAGGGCACTATTGTTAATGTTACCTCAATCGTTGGTAGCCGGGTGCATAGTTTTGCTGGAACAGCTTATGCCACATCCAAGGCGGCGTTGAGTGCCTTAACAAGAGAAATGGCATATGATTTTGGCCATTTAGGGGTGCGCGTTAATGCCATAGCACCGGGTGAGATAAAAACAGATATTCTTTCGCCAGAGGCTGAAAAAATTGCCTTGCCGGATATTCCGATGCGGCGACTAGGAACAACAAAAGAAGTTGCAGACAGTATCTATTTTCTATGCTCTGATGAGGCTAGTTACGTTAATGGAGCTGAATTACATATAAATGGCGGTCAACACGTCTGATCAAGCAATTGACAGCACCATTTGATCTTTTCCCCAATATCCATTTAGTGGAGTCTAAATATGAATAAACCTGAACTGTTTTCACCAAACTCACAAGAAGCTAAAGATATTGCATATCATATGCATCCTTACACTAACCCGGCTATACTGGCTGAACAGGGGCCAATGATTATCAATAAAGGCAATGGTGTTTTTGTTCATGACAGTGAAGGTAAAGATTATATTGAGGGGTTAGCAGGTCTTTGGTGTGCTTCTTTTGGCTTTAGTGAACCAGAATTGGTGAATGCGGCTATCAAGCAGATGAAGGAATTGCCCTTTTATCACAGCTTTACTGCCAAGACCCATAACCCGGCTATCAATCTGGCAGAAAAACTGATCAAAATTGCCCCCGAAGGTCTGGATAAAGTCTTTTTCTGTAATTCCGGGTCTGAGGCCAATGACACCGCCATCAAAATGGTATGGTATTATCATGCCGCTATTGGCAAGCCCGAAAAACGCAAAATGATTAGCCGTAAGCGCGGCTATCATGGCGTGACGCTGGCCGCGTCCAGCTTGACTGCTCTGCCTTATGTTCAGCAAGGGTTTAGTTTGCCGCTTGATTTTGCCAAGCATACTTCCGCCCCTCATTATTTTCTGGATTCTCATGATGGGGAGAGCGAAGACGATTTCGTCAAGCGCTGTATGCGTGAACTTGAAGACATGATTGCCGAAGAAGGCGCCGATACGATCGGAGCATTCATTGCAGAACCGCTAATGGGCGCTGGCGGCGTTATTCTTCCACCAAAAGGTTATTTTGAGGCACTTCAACCTATCCTGAAGAAACATGATATTCTGTTAGTTGCGGATGAAGTCATCTGTGGGTTTGGTCGCACTGGCAATATGTGGGGGTCACAAACTTTTGACCTTGCCCCTGATATTCTCACTTGTGCTAAGGCGTTATCAGCGGCGTATTTGCCAATTTCTGCTGTTCTGGTTAGCCAGAAAATCGCTGATGGTATGGCGGTGCAGGCTGAGAAACTGGGCCAGTTTGGACATGGTTATACTTACTCTGCCCATCCGGTTCCAGCGGCGGTGGCGCTTCGCACCATTGAATTGATGGAAGAGCGTGACATGGTTGGTCATGTTCGCCGGGTCGCACCCCTATTCCAAGAGCGTATCGCCGGACTTGGTAAATATGACAGCGTTGGCGACGCACGCGGCATTGGGTTGATTGGCGCGATTGAATTTGTGAAAGAGCCAAATAGCCGCATTAAGGCCGACCCAAAACATAAATTAGCGGCGCGTGTGATGAAAATGGTTCAGGATGCGGGGGTGATTATCAGGGCGCTGCCCCTAGACGGAATTGCGTTCTGTCCGCCTCTCATCATCAATGAGGATGAAATTAATATGATGTTTGATCGTATTGAGTCAGTCATGCCAGAGGTGGATAAACTGGTCAAAACCCTCGATTAAATCGGGTTGTCACTGTTATGAGCCTTTGCTCCTTATTCGTGATGGCTGATTAATAATGTTTGCGTTAACCGATGATCGCATAAAGCAACTTCAAGAGGCACTGGTCGCGCTGGCAAGCGATCAATGCCTTGGTGTTTCTGTGCCGTTTTTTACCAGCGAAGAAATCTCAGCTTTGTGTGACATGGTTGATACCCTGCCCATGCGAAAGGCGCGTGATCGGGTTTCTCATAAAGGTATTGTTGTTCATCAAGATTTTGATATTTGTTTTCCTGCCCCGAAAGACGGCTATCTAGGAATAATCTGCCAAATGCTAGAAGATGGGATGAATACCGCGAATAGCAGGCTAAAAATACCTGTCTTTGCCGAACCTCTTGAATTAAATGATCGCGCCATTCAGCGATATCCCAAAGCCTCAAAAGGCATTGGCGTTCATCGTGATGGCTTGCGGTATCGCCAGATCGTTATCATTATCACCTTGGCTGGAGAATCGCGATTTTGTCTGTGTGATGATCGTGATGGCAATGGGGCGGTTGTGCTGAATGATACCCCGGGGCATTTGGTGTTATTATCTGCGCCCGGTTTTGCCAATCGTGATGGGGATAATGGTCGTCCTTTACATTTTGTTGATCAGGTCTCTGGCGGCAGGCTATCCATAGGGTTGCGGCAAGAATCTGCCTAATCTGCCCTATTTTCAGCATAAACACCTCATAGTCTTATCTTGAATTGGTGATCGTTTTCGCTGATCATAAATCTGAGACGTTCATCAATCTCGTCATTTTGACTGACCAAAGGAGATGAAGATGCAAATCACTATTTCAGGTAAAAATATGGATACTGGCCCAGCGTTTCAGGAACACGCCCAAGCCCAATTAGAGGCCGCTATTGAAAAATATTTTCCACGCGCCGTATCTGGATCAGTCACCTTAGAAAAGGATACTGTCGGTTTTGCCGTTAAGGTTCATGTTAATCTGGCAACAGGCATGGATATGGAGGCAAATGGCAAGGCAGGTGACGCGCATCAGGCGCTTGATGTTGCCGCGGATCATATCGAAAAACGCTTACGCCGCTATAAACGCCGACTTCGCAATCACCGTCATGATCAACATGAAACTGATCAGATGGACGCAACCATGACAGTGCTTTCACTGGCAGACCTCAAAGGTGAGGCAGATGACAATGATGACGCCGATGACATGGTAAGCGATGATGGCGCCCCGGCTATTCTGGCAGAAATGGATTATCCGATTAATATCATGTCACTTGAGGAGGCGATCATGCGATTTGATATTTCAGGCCAGCCTGCCATGATGTTTCGGAACCGATCCCATATGGGATTGAATATGATTTATCGCCGAAATGATGGAAGTATTGGCTGGGTTGATCCTCGCGGTAATCGTTAGGAAACGAATAGATCAAAACACCCGATTGAGGAAATTGATCTGCCAAGCCCCGCCATTAGCATGATCTGTGCTTATCCCACTGTTGATCCGGCTTAACCCCGTCATAGACAGGGGCGCAATATCAAATGCCATGGCCTGATCAGGCATCAGGCCAAGCGCAACACCAACCATTGCCCTAATAACCATGCCATGTGTGATGACGACATGATCTTGCCCGGAGGTGCTAAGCTCATGCAGTATCGGGGTAACACGCTGGGTCAGTTGGTGGAAACTCTCCCCATCCGGGGGGATATGATCAGGGTGGAGAAAGTGCCAGTTGTGTTTAGGCCCTGCCGCTAATTCGGTTTCCCAAACTGCGGCGATATCTTGCCCATGCCAGCGCCCATAAGATTGTTCCACCAACCTGTCATCTTTGGATATTTTGGCATATTTCGCGCCGTGGGATATCAGATTCTCGGTTGTGGCAAGGCATCTCTTGAGAGGAGATGAAATCCAATGCCAATTGTTCGGTAAATGTGAGACTATGGCCGCATAGTCATGCGAAGCCAAGGGATCAAGTGGTGGATCTGCCGGGGGAATAAGGCTACGATCATATTGGGTTTTGGCATGGCGAATTAAAATCAGCCGCCCAAGTGCCACTGTCCCTGAATGAGAATCAGCAGATGTCATGCGATTGCCATAACCATGAAAATGACGGCAGAGGACAGCATCTGGGTAGCACCAAGACCATCACCATTAATACCGCCAAGATGCCAATGCAATGCGGCGCCAATAAGAAAAGTGACAAGAACAGCAAATCCCGCGGCAATAAACACCATCAATGATGCCGAAAGCAAAATAGCAAGACCTAACCCTAATCCCATGGCAATCAGCATCGTGTTTTGATCAGGGCTTCCAACGGAATGGGCAAAACCGGTTTGATCTGGCGGTGCGTAAGACCATGCTTGCAATGCCATCATAGCGCGCGACAGGATAGCCGCCGCCAGCCATGCCCCGATCAAGGTGGTAACGCCTTCTTTGGCTAATTCCGCAAGACAGGCAAGCTGAATAACCAGAACAAGCACCAACGCAATGACACCAAAGGCACCAATACGGCTGTCGCGCATGATTTGCATCCGGCTGGCCTGATCATGGCCGCCCAAACTATCCGCAATATCTGCCAGCCCATCTTCGTGCATTCCACCAGTCAATAGCGCCGCCGTTGCCAGCATGACCGCCGCTATGGCAAGCGAAGGAACACCAGCCAGTAAAAGAATAATCCCCGGAATAGCTGATAGTCCTGCTATCAAAATGCCAATAAGCGGAAAGGCCCAATAACTCATCGCGATCTTTCGGCCGGGGGGGTAATCAATATTCATTGGTAAGCGTGTCAAGATCATCGCCGCCATCTGGCAATCTAAGCGCCAGATAGAAATCAGCCTGATATAATCAACGCCCGGTTTATCCACCTGACACCCCTGCCTCAGCGAAAGTTGCCATCCCATTATGCGTTGCCAAAGCAGCTTTGACAATTGGCAAGGCTGTTGCCGCGCCACTTCCTTCACCAAGTCGCATCTCAAGATCAAGGATGGCCCGCATCCCTAAGCCTGCCAGAATATGTCGATGCCCCGGTTCTTTTGAACAATGGCTGATCTGGCAATGGGCAAGGGCAGATGGGTTGCCATGCCACAAAGGCAGACAAGCGGCAGTAGAAATATATCCATCTAGTAAAACAGGAATTCGCCGCAACCGCGCCGCCAGAACTAATCCCGCAATAGCCGCGACTTCACGGCCCCCATATTCTGATAACAGTTGGACAGGATTAAGGGTTCTGCCTTGATTGCGGTCAATCGCTTTTTGAACCATGGCGGCTTTTAGGGAAACACCAGCATCATCAAGACCTGTTCCCGGGCCTGTCCAGTAAATCGCGTTTCGATCTGATGCGTTGCCCATTACCGCCAGCGCAAGTGCCGCCGCAGAGGTAGTATTGCCAATGCCCATTTCACCTGGCAACAGGATATCGGCATGATCAGGAATAGCATCAGCGCCCTGTTGCATGGCGGTAATAGTTTCCTCAATGCTCATGGCCGGGCCTTCGGTGAAATCAGCCGTCGGGCGATCCAATGCTAAGGCATGAACATCTAGTCCAACACCGGCGGCATCACAAAGCTGATTAATGGCGGCGCCACCTGCTTCAAAATTAGCAACCATCTGGATGGTGACTTCGGATGGGAAGGCGGACACAGCTTTTGCGGTGATACCATGATTGCCAGCAAAAATGACGCATCTGGGGTTTTTTATTTCTGGTTTCTCACGACCTTGCCAACCTGCCAACCATATTGCCAAGGCCTCAAGACGACCAAGCGAGCCGGGAGGTTTGGTCAGTTGGTTTTGGCGTGCGGATGCCGCCGCGATGCTATCATGACAAGCTTCGGGCAGATCATTGAGGAGGTCTAAAATATGACCTTCATTGCTAAACGAAATCGTCATGATGTTTTTTCACTTTTGATAAGGGTTGGGATGCCAGCAATCACATGGAAAACTTCTGACGCGGCGGCGGCGATGCGTTGGTTTATCAATCCCATTTCATCTCGAAATTGTCTTGCCATGGCATTTTCAGGAATAATTCCTCCACTGACATCATCCGATACTAGAACAAATCCATGATCACCATGAACCATTACCTCAAGCAAGTCTTCTAGCGGCGTTTGCCAGTCCTTTTCCGCCATCATCAGATTTGTTAACCAGATACCCAGACTATCAATCAGAATAATGGATTTGGTGGCATCAATGGCGCGAATAGCACCGGCGAGATCAATAGGTTCCTCAATGGTGGTGAAATGATCAGCGCGCATGGCTTTATGGCGCTTGATCCGGGCTTTCATGCCATCATCAAAAGCTTGCCCAGTGGCCAGATAAAAAGGTTTGTTCCCTGTGTTAGTTGCGTCTTGGATTGCCCTTGCTTCGGCCGCCGCGGATTTGCCAGATCTGGCGCCTCCCAGAAAAAATATGAAGTCTTTATTTTTCTGTTGTTCCATCACCATCTCCTAGCCGGAAAATACCCTTTTTGTGATATAGGATTTTCGTCAATATGCAAATAATCAGTTGCAATGTGGTAAGATTTAGGTTGACGATAAATAGTCAAATTTTACTTTCAGAGAGGTCAAAATGAGCGACACATTTAGCAGTTCTGGCAGTTCTGGCAGATCTGGCCGATCTGGACGTCGGTCGCGTTCGGGTCAGGGGAAACCTATCCGTGCCGCCATTGAACAACTGGATTGGCGCCTGCCGCAATATGTTGATGACCCGATTGAACCGGTATCCCCAGAAGACCTAGACCGGATACACGATACTTCTATGCGTGTGCTGGAAGAAATAGGCATAATGTTTCTCAATGATGAGGCCTTGGATTATCTAAAACAGGCAGGTTGCGATGTTGATAATGTGACCAAGAATGTCAAGATGGATCGGGCATTGGTTAGTGAGATGATAGCCCTAGCCCCGGCAGAGTTTGAGATTACGCCCCGAAACCCAGATCATGCTATTACTATCGGCGGTAAAAATCTGCTCTATTCGACAGTGGCTTCTCCTCCAAATGTTAGCGATCTTGATGGCGGCAGACGAGTAGGCACAAGGACGGATTTTCAAAACCTGTTGCGGCTTAATCAGTATTTTAATTGCTTGCATTTTGTTGCTGGTTATCCGGTTGAGCCGGTGGATATTCACGCGTCAATCCGGCATCTGGATTGTGTTTATGATATGCTGACCATTACCGATAAGGTCATTCACGCATATTCACTTGGCAGTGGCCGGATCGAAGATGGTATGGAAATGGTTAGAATCGCTGGCGGCTTGACGGAAAGCGAGTTCACATCAAAACCGCGTATGTTCACCAATATCAATTCCACCTCACCCCTCAAACATGATTGGCCGATGCTAGATGGGGCGATGCGCTGTGCCAAGAAAGGTCAGGTGGTTGTCATAACACCCTTTACCCTCTCAGGTGCGATGGCTCCAGCGACCATAGCAGGGGCTATTGTGCAACAGAACGCAGAGTTTTTGGCAGGCTTGGTGCTGATGCAACTCGTACGCCCCCAGACGCCAGTGGTGTTCGGGGCATTTACCAGCAATGTTGATATGAAATCTGGCTCGCCTGCCTTTGGGACGCCGGAATATACCCGCGCGATGCAGATATCAGGGCAACTGGCGCGGCGTTATGGGGTACCATGGCGCGGTTCGGTGGCCTGTGCCGCCAATTATCCGGATGGTCAGTCGGTTTGGGAAAGCATGGCCTCGCTTCAGGCGATTAATTCTGCCCATTGCAATTTGGTTTATCACGCGGCGGGGTGGCTTGAAGGTGGGTTATGCGCCAGTTTTGAGAAAGTCATCATGGATTGTGAGATGCTGCAACAGATGATCTATATCAATCAGCCTATGGATATGAGTGATGATGCGCTTGCCTTTGAAGCTATCAAAGAAGTCGGCCCAGGAAGTCATTTTTTCGGCGCGGAGCATACCAAACGGCGTTTTAAGGATGCGTTTTACTCACCATTTTTGTCAGACTGGAGTAATTATGAAACATGGGAAGAAAACGGGGCGCTAAAAACCGAAGAACGTGCAAATGCCATCATGAAAGCGATATTAGCGGAGTTTCAGCCGCCACCAATGGACGACGCCATCCATGAAGAATTGGTCAGCTATATTGAACGCCGGAAATCTGAGGGTGGGGTGGAAACCGATTTTTAATCCATTAAGGAAATTTGATCTTTACCCTGAAAAGGGTATAACCAAGACAATCTAAATGAACTCTCCGAGAGAGTTTTAATCAGACTTTGCTAAACTTTTAACTGGCGTGAGGGCGCGATGGCGGTAAAACCCGATCATAAAAATATCGAATATCAGCGCCATGGTATGCCAGATTTAACTAATCTCTATGGCCTTACCCCCAAAGTTGAGGCGGCGATCATTGCGGCTATCGCTGATGGAAATCACGATAGATTGATATCGCTTGTCTCACCGCTTCACCCGGCTGATCAGGCTGATATGATCGAACGCCTCAATCATGCCCAGCGTAAGCGGTTTATGATCATCCTGCGGCGTCATCTTGATGCTACGGTTTTAACCTATCTGCCCGAAGATATTCTTGAGGATGTGGTTTCCACCTATGGGGTGAGTGAGCTGGCACAAGCATTGCCAGAAATGGAAAGTGATGACGCGATTGATATTCTCGAAGACCTTGAAGATGAGGAATTAGCTAGTGTTCTGGCAGCTCTGCCAGTTGGTGAGAGATTGATCGTAGAAGAGGCGCTATCCTATCCTGAACATTGCGCTGGCAGATTGATGCAGCGTGAGGTTGTGGTGTGTCCATCACATTGGACGGTCGGGCAAACGGTCGATTATATGCGCTCACTCAGCAAGGATGAATTGCCAGATGATTTCTATGCCATCATTGTTATTGATCCGGCAAGACGAGTTGAGGGGCAGGTTCAACTAGGTAGATTGCTATCATCAGAACGTCCGGTGCGCCTCGCCAATATTATGGAGACCTCACCGCATTTAATCCCTGTTACCATGGACCAAGAGGAAGTGGCCTTGCTTTTCTATCGCTATGGTCTGGTTTCTGCCAGTGTGGTTGATCAACAGAACAGGCTAGTTGGCGTGATCACCGTTGATGATATTGTTGATGTAATCCAAGAAGAAGCTGAGGAAGACTTAATGGCCTTGGGCGGGGTCAGTGGCAGTAATCTGCGGTCATCATTAACAACAACGGTTCAGTCGCGGTTTCTCTGGCTATTGGTTAATCTCTTAACAGCGGTAATTGCCTCCTTGGTTATTGGTTTATTCGACCAGACGATTGAACGTCTTGTGGCGTTAGCGGTATTGATGCCTATTGTTGCCTCAATGGGCGGTAATGCCGGAACACAGACTGTGACGGTAGCTGTACGGGCGTTGGCGATGCGGCAATTAGGTGATGGTAAAGTTCACCGCTTTATCATGCGCGAGGTCATGGTTGGTTTAGTTAATGGGGTGATTTTTGCCCTAGCCGCCGGGCTTGTCGCGCTTGTCTGGTTTCAAAGCCTTCATATTGCCCTAGTCATGGGATTTGCAATGATAGCAAATATGCTGGCGGCGGCACTTAGTGGGGCTTCTATCCCTATTATTCTATCGCGCATTGGTGTTGATCCGGCGGTGGCATCATCGGTCTTTATAACCACGGTAACAGATGTCATTGGGTTTTTAACATTTCTGGGTCTTGCCGCGATCTTTCTGGTGGGGTGATTATGGCTCTTCATCTCAAAAAACTGTCTGTGGGGTCGGAGAATATTAAAACTCTGACAGAGTGGCATCAACAGGTCATGGCAAGGCATGGGCGCGTGATGCACGTGACCAGATCATTCCCAAAACGCGCTGAAGCCGTGCTTGATGGCGGGTCTATGTATTGGATTATCAAGGGCTGGATGTGTGCCCGGCAACCGATTATTGATTTCGTTGAGGTTGAACGCAATGATGGCAAACCTGCTTGTGGCATTGTTCTGGCGCCGGGGCTTATTCCTCTTGTTGAACGGCGGATGCGGCCATTTCAGGGATGGCGTTATCTGGAACCTGATGATGCCCCGGCTGATTTGCCACTTGGCGCAGGTCATGATGAGATTATGCCACGGGAAATGCAGGAAGAATTACGGTCGCTCGGCCTTCTCTAGCCATAATGCCGGTTTAATTCGCCCTTACCGCTTAGACTATTATGGATTAACCACGATCAGATCATCATCGGTTTCTTCGCGGCCTTCCCATTCGGCTTCAGGCAATAGCGACGCCGCCATGCCAGTACCGCGAACAGAGATAAATGGACCCTGTGCCTCAATTGGCATGGATTCTCTGGCAAACATGCGATAGATGACAAAACCGACCATCCCAGCATGCATAATAAATTGAACAACTAAAAACGCATTAATGCCAAACACATAGATAGCATAGCCAATGACAGGCGGCCCAAAGATAGCGCCAAGGCCATTAATCATGATCAGTTTAGCACTCGTCCCAACCACTTGGCGTGGGGACAGATAGTCATTGGCATGGGCAATATAAAGGGAATATTGCGGCATACTAACACCGCCATAAATGGCAATGACTAAAAACATGATGGTGAAGCTTAACCCACTGGTGAAATAGCCAACCAAAAGGCATAGGGCAGATAACACATGGGTGATCAGGATGACTGTTCGGCGATCAAGCTGATCAGAGAGCTTGCCAATGGGGTATTGCAAGATCATTGCCCCGGCAACGAGTGAGACCATAAAAAACGAAACTTGACTAACATTCATGCCAATTTTCGTGGCATAAACCGCCCCCATGCCAAAAATGACAGAGGCATTAAAGCCAATGATTAACATCCCGACAACACTAAGGGGTGAGGTGTTATAAACTCGGCGTAATGATGCTGGCTCTGGGGCTGAAAACTCTGGCACACTTGACGCGGTAAGCATAATCGGGATGGCGGCAAAGGAAACAATAATGGAAATGCACAGAAACAGCCCATAGTCGTTATCACCGCTAAGGTTCAACATAAACTGGCCGATCA
The DNA here is from genome assembly GCA_965661405.1 of Puniceispirillales bacterium (SeqCode). GTDB lineage: Bacteria > Pseudomonadota > Alphaproteobacteria > Puniceispirillales > UBA1172 > UBA12202. Next base: position 28,090 of record CBFIDH010000017.1, read on the forward strand.
TCATGCCCAGCATCTGCACAATCATATAAACCGATAATAAGGACCCGCGGGTTAAATTGGTGGCTTTGTCGTTGATCCAGCTTTCCGATACGATATACATTCCAACATAGGCAAAGCCTGTCAGAATACGCATCACCATCCAGATAAATGAGTTTTCAGCAATCGGGTGAACTAAGATAGAGGCCGAGGCCAGCGCCGCCATCACGCCAAACACGCGAATATGGCCAACCTTGCTAACCATTTTAGGGACAAAGAAAGACCCGCTAAAATAGCCAATGAAATAACCACCCATGACTAGACCAGTGGCGATATCGCCAAAGCCTAATTGTTCGGAACGCACGCCCAGCAAAACTCCTTGAAGGCCATTGCCAATCATAAAAAGAAGGATGCCAAAAAATAACGTCCATGAGGAACGAAGAGCTGAATTCATAGCCTGTTTCCAAACGCTATTCATCGCTACTGGACGCAGAAGCGATTTCAAATGGCTCTCTACTCTGTTTATATTAAAAATGCAAAAGAAATTTCGTGTCTAAACTTACCAATTTAGATCACTTATTTTTTGTCTGTGGCTATCATGTTTTGCAAGTGCTTATCGGTGAGTGTTGCGATAAGGCCCGCGTGATGCGCGACCAGTTGATCCAATTCAGCCACAGTATGAATTCCAAAGCGCTCAATGAGGGGGGCAGGCAAGGGATTTTCTGGTTTTTGTTCATGCACGCGGATCATAGTTAAGCGCATCATCTGATTAAGGTCCATGAGGACTTGAGCAGATTTAGACAGAATCTCGGTATCCTCGGATGAAATGATGTGACGCGACCCTAGGGATGCGATGGCGGCGGCGGCTTGACCGATGCGCTGACCATTTTCCAATGGGTGCATCAACTGCATCATTTGGGCAAAGAAATCCAGATCAATCAACCCGCCAGAGATTAGCCGCAGATCATGGCCTGACCGCGGATGATGATGTTTGGCAATGCGCTGGCGCATTTCTCTGGCATCTGAAATGACACGCGATTTTGTGCGTTTTATTTTCATCACACTGGCTAGGCAATGTTCGATCTGCCGGGCCAGATCATCATGATTAAATCCTGTGATGATTCGGGCTCTCACCAAGGCCATATGCTCCCATGTCCAAGCGTTATCCATTTGATAGCTGGCGAAACGGTCAAACGCGATTGTGACAGGGCCTGATTTTCCACTTGGGCGCAACCGCATATCCACCTCATAGGCGTAACCTTCGCTTGTTGGCGCGGTGAGAATGTTAATAATCTCCTGACCAATGCGCGTGAAATAGAGACTGCCGGGAATTGGCTTCTCGCCATCTGTCATGGCACCTTCAGGGGTTTGGTGAATGAAAACCAGATCAAGATCAGACGATGAGGTCATTTCCATGGCGCCTAGTCTGCCCATGGCAATAATGATCAGCGCGCCTTCGTTAAGATGACCAAATCTCTCATTAATGCGGCTTTGAGCTATTGGCAAGGCTGCCGTGATCGCCGCCTCAGCGATAGCAGAAAGAATCTGACCTGCTTCAAAGGGTTCAATAACACTAGTGACCATGTGAACATGAACTCGAAACCGCCAATGCCGCAATTTTACCCGCAGAGCATCAAGGCTGGCCTCGTGCGATTTTGCCATCATCATCGCGGATGACAATTCCTCTGTCATGCGCATGATGTCGGTGTCGATAGGATGCCAAAACTCCTCATAAAGCAAATCGTCAACCAGTTCCGTGTGGTTGGATAGGCTGTCTGCCATCTGCGGTGAGGCAACAAGAACGGTGGCAATCACCTTGGCAATGTTTGGATTGCCTTCAAGAAGTGAGAAAAATTGCACGCCAATAGGAAGATTCTCTACTAGGCGGACGAAGGCGTGAAACGCCTGATCTGGATTATCAGCACCGCTGATCTGAATTAACAATGCCGGAAGAATACGGCCAAGGATATCACGCGCCCTATCGCTTTGGGTGGCGGGAATTTGTCCAGCCATCCAATTTCGGCAGGTTGGAATAATGCTGTTAACATCATTAAATCCCAGATCAGACAACGCCAGAGTCACGGCGTTGCTGTCATCATCCTGATCAAGTAACAGGGCGAGGGTTAATGTCTGCTTATCGTCATCATCATTATCATCAACGCCTAATTTTTGAGAAACGCCTTGGGTGTTCTTGGTGACTTGGAGGCAAAGATCATGAATGGCGGCGCGAAAATCAGCATTATCTGCATGACCACAGAATTGAGCCAATTCGGTTAGTTTTTCCTCTTGGCGCGGCAACTGATGACTATGGGCGTCATGCATCATCTGAATACGATGTTCCAGCCGCCGCAAAGCATAATAACTATTGATCAGAATAGCGGCCTCATCTTTTGCCATCCATTGCTGCTCTGCTAGGGCTGCGAGGGCAATCACTGTTGATCGGTTGCGTAACCTGTTTTCACGGCCACCTGCGATTAATTGCTGAACATGAACCGCAAACTCAATCGACCGAATACCGCCTTGGCCTTTCTTGACATTAAACCCTAACAGATCATCTGGTCTCTGTTCACGCTGTAACATCAAACGCATATCATCAATGACGGTATAGTCCAGATACCGCCGCCAGATAAACGGCTCAATCTCTGACAGAAATTGCTTTGCCAGATGATCATCTCCGGCGATATGACGGGCGCGGATAAAAGCGACTCTTTCCCATGTTCGGGCCAGTGATTCGTAATAACTAATAGCGTTGTCTGTGCGGATAGCAACAGGGGTGACGCTTGGGTTTGGTCGTAAGCGTAAATCTACCCGCCACCCGATACCATCGGCGGTTGGCTTAGTCATAATATTGGTGAACTGTCTGGTCAGATCAACAAAGATTCGCCCGCTTTCCTGATCTTCGGGGGGGCAGTCATAGAGAATGATCAGATCAATATCGGATGAAAAGTTAAGCTCACCTGAACCTAATTTTCCCAAAGCCAACACACACCAGCGAGCATCTTGGTGAAGACGCCCTGATGCTCTGACTTGATGTTCCAGCCATGAAATCAACGCCGCGCTGGTATGATCTGCCGCTTCACTCAACCAGCGCATTTGATCTGATACCGGGGCGCGATCAAGCAAATCAGACATGGTAACAGTGGTATTAATCTGTTGCCGAAAGAGCCGAACCGCAACCATGGCCTGATCATGGTTTGTGGCATTGTTCAGGCTGGCTTCAAAAGCCTCTCTTGCTTGGGTGATGGCTGTGTTGATATCTTCCGGCCCACCATTAGCAAGACGTGTAAGAAGATCAATGTTTTTGCGATAGAGTTGATCCAGATAAGGGGCAAGCGCCATAGCCGAGGCAAGAATAGCCGCTGTTTCTTGATGAGATATCACCGATGCCAGCAGGTCGAGACATTCCTGTTGGTGGCGACTAGGATTTGTTTTTACCAGTGGTGGGGCAATCAGCATGGTCATCATAAAATTATATCAGATCAAAATGATTTTGCCTTATCAGTTTGTTGCGGGTTCGCCAACATCTGCCGCCAAGAATGATTGTTGCCACGCCAAGCCCTATCGCCATGCCAATCCACACCCCGATTGGCCCTAATCCCATAGGGGTGGCGAGAATATAGCCAGACACAACGCCAACACCCCAATAAGATAGGATAGAGATAAGGGCAGGGATGCGAGTATCGCTAATGCCACGTAAGGCCGATACAAAAACCGATTGCAGGCCGTCAAAAAGCTGAAAAATAGCGACGATCAATAACATTCCCGATGCGTAGATCATCACCTCATCAAAGAGGGCATCATCTTGATTAAGGAATAACTTTGTGACGGTATCCTTTTCTATCAGAATAACCACAGACATGATGAGAGTAATCACAACGGTGAGATAGACAGATACCAAACCAGCCCTAATAGCATCATTAATATGATTGGCACCTGCCGCGTGACCGATGCGGATCGTTGTCGCCAGAGATATAGCCAAAGGCACCATATATGTGATCGCGGCCAACTGATTACCAATGCCAGACGCCGCCACCGCCGCGATACCAAACACCCCCATATAGATACCGCCAACAATAAACATCCCGGTCTCAGCCAACAGGGTCAAGCCAATGGGAAAGCCCACAATCAACAGCCGCTTCATCACATCTGGTTTGAATCGCGTCAGCCGAGAAAAAGGGCGCGTGCGACCAATCTGGCGATTGATGATCATATATCCTGCCAGCATCACCACCATAACCATAAAAGTAAGGCTAGTGCCAAGTCCGATGCCTGCTAAGGCCATGGCGGGAAGACCAAACATCCCGTGAATGAACACATAATTCAGGAAAATATTTATGCCGACACCAATGATATTGATAATCACAGGAGGGATGGGTTTTTCATATGCCGACACATAATTCCGCAAAACAAAATAAATAAAGGTAGGCGCCATCCCGATAGCAACGAAGCGCAAATAGGTTGAGGCTTGTTCAGCAACGGCAGGGTCTTGCCTTAGCCATAACAGAATATTTTGCCCATACCATAGGGGGATGATGGTCAATAGGCCATATATGGTGGCCATCCAAATACCCATTCGCAACACTTGTCTGGCAACGCGCTGTCGTCTCGCTCCAAGGGCTTGCGAGGTCAGAGGACTCACCGCCAGCGTTAACCCGATAGCAATAAAATATAATGGCTGATACATCCGGTTGGCTTGCGTGCCAGCGGCAAGGGAATCTGTGCTAATCCAGCCCATCATAACAATATCGGCTGTCCATATACTAATCAGGGCAATCTGCCCAATCATGAGAGGAAAAGATAGTTTCAGGGTTGCCCAGAAATGATACGACCAAGACTTAGGTGGAGACATATTTACCATTGTTTCCATCATAGGCTTATTTTTATTATTTTACCATGACCAGAATATCATCAGGGTTATGATGAAATGATTTGATGTGATCAGGTGATTTTCTGTGATCTGGTAAATCATGCTTAAAGGCAGCATTAATTTCTATAAATTTAACAAAAAGCATAAATTAATCTGGTCTCAACATTGAAATAAGTTTAGATATAACAACATTATAACAAACAATTAAATATCCGCACTACCTCTGCGCCCAAATGCGAAAGCCAGATTGGACAATAAGATGCTATTCTTAAAGACATTGATCACTTCTGGAAAGAAAGTCTGGCTTCCTTTGCTGATTCTTGTTTTTGGGTATGCTGGGTTTAACTATTTGGTGGCGACAAAACCGGAAAAACCGCTTCAGCCAAGGAATGAACAGGTTTGGACTATCGATACCGCAACCGTTGATTTCAAAGTGGCCTATCCTGAAAAATCATCATTTGGTCAGGTGGAAGCGTCTCGTAAATCCGCACTTAATTTTAATATTTCTGGTGAAGTAGAAACAGTGGCAGAGGTTTTCCGTAACGGAAACACCGTCAGAAAAGGCGAGGAGCTTGCCAGACTTGATCGTGATTTATTGCTGATTGCCAAGGAAGAAATCAGGGTTCAGCTAGCCGCCAATAAAAACAACATCGCAGAGTTATCCATTCAGCTTGATCTTAGGCAAAAGAACTTTGATCGCATTAGCCAGATGCAGGCCGCCGCCGTGACCTCTCAGGCCAATCTGGATGAGGCGCGGTTAGCGCTTTCCATGGCGAAAAATGCACTTGAACAAGCCAAACAACAAAATAACCAGCTTGAGTTAAGCCTCAAACGAGCGAATAAGAACCTTGAAGATTCTGTTCTCAGGGCGCCGTTTGATGGGATTATTTCTAATGTTCAGATTGGTCGTGGGCTTGTGTTATCGCCTGCTATTTCTGTTGGTATGATGACAGATCTTTCTAGCCTAGAAGCATCATTTGTTGTGCCATCCGATGTCTTTGCGGCAACAGATCGCTTAATCGGCAGTGAGGTGGAAATCATCTGGCGTTCTGGTGGGCGAGAGATTAAGACAGTGACCGCAGATATTGACCGGGCTGAGGGAAATGTCGCCGTAGGTCAGGGGGGAGGTCGCCTTTATGCCGATATTCCCGTAGGTGATGATGGCAACTGGATCATCCCTGAAGGCGCGTTTGTTGAGATTATTTACAGCTCAGGGCGAGTTGAAAATGTGGCTCAACTCCCCGAAGCCGCCCTTTATGATGATAACAGCGTCTTTGTGATTAAGAATAACCGCACCATCCGCCGCCAGGTTGAGGTGGTGCAAAAATCTGATGGTCTGGTTTATGTTCGCGGTGATATCGACGCTGGCGATCAGGTGGTTGCCACGCGTCTTCCGGCCTTGGGTGATGGTATCCTAGTGAAGCCGAGTGGATCATGACACCTTCACCATTTATTAGTTTTTTCATTCGCCATCGGACGGCCGCCAACCTTTTAATGTTTTTAATGTTGGCGATTGGGATGATTTCGCTGAATAAGCTAAATCGCCAATTCTTTCCGAATTTTGATGTTGAGGTGATTGGAATTTCTGTCCAGTGGACAGGTGCCACCGCCGAAGATATTGATGCCAATATCATTCAGCCTCTTGAACCTGAGCTAAGAACGATCGCCAATGTCAAAAAAGTTGTCTCAAACAGCTATGAGGGACTAGCGACTACTCAGATTGAGTTTGAGTTTGGCACAGATATGCAAAAGGCCTTGGCTGATGTGGAAAACGCTATCGGGCAGGTGGATTTCCCCGAAGAATCCGAAACCGCCAAAGTCGTTAAGGGTGAGTTTTATGATGTTATCAGTAATCTGGTCATCTCAGGCCCTTATGATCTGACCTCTTTGCGAAGCATAGCAAAGGATATTAAGGAAGATTTGCAACGCCTAGGTGTTGATAAGATTGATTTAATGGGTCTTCCGGATGAGATTATCAGCATTGAGGTTAGCCAGAATGAACTGGCCAGACTTGGGCTTTCTCTCAATGATATCTCGCGTGCGATCTCGCAAACAACGCTTGATGTTCCGGCGGGTAGTTTGGCTGATGGCGCCTTGCGGGTGCGGTCTTTGGGTCAGATTAAAACCGCAAGTGAATATCAACGGATTGAGGTTCAAATCAGGCCAGATGGTAGCCGCATTACCCTTGGTGATATCGCCACTATTCGTGAAGATGTCGAAACACCAGCTACCACCTTGGAACGAAATGGAATGCCTGCCGTTATGCTTACTTTTAAGCGTGGCAATAGTAATGATTCCCTCACCATCAATCAGGTGGTGCAGGATTGGTTGATGGATTACCGTAACAAAGCCCCGGAATCGCTGGTCATTGAACAATATGATGTGCGCGCAGAATTGATCAAAGAACGTATCAATCTGTTGGTAACTAATGGGGCCGGTGGGTTGTTGCTAGTTATTGCTGTGTTGTTTCTTTTCCTTTCTATGCGTGTTGCATTTTGGGTCGCCACAGGCATCCCGATTGCTTTCCTTGCCACTTTTGGCGTTATGCTGGCGATGGACCAGACGATTAACATGATTTCCCTGTTTGGGCTTATTATGGCGCTCGGCATTGTGGTGGATGATGCCATTGTTATTGGTGAACACGCGGAATATCTGCGCCAACGACGTGGGTTGACGATGCCGGAAGCGGCGGCACTATCCGCAACACGGATGGGGCCACCTGTGATTAGCGCCATGCTTACCACGGTCGCGGCCTTTCTGCCGCTATTTCTGATCAAGGGCATCATTGGCGTTATTATCGCGGCTATTCCCATGGTTGTGGTGGCGGTACTGATCGCCAGTCTGATAGAAGTGTTTTTCGTCCTGCCAGCGCATTTGGCGCATTTTGGTGGTCAGGCAAAAGAGAAAACTTCCGGGTTCAGATATCAATTTGATCGCGGCTTTAATGCGTTCAAAAATGGCATTTTTAAGCGTCTTGTTGAGACAGCGATTAATTGGCGCTATGCCACGATTGCGCTAAGTATTGCTATGCTGATGCTATCGGTTGGGATGATGGCTGGTGGGCGCGTTAATTTTGTCTTTTTCTCCTCGCCTGAGGCTGATATCGCTTATGGTAATATCGTCATGGCGCCCGGCACATCCCGAAGCCAGACCGCGGCTATGCTTGATGTGGTTGAAGAGGCGGCAATACGGGCAGAAGATCAGATCACCAATGGTGAAGGTGGTTTAATCAATTTCCATATCGCCGTGCTAGGCACTAATTTGTCGGATAACCCGGATGAAGCCCCCACAGGTGCTAGCAATATTCAGGCCGGAGTGGTGGTAGAATTGCTTACCGCGGATAAACGCGATGTTAGAATTGATGATTTTCTAGTGGTATGGGAATCTGAAATAACCCCATTGGCGGGGCTGGAGCGCTTGACGATAAGGGCGCCTCGTGGAGGGCCACCCGGACGAGATATGGATGTTCGGTTGATGGGGGATAATCTCGAAGACCTCAAGGCCGCCGGACGTGAGGTTGAATTGCTGTTGAAATCGGTACCAACGGCTTCTGGTGTTGCTGAAAACCTATCCTATGGGGCTGAAGAACGCATTGTCCGTATTACCCCTTATGGTCAATCCTTGGGGCTGACGGTATCGAATATCGGTCAACAGCTTAGGGCTTCACTTGATGGCGCGATTGTAACGCGCTTTCCTCGCGGTGACGAAGAAGTGACGGTTAAAATCTCGCTTCCTGACGATGAGGTTTTAACAGATAATATCGGGGATGTGCAGATCATTACCGCCTCTGGGCAATATGTATCCTTGCAAGAGGTTGCAACCGTAGAAAACAGGTTGGGGTTCTCGGTCGTGCGAAGACAAGACGGGTTTCGTGAGGTTGCTATTCAAGGTGATTTGAATGGCCAGATCATCTCAACGCCAGAAGCTTTACAGATTGTCAAAGAAGGCGGTTTGGATGAGATCGCGGAAAAATACGGTCTGCGCTATCGTTTTGATGGCAGGGATCAAGAACAGGCTGAAGCCTTTGCCGATATGGGCACTGGCGCTATTCTTGCTTTGATCTGTATTTATATCATTCTGTCGTGGGTGTTTTCCTCATGGACGCAACCTTTGGCGGTGATGATCATGATCCCTTTTGCGCTAATCGGGGCGGTGTTGGGGCATTATATCATGGGATTGACGATGACAATTCTGTCTATGTTTGCGCTAATCGCGCTGGCAGGTATTGTCGTCAATAATTCGATTATTCTGGTTTCGACCATTGAACGCCGGATGGAAGAAAGCGAAGGCAACCGGATGAACGCCATTGTTAGCGGTACAGTTGACAGATTAAGGCCAGTGATTTTGACCTCGGTGACGACCATTTGCGGCTTATCGACCTTAATGTTTGAACGCTCGCTTCAGGCACAGTTTCTCATTCCGATGGCAACCACCATTGTCTTTGGCTTGGCGATCACCACATTGCTGGTGCTTTTTGTTGTTCCGTCCATGTTGGCTATTGGCATTGATCTTGGTCATGGCATGGGCAGATTACGCCGTATGATGTTCTCACGCCTCAGTCAGGCAGAATAGAGAAGCTCATGTCACAGTCACTGATGGATCAGATTACATTTAACGCTGATGGATTGATAACGGCGGTGGCACAATGCGCCGATACGAAACAGGTATTGATGTTGGCATGGATGAACGCTGAGGCTCTGGCTATAACGCTTGAGACAAAACAGGTGACATATTTTTCACGCTCAAGACAGGCATTATGGCGCAAGGGTGAGACTTCAGGTCACACACAGGAATTGATCGGCGCATCTCTTGATTGTGATGGTGACGCGGTCTTGCTTTTGATTAAACAGACTGGCCCAGCTTGCCACACTGGCGCGCAGAGTTGCTTTTTTAAGGATTTAACCTGAAAATAGCATCATGACAGGATCACATGACAAAAAAGGCGGTAGTGGGCGGTCTTATCGCGGCAATGCCGGACTGACAAATAAAGTTCAGAAAAAGCGGGGGCTATCGGCTTCATCCCGGCGTTGGATTGAACGCCAGATCAACGATCCCTTTGTGGCAGAGGCCCGAAGCCGCGGATTTCGATCACGCGCCGCGTTGAAACTGGAACAAATCAACAGCAAATATCAATTATTCAAAAAGGGACAGACGGTGCTTGACCTTGGCTCTGCGCCGGGTGGCTGGCTTCAGATAGTGTCGGATATTGTTGGTCTTGATCAAGGCAAGGGACGGCTGGCAGGGATTGATTTGCTGGATGTTGAACCTGTTGCTGGCGCGCTTATCCTAAAGGGTGATATCAATGATGATGAAAAGCTGGATGAACTGATTGCTTATATTGGTGGCCAGGCCGATTGGGTGATTAGTGATATGGCCGCCGATACGACCGGACATCGCACCACTGATCATATCCGAACCACAGCGTTGCTGGAAATGGCGCTTGATGTAGGGATGCGAGTATTGGTGCCGGGTGGCGGATTTTTGGCAAAATGTTTTCAAGGAGGGACTGAGAAAACGACGCTTACGACCCTCCGTCAATCCTTTCAACAGGTGCGCCATGTCAAGCCTGACGCTAGACGGACCGAATCTGTTGAGATTTATGTGCTTGCCACAGGGTTCAAAGGCGTACCAGATGATTATTTGATGCTGGAACACTGACTTTGATCTTTCCAGATCGCTGATGTTTGGGTATAGATAAGAGCCACCGACCGCACCGGAGGCATCATGTCAAATAACACGCCACCTAAAATCCCTTCTATTGTTGAAGCTTTGACCTTTGATGATGTTTTGCTGAAGCCAGCAGCATCGTCTGTCCTACCTGCGGAGGCAGAGACAAAAACTCGCCTGACGCGAAACATTGAGCTGAATATCCCATTGATATCTGCCGCTATGGATACCGTTACTGAGAGCCGTTTAGCCATCACTATGGCCCAGAATGGCGGTATTGGTATCATCCACAAAAATCTTGATATCGACGAGCAAGCCGCGCAAGTCGCCTCTGTCAAAAGATTTGAGGCTGGCATGGTGGTTAATCCTGTGACTATCGCTGATGATAAAACGCTCACTGATGCGCTGACTTTGATGGAACAGCATAATATCAGCGGTATTCCTGTGGTGAATAAATCATCTCATAAGCTGGTTGGGATTTTAACGAACCGTGATGTTCGCTTTGCCACAGACCCTAATCAACCTGTTCGGGAAATGATGACCCATGAGGTTGTGACGGTATCGGATACCATTAACCCGGAGGATGCGCGGCGACTGTTGCATAAACACCGTATTGAGAAATTGGTCATTGTTGATCATGATCAGCGCTGTGTCGGGTTGATCACGGTCAAAGATATGGAAAAGGCGCAAAACTATCCCAGTGCATCCAAGGATAGCACCGGCCGCCTGATGGTTGGTGCGGCGGTGGGAACTGGCGCGGCCGGTATTGAACGGGCAGAGGCGCTTATCGCCGCTGGTGTGGATGTGGTAGTGGTTGATACTGCCCATGGCCATTCTGCCGGGGTTCTTGATACGCTGGCGCAGGTGCGTAAGCTTTCCAATGATGTTCAGATCATTGGCGGCAATATTGCCACGGGTGAGGGCGCCGAAGCCATGATCAAGGCAGGGGCAGATGCGGTTAAGGTTGGAATTGGCCCGGGGTCAATTTGTACAACGCGGATGGTCGCCGGGGTTGGGGTTCCACAATTAACCGCTATCATGGATGCCGCCGCCGTTTGTCGCCGCTATGGTGTTCCGGCGATTGCCGATGGCGGTATCAAATATTCTGGTGATCTGGCTAAGGCGATAGCCGCCGGGGCAGACGCCGCCATGATGGGTACGATGCTGGCTGGAACAGATGAAACACCGGGTGAGGTGTTTCTCTATCAAGGGCGGTCATATAAGGCTTATCGCGGCATGGGGTCCATAGGGGCAATGGCGCAAGGTTCGGCAGATCGTTATTTTCAGGCTGAAATCTCACAGCCGTTAAAACTGGTTCCAGAGGGGATTGAGGGGCAGGTTCCCTATAAAGGCCCGGCAGGTGCTGTGATCCACCAGATGATAGGAGGTTTGCGGGCGGCTATGGGCTATACAGGGTCACGCAGTATTGCGGAGATGCAGAGCCAATGCAGCTTTGTTCGGATCACCGGGGCAGGACTGAAAGAAAGTCATGTCCATGATGTTACAATTACTCGTGAGGCACCGAATTATCGGCATAATATGTAATGACTGAACTGATCCTTGTTCTTGATTTTGGCTCTCAAGTCACGCAACTGATTGCCAGACGCCTTCGTGAAACTGGCGTTTATGCGGAAATCCTCCCCTTTGATACCGATGAGGCGCGGATCACGGCGCTTGCCCCGAAAGGCATCATCCTTTCCGGTGGGCCGATGTCTGTGGTGGATGAGGGATCACCTAGGGCACCGATGGCGGTGTTTGATATGGGCGTGCCTATCTTTGGTATTTGTTATGGTCAGCAAACGATGTGCCAACAGCTTGGCGGTAAAGTGGTCTCTGGCGACACGCGTGAGTTTGGCCGTGCTGATCTAACGATTACGGCCTCGTCACCTCTTTTTGATGGGCTTTGGGATATAGACACTCTGCATCAAGTCTGGATGTCACATGGGGATAAGGTGGATCACTTGCCAGATGGCTTTGAGGTTATTGCCACCAGTTCAGGCGCGCCTTATGCGGCTATCGCGGATGAAGACCGGCGATGTTATGGCGTTCAATTTCACCCTGAAGTGGTGCATACCCCTGATGGAAAAAAACTGCTGGAACGCTTTGCTAAGGATATTTGCGGTTGCCGAGGCGACTGGACCATGGCGTCTTATCGTGACCGGGCGATTGCGGCTATTCGGGAAAAGGTCGGTGATGAAGGCAAAGTGATCTGCGGACTTTCCGGCGGCGTTGACAGCTCGGTAACAGCCGTGCTGATCCATGAGGCGATTGGCGAGCGACTAACTTGTGTTTTCGTTGATCATGGGCTGATGAGAAAAGGCGAAGCTGATGAGGTGATCAAGCTTTTCGGCGGGCAGTATAATATCCCTCTCATTCATGAAGACGCCGCGGATTTGTTTTTGGATAGGCTGGATGGGGTCACAGACCCGGAGGCCAAGCGCAAAATTATCGGCGCGGCTTTTATCGACATTTTTGATAAAGCGGCGGCAAGCATTGACGGGGCAAAATTTCTGGCCCAAGGCACGCTTTATCCTGATGTGATTGAGAGTGTTTCCGTGACAGGCGGAACTAGCGTTACCATCAAATCGCACCACAATGTTGGCGGCTTGCCAGATGATATGGCGCTGGAATTGGTAGAACCATTGCGAGCGCTATTTAAGGATGAGGTGCGCGAGTTGGGGCGCGAGCTTGGTATGCCCGATAATCTGATCGGGCGTCATCCTTTTCCGGGGCCGGGGCTTGCTATCCGTATTCCGGGGGCAATTACCCGTGAAAAGCTGGATTTACTTCGTGAGGCCGATGCTGTCTATCTGGATGCTATCCGCAAGGCCGGGCTTTATGATGAGATTTGGCAAGCGTTTGCCGTGCTTTTGCCGGTGCGTTCAGTCGGCGTGATGGGTGATGCGCGCTCATATGATCATGCGCTGGCTATCCGCGCGGTCACCTCAACCGATGGCATGACGGCGGATG
>CBFIDH010000018.1:0-39495 GCA_965661405.1 Puniceispirillales bacterium (SeqCode)
CGTTCTGAGCCAGGATCAAACTCTTAGGTTAGACTTGATCGTCTAACGATCAGACCCACCCAAAAAAATCCATGACTAATTCTAATTAGCGTAGATTCACGGGTGGTATTTTAATTTATACCAGACGACGCTTAGCTATAAGCACCGCCGCCCGCGAATCCCTTCCAAATCATACTTACCATCTCAAAAAGCTCGCCGGTACAATGTGCCCGGCGTGGAGCGGTTTATTGCCCATCCCACTCCCAATGTCAAACACAAAAATGAAAAAACCGTTAAAAAAATAATTCCGCCGACAATCCGGCAGTTTTAAGCAATTTTCGCCTAGTGTTTATGGGGAAAACAGTCATTTTATTATTCTTGGCAAGAACAGCTGTTTCCTTACCCCTTTATATATAGAAATATTCCATTCTACGCAAAGGGATTCAGAGCCATATCTCTACCGAATCAAAATATATTTGTAAAAAGGCTTGAAAACCAGTATGTTGCCATCTGAAGCTTAGTTTTTGAACGATTTACACCGATCAAATTACCAGAAACTAGTAAAGAATCGAAAGGCAAGCCAATGAATTGGGCGTTAAAGTGCAACTTATCGAGCATCTATGGCGTTGCAGGCCAAGTTGTAAGAATTTGTTTTAGCATTGTGTTTGCGATTCTCTTTCTTGGCCTTGCTGTCGCTAGGGCCGAAACCGTTGAGGCGATTCCGCTTGAGAGCCTTGACAATGACCCTCCTATCATTCGCACCAGTTATGGTATGGTTCTGCCACAGCCGCGCCCTGACCCGCGCAGTGTCTTTCCAGAAACAGAGCCATCTTTACGCATTTTCCTTGAAGTGCAAACTGGCATAGCCATTGATTCTGATGAAAGCCTCTATCAATTAAAATCTGGTGAAGGGCTATCCAACTTGCTTAATCGCGCTGGTTTTTCCGGACAGATGCGCGAAAATGCCATTCAGGTGATCCAAGAGCATCGCTCCCTTCGCCGACTTCCCGTAGGTTTTCCTGTTTATGCCATCGCGCCAACCGAAACTGCCCCTGGCGGTATCCGGCTTTCGATCAATGCAGAACAAGATCTCAGCCTCTATTATCATATGGATGATAAAGAATGGCGAGGTATGCGCAGTTATCGTCCTTATGAATATTTCCTCAACTTTGTATCAGGGGAAATTGATCAATCGCTTTATGTGTCCAGCACCAATGCTGGCATGACCGATGCCACATTCAATGATTTTATTCAGATCATGGGCTTTTCTGTCGACTTCCAAAGACAGATCAGACCCGGTGATAAATTCGAAGCGCTCGTTGAATACCGCCGCGATATGGTCACCGAAAAGGTTATCCCCGGCGGAGATATCTATTTTCTGTCTATGACCCTTTCTGGCGAACGCATTGAATATTATCGTCACGAAAGCATTGATGGCAAAATAGGATATTATGACAGAAACGGAACATCTGCCTATCGCACTCTCATGCGAACCCCTATTAATGGCGCCCGCCTGTCTTCTGGATTTGGCAATCGCAAACATCCCATCCTTGGCTATACAAAGGCCCATCGCGGTGTTGATTTTGCCGCCCCTACCGGAACACCTATCATGGCCGCAGGGGATGGGATTGTCGATTACGCCGGTTGGAACGGTAGTTATGGTCGCTATATTCGCATTATTCATAATGGCACTTACAAAACCGCCTATGCCCATCTCTCCAGAATAAGCGGTGATGTTCGCAAAGGTAATCGCGTTCATCAGGGTGAGATTATTGGTTATGTCGGATCTACGGGACGTTCGACCGGCCCTCATTTGCATTATGAAATTCTGGCTAATGGCCGACAGGTTAACCCTTTAACCATTGAATTACCATCAGGTGAAGGTCTTGACCATCAGGAATTGGAACGCTTTGCCGAAAATATCGACAAGGTTACTGAGGAATTATTGTCTCGCGGCGCGATACTTTACGCCCAAAGACAATAGCCTCAAGCTATCCTCATTTTTCCTCGTTTTTCCCCATTTTCATTGAGGAAATGAAAGACTTAGATTAGCGGATATGTTGAATGAGCAGATCAGTTGATCAGGCTGGACGGCAATTCGATATCATTGCCATCATCCGCGCCATCAGAAACCGATAGGTCTTCGCCTTTATCGTCAGGCTTCACCGCTGGCTTCCTTGGCCGCCCATTGCCATTAGTTTTCCCGGCACTCTGTCTGGGGCTTTTGGATGGTGAAGCGGCCTCTTTACTATCATCACTAGACGAATTGCTGGCTACATCATCACGAGAAGGCTCTGCTGAATCACCACCAGAATTGTTGCCAGAATTATTGCCCGAATTATTGGCAGAACCATTGCCAGAGGCATGATCAGGATGATCATCTGCGGCGGCGGAACTATCATTCTGCTGTGGCGGCCGACGATCTTCGAGATTAGCCATAATAGTGCTATGGACGCGGAAATAGTGATCCGCATATTGATAATAGGCCTCTGCTGGGATGCGCTCACCTGCGGCGGCGGCCTCGTTACCTAGAGAAGTGTATTTCTCATGTAACTGTTGGGCGTTACCGCGCAAGCGAACATCAGGGCCATTAGAATCAAGGGTTGTGTTGCGATTGATTTGGCCATAATTGTTACTTCTGCGGCCACCGCGACCACGCTGACGCGTGTTCTTTCCAGACTGTCTCATTAAAATTTACCTAAAGTAATTAAACCTTCACCGACGAGAAGGCGGATACGCCAAATCAGTTAATCGGGAATTAATGGGGTTATTAAAAACCACTAGCAAGACCATAACTTAACCATCCGCCGATTATCAAGCATAATTTTCTATTTATTTGAGTTATTTATTGCCATCACCCTCAATATTCCTGCCAAATCATGCCAGCCCTCACCCACCGATAGTCCATGCGCCTCGGCCAACGCGGCAATTTCGCGTTCTTGCCCCTGACCAATTTCCAGCAACGCTACCCCATCTGGCAACAGCCGCTGGCATATCCGTGGCATCAATTCTCGCCAAGCCATAAGCCCATCTGCACCCCCATCCAGCGCCAAAATCGGATCATGGAAACGCACCTCACGTGAGAGAGTATCAATATCCACAGATGGAATATATGGCGGGTTAGCAAGAATAATATCTGCCTTTTCCTCATCCACCAACGCATCACACCAATGAGAGACCAGCAACCTGCTGCGATCATCTAGCTTATGGTATCGGGCATTGGCTAACGCCGTTGAGATCGCCTCTGGTTGCCGATCAACGCCGATACCTTCGGCCTCTTTGCATTCTGACAGCACCGCCAATAAGAGACAACCTGATCCTGTGCCATAGTCTAAAATCTTGAGAGCCTTGCCAGTTTTCTGACGGCACTTTTCTATTGCCACCCTGACTAGAGTTTCACTGTCGGGTCGCGGATCAAGACAGGCCGGGCTTAGGATAAAGCGCATCGACCAGAACTCTCGCCAGCCGCGCATCCGCGATACTGGCTCGCCAGCCTCCCGCCGCATGGCGAGCGCGTCTAGTCGCGACGTTGCAGCAGCATCAAGCTCAAAATCTTCATGCCCATAAACCGGGCGATCAAGGCCTAGCGCAAGCCCGGTTAATATCCGGGCATCAAGCAAGGCAGATTCTGCCCCTGATGCTTCTAGTCGCCGTGACAGGGTGGAAATGACCTTCGCCAACAAGAGATTACCCGCCAGCCGCCAGAGCCGCCGCTTGATCTTCAGAAATGAGGGCATTGACCATTTCATCAAGAGCTTCGCCAGCTAAAATCTTATCCAGTTTATAGAGCGTTAAATTAATCCGGTGATCTGTGACCCGGCCTTGCGGAAAGTTATAGGTTCGAATACGCTCCGAGCGATCTCCAGAGCCAACCTGTCCTTTGCGTGACGCGGCGCGTTCCGCCTCTGTGCGGGCGCGTTCGGCATCATAAATCCGCGCCCGTAAAATCTTCATCGCCTTAGCGCGGTTCTTATGCTGAGATTTTTCATCCTGCTGACTGACAACAATTCCGGTTGGAATATGCGTGATGCGAACGGCGGAATCGGTTGTATTGACAGACTGTCCACCAGGCCCCGAAGACCGAAACACATCTATTCTAAGGTCGTTCTCGTTAATGGTAATATCCACCTCTTCCACTTCAGGCAGAACAGCAACGGTCGCGGCCGAGGTATGAATACGCCCCCCTGCCTCTGTTTCTGGCACACGCTGAACCCGGTGAACGCCAGATTCAAACTTAAGCCCGGCAAAAACATGACTTCCAGTGATGCTGGCTGAGGCTTCTTTATATCCGCCAATCCCTGTTTCTGAGATTTCCATCACCTCAAACCGCCATCCTTTATTAGCGGCAAAACGCTGATACATCCCGAAAAGATCGGCTGCAAATAAGGCCGCCTCATCACCTCCAGTGCCTGCTCTTACCTCAAGAATAGCGTTTCTTTCATCATCTTTGTCCTTTGGCAGAAGCATAATTTTAAGATGATGCTCAGCCTCTTCCAGTGCCTTACCAAGGGCTGTGATCTCCTCTTCTGCCATAGCGATCATATCCGCGTCACCATCCGCTTCATTCAGCAACGCTTTTGCCGAGGTTAGATTATTGGTGATCGTCTGCACCGCTTCGGCTTGCTCTGCTACCGGACGGATATCCGACAGCTCTTTTGCCAATGTCGTCATCTCATCACTTGGCATATTAGCAGAATTGTTGAGGCGTTCTTCTATCTCACGGCGACGATCAAGAAGCCGGATTAAATTATCCTGAATTGTCATGATATCTTTTTCCCGTGTCGTGCCAGCAGATGATCAACAATATCCGTCATCGCAACCTCGGTCTGCTCGCCATCGGTCATGCCGCGCAAGATAGCAACACCGCGCGCCGCTTCGTCATCACCTAGAATAATCACCTGACCAGCCTGAATACGATCTGCGCGCTTCATCTGTTTGCCAAGATGGGTGGCATAACCTGTCTCAACCCGTAACCCCGCTTGCCGCAAGGACAGCGCCATAGGAAACAAAGTGGTCATATGATCTTCAGACATCCCGATCATCATCACATCAACCTCCGACACTTGAGGAGCATCAGCAAGCATGGCAAGGCGTTCAATACCAGCCGCCCAACCAACGCCGGAGACATCACCGCCGCCTAGCATAGCCGCCAGACCATCGTAACGCCCCCCAGCCATGACCGTACCTTGCGCCCCTAGCGCGTCGGTAATAAACTCAAATGTTGTGTGCCCATAATAATCTAGACCGCGCACCAAACGCGGATTAATCGTTATGGGAATCTTGGCCGCATCAAGATACCGCCGTACGGTATCGAAATGATGTTGTGAGGTAGCATTCAGATAAGCATCAAGACGCGGGGCATCCACAAGCAACGCGATATCACCCTCATCCTTACTGTCTAATATCCGCAAGGGATTAAGATCAAGCCGCCTTTGGCTATCTTCGGATAATTGATCCCGATAGCCAGAAAGATATTCCACCAAGGCCTGCCGATAAGCCAGACGACTTTCGGTATCGCCAAGAGTGTTGATATTCAGCACGCATTTCTCTGCCACCCCTAATCCAGAGAGGATCATATAGCCCATGGTGATAACCTCCGCATCACCAACCGCGCCGGGGACACCAAGCAACTCAACACCGATCTGATGAAATTGCCGCATCCTGCCTTTTTGTGGGCGCTCATAGCGAAACATTGGGCCAGCGTAAAAAAATTTCTGTGGCAGAGTCTGGGTTAAACCAGCACTGATCAACGCCCTGACGACGCCCGCCGTGCCTTCGGGCCGGAGGGTCAAAGCTTCACCTCCCCGATCAGTAAAGGAATAGGTTTCTTTTGATACCACATCACTTGTCTCACCCAAGGGACGGGCAAACACCTCTGTGAACTCAAAGATCGGGGTTGCCATTTCCTCAAAACCAAAGCGCAAGCTGATGGCTTTCGCTGTGTCTATGACATTGCGATGCTTAGCCATATCCTGTGGCAGTAAATCTGATGTTCCGCGCGGTGATTGTAATTTTGCCATGCCCGGCGCCTTTCTTAGTTTTTCTTTTCTTGTTCTTCGCGTTGCTTTACCAAAGCCTCGGCACGTTCCTCAACCAGTGTCACAACATGATTTACCAGATCACCATTCTGAAGCCGGTGATTAGCCGCACCAGAGATATAAATCTGATGCGTGTCCTTACCGCCGCCAGTCAGCCCAATATCTGTCATTCTTGCCTCACCTGGGCCATTTACCACACAGCCAATAATAGACACGGTAATAGGCTCGTTAATATGTTCAAGCCGGTCTTCAATTTGACGAACACTCTCAATCACATCAAATTGCTGACGCGAACAAGACGGACAAGAAATAACGGTTACGCCGCGATGCCGCAATCCCAGCGATTTTAATAATTCAAACCCGACCTTAACCTCTTCCACAGGATCCGCCGATAATGATACCCGCAAGGTATCACCAATTCCTGCCCATAGCAGATTACCAAGACCAATCGCTGATTTCACCGTGCCAGAGCGCAAGCCCCCTGCCTCTGTTATGCCAATGTGAAGCGGACAATCTATTGCATCAGCCAGAGCATGATAAGCGGCCACAGCAAGAAACACATCCGATGCCTTTACAGAAATCTTAAACTCGTGGAAATCATGATCTTGCAATAATTTGGCATGATAAAGCGCGGATTCCACTAGCGCGTCTGGACAAGGTTCACCATATTTTTCCAATAAGTTCCTTTCCAGCGACCCCCCATTAACGCCAATGCGAATAGAACAGCCATGATCACGGGCGGCCCGCACCACTTCTGATACCCGATCAGATGATCCAATATTTCCGGGGTTGATTCTCAGACACGCGGCCCCTGCCTCCGCCGCCTCAATGGCGCGGCGATAATGAAAATGAATATCCGCAATGATAGGAACAGGGCTTTCTTTGGTGATGATTTTAAGCGCCTTGGTGCTATCCTCATCCGGGCATGATACTCTTACCAGATCTGCTCCGGCATCTGCCGCCCGCTGAATCTGGCCCAAGGTTGCCGCGGCATCCGCGGTTGAAGTGTTGGTCATCGTCTGAACAGAGATAGGCGCATCACCGCCAACAGGCACATTCCCCACCATAATTTGGCGAGACTTGCGGCGCTGGATATCGCGGTAAGGGCGATAATTTGTCATGTGTCTGTCTTTCCGATGTTCTCAATGCCTTAGCCTCTGCATCAGGTGATGACCCGCCTGATCAAGAAACAGCATTCTGGCAACTAATCCTTCAAAAGAGAATTATCAATTGCCTTCATTTTTAGAATTTCGCCGTTAACACCCAAGGTTTTCCATGAGGCATCATCACCTTGATAGCCAATTAAAAGACCACCAGCGTTGCCCGTCGTCAGGGTATAAACACCATCATCAGGAATATTGATCATTTCATCAGCCAACAGCAATTTGGCAACTACCGTTTCTTCGGCCTCTGTTTTGAGTTCAATCCAAGTGCTGCTTGTTGCCTTGATCATTATCTGTGACATGGCGTTGTCATTAGCAGAAACATCATCAGAGGCGACAGTCTCAACTTGAGGATTAATTTGAGGCGTGTCGGAACCCTCTTGGATATTCTCCACTGGTTCTGGTGATGCGGTTTCTAGCGGCGTTTCTGGCGGCGTTTCTGGGATGATGGTAACGCCTGCCTCTACCTCATTGGATACCGATGATGATACCGAAGGTGTTTCGGTTTCCTCTGGACTTTCTTCTACCGATAAAAAGCCCGATGTGGAAATAGTATCACTTTTTAGCAGATACCATCCACTATATGCCAAAATCACAAGCACCACACCTGCCATGATATAGCGGGTGCGATAATCTGTTTGGCTAACGCCGCCACCGACAACATGAAGTTCTGGTTTAAAATCAGCTTCGGTCATCGCATCCATGATCCGTTGACACATATCATCAGCGTTCAGTTTTAGCAGTTTGGCGTAAGATCTAACAAAGCCAAGCAAATAGGTTGATCCGGGCAAACGATCCCGATCACCTGATTCTATGTTTTCAAGATGGCGAACAGAAATCCGCAACTGGGCAGACACATCCTCAAGACTGAGACCAGCCTTTTCACGCGATATCCTTAATTCGCCGCCAATACTAGCAAACTGGCTTGTGGCAGTTACATTTTCGCTCATCACAGGATATCTCCACTAAACTCGCATAAATTAGCGATTTATGCGCCAAAGGTCAAACTTATCCTCTTGGCTAGGATTTGGACAGATAGGGTCATAAAGATCAGTCAACATCAAGACCAAACGCTGTATGCAGACTTCGGACAGCCAATTCTTTATAGGCAGAGGCAATCAAAACACTGATTTTGATCTCAGACGTTGAGATAACTTCAATGTTAATGCCCTTTTCTGCCAATGTGGCAAACATTGTCTTTGCTACCCCCGGCTGGCTTCGCATCGCAACCCCAACGACCGACACCTTACAGACATCAGACGAGGTAATAATATCCTGATACTTAAAAGCACCGCCAATATCCGCAATGACCTTCCGGCTTCGTTCCAATTCACTTTCGGGAACTGAGAATGTGATATCCGTTTTGCCAGGTTCACTAGCGGCGGTCTGAACAATCATATCAACATTGATATTTGCATCTGCCAACGCGCCAAACAGCGTTGCCGCAACACCTGGCGCATCATCAATAGCCACCAATGTCACCTTGGCCTCATCAACGCTGAACGCAATGCCATTGACTTTATTCTTTTCCATATCCGGTTTCTCCTCAATAACCATTGTCCCGGGAAGGTCTTCAAAGCTGGACAGTACCTGCAACTTAACCCCATGGCGCATCGCCATAGCAACTGACCGTGTTTGCAATACTTTTGCCCCGCCAGATGCTAATTCCAGCATTTCTTCAAAAGTAATCACATCCAATTTCTGCGCTTTTGGAACGACTCTGGGATCGCACGTATAAACACCGTCAACATCGGTGAAAATATCACAGCGGTCTGCCTCTAACGCGGCGGCCAGAGCAACCGCAGATGTATCCGAGCCGCCCCGACCAAGCGTCGTAATCCGCTGATTTGGCCCGATCCCTTGGAACCCGGCAATGACCGCAACTTGACCTTGTTCCAGACGCTCTATGAGTTTTTCGGTTTCAATAGATTCAATTCGCGCCGAACCATGGGTGTCATCCGAATGGATAGGCACCTGCCAGCCTAACCATGACCGGGCATCAACACCAATATTTTGCAAAGCAATCGCCAACAAGCCAACCGTAATCTGCTCACCTGCCGCAACCACAGTGTCATATTCGCGAGCATCATGAAAACTGCCGCATTCTTTCGCCCAAGTCACTAGCTGATTAGTCGTTCCTGCCATCGCGGATACGACCACCGCCACTTGGTGACCTTGTTCAACCGTGGCTTTTACCTTTTCCGCCACAATCTTGATGCGCTCAACCGTGCCAACGGAAGTGCCGCCAAATTTCTGTACAATTCGTGCCATCTTGATATAACCTCAACGATACGCGCCCGTGATGCCGTCGGGCTTGATCCTATCTGCCAATTTTGGGCGATATTTCTGCTTTTCAATAAACGGAATTGCAATCAACGGCAAGCAGGGGTTTCAAAAGCGATGGCAAAAGCTGAAAAAAAATACGCTGACCAGACGACTGATAGCGATGAGATTCAGCATTTTGACAATATTGGTGGCGATTGGTGGAATGAACAAGGCACTTTTCGCGCCTTACACCGCCTCACGCCCATCCGCGTGCGCTATATTCGTCAGCAAATCGCCCGTTTCCGGGGCAACCCCCAACCCTTGACAGGCTCCAAAACTACTCACCTGCCACTCGCTGGAATTAAAGTCGTTGATATCGGCTGTGGTGGCGGGCTGTTGGCAGAACCTCTAGCCCGGCTTGGCGCAAATGTCACTGGCATCGACATGAGCAAAGTGGCGATTGCCGCGGCCAGCGATCATGCGGATAAAATGGGGTTAGATATCCGATACCTCCACATCAGCGCAGAACAACTCGCCGCAGAAGGCACAGGTTATGATCTGGTCATCGCATCTGAAGTGATCGAACACGTCGCCGACAGAGCCGCGTTTTTATCCGCCATGGCAGCGCTAGGTCAAGGCGGCAAAGCGGCAGGCATTGCGGTCATCACCACCATCAGCCGCAATATTATTGCAACCGCTTTGGCAAAATACGCCGCGGAGTATCTCTTGCGGCTGGCGCCTCCCGGCACGCATGAGGCCGCCAAGTTTGTTTCGCCCCAAACCTTGCGCGCAGAAGCCAAAGAAGCTGGCATTTATCTTGATGATATCACTGGCATTCGGCCTAGCATATTAGAGGGGTTTGCCCTTGGTGGGCCGCCAATTATCAATTACGCGGCGGCAGGTTTAATTCACCGGAAGATATAAATTTTGGGGTCTCAATGACCTGCGCCTAATTGTCTTTCGGAAGATCGGGAAGCGGGAAAACCGTTATGCCTTCATCCAGCAAGTCTTCGACATCGTCTTTGCTGGCGTTACCATAAATGCCGCGAACTTCTTCATCTCCATAATGGATACGTCTAGCGGTATCGGCAAAAGCATCCCCCACATTATCAAAATTATCTTCAACCTGTTTTTTTAAGACTCGCATCTGTGCGATAAGTTCAACGGTTTTTTCGATCATTTCCTGCTGATCAGGTGCGGCGGCGGCAACTTCGTTTTTTGAAGACCGTGATGGGGCAGGCGCAACATCTATTTTCTTGTTGCCCTTAACGCCAAGATTTGGCGTCATCAAGCCCTTGGTGATAGAGGTATCATCACAGAAAGCGCAAGACACCAACCCTGCCGCTAACTGGCGATCATATTCGGCAGAGGAGCCAAACCAAGCCTCAAACTCATGCCCATTTCCGCATCTGAGGGTAAAATTAATCATAACTTTTATATATTTTCCCTTAGCGCCAGTTTCAAGTGGCTTCGCCAGATCAGCGTATGACTCACCTTCATGAGAACACCATGGTAAATCCGGAAAATGGCGTTAAAGCGCACCGTGGCAATGCTTGAACTTCTTCCCGGAACCGCATGGGCAAGGGGCATTTCGCGGTGTTTTCTGTGACAATGCGTTGGCAACGGCGGCACGCTTAGCGGGGCTATCCTCGGCAGTCTGCGAGTGCTGAGCAGTCGCTCCCCCGTCCTGACCTCCTTCCGCGCCTTCATCGGTCTGACGAAAAGTGACATGGGCCATCACCGAGGTTATGGTTCGCCGCAGATTATCCAGCATATGCTGAAACAGCATAAAGGCCTCACGCTTATATTCATCAAGCGGGTTTTTCTGGGCATAAGCCCGCAACGAAATGCTCTGCTTCATCTGATCAAGGGCAAGAAGATGCTCTTTCCAGCTTTGGTCTAGCACTTGAAGCAAAAGTGATTTTTCAGCCCGGCGCATGATATCTGATCCCACGGACGCCGCCTTTTCCGCCTGACGGTGATCTGCCATTTTTGTAAGACGTTCCAAAATAGCATCGTGATCCATGCCATCTTCGGCCATCCATTCCGTGGCAGGAACATCAAGACCAAGATAACGCGCCGCGCCCTCCCTCAAAATGTCTGCGTCCCAGCTATCATGATAGCTTCCGGCTGGAATAGCTTCGCTCATCAAATCAGCGATCACATCTTGCCGCATATCTTGAATGGTATCAGCAACCTCATCCGCGCTCATGATTTGACGGCGCTGTTCAAAGACGACTTTTCGCTGGTCATTCATGACGTCGTCAAATTTGAGCAACTGTTTCCTGATCTCAAAATTTCTGGCTTCAACCTTGGACTGTGCCTTTTCGATAGCCTTGTTGATCCATGGGTGAATAATCGCCTCACCTTTTTCTAGCCCCAGACGTCCTAAAATGGAATCAAGACGTTCAGAGCCAAAAATACGCATCAGATCATCTTGCAATGAGAGAAAGAACTTGGATGCCCCAGGGTCACCCTGTCGCCCGGATCGGCCTCGTAACTGGTTATCAATCCGGCGAGATTCGTGGCGTTCCGTGCCTATAACATAAAGACCACCAGCCGCCAGAGCCTTAGCCTTGGCGTCTTCAACCTCTGCCGTAATCGCTTTCTTGGCGGCGTCATCACCTTCGGCTTCCGCCAGTCTGGCATCAAGATTGCCGCCTAGCTGAATATCTGTTCCGCGTCCTGCCATATTAGTGGCGATGGTAACACTGCCCGGAATACCAGCATCAGCAATAATTTTCGCCTCTTGTTCATGAAACTTGGCGTTAAGAACCTGATGGGGGATGTTTAATCTTTTTAACTCCGCCGCCAGCAACTCTGATTTCTCAATGCTCACCGTGCCGACTAGCACTGGCTGGCCGCGTTCACGGCAATCAACGATTTGGGCAATCACCGATTGGTCACGTTCTTCGCTGCTGCGATAGACCTCATCATGATGATCTATTCTGGTCACGGTTTGATTGGTTGGGATCGCAACAACAGAAAGATTATAAATTTCCGAAAACTCGCCTGCCTCGGTCATGGCAGTGCCTGTCATCCCCGATAGTTTGGGGTAAAGCCGGAACAGATTCTGATAAGTGATAGAGGCCAGCGTCTGATTCTCTGGCATGACCTCAACGCCTTCTTTGGCCTCAAGCGCCTGATGCAGCCCATCACTAAATCGGCGCCCATCCATTGCCCGACCTGTGAACTCATCAATAATCAGAATTTTTTGCTGGCGAACCATGTAATGCGTATTACGCTGGAACAGATAATGAGCCCGAAGCCCCATATTGACATGATGCAAAAGCGCGATATTTTCTGCATCAAACAGTGATCCAGAGGTGATTAATCCCGCTTCATTCAGGATATGTTCAACGTGTTCAGACCCGCTATCTGTCAAAGTGATATTGCGCTGTTTCTCGTCCAGATCAAAATCATCTGGTTTGAGCATCGGAATGAGTTTATCAACCGCGGCATAAAGTTCGGACGACGTTTCCGCTTGACCAGAAATGACCAATGGTGTTCGCGCTTCATCAATCAGGATGGAATCCACCTCATCAACAATCGCGAAATAGGGATCACGCTGCACCATATCTTCAAGACGGAACTTCATATTATCACGCAGATAATCAAAGCCAATCTCATTATTTGTGGCATAGATGACATCCGCGGCATAGGCAGCGCGGCGGTCATCGTCATTTAGCCCAGCCTTAATACAGCCCACCTTGAGGCCCAGAAACTCATAGATTTGCCCCATCCATGCGCTATCGCGTTCTGCTAGATAGTCATTAACCGTAACAACATGAACACCTTTGCCGGGCAAAGCGTTCAAATACGCCGCCAATGTTGCTACCAGCGTTTTGCCTTCACCTGTTTTCATCTCGGTGATCTTGCCATCATGTAGCACCATGCCGCCCATCAACTGAACATCAAAATGACGTTGACCAATGGTGCGCATGGCAGCTTCTCTTACCGTGGCAAAGGCCTCAGGCAAGAGCGCATCAAGAGTTTCCCCATTGTTGAGGCGATCACGGAACACATTGGTTTGACCTCTCAATGTGTCGTCATCAAAAGCCTGCATCTTCTGTTCGAGACCATTAATGGTATCAACCAGAGGCTGCATCCCTTTAACAAGGCGATCATTGGAAGTGCCGAATAGGGCTTTTGCGAGAGAAGAAAACATCAGAATAATTCTTTTATAAGCATTTAAAACATAGAATCAATACCCTTACCCCAATAGGGGCAGACCTGCCGCTTGTCAATCACCGATGCCAAAGATGGTCATGATCATGAGGATGGACAGTTGCGGCAAAGGCCGGGGCGTGTTAGCGGTAAGGTTAGGTCTTGCGGCTTATGTTTGGCTAGTACAGGCTATTCATTATGCAAAATGACATATCTTTAAGGAGCCACTTATGACATCCCCTCTAACAATGGTCAGACATATTTGTTCTGGCTTTACTTTTCTTGCCCTAACCTCTGTTATGACCGCCGCTATGGTATCGCCGGGATGGGGGCAAAATGATGATACCAGAAGTGAAATGTCAAAGGTCGTTGCCACCATTGATGGTGATGATGTCACACTAAATCTTGTCATGGCTCTGATCAGCCAGTTGCCCCAACAATATCAAGGGCAGCCTTTTGACCGGCTTTATGACCCCATCCTAGACGATATCATTGATACCCGGCTTGCCGCCGCCGAGGCTCAACGTACTGGCATTGCTGATGATCCATTGGTTGAGGAATTGGCCCAACGCGCCTATGATCGCGTGCTGGCGGAGGCTTGGCTGACCATCGAAGTTCAAAACCGGATCACTGATGAGATGATCGAAGCACGTTATAATGAGATCACAGCAGATGAAGACAGCCGCACAGAAACCCGCGCCAGACATATTTTGGTCAATACCGAAACCGAAGCCGAGGATATCATCCGCCGCTTGACCGAAGGTGAGAGTTTTGAAGACTTGGCAAAGGCACTGTCCATTGGCCCATCTGGGCCAAATGGTGGCGATTTAGGGTTTTTTCAGCGCGGTGATATGGTACCAAGCTTTGCCGATGCCAGCTTTAGCCTTGAGATCGGGGCGGTTTCCCCAGAACCTGTGCAAACCAATTTCGGCTGGCATATCATCAAAGTAGAAGACCGCCGCGTCATCCCAATGCCGCCACTTGAGGAGATTGGCAATCAACTAGGTCAGGCAATGGCGTCAGAATTGGCAACAAAAATTGCTGATGAGCTTTATGAAAAGGCTAAAATTCGGCGACTTGATCTTGACCAACTGCTATCCTCACAATAACGCAAAGGCGTAAGGACGATTGCAATGCAGATATCTCCCTTGGCTCCATCTTCCCCTGCCGATCTCATCGCTGTTCCCGGTGTCCGTATTGCCACTGGTCATAGCGGCATCAAATACAAAAACCGTGATGATCTGATGCTGATGAGTTTTGATCATCCGGTGGCGGTGGCGGCTGTCATGACACGCTCTCGCACCGCTTCTGCCCCGGTGGATTGGTGCCGTGAGATCATCCAACAAGGGGGAATGGCAACCGCGATCCTTTGTAACGCGGGCAATGCCAATGCTTTTACTGGCGCGGCTGGCCGTGATGCGGCGCGCCGCTGTGCTGAGGCAGTGGCAACCGCCATGGGAACACAGCCAGAGATGATTATGCTCGCCTCCACTGGCGTCATTGGTGAGGTTCTGCCAGATGATATGATCACCCCGCATATTGCCCCAATGGTTACCGCCGCCAGTGCTGATGCTGATAAATGGCACGCCGCCGCCGATGCCATCCGTACCACCGATACTTTTGCCAAGGCGATCAGCCGCAAAACCAATATCGGAGACGCCAATATTACGATCACAGGCATTGCCAAAGGGTCAGGGATGATTGCACCAGACATGGCGACCATGCTTGGTTTTATTGCAACAGATGCAAATCTGCCGCCTGCCGTTCTTCAAGACATACTTAACAGCATAAATGAGGAAAGCTTTAACGCCATCACCGTTGATGGTGACACCTCAACCAGTGATACCGTCATTCTTGCCGCGACTGGTGCGGCGGATCATCACCCCATATCTTCAGCCCAAGATGAAAGCCTTTCTGGTTTTATTGGGGCCTTGCGTGAAGTGATGAGGGCGCTTGCCATCCTGATTGTGCGTGATGGTGAAGGCGCCAGCAAGCTTATCACCATTCATGTTCATGGGGCGGAAAAT
Organism: Puniceispirillales bacterium (SeqCode); assembly: GCA_965661405.1. Taxonomy (GTDB): domain Bacteria; phylum Pseudomonadota; class Alphaproteobacteria; order Puniceispirillales; family UBA1172; genus UBA12202. Next base: position 15,640 of record CBFIDH010000018.1, read on the forward strand.
GATGACGCCGCCCGGCGCATTGGTTTCGCCATTGGCAATTCGCCACTGGTCAAAACCGCCATTGCCGGGGAAGATGCTAATTGGGGACGCATTGTCATGGCGGTTGGTAAATCAGGTGAGATGGTGGATCGTGACCAACTGGATATTTCTATTGGCGGTATTCAGATTACCAGCAACGGAATGTGCCGGGCTGATTATGACGAAACCGATGTTACCGCCCATATGAAAAATGACAGTATTGATATCAGCGTAAATATCAATATCGGATCAGGCAAGGCGACGATCTGGACTTGTGATTTCACCCAGCAATACATCATCATCAACGCTGATTACCGAAGCTGATGAATGACGGGAGATCAAAACCTCGCCTGTTGGTGAGTGCCGCCGCGCTGATAGATACCGATGGCCGTGTGCTGTTGGCGCAACGCCCTGAAGGTAAATCCATGGCCGGGTTATGGGAGTTTCCCGGCGGCAAGATAGAGGCTGGCGAAACCCCGGAAGACGCCCTTATCCGAGAGCTAGAGGAAGAACTGGCGATTAGCACTGTCACCTCATGCCTTGCTCCATTGGCCTTTGCCAGTCATGATTATCCAGACAATCATTTGATCCTTTTGCTCTATGCCTGCCGCCGTTGGCAGGGGGAGCCTGTGCATCAGGAAGGCGGGAACATAGCATGGGTGAGAGCGGCGCGATTGCGCGACTACCCTATGCCGCCCGCTGATCTGCCCCTAATTTCTATGTTGCAAGACTGGCTTTAGGTATTGCTTTTTTTATTGTCCTGACCTGCGTTCAGAAAATCTGCCAAATCATGCTGAGCTGATCCGGGTTTTAACGGCTTTTGCTGGTCTGGTGAAGGTGTCCACGCGGTCAGGGTGATAATCTCAATCTCGGCACTAACCCTGCCGTTATCCATCCCATAACGCTGTTGATATAAGGTCGCGGCCTGCATGATCGTTTCTTTGCGCGTGCAATGGTTAATCCTGCCATTCATGGCGTTAGATTCGCCCATTAGACGCAATTCGCGCATCATCTGAAGCGGATTATCCCATGTGATCGTGATGGTATCGCTATCCGCTACTGGCAATGCAAAGCCCGCCCGCCCAAGCAAACCACCAAGATCACGAATATCCGCCATTGGCAGAACACGTGGGGACAGACCGCCAGCGGTATTGCTTTCTGCCTCCGCCAGACAGGATCGCAATCCAGACAAACTAGCCCCGCCTGCCAGCGCAATTAACAAAAGCCCATCAGGTTTCAGCCACCGCCGCATCCGTGTCAGCAATCCGGGCAAATCATTGACCCAATGAAGGGAAAACCCTGATACCACAGCATCAAAAGACGCTTCGGCAAAATGGCTATTTTCATAATCCATCACCAATGGTTTCAATCTGGCATCAATCTGATGCGCCATAGCAGGTGATGGATCTGTACTGATGACCTTATCCACTTTGCCAGTAGTGAGAAAAGCCTCACCCACTTCGCCGTGGTGAGCCCCTACATCTAGCACCAGTGGAAAACGTTGCCGCATCACCTCAAGCCGATCCGCCAGCCGTTCTGCGACCGCTTGCTTGATATAATTATATTCCCCAAAACTTGCCGCCACCCGATCACGGTTTTGCCGATGCGCCGTCTCATCAATCAGTTTTGGGGGAGCGTTGGTCATGCTTGCCTCATTCATGATCATGACGATATAGGAACAGGCCGGAATTGAAAATACCTCCGCGTTAGGTTTTTGTTAATCTTAGCGTGGCATAATGACCAACATGACCTCATGGCAACATATCCTAAAACAGATCGGTAATCTGATTATTCCGCCGCAATGCCCCGGTTGTCATCAATTGGTGAGCGCCGCTGGAATATGTGGTGGATGCTGGCCCCATATCAAGCGTATCACCCCACCAGCCTGTATTCAGTGTGGACGTGGATTTGATTTTGACGCCGGAGTATCGCGCTGTGGCCGATGCCTTACCCAGCCACCTGATTTTGATCTGGGAATGGCGGCGCTTCGCTACAACGCCATGTCAAAGCGCTTAATCCTTGGTTTGAAATATGGCGGCCGTCATGATGTGACCCCTATTCTTGGACGAATGATGGCAAATCGTGGGGCATCACTGCTGCATCAAGCGGACTGGATTGTTCCTCTGCCTCTGCATTGGACACGCCATTTTGGGCGCGGATATAACCAATCCGCTGAACTGGCACGGGTTGCGATAAAATCAGCAGGAGTTGCCGCCACAAAATACCGCCCTGATGTGATTGTCAGGTCGAAACGAACAGAAAATCAAGGTCATAAAACACGTCAACAGCGTCATCAGAATATGCGCGGCGCCTTTCGGTTGCGATCTAATTCTGCTATCATTAAGGGTGCATCTGTTCTGATTATTGATGATGTTCTGACAACTGGTGCCAGCCTATCGTCAGCCGCGCGATGCCTAAAAGCTGGCGGAGCAAAAGAAGTCTCCGTTCTGGTTGTTGCAAGAGTAGGGTAAATAAGGAACCTTAAGACCATGACTTCTGCTAAAACTCTTTCCCTTCGTGTTGCTAATTGCCAGTACACAGCCCTCGCCGATGAGGGCGCCACGCTTGATCTGATCTTGCCGATGATCGCCGAGGCGGCAAGCCAAGGGGCGGAGATGATTTGTCTTCCGGAATGCGCTACACGGATGGAAAGCAATCGCCAAAGCCTCCTTGCTAAAAGCCAGACCGAAGCTGACAGCCAAAGCCTCAACATATTGCAACAAACAGCAAAAACCCATGGATGCTGGTTATTGGTTGGTTCGCTTTTATTGCGAGCTGATGATCAGAATGACCGGATGGTTAATCGCTGTTTTCTGATAAAACCTGATGGCAATATTCGCGCCCATTATGACAAGATTCATATGTTTGATGTTGAGGTAAATGACGGGCAAACTTATCGTGAATCCCATAGTTTTGATCATGGTCATCACGCCGCGCTAGTTGATATGGGCGGCTGGAAGCTTGGCTTGACGATCTGCTATGATCTTCGTTTTCCGCATCTTTATCGTCAATTAGCACAAGCGGGCGCGGATATGATCACCATCCCTGCCGCCTTTACCAAAGTCACAGGTGAGGCGCATTGGCACCCCCTTATGCGGGCGCGCGCTATCGAAAATGGGGTCTTTATTGTTAGCCCAGCGCAATGCGGAACCCACGCCGGGGGCCGCCAAACCTATGGTCATGCGCTAATGGTTGATCCATGGGGCAGAGTGCTTAGCGACGCAGGAGAAACCCCTGCTGTCACTGTTGAGACATTGGATTTTTCCGCCATCAGCAAGGCCAGAGGCGCCATCCCATCTTTGGGCAACATGGCAGGTGATGATATTAGCCTAAAGGTGTTCTGATCCAAATTTTAGGTATTTTTTACGCCTGTCAGCGATCAGAGCCTTAGGTTTCATGCCCTCAACCGCCTCTAATTCTTTGGCAATCGTATCACCAAGATTAGTAATGGCGGTTTCCGGGTCACGATGCGCCGCCCCCAGTGGTTCTGGAACAATAGCATCAATGACGCCAAGATTTTTCATATCTTGTGCCGTTAGTTTCAATGCTTGTGAGGCTTCTTTCGCGTGGTCAGAACTGCGCCACAGAATAGAGGCACAACCCTCAGGTGAGATCACTGAATAAACAGCGTGTTCAAACATGATCACGCGATTGCCTGTGGCAAGCGCGATGGCACCGCCAGACCCTCCCTCACCGATAATAGCAGAAATCAGAGGTGTTTGAAGATTAAGACAAGCCTGAATAGATCTGGCTATCGCTTCTGCCTGACCGCGTTCTTCGGCGCCGCGGCCGGGATAAGCCCCTGCCGTATCAACCAGCGATATCACTGGCAGACCAAAGCGACCAGCTAATTCCATGAGCCGTCTTGCCTTGCGATAACCTTCAGGTCGCACCATGCCAAAATTGCGCTTGATGCGATCTTCGGTGTTAAAGCCCTTTTCCGTTGCAATCACCGCCACCGGGCGACCACGAAACCGGGCCATGCCTGTTAACAAAGCATGATCTTCGCGATAATTGCGATCACCAGCCATAGGAATAAAATCGGTAAAGAGTTCCGCGATAATGGTAGCCGCTTTGGGTCGGTCGGGATGACGCGCGACCTGAACCTTTTCCCACGGGCCAAGACGAGAATATGCCTGCGTTAGTTCTTTGGTGATCTTTTGTTGCAACCGCCCAACCTCATCCGCGATATTAATATCACCCTCAGTGGACAGATGGCGTAATTCTTCAATCTTGCCTTCGAGAACAGCAATGGGTTTTTCAAAATCCAGAAATTGGCGCATGGTCATTTTCCCTAAATCTAATGGCGATTATACCCAGATCACGACTCATCGGCAAGAGGATGCGCATCTCTCACTAATCCCATCAAACGATTTTCTTGCGTTTTGGTATAGATTTCCGTGGTTGCAATATCAGCGTGTCCCAAGAGCATTTGAAGCGAACGCAAATCCGCACCGCGATTTAGCATATGAGTAGCAAAGGAATGCCGCAAGATATGTGGGCTGACTTTATCGGCATCAACGCCTGCCCTATGCGCCAGCCGTTTTAATAACTGATGCACTTTCTGGCGACTGATCGGGGCATCCCCCTTACCCGGAAACAGCCAAGGTGAGGTCACAGCCGCGGCCGAGGCTTCACGAATGATCAGCCATTTTTCCGCCGCGTTCAGTGCAGTGTCTGTCAACGCAACCATGCGTTCCTTATTTCCTTTTCCTTTGATAATGATCGTCTGGCGCCTCTGGCTAAATGGCGTCACTTCAAGTCGGGTCATTTCACTCACCCTTAGCCCGGTGGCATATAGAATTTCAATAATCGCCAATAGCATCTGGCCTTCAGCGCTATCATCCTCTTCTGACGCTGAAATAAGCTTAAGCATATCTTCTTCGCTTAGGCTTTTAGGCAGGCGTGAAGGCAATGATGGCCGATCCAGATATTGGGCCGGGTTGTCTTGACGCCAATCTTCTGCGGCGGCAAACGCCATCATTCCTTTTATTGCACTAATTCGCCTAGCCTGTGATGTTGCCACCAGATGTCCTGCCCATATCGGCATAGTGGCGCGCAGTTCATCAGATGTAACCTCTTGAAAATTACTTCCCCGATGTTCCAAAGCACGAGCAATCGCCAGCAAATCCGTTTCATAGGATAGCGCGGTATTGGCGGCGATCTGTTTTTCTGCTTTTAACGCGGCGAGATAATGACCAATCATCTTTTGATGTTGCGGCGATACCGGCAGGGACTTGTCAGGTTGCTGTGGCATCCTTTTCCTCAATCATATGGCGGGCGCGATAACCGCCCCAACCGCGCATGATTTCTAGGGCAAATTGGCGACTTTCTGTGACCAATCCAGCATCGTATAGCGCCCCAGCCAAAGCGGCGGCGTCATCACGGTCAAGCTTATGAAGTGGCGTATCCCCCAAAATCGCGGCAATCATGACCACGACCTCTGCCGGTTTATTACGAGAGGGATGTTGTGCCAGCATAACCATATCAAGATAATCAAGGCGCGCCCCTGTCCCAGCCAGTTGTGGGCGGCGGGTGAAATGATCTGGCTCAGTCAAGGATGTCAGCGAGACCCCGGTGCGAGCAAGCAGAGGCGCCGCGTCCAGAGCATCCATGCTTTCTAGCATATCTTGCGACACCGCCCCGGCCATGATCGCGGCCTCTAATTCTTGCCATGCGGTCTGGCGTTGAGATGGGATATATTCATCTGGCATATTCGCCCCAGCAATAGCCAACAACAACGCCGCGTGATCATATTGGGCCCCAGCCTCAGCAGAGGTTGGGGTCAGATCGGTCAGTGCCGCCGACAGATGCGGTGTCCATACCGCTAGCGCTTCGCCGCCGATACGATCTAAATCATGTTGAATTGCCAGCAAAGTGATATTGAGCTTTTCTTCTGCGTCATTCAACGTCAACAAGCTTTGCCAAAGCATAATGCGCTGGCTTGCATCGTTAATAGGGTCACGCGCGCCAAAGCCTTGATCTGAAAATTGGGTGATGGCAAGAGCAACCGGAATATTCGCTTCAGGAATAAATGGCCATGCCACCATCTGATCAGTCAGCGGTTGATGACGATGATGAAAGTTCATCCCATATTGCAGATAGGCGGTATCGGCATTTACAAAACTAATGCTAGACAGACTTTGGCTCAAAGTGACAGGCATCTGGCGGTGCAGATCAGGGGTAACCAGAATATTTTCTAAGTCCATCAGGGCAATATTCAGACCTGTTGGCTTAATGTCACCAGGGGTATCAGGAGGTGAGCCATCCAACCGCGCCCGAATAAGGCTATAAAACATCGCATCATCAACACCGCGATCTTTTAACAAATCAAGTTGAAATCCAGCCAGAGAATCTTCACCTGATCGGAGGGCGCAAAAGACCTGAATTTTAGACCAATATTCTGCCCGCAATGCGTCTTCATCAATGGCGCGGTATTCTTCGGCGCGGCGACAAGCGGCCTCATCATTACGAGTGATCAGATCATGATCAATGAGAAACTTTCCCTGTTCCATCCACATCTGATCTTGCGGTAATTGTCTGGCAAACACCGCCATCACATCAGATAGCCCGCGATCTGCCATCCAATTCATCCGCATCGCCAGATAAGACGCCGCCTGCTGGGTTCCGCCTTGAGGCGGCATAGCGCGGCTAGTGATAACATGGCGAAGCAAGTGATCCAAGGTCACAGAAGCGGTGCGTTCAGGAAGATGCGACATGATTTCCATAACATCGTCCACTGAACTGTCTTGCCACATCGTACGGCCCAGAACACCAATGGCATCTGCCTCAACACCAATGGTAGCCAGCCTGACGGCATTTGGGTCTTTAGTGCTCAAAGTAACGGAAGGGGAGGTGCGATTCACCGTATTTGTGGGCTGGAGTGTCGATATTTCTGCCGCGTTCGGCTGTGTCTCATCAGTGACCACTTGCCCCGTTACCGGCGCATCAGGATAGTAAATCAACGCATCTTCTGTTGCATCGGCCAAACCGGAGGCGTCACCACCAAGATTTCCCGTAATATCCAACGCCTCAACAGGAGCATCACTTGAAGCGGCATCTTGCACGGTTTCTGTTGTCTTGGTGTTTGGCCAAACGAGACCAATATCAGGTTCGGCGAAACTTTGACTGTACGGGAAAACAAGTGTTGTTGCCGTGATCAAAACCATCTGCCTGATAACGAGCGGTGTTGCTGTGATTATCCTCATATTTCACTTACCCCACATCAAATCTATTCATATCAACTGATCATTGCTGACTTTGCTTGTGCATACTATTATAAGGCTATTATGTCGGTAATGAGGCAAAAAAGAAATTCACATGGGCCGCGGTCGTGTCACAACCGTATCTGTAATGCCCATCATGTATTTGGTGATAATTGAGAAAGCATCATGGAAATAATGCAAAAAAAGCTTAATAATATCATCAATAACCTGCATCAGAGTTTGGTTCTGGTGGGGCATATGGGATCAGGGAAAAGCAATGTTGGCCGTCTTGTTGCACAGCAATTGGGCCTTGATTTTGTTGATAGTGACAAAAAGATAGAAAAGGTTGCTGGCATCAGCATCGTGGATATTTTTGAACTTTATGGTGAAGAAAAGTTTCGTGAATTGGAGCTGCGTGAAATTAATACTCTGCTGACGGAAAAGCCAATTCAGGTCATTTCAGTTGGTGGCGGCGCCTTTGTTCAACCTGATTGTCACGCCGCTATACTAGAAAACGGGTTTTCGATATGGTTGCAGGCGACACCAGAAACACTGGTAAGCCGGATCAGCAATTTTGCCAGCCGACCTTTATTAAAAGACCGTGATCCACTGGAAGTCTTGACAGCATTATCAGCCCAGCGTGATCCTTTTTATAAAAAGGCTAATCTGGTGGTGAATACTGACGATCTTGAGATACCAGAATCTGTTGAGAAGGTTCTGACAGCCCTTGATGCGCATCTTACTGCAACCCCACAAGGACAAACCGTATGACCCGCGTTCCTGATGACACCGATGATTTTGTTACTGTACCAGTAGAATTGGGACAACGACGTTATGATATTACTATCGGCGGCGGCGTTATCATAAAGGCGGATCATCTGTTGAAGCCGATGATATCTGGTCGGCAGGTGGTGATTATCGCTGATGAGGCGGTAGAAAAGCCATGGCTAGAACAACTGGAAACAGCCCTAGGACGTGTCACGGAATGTCATTGCGTCATTACCTCAGGCGGTGAAGCGGCGAAATCCTTTTCCCGTTACACCGACCTGATGGAACAGGTTCTTGATCATGGCATTACCCGCCAGACTGTTATCATTGCATTGGGAGGTGGGGTGATTGGTGATCTGGCAGGATTTATGGCCGCCAGTCTATTGCGCGGCCTTGACTATATTCAGATACCAACGACGCTTTTGGCACAGGTTGATAGCTCTGTTGGCGGCAAGACAGGTCTTAATGCTAGGGCGGGGAAAAATCTGGTTGGGGCATTTCATCAACCTCGCGCCGTGCTGATTGATACCGATTGCCTATCCACTCTGCCAGATCGTGAAATGCGCGCAGGATATGCCGAAGTGGTCAAATACGGTCTGCTTGGTCATGCCGCATTTTTTAACTGGCTAGAGGAACATGGGGCGGCGGTGTTAAAGCGCGATCCTGATCTGCTGGTTGAGGCTATTCGCCGATGCTGTCAGGCAAAAGCCGATATCGTTGCCAAAGATGAAACCGAGGCTGGCGTTCGGGCTTTGCTTAATCTAGGGCATACCTTTGCCCACGCTTTTGAGGCTGAAGCTGGATATGATGGCCGCCTTCTTCATGGTGAGGCCGTGGCCGCGGGCCTTGGTCATGCTTTTGCTTTGTCGCGGCGGTTAGGGTTTATTGATGGTCAATCTTGTCACCGTGTGGCAAAACATCTGGAGGCCATGGGCCTAGCCAATTGGCGGTGCGGCTTGCCTGCTGATATGGCAGAAGCAGATATTGATCGGTTGATCGGTCATATGGCAAAAGATAAAAAAGCCCAATCCGGACAACTGGTGCTGGTCTTGGTGCGGGCCATTGGAGATGCTTTTGTGGAAAAAGGCGTAAAACCAAAAGATATTGCCGCGGTGTTGGCGGCAGCAAATATGGACGAGGCCTTATCATGACAATGTTAACCATTTTTTTGATCGTAGGAGTTATTATTATTCTCCTTGTTGCCTCAGCGTTTTTTTCAAGTTCAGAAACAGCGCTGACCGCGGCTTCTGAAGCGCGAATGCGTTCCCTTGCCGCCAAAGGTAATGACCGCGCCTCTGCTTTTGAAAAATTGCGCGAACACCGTGATATTCTGATTAGTAGCCTGCTGATTGGTAACAATCTTGTTAATGTGCTTGCCACCTCTCTTGCCACCAGCATGATGATCACTCTGCTGGGCGAATCCGGGGTTTTTCTGGCGACCATCATCATGACCGTTATTTTGGTGCTGTTTGCTGAGGTGATCCCAAAAACCTATGCGATTAACCATGCTGATGATTTTGCGCTTAAAGTGTCGCGCCCCGTGGCAATAATTGTTCTTCTGCTCAAGCCGTTTAGCTTAAGCCTGCGCTGGATTGTTAATGTCATGATTGGCAAAGAAAATAGTGACGCCGCCGCTAATCGTGAAGAAGAGCTACGCGGGATGATTGAAATTCACGCCAGCAATTCTGACGCCGAAGCAAAAGAACAAAGCGCCATGTTAGCCAGCGTCCTTGATCTAGGTGAGGTTAGCGTTGATGAAGTGATGATGCATCGCGCGTCGGTTGCCATGATTGACGCCAGTCAAGATATTAACGAAGTGTTTATGCAGGTCATGGCATCGCCCTATACACGCCACCCCGTCTATTCTGGCAAGCAGGATAACATTATCGGCGTGCTTCATGTTAAGGCAATGTTAAGGGCCATGGGCAACGCCGCGTCACACAAAGAGCCGGAGGTCATTGCCATCACCGACATTATTGCAGAGCCTTATTTTGTTCCCGAAACCACACCTCTACTGAACCAGTTGCAAGCGTTTCGGAACAGGCGCGAGCATTTCGCCGTTGTCGTTGATGAATATGGTGATTTCCGAGGCATCGTAACCCTTGAGGATATTTTGGAAGAAATCGTCGGGGAAATTGATGATGAACATGACGAAACCATGACAGGCACTTGGCCACAAGATGATGGATCATGGATTATTGAAGGCCGAACAACCATCCGTGATATCAATCGTGGGTTAGGGTTTAATCTGCCTGATGATGATGCCACGACAGTCGCTGGATTGATTTTGAACGAAACCCGCACCATCCCAGTGCCGGGACAGGAATTTCGTTTCTACAATATTCGCTTTCGGATTCTGCGGCGTCACCGCAACACGATTGAACGCATCCGCCTGTGGCCAGAGATCATGCCAGCGACACCTTCAGATAAATCATGACACCATAGCTATCACAAAGACCAAGGATACAACAGATGACCGCGACCACATCACGCCAACACCTCCACCGCCGCAGCATTACCCTTGATGGCTTTGTCAGGGATGACGGGCTCATCGAAGTTGAGGCAGAGTTAAAAGATACCAAGACCTATGGTTTTCCAAGTGTCGATCATGGTTTTATTAATCCGGGGGATGCCATCCACCATATGCAGGTTAGAATCGCCGTTGATGACAATCTCGAAGTTCGTGAAGCCGAGGCCACCACCATTGCCGGGCCTTATCACATTTGCCCTACTGCCAATGACGTCTTTGATCAATTGATAGGATTGCGGATTGCCAGCGGTTGGCGAAACAAAGTCAGACACGCTATCGGCGGCAGGCAGGGATGTACTCATATCACGGAATTAATGGGGCCTGTTGCCACGGTTGTCATGCAAACCTATTATGGCGAGGAAGCCCGGCGCAAGCGTGATGACGCCACAGGTGATATGGATATGTCCAATAGCGATTCTTATATCGGACTGATCAATTCATGCGTTGGTTATGATGAAGATAGCCCTGTTATCACCAGATTATGGCCAAATGGTATTCCAACCAAATCTGATAAACCTTAACAATTCCTACGCCGCCAAAGACAAAGCTATCATAGGATGGTGATCCGCAACGCATGAAGCCCATCTGCCAATTCATCACCCAAGGCATTATAAATAGCGCGGTGGGCGGCTATTCTTGATAGACCTTCTAGACCATGGGCAGCGATACTAACCGCGATATGTGTGCCGCCACCTTCACGCCAACCAGCATGACCATGATGAGCTTCGGATTCGTCAATAACCTCAATCTGGGTCGGTTGAAAATGGCTTGTGAGGCAATCTTTGATGCGTTCAGCTCTGGTCATGTGAAGTTCCTGACATATGTTAATTCTTATCACCGATGATAACATAACCTGTGATGCTTTTGCTGTTTGCCTTTAGAACAGGCAAACGGTTGCACACCTAGGCGTTGAGATTATAGTATAGCACCATGAAAAAGGCATATGTTTCAACCTCTGCTCTCTCCTCCTTGCGTGGTAGCAAAGCCCAGCCGCGGTGCTGTGAACATGATAGTTGCAAGGAAGAAGGGCTTTACCCTGCGCCGCGCAATCGTGATGAATTGCGCGACTATATCTGGTTCTGCCTTGATCATGTTCGCGAATATAATAAGCAATGGAATTATTTTGCCGATATGGACGAGGATGCCATTGATCAAAGCATTCGGCGGGCAACCACATGGGAGCGCCCGTCATGGCATTTTGGCACTAACGCAAAACATGACAACTTTCATGCCCGTATCAATGATCCATTAGGTATCTTTAGTGAACACGCCGCCGCCAAGCCCCGGCATGATCCTATCCCCAAAGAAGAAAGGGACGCATGGAATGAGCTGGAAATGGCGCCGGGGGCAAAATGGCTTGCGATAAAACAACAATACAAAACCCTAGTAAAAAAACATCACCCAGACGCAAATGGCGGGTCACGCATAGCCGAAGAAAAGCTCAAATCTATCAATCAGGCTTTTGCCATACTTGAAAAGGCTTATCACAAAGCAGAATAAATCAACTTTGCGTTGCTTGGGCCATTTGATTTCTTGCCCCAGTTCAGTTAAAACCGCCCGATAACCATGAGGAATACCAATGTCTACATCTCCTGATAGCCCGAACCGCCCGCCTGCCCATAGCTTGAGTGAAACAGATACCACCATTTCGGCTCGTGACATTTTCAATTTGGATATTGATATGCAGGTGCCTGCCTTTTCCACCCCTTCTGAATATGTTCCTGATCGGGATGATAATTATGTTTTTGATCAGGATACCACCTTGGCGATTCTGGCTGGTTTTGCCTATAACCGCCGGGTGATGATTCAAGGATATCACGGCACCGGGAAATCCACCCATATTGAACAGGTCGCCGCCCGACTAAACTGGCCTTGTATTCGGGTTAATCTCGACAGCCATATCAGCCGGATTGATTTGATCGGCAAAGACAGCATTGTGCTTAGAGACGGCAAACAAGTCACCGAGTTTCGCGAAGGTATCTTGCCATGGGCGCTTCAGAATCCTGTGGCACTGGTGTTTGATGAATATGACGCGGGTCGTGCGGATGTCATGTTTGTCATTCAGCGCGTGCTTGAGGTGGAAGGCAAACTGACCTTGCTGGATACCAATCGTGTCATCCGCCCACATTCAGGATTCCGTTTGTTTGCTACTGCGAACACCATCGGTCTTGGTGATACCACTGGCCTTTATCATGGCACCCAACAGATCAATCAGGGCCAGATGGACCGCTGGTCGATTGTCTCAACGCTCAATTATCTGCCACATGATATCGAATGCAATATCATCATGAAAAAGGCAAAAGCCGCTAATCATCCGCTAGAAAAAGATACCGCTGATGCGATGATCAGGTTAGCAGACTTAACACGAAAAGGCTTTATCGCTGGTGATATTTCCACGGTCATGTCACCGCGAACCGTGATCACATGGGCTGAAAACACCCAGATTCTCGGTGATATGAAACTGGCCTTCCGTCTGTCTTTCCTCAACAAATGTGATGAAATGGAGCGGCCGATTGTTGCTGAATATTATCAGAGGTGTTTTGGCGAGGAGCTAAACCCTGATTTGGCACTTGCGGCTAGCTGATCGTAACGGCTGATGGCAAACGATCAAGACAATCCGTTCCTTCGTTCTACTTCTGCCTGCTTGCGTGCGCTGGCTGGCGGAACACAGCACGCGGTGCGCTTTAGTGGCAACCAAACGGTCATTTCCCCCACAGAAATCCGTCTTCCTGCCCCGACTAAAGATGATATGCGGCTAACCACCGATGGAACGGTTAGCAAGGAAGCCACAGGTAGGCCAGATGCCAATTTGCGCGGCGCCGCCGATAGCGCAGCGCTATGGCTGGCCCATCATAACGAGACCATCCATCAAGCAAAGGCCCCTGTTGTGGCTCAAGCTAGGACTATTTTTGACGCCGTGGAGCGATCACGGGTTGAGGCTATTGGCGCCAATAACATGGCTGGCGTGGCAAAGAATCTGAACACCAATACCGAAGCGCGGTTTGCCCAAACCACCCTTCCACCACCCGGCCCCACAGATAGTGATGACCAATCCCAGACCATTGCAAATGTCGCAAGTCTCTTGGTGAGAGAGGCTTTGACTGGTGCTAAGCCGCCAAAAAGTGTGGCTATGTCGATCGATCTCTGGAGGCCATGGATCGAAAAGCGCGCGGGGGATTTGATAGAGAAGCTTAGCGAAAACATTCATGATCAAAAATCCTATGCAGAGCTAAGCCGGGAATTAATCGGCGCCTTGGAAACCGATCTTGGTGATCCGGTTGATCCTAGTGATGATGATAATAATGATGACGCTCCAGACAGCGAATCTGGTGATGAGCAAAACCCTGACCAACAAGGGGAAGGTGATGATAGCGAAAGCGGTGAAGGTGTTGAACAGCCCGGTGAGGCCGCCAGCATGGAAGCCAGCGAAGGTGATGGCGATAGCGCCGATGAAGATGGTGATAGCGCCCTAACCGATGGGGAACAGCCTTCAGGTGAACAAAACCAAAACGCCCCCGATGCGCGTGGTGAAGCCGAGTATTACCGCATCTTTACCGAAGCCTATGATGAGGTGGTGGACGCCAATGATCTTTGCGATTCTGACGAATTGACGCGCTTGCGCCAGTTGCTTGATAAACAATTAGAACATTTGCACGGCGTGATCGGAAAACTTGCAAACCGCTTACCGCGTAAATTGATGGCGCATCAGAACCGAAGTTGGAATTTTGATCTTGAAGAAGGCATTTTGGACGCCGGCAAATTATCACGGGTAGTGACACAACCTACGCATCCCCTTTCTTTTAAGATGGAATCCGAGATTACTTTTCGCGATACCGTTGTCACCCTGCTTATTGATAATTCCGGCTCAATGCGTGGACGACCAATTACGATCGCGGCGGCGGCGGCAGATATTCTGGCCAGAACCCTTGAGCGTTGCGGCGTTAAGGTGGAGATTCTTGGCTTTACGACTCGCGCTTGGAAAGGCGGACAGTCGCGTGAAGCATGGCAACTTGCCGGAAAGCCAACCTATCCGGGGCGGTTAAATGATTTGCGGCATATCATCTATAAATCGGCAGATGCCCCCATGCGGCGGGCGCGGAAATCCCTTGGCCTGATGCTAAGAGAAGGCTTGCTGAAAGAGAATATCGACGGTGAAGCCTTATTATGGGCGCATAATCGGCTGATCGCGCGGCGTGAAGAACGCCGGATTCTGATGGTCATCTCGGATGGCGCCCCGGTTGACGATTCGACCCTGTCGGTCAATCCAGGCAATTATCTGGAACGCCATCTTAGGCAGGTGATACAGTATATTGAGACGCGCTCACCTGTTCAGTTGCTGGCAATTGGGATTGGTCATGATGTTACCCGCTATTATGAGCGTGCGGTAACCATCACGGATGTTGACCAGCTTGGCGGTGCCGTCACCACACAATTAGCCGATTTGTTTGATGAAGACAGCAAGCAAAAGCGCGGACGAGGACGTCGCGTCGCCTAATCACATCACATTAAAAAACGGATAAGTCTAGTTGCTTGCAAGAGCGGCCTTAATGGCACGCTTAACGCGAGTGGCGTTTAGGCTAAGGTTTTCGTCCTTAGTGGAAAGCAAATAAGAATCAATTCCACCTGATTTTTCAACCGTGCGGATAGCATTGGTAGAAACCCGGAAAGATACCGACTTGCCCAGCGCATCGCTGACCATTGATGAGTTTTGAAGGTTTGGCAGAAACCGGCGACGGGTACGGTTATTGGCATGGCTGACATTATTACCTGACATCACACCCTTACCTGTCAATTCACAACGACGGGACATATCGTACTCCTCAAATAGTATTATGGCTTTCTGGCCAACATGATCTTCGTATTAGTAATAGATGGCGTTAACTAGCGCATCCGCCGCCTGTCGTCAAGATAGAGCGTGATTTTTTGTCTCAAACATCAGCCTATTGTCATGACCTAGGCAAAGCAGGTGACTAATTCACTCTTAAGTGCTAACGTGGTGATCTGTTTTTAGGTAATAACATAGCCATATAGATAGTAGCCAGTTGCAAAAGACTTTGCCGGATCGGACAGAGTAAAAAAAAGCATAGGAACCACCCTTAAACGAACCACTTTCTTACCTGGCATCAGATATCATGACCGAAAACTCTCCAACACCAGTCACAAAAATTAAGCGCAATGTCACCATTGATAAGCGCCGGACAACGCTTATGCTGGAACAGGAAATCTGGAATATATTAGATGAGTTAGCGCGTGAAGAAGGGCTGACCCTTGATGAACTTTGCCAAAAGATTTACCTAGCCCATCAAGGTGATGAGAGCATCAGCTCTGTTATCCGTATTATTGCTGTTCTGGCCTGCCGCGTTCTATCGCCTGAGACAAAACAACAAAACCCCCTAGAATTACAAAGCCCGCAGATGCTTTTCCCATCACGGTTTCATCAGGCTCTTGGAAAGCTTAACCCTTAAGGGCGGCTGATCTGGCTAATCTTGATGTCCAGCCACTTGTTGCTAAGGCTTCCGCCGAATCCTTAGCCTGCCCGACCGCATCACTGACATGACTGAACCCATCACGGGCAAGCAACTTATCAAGGCCAGTGATAATTTGGCTTGGCAAATCGGGGCCTTGCAAGGCTAAAGCGGTATAAAGCTGAACCAGATTAGCACCTGCCAGTATCTTAGCGTAAGCCGCTTCCGCACTATCAATGCCGCCAACACCAATTAGCATCACCTCACCGCCAAGCCTCCTATGGGCCAGAGATAACCACCTCGTCGATGCCTCAAGCAAAGGCAAACCAGATAATCCACCCGATTCGGCCTTATGGGGTGAGGACAAGCTATCTGGTCTGCTGATCGTGGTATTGGTTAAAATAACTCCTGCTACCCCGAAATCTGGTAAGCGATCAAGCACTGCAAAAAAGTCTTCTTCGGCCATATCCGGGGCTAGTTTGTTCAAAACTGGTAGATCAGGACGATCAAGCCCTGTTCTCACCGCTGACATGATATCTGCTAGAATCTGCGGAGCCTGCATATCTCGCAACCCCGGCGTATTCGGTGAGGATACATTTACCGTCACATAATCAGCAAGAGGCGATAGCATGGCCGTCGCCTTATGATAATCAGCAACACGGTCTGTGCTGTCTTTATTGGCACCGATATTAACCCCAAGCGGCCCATGCCACGTCATTTTGGTCTGGCGATATTGCTGTAATCTTTTAACGGCGGCCTCTGCGCCCTGATTATTAAACCCATAACGATTGATGACCGCCGCGTCCGCGACCAAACGAAAAACCCGCGGCTTAGCGTTTCCGGCTTGGGGCAATGGGGTAATCGTCCCGACCTCGGTAAAACCAAATCCTAGTTGAAACGCGCCTTTAATAGCCTCAGCGTTTTTATCAAAGCCTGCCGCCAAACCAAGCGGATTGGGAAATTGAAGCCCCATCAGAGTCTGATCAAGGCGTGTGAGTTGCTGGCGATGACCCCGGCGCGGGGTCAGGCCATGCGCCATTCCCCAAACCGCCATACGGTGAGCAGTTTCTGCTGGCAACAGTCGGGCTAGGGCTGTCGCGGCACGGCTGATCACCCTGCCTCTCCTGTCATTTGTGTTGCCAATTTGCCATCCGCGGCCTGATGCAAGAGATCTTGCATAGCCGATAGGCCGTAAAGCCGAATAAATGACCCCATGCGTGGGCCTTCTTGCTGGCCTAACAACACTTCATAAAGACAGGAAAACCACTGCCGTAGCGGCTCATACCCTGCTTCTTTTCCGATTAAAAACACCGCAGACTGGATATCTTCTGCTGCCGCGTCATCAGGCAAATCTGCCAGTTGACTTGCTAATTGGCGAAGATATCCGGCCTCTGCCTCTGTTGGCTGGCGGTAGTGTTTAGTTGGTCTGATCATATCCTGATAATAAGTCACGGCATAATCCACCAACCGCGCCAGTTCCGGATGCGATGCCGGACTGACCGTCGGGGCATATTGCACCAGATAGCCCCAAATCACATCTGGGGTCTCTGCCTGACAAACGCCTGCAAGATTTAATAGCAACGAAAAACTGACTGGCATATTGGCTTTTGGCGGTTCGCCCTGATGGATATGCCAAACTGGATTTTCAATTTGGGCGGCGGCGTCTTGATCAGTAAAAGCGGATTGATGGCTAAAATAATCATCGACCATTTTCGGCACAACATCAAAATATAGCCGTTTGGCACGCTTTGGCTGATTATACATAAATAAGGACAATGATTCTGCCGTGCCATAGGTAAGCCATTCCTCAACGCTTAATCCATTGCCGCGTGATTTTGATATTTTCTCACCATTCTGATCAAGGAACAGCTCATACGAAAACCCAGCCGGAGGCGTGCCGCCCATAATCGAAGTGATTTTTGATGACAGTTTGACAGACTCGCTCAAATCCTTGCCACTCATCTCATAATCAATGCCTAGCGCATACCACCGCATCGCCCAGTCACATTTCCACTGTAATTTGACCTTACCGCCATCAACGCCTGTGGTCATCGTCTCACCAGTGCCGGGATCAACATAGCTTATCAATCCCTTAGCCGGGTCAGTTTTGGTGATAGGAACCTGTAACACCTCACCCGTGCGGGGGCAGACAGGCAAAAATGGGCTGTAAGTGGCCTGTCTTTCTTCGCCAAGGGTTGGCAACATCACTTTCATGATGCTGTCATAATTTTCCAGTATCTTTTGAAGGGCAGCATCAAAGCGGCCAGATTGATAACATTCGGTGGCTGAAAAAAACTCATACTCAAAGCCGAAACCATCCAGAAACGCACAAAGACGGGCGTTGTTATGCTCTCCAAAACTAGCGTGGGTTCCAAAAGGGTCAGGCACTTGTGTCAAAGGTTTGCCCAAATGTTCAGCCAAAAGATCACGGTTCGGGACATTATCCGGCACTTTGCGCAAACCGTCCATATCATCAGAAAAACAGATCAGCCGTGTCGGTTTTCCCGTCAGCATATGATAGGCGTGACGAACCATAGAAGTGCGCACCACCTCACCAAATGTGCCAATATGTGGCAAACCTGACGGCCCATAACCTGTTTCGAAAATCACCTCGGCGTCTTTATTGTTATTGCCGCCCATTTTTTCCAGTCGCTCAATCAGCAATTTAGCCTCAATAAAAGGCCAAGCTTTAGCGTTACTGGCAAGATCGGCAAAGGCGGAGGAAGACATTGTTTCCATGATATGTGACATTCCGGTTTGAAATAGTTGCTGGAAGCGATAGTTAAGGTGTTGAGGCGTCAGCGTCAATAGGGATACTGACACCTTGCCTTGTCTTTAGCTATGCTTAGTGTTGCTATTTCTCATTTTTACCATGGAGCTGATCTCACCATTATGACCACCTTATCCCTTCCGCAACTTGCCGCGATAATGCCGCTTCCTGATCAGGTCATCTGGGTTGGGGTGGATGGTGATATTGAACAGCTTTCCCATGTTGAGGCAAACCAAAGGCTAGATCACGAAGCGGTGCTTTACTGTCACCAGCGCTGGTGTGCTCATAAATTAGGACGCCATAGAGATGCTCTGGCAGGGCTTGATTTGCTTGAACTTTTCGCCTTTGTCCGGCCCGCTAGGTTTGCTGTTCCTACCGCCGCAGGTCTAGCCGCCAATCTTGGCCTTGCCAGCACCAGTGATCCCGAAGATCAAACCATGCTAATGCCTGTTCTTGCCCATACTATGCTAGAAATCATCGCTGGCTGGTCTGCCGAGGAAAAAAAGCACGCCGCCGGATTTGCCCGGCTGATGGCACAAGGAGGTTGGGGCTGGGCGCCTATGGTCATGGCAGCCTTGGGTGAGGTCATGCCGCCAGCCGCGCCGCCCAACAGCCGTGATGCCGCGATCTGGACACGTCTTGATGAGATCGCTGATGATGGCCCTGCCCCGCCAGTTGGCAACTACCCGATTAATTATAAAGACACTCAAAAACGCCTCAACCATATGTTAGGGCGCGGCAAAACCATCCGCCCCGGCCAGATGGCCTATGCTGAAAGCCTGATCCACGCCTTTACACCGCCGCATGATGAGGCTAGCCCACATCTGGTGATGGCTGAGGCTGGAACAGGCACGGGAAAGACCGTGGGATATTTGGCGCCAGCATCACTATGGGCCGAAACCAACGCCGCGCCGGTATGGATTTCCACCTATACCCGCAGTCTTCAGCATCAGATCGAAAGCGAAATGGCGCGGCTTTATGATCACGCTGATGAACGTGAGAAGCGTGTCGTGATTAGAAAAGGGCGTGAGAATTATCTTTGCCTGCTAAACTTAGAAGAAGCGCTGACCGCCGCCTCGGCCACGCCGCGCTCGGCTATCGCATTGGGGTTGATGGCACGCTGGGCTGAGGCAAGTGGTGATGGTGATATGACAGGGGCGCATTACCCTGCTTGGCTATCTGATCTTTTTGGTTATGGGCTGACCCAAGGGCTTTCTGATCGGCGCGGTGAGTGTATTCATTCCGCCTGTGTGCATTATCGCAAATGTTATGTTGAAAAAAACCGCGCGCGTGCCGCGCATAGCGATATCGTCATCGCTAATCATGCGCTGGTGATGGTTACGGCGGTGATGAACAGCTTAGCTAGCAGTCCTGAAGCACGCAGCGTCAACCGATATGTTTTTGATGAAGGGCATCATCTGTTTGATGCCGCCGATAGCGCGTTTTCCACTGCTTTCACTGGCGCAGAGGCCGCTGATCTGCGGCGCTGGATTAGAGGCGGCGAAGACCAACGCCGGGGCAATCGCCGTCTGCGCGGAATTCGCCAGCGTTTAGGCAATCTGCTGGAAGAAGGCAGTCCTGCGATGCAAGACCTCGAAGCCGCGTTTCAGGCGGCGGCGGTTCTGCCAGCGACAGGTTGGCGCAAGCGTTTGACCGAGGGTGAACCAGATGGATTGCTAGAGCAGTTTTTCTATCATATCCGGCAAGTCGTCTATGACCGCATAGATCAACCAGAAAGCCTTTACAGTCTTGAGGCTGGACTTGAACCGATTGATCCGCGCCTTGCCCCACTGATCGCCCCCATGCGGCAAGAGCTGGCGGCAATATCCATTCCCTTGACGCGCCTTGCTGAACGTCTCAAAACCATGCTGGCGGATGAAAGCGATACTCTGGATACTGAGGCTAGGCAACGGCTGGAAAGCGCGGCGCGCGGATTAATCCGGCGTGCGTCTGGCCCATTGGCGGCATGGATAAACCTGCTTGATGGGATTGGTGATGGCGGCCTTGAGGGTTTTGTCGATTGGATGGAGGCCACGCGCCGCATGGGGGAAGATGTGGATGTCGGCATCCATCGCCATTGGATTGATCCATCCCTACCATTTCATGATCATGTTCTGACACCAGCAAAGGGGGTTGTGATTACCTCGGCTACGCTAACCGACAGGCTTGATATCAACAGTGATCAGCCTGATGAGGTGGCTTGGGCCAATGCTAGCCGCCTCACCGGGGCAAGCCATTTGGATCATCCCCCACAGATGCTATCAGTGCCATCGCCATTTGATTATGCCGCGCAAGCGCGGGTTTTCATCGTTACCGATTGTGATCGTAATGACCCGCGCCAGACTAGCGCGGCGATGGCTATGTTAATGATGGCATCAGGTGGTGGCGCGTTAGGGTTATTTACCGCTATTAATCGTCTCAAAGCGATTTATCCGGATTTGGCCCAGCGACTGACTGAGGCAGGATTACCGCTTTACGCCCAGCATATTGATGCCATGAACCTCAATACCCTTATTCAGATTTTTCGGTCAGAACCGCAATCATGTCTTCTTGGTACAGACGCGATCCGTGACGGCATTGATGTGCCGGGGGAAGCGTTGCGGCTGATTGCCTTTGACCGGGTTCCGTGGCCACGGCCGGATATGTTGTTCAAAGCGCGGTCAGAGATGTTTGGACGTGAGGCATGGACCGAACGCCTGACCCGAATGAAACTGCGTCAAGCGTTTGGTCGATTAATCCGGCGTGAAACCGATCGCGGGGTTTTTGTGATGCTGGATAATCGCCTGCCGACACGTCTGACCAGCGCGTTTCCGGCTGGTACCCCGATTATTCGCTGTGGCCTTGCGGAAGCCATCCATGAAACGCGTGAGTTTCTGAAAACCGAAAAAGGCCATTAAAAAAGCCGGAGGAAATCCTCCGGCTTTTCGTTAGCGTTTTGAATAGGGTTGGCAGGATTAGAATCCCATGCCGCCCATACCGCCCATGCCGCCCATATCAGGGGCTGGCCCTGCAGGAGCTTTTGGCTCAGGCAATTCGCTGACCATGGCTTCGGTGGTGATCAGAAGACCAGCAACCGATGCCGCGTTCTGGATAGCAGAACGAACGACTTTAGTTGGGTCAATCACACCAGCCTTGATCAGGTTTTCAAACTTACCTGTCTGGGCGTTGTAACCATTGGTATCTGACTTGTCTTCAACCAGCTTAC
This sequence comes from Puniceispirillales bacterium (SeqCode), assembly GCA_965661405.1. Taxonomy (GTDB): domain Bacteria; phylum Pseudomonadota; class Alphaproteobacteria; order Puniceispirillales; family UBA1172; genus UBA12202. The sequence continues at coordinate 37,601 of CBFIDH010000018.1, forward strand.
CAACAATCACCGCACCATCAGCACCGGCGTTATCAGCAATCTGGCGAGCAGGGGACTGAATAGCGCGGCGGACAATATTGATGCCAACATTCTGGTCATCATTATCACCTGTCAGTTTATCCAGTACACGCATAGCCTTTACCAGAGCAGCACCGCCACCTGGGACAATGCCTTCTTCGACAGCGGCGCGAGTCGCGTGCATCGCATCGTCAACACGGTCTTTACGCTCTTTCACTTCAACTTCGGTTGCACCGCCAACCTTGATCACGGCAACACCGCCAGCCAATTTGGCCAGACGCTCTTGCAGTTTTTCACGATCATAGTCAGAACTGGTTTCTTCGGCTTGAGCGCGGATCTGGTTGCAACGTGCCTCGATGTCTTTTCTCTTGCCAGCACCGTCAACGATGGTTGTGTTTTCTTTGGTGATCTCAACACGCTTGGCTGTGCCGAGCATATCAAGGGTCACGGCATCAAGAGAAATGCCAACATCTTCAGAAATCACCGTACCATTGGTCAGGATAGCGATATCTTCGAGCATAGCTTTGCGGCGGTCACCAAAGCCCGGTGCCTTAACCGCGGCAACCTTGAGGCCAGCGCGCAGACGGTTCACAACCAGAGTGGCCAAGGCCTCACCTTCGATATCTTCAGCGATGATCAACAATGGCTTGCCTGACTGCACAACCTTTTCAAGGATAGGAAGCATATCTTGCAGATTGGTGAGTTTTTTCTCGTGAATCAGAATATATGGGCTTTCCATTTCTGCTTTCATCTTCTCGCCATCGGTAATGAAATATGGTGAGAGATAACCACGGTCAAACTGCATACCTTCAACGACATCAAGTTCGGTTTCAAGGCTCTTGGCCTCTTCTACCGTGATGACGCCTTCGTTACCAACACGTTCCATAGCTTTAGCGATCATCTGACCGATTTCGCCTTCACCATTGGCTGAGATGGTACCAACCTGTGCCACTTCAGCAGTCGTGGAGATTTTCTTGGATTGCTTCTTTAGGTTTTCAACAATCTTTTCAACCGCGAGATCAATACCGCGCTTGAGATCCATTGGGTTCATGCCAGCGGCAACAGCCTTGGCACCTTCTTGGGCAATGGACTGTGCCAAAACGGTTGCGGTTGTTGTGCCGTCGCCTGCCATATCATTGGCTTTTGATGCCACTTCACGCACCATCTGGGCGCCCATATTTTCAAACTTGTCTTTCAGTTCAATATCTTTGGCAACCGTCACACCATCTTTGGTAATGCGCGGAGCGCCAAATGATTTGTCAAGAACAACGTTACGACCTTTTGGGCCGAGGGTCACCTTGACAGCGTTGGCCAGAATATCAACGCCCTTCATCATTTTCTGACGGGCATCTGCGCCGAATTTTACATCTTTAGCAGCCATGGTTTTAACCTTTCATGTCTTTCTGCAGAATTAAATCTTAGGATTAGGGGGTATCAGGATTAGTTCATAACACCAAGAATGTCTGATTCACGCATGATCAGATATTCGGTGCCGTCAATCTTGACTTCTGTGCCGGAATACTTTCCGAACAGAACACTATCACCTGACTTAACATCCAATGGAACCAGCTTACCGGTTTCATCACGGTTGCCAGAACCGACAGCCTTGACTTTGCCCTGCATAGGCTTTTCTTTTGCCGTATCGGGAATGATAATCCCGCCAGCAGTTTTGTTTTCCTGCTCAATGCGTTCAACCAGAACGCGATCGTGAAGCGGCCTGAATTTCATGCCTATTCTCCTTGTAGTAATATTGCCATGTTAGTGTCGGTTGAACGGATTTAGCACTCTAAGCCCGACAGTGCCAACACTGGGTTAGAGCGTATATGGGGATAGCAACAAGTGCTGTCAAGGAAAACCTAATAAAAATAGTGATTATG
>CBFIDH010000019.1:0-38077 GCA_965661405.1 Puniceispirillales bacterium (SeqCode)
ACGGGTCAATGGTAAGGGAAACATTTGGCATGGCGGCGGCAATCGCGGCGGCAAGTTCAGCCAATTCACCAAGCATCGTCTTTGCCAGAACTGGAATATCAGACGGTAAATCTTGCAGCATCTTGGTGGCATCCGCCATGGTGTTCAACGGCAATTCCAGCAACATTTGAATAAACTTGGCTTGAGTATGGGTAAGACCTGCGGCAGCTTTACTATCCTTGCGGGAAACCGCCTCACGCAAGGGCTGAAGCGCGGCGTCATCATCAGAAGTGTTATCACTAGAGGCATCACTAGAGGTATCATCCAGCAGAACATCCAATAGACGCGGCACATTGAGATCCATAGAAAGCTCATTAATGCCCGCGCGAGACAGACTCTCTAGCGCGATGGTCGCCACCTCAGCGTCGTGATGGATGGTTGTGGCACCGATAAGCTCTGCGCCGATCTGAACCAGTTGGCGTTCGGGATTAACAGGATCAGGATTAATCCGCATCACATGACCATGATAAGACAGCCGCAACGGACGCGGAATATGCCCCATACGGCTAGTCGCGATGCGTGCAATCTGTGCCGTCATATCTGAGCGCAGGGCCAACATTCGCCGCGTCACCGGGTCCATTAAGCGGAAGGTGTTATCAGCCAAGGCCGCCCCCGGCCCATCCGCTAATAGCGTATCTTCATACTCCACCAGAGGCGGGCTTACATCAGCATAGCCAAAGCGGTCAAAACTATCCATGATCGAGTTTATGATATGCCGCCGCCTGATGGTTTCATCCGGCAGAACATCACCCAATCCATTCGGAAGCAGTGTCGCGTTTATGCTTGTTTTGCTGACCATGATCCAATCCGGGGAAATGTCTTCGTGATTACCAATATGGACTACCTTACCTCAAGCTGATCTGCAACGATTTTCCTGCTGGCAAACCTGATATCCACCATAGTCATGATGCTGTAAGGGCTTTCTCCACCACCTCTTTTAAGGTGTCTGCCCATGTCTGCATGGCGCTTGCCTCTGTCGCCTCAACCATGATCCGCAACAGTGGCTCAGTGCCAGACGGACGAATAACAACACGGCCATGATCACCAAGCACGGCTTCAGCCTCAGCGATAGCGGATATCACCGATTGATCTGCCATAGCGCGCGCCATTTGGTCATGATGGTCAGCTTTGATATTAACTAAAACCTGCGGAGTATCGGTAAAACATTGCAACGATGCGCTGGCTGGTTTTCCCGATTCCACCAACGCCGACAACATGACAAGCCCAGTCATCAACCCATCACCAGAGGTTGCAAAATCCGTCATCAAGATATGGCCTGATGGCTCACCACCAAGATTCAAATCTTTCTGGCGCAACGCATCAAGAATATAGCGATCACCGACTTGGGTGCGTATCAATGATATTTCACGCTCAGCCAAATATAGGCCAAGCCCATGATTGGTCATTAATGTGCCAACGACTTGTTTTCCTCTTAACTGGCCTCGCCTAACCATCAGATCGGCGATAACAGCAAGGCACTGATCACCATTGATCAGCTTCCCTTTCTCATCTGCCATGATCAGACGATCAGCATCCCCATCCAGCGAAAGACCGACATCAGCTTGATGGGCAACCACCGCCTCAGCCATCGTCAAGGGATGAACAGCCCCGCAATTCTGATTAATATTGAAACCATCAGGGTCAACCGCCATGGGGATAACCTCAGCCCCTAATTCAAACAAGACATCAGGGGCCGCGCGGTATGATGCGCCATTCGCGCAGTCAACCACCACCTTCAGCCCGCCAAGCCGTAATTGGCGCGGGATTGCCGTTTTTACCTGTTCAACATATCGGCCCAAGCCATCAAGCATTCGGCGGGCGCGTCCTAAATCTTGGGGAGCCGCTAAGGGGATATGCTCACCCATAATCGCCGCGATATCATCCTCAACATGATCAGGCAATTTGAACCCATCCGGGCCAAACAATTTTATGCCGTTATCATGGTGAGGGTTATGACTAGCGGATATCATGACACCTAAATCGGCCCTCAAGGTGCGAGTCAAATGTGCCACCGCAGGGGTTGGCAATGGCCCTAGCAATCTCGTATCCATTCCAATAGAGGCAAATCCAGCCTGCAACGCGGCCTCAACCATATAGCCGGATAGCCGTGTATCTTTGCCAATCACAACCAGTGGACGCTGGCGTGCGGAACCATGCTGTTGAGACATAAAATACCGACCAGCGGCAAGCGCCAACCGAACGATATTTTCTGCTGTCATCGGGCCAGTATTAATGGTTGCCCGCACCCCATCGGTACCAAAATAACGCGCCACGGTGACTCCTTTATGTGATGCGACAACGCGGAAAACACATCTTATCACGCGGATCAGGTTTTGCCCATATCCCGTTAATCCTGATCTGGGCGGCGCATCGCTTCTGCTAACGCCAATGCCTGTGCTGTTTCGGCAACATCATGAACCCGAAACATTTGTACACCTTGCGCGTAACCAAGCGTGGCTAAAGCCAATGATCCGGGCAAACGGTCTTTGGCTTTTCCAGCGTTTGAGAAATAAGAAATGCTCGACTTTCGGCTGACCCCAAGCATCAGAGGCACCCCAAGACCATGAAAAAGCGATAGCCAAGCCATTAGCGTCATATTGTGGTGCGGCGTTTTCCCAAAGCCAAAACCGATATCCACCGCGATATGCGACCTCGGCACTCCGGCGGCGGTCACAGTGGCAATGCGGCTCTCTAGCCAATCATAAACATCCGCGGCAACAAAATCATAACTTGGATTATCCTGCATATCTCCCGGTTGGCCCTGCATATGCATGATGACCACGGGGCAAGCCCGGCTTGCGGCAAGCGCATCGGCGCCTTTGTCGCGCAATCCGCCAACATCATTGATGATCATTGCTCCGGCATCCAGCGCCTCACCCATCACTTGTGTGTGTCTGGTATCCGCAGAAACCGTATGGCCTGCTGAGCTGAGATGCGAAATCACAGGCAGAATTCGCATCGTTTCTTCACCATGGCTAACCTGCTTAGCCCCAGGTCGAGTGGATTCGCCGCCAATATCAAGAATATCAGCCCCGGCATCCGCCATAGCCATCCCACAAGCAATAGCGGTATTAGCATCAAAATGATCACCGCCATCTGAAAAACTGTCTGGTGTGGTATTGATGATCCCCATGATGCGATAGTGATCCATGGATAGACCGGCAAAATCTGGCCGCGGAGCAGTGAGATGGTGCCATTGCTGTTCTGCCAGATATGCGGCATCTGCCCCGGCTTCACGCGCCGACGACATGATCTGATCTGGGGATATTCTGGAAATAGTAAAATCATGACCTCGGCGCTCAAGAATATCAAGCGCGGCAAAGCCAAGGCCGGTATTAGATAACGGATAAAGATGATCACATCCGCTTGCCATTGGCGCTAACCCCACCGGACGCCACCAACACCGAGCCTCACCACCAAGACGCTGATCATCGGCAAAGAGAGGCGCGGTTAGACGGCTTTGGCGTCGCGGTATCATCACATTAGGATGATCAAACGGCTTCGTCACCGGATGGTTCCGCTTTCGGTGATGGGCTGGATTTGCGCCGACCACCGGGAATACCCGTGCGGGATTTCGTACGCGGAGTTTCTGGCACATCATCGGCATCGTCTTTTCTGGCAATTGAGCCACCTTCGGAGATAATTTTAATTTCATCACCCGAAAGGGTTTCATATTCCAAGAGAGCCTGTGCCACGCGCTCTAACTCATCTTTATGCTTTTTCAGTACCTTTTCGGCATCTTTATAGGCACTATCGGAAATAGTTCTGATTTCTTGATCAATCGTGGCGGCGGTATCATCAGAGATATTTTTCTGCTGTGAGACTGAACGCCCAAGAAAAACCTCTTGCTCATCGGCGGAATAGGCGAGAAAGCCTAATTTCTCTGACAAACCCCATTCTGTCACCATGCGACGTGCCATATCAGACACCATGCGAATATCGCTAGATGCCCCGGTCGTGACTTTATCCGCGCCGAAAATCATTTCTTCGGCAATACGCCCCCCACAAGCCACCCGCAAATCGGCGAAAAGCCGATCACGCGCCATAGAGACCCTATCACCTTCGGGCAAGCGCATCACCATACCAAGCGCGCGGCCACGAGGGATAATCGTTGCCTTGTGAATAGGATCAGAGGCAGGTTGATGCAACGCCACCACCGCGTGCCCAGCCTCATGATAAGCGGTAAGTTTCTTTTCCTGATCTGTCATAACCATGGAACGGCGCTCCGCCCCCATCATGACTTTATCCTTGGCTTCTTCAAACTCTGCCATAGAAACGGTGCGGCGGTTTTTTCGGGCCGCCTGAAGCGCGGCTTCGTTGACAAGATTAGCAAGGTCTGCCCCAGAAAATCCAGGTGTTCCGCGAGCGATAATGCGCGGCTCAACATCATTAGCCAAAGGCACTTTCCGCATATGAACTTTGAGGATTTTCTCACGCCCTAATACATCTGGATTTGGCACGACCACCTGACGGTCAAAACGTCCCGGTCGCAGAAGTGCCGGATCAAGAACATCTGGTCGGTTGGTGGCGGCGATCAGAATAACGCCTTCGTTAGCCTCAAAACCATCCATTTCCACCAGCATCTGATTCAAGGTCTGTTCACGCTCATCATTACCGCCGCCAAGCCCGGCGCCGCGATGGCGGCCTACGGCGTCAATTTCATCAATAAAGATAATGCAAGGGGCGTTTTTCTTGCCCTGCTCAAACATATCCCGAACACGGCTGGCACCAACACCAACAAACATTTCCACGAAATCTGACCCTGAAATGGTAAAGAAGGGAACATTTGCCTCACCAGCAATCGCACGCGCCAAAAGGGTTTTACCTGTACCGGGAGGGCCTACCAACAAGACACCTTTGGGGATTTTTCCGCCAAGTCTCTGAAACCGTGATGGGTCACGCAGAAACTCAACCACTTCTTCGAGTTCTGTTTTAGCCTCATCAATTCCGGCAACATCATCAAAAGTCACCCGGCCATGATGTTCGGTGAGCAATTTCGCGCGAGATTTCCCAAAGCCCATAGCTCCATTTCGCCCACCACCTTGCATCTGGCGCATAAAGAATATCCACACACCGATAAACAACAGCATGGGAAACCAGCTTAGCAATAGGGATAAGAATCCGGGGGAGTTGCTGGTATCAGGACGAGCCACGATACGAACATTATTGTCACGCAGAATCTCAACAATATCACTGTCTTCGGGCATATAACTGGAAATAGGGATATTATTATTCGTGACGCCGTAAAGGTTACTTCCCTCAATCGTCACCTCACGCATATCGCCAGACTCTACCTGAATGACAAAATCGGAAAACGGGATATTAGCAGATCGGTTGCCGCTGCCCTGTTGAAACATATTAAACAGCGCCAGCATGACCACACCAATGATCAGCCATAAAATAATATTCCGAGCCATGTTGTTCACTTGGGTAAGCCTTTCGTAATTCCGTTCCGGATCACAATGCTATCATTCTGATCCGTTCCAACCCCCAATGAACGACGCGAGAGGTACATCGGGGAGTCTCTGATAAGCCATATCCGGATGAGCTTCCATATTGGCTCGGTTATCTCTACTCATTAAATGGGGGACGAGAGCGCCATCGTCAAGTAGAAGACGACCATGATCTTGCAGATTCTTATTTTTAGCACTAATCAGCACAGGCATTGACCAAAATGCCCTTGGCATAGCCTGACTAAGGCTAATATCATCCGGATATGCGCGTTTAAGGGCGGCAAAACGGTGCGCTCCTAATGGCTCCACCCGAACAGATGCCGGATAATTAATAAGCCAGCGCCCATCAAACACTCCTTTACCTTGTTCAAACACCGCCGCGTCTGTCATATCTCCGGTTTCACGGCAAATGATGATATCATCAGGCCAGCGCGCATCCAGCCGCCATTCACACCCACCAAGGGTAGCATCCTTGCCCAAATGAAGCCGCGCGGCGAGTTCTGACATTGCCTCATCAGGTGGTGGATAGGGTTTTGCCATCATATGCCGGAGGGTTTTTCGCACCATATGGGGAAAACCGCTATGCCAGAGCGCCTGACGCGGCATTCTAACAAACCCCTCTGCCATAACTTCAACCCATGGAGGTGAGGCCGCCATCAACACATGATCAAGTTGCGTGATCAACCGTGAAGATAACGCACAAAGGCGCAATAATTGCCTGTCCTCTATCCCTGCATCACTGCGGAGTGGTCGGTTTTTCCGGATACGAGGTCGCTCAAACCTCTCATCACGATTGGTGGGATCATGAATAACAGGAAGTCCTGCCCGCGAGGCGATATCCGCCAGTGCCTTTTTACTGAAATCAAGGCATGGTCTAATCAAGCGAACCCCAAGATAATGAGTCTCAAGAGCCATGCCAGCTAATCCGCGCAGACCAGAGCCGCGGGACAGCCGCATTTCTATCGTTTCTAGCTGATCATCCTGATGATGCGCCGTGAGGATAACGGCTTGCCGGGATAATGCTTCTTGCCGCAACAGATCATAACGTTGCTGGCGCGCCCACTTCGCAAGGCCAGCGGCAGGTTTAGGGGCGGTCACTCTGGCAACATAGGTAGGCAGGCCATGTTGGGTGAGGGTATCCGCAACCTGATCAGCTTCCTCATCTGAGCCTTGGCGAAGGCCATGGTCAACAACAACACCAAAAACATCATGCCGGGGATGAGATTGCCGGGATTGCCATGCCAGCAATAACGCCGCCAATCCCATGCTGTCAGGGCCACCCGATACCGCCAGTAAAATAGCAGGCGGCGAAGCGGCAGAGGCAAGCTGAGGGTCGGATGATGAGGTGGGTGCAGAGAGATGGTGATGCGGCAAACCTGCCGCCATCATCACCTTTGAAAACTGTTCTAAGTCGTCCTGATCAGGCTTCACACTCAGTTTTTTCTCCAAGCCTTGCAAGGCGATTTGTGAGTTTTTCTGGTGGATTTTCAACAGTCAGAATAAGCTTATCAAAGAAATTACAGGCGTCTTCTTTGGGCCGTGTTTTTGATACGGATTCTGCAATCCACATCAGCACCTCAATTTTGCGCGGGTCTTCTGGCCAAGTTTTGAGAAAGTCCGACATGGTTTGGAGAGATTTTTGATGCTCACCTTGAACAAACTGAACTCGTCCAATCCAGAACATCACATCTGCACTTAGATCACTTTCTTGGTGCAATTCGCTAAACTCAATCAAGGCCAGCTCCGCTTCTTTCAGGCGATTGTTATGAAGCAAATCCTTGGCAAAATTATATTGTTCTTCCTCCGTCCCAACAGGCAAAATGGCCGGGGCCTTTGGCTCAGGTTCCGTGACCGTCAAATTGGTGGGTGCTGGATCAGCAACCGCGGTTGTGCCAGCGTCAAGATCTGATTTGCTGATAATCCATCCCGTGTTTGAACCAGTAGCGGCATTTGCATCTGCACCCAAAACATTACCAGCACCGTCAAGGGCGGCGCTATCAGCACCTGGATTTGCCGCTAGATCAGTTCCTGTGGCGGTGAAGGTTTCGGACACAGTTGCGGTCGCATCAGGGGCATTGGCGGTATTCAAATTATCAGTATTTGTCGCCAATTCGTCTGCCAATTCGTCTGCCAGTTGGTCTGAAGGAATAAGAGCGCCAGTTGATGAAAGCCGCATGAGTGTTTTTATCCGTGCCTCAAGCTGAAGAATACGAAACTCATTATCTGATGCCATCTGAAGAATATTTTGTATTTTGAGATTAAGAGAACTGATCTCATTTGAAATATTGCTGATATCATTTAATTTTTGATCAACACGCTCCAAAACGGCGTTTGTATCACCGCCAGTTTCCATGTTTTGTTTAAGCTCAAACAGATCATTTTCCACCCTTGAATTCACATCGCGCAATGTGTTCTCAATCGCGATAATACGCAATTGGAGATCACCCAAGGTAGCGCTATCCACCGACTGCGCCGATACAGATGAGATCATGATCGGCATCAGCATAGCCAAAACAGGAATGGCAAAAACAAGACGCCAAATCCGAGCCAATATCAGGCGGGATGGCATTGCAATATCATCGGCTTCAGGATTATTCATCATATGTGGATACATTGTTTTTTGTTCACTCAGCAATTTCATTGATCAGAATTAAGGGTATCGATAGCTACTGTTAAGGTTACCCTTATTGTCCTAAAGGCTTAATGGGACAAAATTAAGGCAATAAAAAACCCGATCCAAAGACCGGGTTTATATACCTGAAGATGGGGATTAGTTGATGACGCTAACAGCCCGGCGGTTAAAGCGCCATGCGTCTTCATTTGATCCGATAACAGCAGGACGTTCCTTACCGTAAGAGATAATCTTGATGCGAGCAGGATTTACACCCTGTGCAACCAGATAATCACGGGTTGCTGATGCCCGGCTTTCGCCAAGGGCAAGGTTGTATTCGCGGGTCCCGCGCTCATCGCAATGACCTTCGATTGTGATACGAACAGATGGGTTAGACGCAAGAAAGCTGGCCTGAGTGTTCAGGATGCTTTTTGCATCGCTGGTCAATTCATAACTATCATATCCAAACAGCACCCGATCACCGATCTGGATCAACTCTTCAGTTATGGTTAATTGCTCAGAGTTGCTTCCACCAGCATCAGCACTTGAAGAACTGCTTGTGGAGGATGAAGCACCTGTTCCAGCGGCATCTCCCGATGTGTTTGGTGCCGTTTCGCAAGCCGCGAGCAGGCCTAATGCTGCAAACAAGGTAATGATACGAACGATCATAGGGATTACTCCTCAAAATTCCGTTATATTCCGGTTTTTAATATCAATAAAGGCACACATACCTTAAATTTCAGAATAAAACAATATGTTATCCTGAATAAATTAATAATAACTCGTCTATTTTGCATGATTTTTCCGCTTTAGTATAGCAATAATTACCCTTATGGCAAAAATGGCGACCACGCCGGATCTGACGCGCCTTCGGGGGTGATAATGCGCTTTTCATTAAACCCTGTGATATCAATACGATAGAGATAGCTCTCTCCACCACTACCATCACTATTGGTTGGGTTTTGCTTAAAATACATCAACACTCGCCCATTTGGCGCCCATGTTGGCCCTTCGACTAAAAATCCCTTGGCTAGCAATCTCTCACCTGAGCCATCGCTATTCATCACACCGATATAAAACTGACCTTTATACATTTTGGTAAAGGCAACAATATCACCGCGTGGCGACCAGACAGGTGTTGCATAACGCCCCTTGCCTCGGCTTATGCGGCGAACATTACTGCCATCACTATTCATGACATAAAGTTGCTGGCTACCGGAACGGTCAGAATTGAATACCACCTGCTGATCATCTGGGGAATATGATGGTGAGGTATCAATAAATGGCGTATTGGTTAGCTGTCTGGTCTGGCGTGTTGATAAATCCATCGCATAAATATTAGTAACACCACTGCGCGCCAGACTCATGATCAATGATCGCCCATCATAGGAAAACCTAGGGGCAAAACTCATCCCCGGAAACGACCCCAAAAGTTCTGATTTTGCCGATTGAATATCTAAGAGATAGACATTTGGGTTATCGTTGAAATAGTTGAGATAGGCAATTTCCTGCACCTCTTGTGAGAAACGCGGCGTTAGCACCAACGACCCTCCATCGGTAAGGAAAATATGATTATGTCCATCCTGATCCATGATGGCGAGGCGCTTAATGCGTTTTTCTGGAGGGCCACTTTCGGCAACATAGACGATTCTGGTGTCAAAATAACCATCATCCCCTGTCCATTTTTTATAAACAACATCAGCGATCTGATGCGAGATTCGGCGTTTGCCAATATCACTAACACTGCCAGACCCTGCGGCAATCAATTCTCCGCGCAACACATCCCAGAGATAGAACTCCACCTCAATCATACTGTCAGAATTATAATAGGCACGACCTATCAAAAGCGCATCCGCGCCAATCGGTCGCCAATCCGCAAAATCAGGTGTCGCAGAAGCGTCCTTTGGGGGATTAAAAAAGGCAGCCTGTGACAGAGGACGAAATAGCCCTGATCCCTCAAGATCATCAGATATGATGCTAGCAATCTCGCGGCCGATATCGGTTGCCTGACCATCTGGGCCAATAAAATCAGTAATAGCAATGGGGCTTGGCTCAACATTACCTTCGGTGATGGTAATCACATCATCGGTTGATTGTGCCAAAACAGGTTTCATGCTGAATACTGTGAACATCACGCAAATCAATGCTGTGAAGACACTAAACCATGCCAGGGTAGATTTTCTTGTCATTTTCGTTCCTATTACAACCGAACACCACATCATGTTAAAAATCCTCTTGGATCAAACCGGAAATTTAATGATTTCCATTTCTCATATTCTTCGGGTGACAATGGCGGTATCAATGGACTGCATTGCCGGAAAGCGCGTTCTACCGCATTAGCAGCTAGACGAAATGCCTCATCCGAGCTGTAACGCAATACATCCTTGAACCTGACCTTTATCACTTCACCGTCTTCATTTAACTCGACAATTATGTCAACAATAAGAGAACTTGCCCCTTCAATCGCTGACGGAGGATTCCAACATGGCTGGATATGAGATTTGAACCGCGTGATCGTGTCTGCCCCTAGCTTACCATCGTCGCGATCCTGTGTATTGATTGCCTGACCAACCTGATCTCGCACCGTATTATCTAACAGATCTGCCAGATTTTGTTGGCTTTTACTGTCATCGGGGTCATCTTTCTTTTCCACCTTTTTCTCATCGTCTTCTGGTTGGGTTGAGCGCTGGGCCTCATCAAGCAGATTCTGAAGCTGAATCCCAAGTTCAGCATCAGTTTTTGCCGTGTTCTGGTCATTTTTCAAATAGCTGGCAGTTTCATCCTCAGGCTTTGTCGCAGGAGGAGGAGCCTCTACCCGTTTGGTTTCTTTAGGCTTCGCTTTCGGCAAAGGCGCTGGCGCGGATTTTGGCGTGGCATTAGCTTCATCCGCCTTAGGTTTTGGAGGTGGGATATCTTGTTCTTTTTGTTCAAGGTTTAATGCAATGGCATCATCGGAAGTCTCTTTTGGCAAAGGCACTTCCACAGGGTCTGGCTTAGCCTCGGCCTGTTTTTGTGGCGGCGCTGGCGGCGGTGGAGGTGGCGGCGGGGCCGACGCGGCGGCGGCGGCCGGGGTCACCTTACTATCATCTTGATTAGCCTCATCATCTGCGCTCTTGTCTTTGGTTTGGCCGGGAAGACCTTCATCCAGATTGGTGCGCGGGACATCATCAACAATCTCTGCTGTCAGCGTGGGAATAATGTTATGGGGCGGTTTTGCAAACCACGGAAAGCCAACAATAAACATCACTGTCACCGCAAGGTGAAGCAGGGTTGAAAACCCAAGTGATGAGAGAAACCTCGGCGCCCTGAGCATTACTGTTATTCATCCGCCAATTTAGTGACCAGCTTGACGCGCGACATCCCGGCAGATTTGATCATATCCATGACTCCAATGACGGTGCCATAAGGAACGCGCCTGTCACCACGCACATAAAGTTCCACCGATGGGTTCTCATCAACAATCGCCCGCAGTCTGGCAATAAGCGTATCAGCATCCATTACATTTTTTTGCAAACTAACTGAGCCGTCTTCTTGAACCGTAACAACCAATGGCGCTTGATCATCACTCAAGGCATCACTTGACTTAGTTTCTGGCAACTCCACCGGGATACCAACAGTTAACAAAGGTGCCGTCACCATGAAAACAATCAACAAAACCAACATCACATCCACAAAGGGCGTGACATTAATTTCACTCATAGGGCGTCTTCGCTTACCGCGACCTTGCGATGCGGAACGGCTGTTCATCTGCATTCCCATCGTGGATTATCCTTCGTCCAATTGGCGACTTAGCATTGTTGAAAACTCGCTTGAGAAGCTATCAACTCGCGCGGCCAAACCATCCATCTGCGATGAAAAGCGGTTATAAGCAACCACCGCAGGAATAGCCGCAACAAGCCCTAATGCTGTGGCAAACAAAGCCTCAGCAATACCGGGGGCAACAACGGCAAGGCTGGTATTCTTAGATTGGGCAATCGACTGAAATGAGTTCATGATCCCCCACACCGTGCCAAAAAGCCCGACAAACGGAGCCACAGAGCCCACCGAAGCTAGAAAGGTCATTCCTTTTTCCATCAGCGTCATTTCACGCGACATGGCAACCCCCATGCTTCGTTCAATGCGTTGAGCAATAGATTGAAATTGACCTGACATTCGCCCCATCTTGGTACCGCCGCGACGCCATTCGCGCATCGCCGCCACAAAAACCCGTGACATGACACCTTCGGGTTCACTTCCTAGGCGGTCATAGATGCGGTCAATATGCTCACCTGACCAGAACATATCCTCAAACTCATCTGCCAACATATTCTGGTGACGCAAGGTTCTGATCTTTTCAATGATGATTGACCAACTCCAGATTGAGGCAACAATCAGCATCAGAATGACCAGTTTGACAACAATATCAGCCTGTAAAAACAGACCCCACACTGATAATTCCTGATCCGTCAGGACAAGATTGCTCGTTTCATTAGACATGATATTCCTCTCTTAATGACCTCTCTTTTGGGAAAGGGCAGGTGTTGTGGGAAAACTTATTTCATGATTTTGTGGCGGCATGGTGGCAAGAATTTTTCTTTTTACATCAAGATCAAAGCGGCAAGGGCGTCCTTCTAGGCTCGCCTGAACGATCTGAACATGAATATGGGCGAGCAAACGCCCCTCAACATCCGTAATATGCTGATCCAACATGGCCCTTACGCCAGTCATTTTGGCAAGCTGAGAAGACACACGCAACTCTTGACCCAAGCGTGCCGGGCGATGATAGCGAATATCCAGCGCGGCAACGACAAACGCCATGCCATCCTGCAAAAATGCCTGTTGGTCAATGCCAATTAGCGAAAACCACGCGCTTCGCGCCCTTTCCGCATAGGCCAGATAATTTGCATGATAGACAACGCCGCCAGCGTCTGTATCTTCGTATTGCACCTTAAGGGGATAGATATGCCCCTCATCTCCAAGCCAGCCATCAAGACCGGAAACTGGACGAACTGTGTTCTGATCAGTCAAGGTCAACATCCTGTGTCACGCTGTCGATCAAATCCAGTTGCGCCCCTGATGGTGGTGTTAGACCAATATAAGTCCAACCTGCCTGTGACAGGCAACGGCCTCTAGGTGTTCGCATGATCAATCCCGTTTGCATCAGATAGGGTTCGATCACTTCTTCTAAAACATCACGCTGTTCTGCCAGAACCGCTGCCAATGTTTCCACGCCAACCGGCCCTCCGCCATAATGTTCTGCCATACCGCGCAAATAACGCCGATCCATGGCATCTAGGCCAGAGGCGTCAACATCAAGTGATAACAGCGCTTTATCAGCTGATTTTTGTCCCACCTCATCAACACCATCAATCATGGCAATGTCGCGCACTCGCCGCAACAACCGCCCTGCCACCCGGGGTGTACCACGAGAACGCCGCGCGATTTCATGGGCGCCATCATGGGTGAGTTGCATTTTCAGCTTACCTGCCAGCCGCATCAAAATGGTTTCTAGTTCGGCATGGGTATAAAACTCCATCCGCATCTGAATACCAAAACGGTCACGCAAAGGTGTCGTCAGCAAACCTGACCGCGTTGTTGCTCCAACTAAGGTAAAAGGCGGCAGATCAATTCTGATGGAACGCGCCGACGGCCCTTCCCCAATAATCAGATCAAGCTGAAAATCCTCCATCGCGGGATAAAGCACTTCTTCGACCGCAGGATTAAGCCGATGAATCTCGTCAATAAACAAAACATCCTTGGGTTGAAGATTTGTCAAAAGTGCCGCCAGATCACCAGCCCGTGAAATCACCGGCCCAGAGGTTGCCCTGAAACCAACCTTTAGCTCATGCGCTATAATCTGTGCCAATGTCGTTTTGCCTAACCCCGGCGGGCCATGCAATAGCGTGTGGTCCATAGCCTCACCACGCATTCCTGCGGCCTTGATAAAGGTGCTGAGATTACCAAGACCCGATGATTGACCAATGAAATCATCAAGCGATGACGGGCGCAGATTATCATCACCCTGTTGCTGAACCTGACTGATCAGCCGTTCTTCTGGTGCGTCAGAATGTTGGGTCAATGCCGCACTCCTTCCGCTAACCGTTTAAGGGCAAGAGGCAAGATATCCTCAATGCGCGGAGCGTCACTTTCTTTGATTAAGGTAGCAACCACTTGATGCGCCTCAGCCCTGCCATATCCCAAATTGACCAAAGCCGAGGTGGCATCACCCAGAACCGGATCACCTGCCGCCACGCCAATTCCCGCGCCGCCAGAAGACACCACAGGTTGATGACCTCCAAGCGGAATATTCGCTATTTTTTCTGCTAATTCATTAATAATCCGTTGAGCCAGTTTAGGGCCAACCCCATCCGCGCGCGAAATCATCGCCTTATCTGATGCGGCAATCGCAAGCATAAGTTCATCTGGCGTCAGCGCAGACAAAATGGACAAAGCAGCTTTAGTGCCGACACCTTGAACCGTTTTTAGCAGATTCCAAGCGGCCTTAATGTCGATATTTGAAAATCCGGTCAGAACGATGCTGTCATCCCGGATCGCTGTATCAACATAGATCGTAACCTCTGCTCCGACCTCACCCATCTGGGCCAGACAACGCTTTGTCATCTGGCATTGATAGCCAACGCCGCCAACATCAATCAGGCAGTCCGTTTCTCCAAGATGAAGGATACGCCCCCTTAACATGGCGATCATGACGATAGCCTTTCTTTGCTTAAGGCCAGTGAAATAGCGGCTGATAGCGGGTCTTTATCACCTTTGCCTTTGCTGATATTCTTGTCATCGGTTGTTTTCATGACAGCCATATCCAAACCATTGCTAAACAGATCATCATGGCTAAGTGAGATCGCCGTCGCCAGCGCATCTGCCGCGTCAACACCCGATGGGGTGATATTCAAAAGGCGTGAGACCATGGCCGTGACTTGTTGCTTATCTGCCCGTCCTGATCCGGTTACATTTTGCTTAATTCGGCGAGCCGATATTTCATCCACCGGAAGGCCAGCATCAGACGCCGCCACCATCGCCGCCCCCCGTGCCATCCCTAATTTCAGAGCTGATGCGGCGTTACGAGATACAAAAATCTCCTCAATAGCAACCCGGTCGGGCCGATATTGTGCCAATATGTTTTTTAAATCCATGTGAATATGATTAAGCCGATCAGCCATCACAGCATCCGGGTCTGGCTTAATCATACCATCAGCCACCCAGAACATTCTGTTATTTTCAAAACGGACAATACCCCATCCTGTTGAACGCAGTCCCGGATCAATTCCGCATATCTGCATGGCTCATGCCTTTCCAGATTACTGGCTGATGTTCAACAGGTGATATCCCATATCTAGTCATTCATTTTTGCCATAACATCTTCGGGAATATCGACATTGGAGGCGACATTTTGAACATCATCAAGATCATCCAGCGCATCCATCAGTTTCATAAAGGTCTGGGCCTGATCTTCATTGATCGGGGTGGTATTTTGCGGCTTCCATGTTAATCCAGCCTCTTCGGGGGCGCCGAATTGCGTTTCCATCGCTTCACGGACAGCGTTAAAATCTTCAACCGCGGTGGTGACTTCATGCCCGTTTTCATCGCTTTCTACATTATCAGCGCCAGCCTCTAACGCGCCTTCAAACATGGCTTCGTCACCTGCCACGTCGGCCTGATAGATAATTTGACCAACACGATCAAACATGAAATTGACGCTTCCTGTTTCGCCAAGATTGCCGCCAAACTTGCCAAAGGTGGCACGCACCTCGGATGCGGTGCGGTTGCGGTTGTCGGTTAAGGCCTCAACAATAATGGCAACCCCGCCGGGGCCATAGCCTTCATACCGAATTTCATCATATTGTTCAGAATCTCCGCCCTCTGCCTTTTTCAGCACCCTTTCGATATTGTCTTTGGGCATATTTGCCGACCGACACGCCAGCAAGGCTGTTCTTAATCTTGGATTAGCTTCGGGGTCGGTTCCGTTCTTGGCGGCAACCACCAATTCCTTGATCAAACGGGTGAATTTTTTTGCCCTTTTAGCGTCCTGTGCGCCTTTTCGGTGCATGATGTTTTTAAATTTGGAATGCCCTGCCATTTATCCGCTCGCTTTTCGTGAATATGGTATTTCATCCTAGAGACAACACTATATACGGTATGCTGTCATTTTGCCAGTATCTATGCCTTTTCTTTTGATCACAGTTTAGGGGGATCAATAGGTGAGAGAGTTCCGCCACGGCGAAACGGGCTAATGCTTTTGGCAAGACCAGTCTCGTCATCGGTGACAATAAAGACACCAGAAAGACTTGGTTCACCCATGGCAACACCTAGCCTGCCTTTATCCTCACCTGTAAAACGCCCAATGGCAGCTTCAGGCATCATGCCAATCACCGAGGTGTAATCGCCGCACATTCCTGCATCTGTCATAAACGCCGTGCCACCTGGCAAAATCCGGTGGTCAGCCGTAGGAACATGGGTATGTGTCCCCACTACTAATGAAACCTTGCCATCAACATAAAACCCAACTGCTGTTTTCTCGCTTGTGGTCTCACCATGGACATCAATGACAATGGCATCGGTATCCTTTTTTAATGTGATCTGATTCAAACACGCCTTGATGGCAGGGAACATGGGCTCATTCTCAGCCATAAATAAATTGGTCATGGCATTGATCACTGTCAAAGACTGTCCTGCCGCATTGGTGACGGTGGTGATGCCTCGTCCGGATGTACCTTCGGGCATATTGATAGGCCGGATCAGGCGCGGTTGTTGATCAATATAGGCAAAAATCTCACGCTTATCCCAAACATGGTTGCCCGTGGTCATAGCATCCGCGCCCGCGGCCAGAAACCCATCCGCAAGATCCGGGGTAATACCAAAACCACCAGCCGCATTTTCAACATTAACGATGATAAAATCTGCGGAAAGCTCTTCTCTTAGCCCTGCAAGACTATCCATCACCAACTGCCTTGCATTGCGGCCTACCACATCACCTAAAAACAACACACGCACTATATTTGCCTTTCTATTAAGCCAGTCTCGGTCATCACCCCATCTAGCGCCGCATCATGCGGCCCTGTTGGTACAGTGTCAATCTGTTGACCAGCATAGGCAAGCCCGATGGCTATCACCGACTGGCCTTTTATCGCTCTAATTTCGGCAAGAGACCGATCATAAAATCCGCCACCATAACCAAGCCGATAACACGCCAGATCAAAAGCCAGAAGCGGCGCCAAGATCACCGTCGGGATAACAATCGGCGCCGTATCGGCAGGTTCCGAGGTGCCGTAAAGACCATCAACCAGTGGATCACCCACCTGCCATTGGTGAAAGATTAATGGTGACCCCGGCTTAGGCGTGGCTGGCAAGCAAGTTGCCACTCCTTGTTCAGCCAACACCTGCATCAAAGGTAGTGGGCTGATCTCTGAGCGGATAGGCCAATAGCCTGCCACCAGCAGAGGTCTGTCCCCAAGATGGATTGCCGCCAACGCCAGCATCGCATCAACACCAGCAATCAGATGGTCAGAAGCACTAGGATGATCAGATTTAAGCACCGCGCGCAGTTTGGCCTGATGCTTTCGCAACTCTGCCTTTGTCTCATCCAAGGATTTCATAAAGCAGGTTCCATTATCATCACATTAGCCGTCATAAGGATGAAGTGTAGCCAGAATACCGTTGATTCTATTATCCTCTGTGACCTGCAAGGCAGGTGGGCGTCACAATAATCAGACCTCGGCCTGAACAGCGGCAACTCCCTAGAGTATTGGTATGGCCCCAGGGATCAATTGATCTGACGCATATCCCAGCTACCTGATATGATTTAATGCGCCTTGAGTTGAGATGCAAGTTGTTCCATGCGTATAGCTAGCGCCTCTATGCTGGCGGCAAGCTTATCACTGTCTTCTTCAGAAATGCCGCTTGCGTCCGTTTTGTTATCAGTCGGAGCAGAAGCCGCGCCATTTTCAAGCTCATGCAAACGGTCAGCCATGATCAGACCTACCATGACCAACAGACGAGATTCGTTAATTGATCCTCCAGACGCGGCGATCTGTTTTGAGGTTTCGTCAAGCCGCGCCGCCAATGCGCGGATATGATCTTCTTCCCCCGGCTGGCACGCCATAGGGTAGTTTTGACCATTTATGGTTACGCTAACTCTTGCTTCAGCCATGGGTCATTGTTTCCCCGTGGCGTTTTGTTCCAGAATGGCTATCGCCTCACTCATCATAGCTTCGATATCTTTGATTTCTTGCCGAAGCGAATCGCTATCAGGACCGACCGCGGCGGAAGGGGCAGATGGTGATGCCGATGCCGCAGGCAATTGAGCAAGATGATCTTCCACCATGCCAATCGCTTGGCTTAGCCGTCCCATCGCTTGTTCAAGCCTGCTGGTCATTATTCTAATCGTCCTCACCTTATGGCAAATGATGAAACCAGAAATATGGTTAATCTACCGATATTTACTTGCCATAATTATATTAAGATCACAATAGAGAGATTCGCAAGCCTGCGTCAATGCCCCATCATGGCTTAGAGAAAAAAAGACTATCTAAAAGACAAAAAAGAGCCTCTTAAAGACCTGTCCCGATTGACGACAGCGCGTATTTTTGGTCTATGACCATAAGACCATGATAAGTAGGAGGCATAGCGTCATGAAAATTACCAGAAACGTCCGCCGCATCCTGGATTTTTACGAATCTGACAGCCCCGGGGTCAAGGCCAATTTGGCAAGGATACTAATGCAAGGCAAGCTGGGAGGAACGGGAAAGCTCGTTATCCTGCCAGTTGATCAGGGTTTTGAACATGGCCCTGCGCGAAGTTTTGCCCCTAACCCTGCCGCCTATGATCCGCATTATCATTATCAGCTAGCGATTGATGCAGGTCTTTCGGCTTATGCCGCGCCACTTGGTATGCTTGAGGCAGGGGCAGATACCTTTGCCGGGCAAATCCCAACTATTTTGAAAGTCAATTCTTCCAATTCTCTAGCGCAAGGTGGCTCGGCTCCTAGTCAAGCCATCACCGGATCAGTAAGCGAAGCCCTGCGGCTAGGGTGCAGTGCTATTGGGTACACCATTTATCCCGGTTCAGACGCCGCCTTTGATATGATGACAGAGTTTCAGGAAATGACGGCTGAGGCCAAAGCCCTAGGGCTTGCTGTCGTTTTGTGGTCCTATCCTCGCGGAGGGGCGCTTAGCAAAGACGGGGAAACCGGATTTGATATCTGCGCTTACGCCGCGCATATGTCTGCCCTGCTAGGCGCGCATATCATCAAGGTTAAACCGCCAACAGCGTATATGGAACAAGACGCGGCTAAAGCCGTTTATGAGGCGCAGAATATCCCGTCAGCAAGCCTTGCTGAGCGCATTCAACATATCGTGCAAAGTTGTTTCAATGGTCGCCGCATGGTTGTCTTTTCCGGCGGTGCCGCCAAGGATACGCAAGGTTTGCTTGACGAAATCCGGCAGTTAAGAGATGGTGGCGCCACTGGTTCAATCATCGGCAGAAACACATTTCAGCGACCACGCGACGAAGCCTTGCAACTGCTGAACGCAATTATTGATATTTATAAAGGTAAAGCATAGGGCAATATTATGAAATTAAACGGCAACGCCATTCGCCCCGGAAATGTTATTGAACACAATAAACGGCTCTGGGTCGCTGTGAAAATCTCTCATGTCAAACCTGGTAAGGGCGGTGCGTTTGCACAGGTTGAACTGCGTGATATCCGTGACGGCACCAAACTAAATGAACGCTTTCGTTCATCCGAGACGGTGGAACGAGTTATTCTGATGGAATCAGATGCCACATTCCTTTATGAACAAGATGATAAGCTTGTCTTTATGGATCAAAACAGTTTTGAGCAAGTCGAAGTGCCTTCGGAGATGGTTGGAGATCAGGCCGTTTATCTGCAAGATGGCATGACAGTAACCATCAACAGTCACGAGTCCGAACCTATTTCCATTCAATTGCCAGATACCATAGTGGTGGAAGTGCAAGAGGCAGACGCCGTGGTAAAAGGGCAAACCGCATCATCTAGTTACAAGCCTGCCATTGTTGATGGCGGTATTAAAGTCATGGTGCCGCCACATATTGAGGCAGGCACACGCATCGTTATTAAACCCGAAGACGGCAGTTATGTGGAACGTGCCAAAGACTAAACCTGTTATGATGGGCTGAATCATTTGAAATGACTGATTTGGGTTGAGTTGTTGCGGCCCTATCATTCCGGCTTTGACCAAGTTTTGACTTTGACCAAGTTTTGAAAGGATAAGATCATGGCGCAATCCGCGCTTATTAATGTCATCCAGCGTGCCGCTGAACGCGCCGCGCGCGGCCTTATCCGTGATTTTGGTGAAGTTGAAAACCTGCAAGTCTCACGAAAAGGCGTTGCCGATTTTGTTTCAAACGCCGATACCGACGCCGAAAAAATACTGGTTGGTGAATTATCTAAGGCACGCCCCGGATGGGGCTTCATCATGGAAGAAGGCGGCGTCATTGCCCCGACCGAAAATGATGGGCCATCATGGATTATTGATCCTCTTGATGGCACTACTAACTATCTTCATGGCATCCCGCAATTTGCTATTTCCATCGCCGCGATTGATAAACCACTGAAACAAGGCGGCAAGTTGATTGCTGGCGGTATTCTGGACCCCATGCGGAATGAGTTTTTCTTTGCTGAGGCTGGCAAAGGAGCGTTTCTTAATGATCGCCGCATCCGTGTTGCTGGCCGTAAGCAGATGGGCGATGCGTTAATCGCAACAGGAATTCCCTTTATGGGCAGAGGTGAGCAGGAAGACCACGACAAATATCTAAAAGAATTGCGGGAAGTGATGGCCGTAACATCAGGTATTCGCCGGATGGGGGCGGCGGCACTTGATCTGGCATGGCTGGCGGCAGGTCGATTTGATGGCTTTTGGGAACATGGGCTTGCGATTTGGGATGTGGCTGCCGGGGTATTGATTGTCCGTGAGGCTGGCGGCATGGTGTCCGACCATCAGGCCCGAAGCAAGGTGCTAGAATCAGGCAATATCGTGGCAGGAAACAGCAGTATGCACTCTGGGCTGTTGAAAATGCTCAAATCAAGCCGCGATAAATAAAACCAATATCATCACATTATTGCCTAAAATTATCTGCTATAATAACAAGTAGGTTAAAAACTAACACGTTCAGCCAAGGCAAAGGCCAGTAGAACGCTGTTGGTTTCAGAGGAGGTGATAATGCGTTATCCAACCCGATATATTATTCGCATGGGAATATTCCTAGCAATAATAGGAACCTTAGCGGGATTACTATATACCCCTCTCAAGTTTGCCTTTCTTGGCAATCCGGTCATTAATAGCATTATTCTCTTTTCGCTGATCGTTGGCATTATTTTTGTTTTTCGCCAGACGATTAAGCTTCTCCCTGAATATCGCTGGATGATTTCTATGCGGGCCGGGCTTAGCGGCAATGGGCCTATGCATCATAAGCGCACCCAGAAGCCAAGCTTGCTGGCCACAGTGGCCGTTGTCTTTTCAGACCCTGACCGGCTTAACAATCGGTTTTCCGCCCAAAGCTTGCGCTCGGTATTAGATGGTGTTGCTGTCCGGCTTGACGAAAGCCGCGAGATATCACGCTATATGATTGGCCTGTTGGTCTTTCTTGGCCTATTGGGAACATTCTGGGGGTTGCTGGAGACTATCCAAGCTGTTGGCGCGGTCGTTGGCGGCATTGATACCCAGACCCCTGATTTCGGCAAACTGATGCAAGAGTTCAAAACTGGCCTTGATGCCCCACTTGATGGCATGGCAACCGCGTTTTCATCATCTCTGTTTGGATTAGCAGGGTCATTGGTATTAGGTTTTTTGGATTTGCAGTTGGGGCAAGCCTCAAGCCGATTTTATTCTGATCTTGAAGATTGGCTTTCCACCATGGCACGGTTCAGCGATAGCGGTGGAGAGGGTCTTGACCCGGCGGTATCAATGGGACTTTCTGAGGAAGCCGCCGACCGTATGCTAGAGTTAACCCGGCATATCAGTAAATCTGATCATGAGCGAAGCCAGACCCTTGCAACGCTCCAAGAGCTTAATCGCACCCTTGCCAGTATGCGCCAGCATCAGGATCAATATCATATGGTCGCTGAGGGGCTAGAACACCTTCAACAATCACTTAGCGTATTAGCCCAAAATATGACCAATGACCGCAAAGATATGATAGATGCCATGACCACGGAATTGCGGGCTTTATCTCGCGCTATTGCCGCGATTTCCCGAAAGGCTAATTAATGGCTCTTGCTCGCCGCACCTCATCTATGCGTGACCAAAGTTTAATCTGGCCGGGCTTTGTTGATGGTCTGGCGACCTTACTTATGGTGATTATCTTTGTTCTGATGGTATTTTTTCTGGTTCAGATCAATCTGGCACAGAGGCTCTATGGTCAGGATGCGACCATGGCTGAATTGAGGGCAGAGATCAGCGAGCTATCAGGACTTCTGAATATGGAGCGCCAAGAAGCCGATGCTCTGGCTTTAGAACGCCAGCAACTTTTGGCAGCGCTTGATGTCTCACGCCAACAGACGCTAACACTAGAAGAACG
Organism: Puniceispirillales bacterium (SeqCode); assembly: GCA_965661405.1. Taxonomy (GTDB): domain Bacteria; phylum Pseudomonadota; class Alphaproteobacteria; order Puniceispirillales; family UBA1172; genus UBA12202. The sequence goes on from CBFIDH010000019.1 coordinate 22,654, forward strand.
TCTCACGGCAATGGAACAAGCGTTGCGGATTCTCAAAGAGGAAAAACTGTCGGCACTTGCCGAACGCGATGCTCTTGCCTCAGACAAGGACACCTTAACGGTGGCCCGTGATAGTCTTGAGGCAGAAAAGGCCATGCTGATAGCTGAACGCGACCTCTTGCTTGATCAGATCGCCGAATTGCAGGTTAATCTGGCAGATATCACAAACCGTGCCCAAGCAGCAGAAACCGCCGAGGCCAATGCCCAAAAAGACATTATCAATCTTGAAGATAGGTTATCTCGTTTAGAACAGGATATCGCCGCGCTAATCACCGAACGTGATGACAGCAAAAAAGACCTTTACGCCAGCCGTAACGAAGTGTTGCAGATGACCACGGCTATGATGGCATTGCGCGAACGGCTCGAAAATCTGCAAGCCTTGCTTGATGAAAAAACCGAAGAAGCACGCCAAGCCAAGGAGGTATCTGTTAATCTCACCCGCCAGTTGAACGAAGCGCTGTCAAGTAAGGTGGCAGAGTTGAGCCGGTTTAGGTCTGAGTTTTTTGGACGGCTGAGAGAGATTCTGCAAAACCGGACGGATATCACCATTGTCGGTGATCGCTTTGTTTTCCAGTCTGAGGTTTTGTTCACGCTAGGCTCTGCCGACATTGGCGCAGAAGGCCAAGCCCAACTCAATGATCTGGCTATGGCCTTAAAAGAGTTAACCGATCAGATTCCCGATGATATTGAATGGATACTTCAGATTGATGGTCACACCGATGATCTGCCCATTAAAACCAATCTTTATCGGGATAACTGGGACCTTTCAACCGCGCGCGCCCTTTCGGTTCTGCGCTATTTGGTGGAACGGGGCATTGACCCGAAACGCTTGGCGGCCACAGGTTATGGCGAGTTTCAACCTATTGATCCCGGCCAGAATGATGTGGCTAGGGCGCGAAACCGACGCATTGAATTCAAATTGACACGCCGTGTTGCGAAAGGGCAGACTCCTTAAGGTAAGATATTATACCTAAGGATAGCAATGGTAATACGTTGTGTCTGTCTGGGTTTACTGACTATAATCCTAGCCGGATGCAATAAGGCTAATGAGCATTTTATCAGTTTTTCCCCTGTTTCGATGCCCCAAGATCACGATGTGTCATATCCCTTATTGCAATTACAACTTGATGAGGAAATTCGCTCTCGGCTTAATGCGCAGATAGCTGAAAATTTATCCAAAAACTCCTTTATCGCCAACTCTTATGATCTGCTTAATAGCGACCTTGAAAACAGTAACGATGATATCGGAAGCTTTGACCTAGCTGGTCACATGACATTGCATTGTACTGGATTATGTGAACAAGAGCAGTTAAAGGGGGCAACGACTATTGTCATTGATCTTAATAATCGTCACTTTGCCTTGGATAACATTCACCTGACTGGTGTTAACCATGGGGTCATACTGACAGGTTCTATTAGCCGATTTCTCTATGGTTATGATCACACCCATTCACTTGCTGATGCTAATCTCATCCTCAGAACACCAGATGAACACATTAAAATCATCAATAAAGCAACTTTGCTGATGATAAAAACACCATCGATACCTAGCGATCCGGCGATAGGACAGGTTGAGATCATCCACCACGACAGCAATACCTATCTATGGGGCAATTATTCCAGCGTCACACCCTGATCTGAACCTGTCATGAATTGCAATGATGCCAAGTGATGATAAAGCGGTGAGGTCGCCAGCAAGGTTTCATGATCACCTGTTGCCACCACCTTACCGTTGCCAATCACGAGAATTCGATCCGCGCTGATCACCGTGGATAGCCGATGGGCAATGACAATAGTTGTTCGATTTTCCATTAGTCTGGTAAGGGCGGCTTGAACCTTTTGCTCTGAGGCGGAATCCAGTGAAGATGTCGCCTCATCCAGCAACAGAATGGGGGCATCGCGTAACAATGCCCTAGCGATAGCAAGCCTCTGGCGTTGCCCTGCTGAAAGCTGTATCCCCTTCTCACCAATTAAGGTGTCATAACCTAATGGTAGGGCGCGGATAAAATCATCTGCGAATGCCTCGCTCGCCGCCTGATAAACAGCATCACGCGGGGCATCCGGCAAACCAAAGCTGATATTGTCATAAACAGAAGATGAGAATAACGATGCCATTTGCGGGACAACCGCCAAATGCCGCCGCAAATCCGAAATGGCCATATCTTTGAGATCAACACCGCCAATGGTGATACGCCCCTCATCCGGGTCATATAGCCGGAGCAACATTTTCAAAATAGTAGTTTTGCCAGCCCCACTTTCCCCAACAATGGCGATATTTTCGCCGCGCCGGATCGCGATATCAATGCCGTCAAGCGACACTTGATTTTGGCGTGAGGGATAGCTGAAACGCACCTTCTCAAAGCTGATAAACTCATCCCCTCTATGAGATGACGAAGCAGACGCGGCAGGGAAAGGTGTTGGCGTTTCGGTTTCATTAAGACGATTATTCTGGGTTAACAAATCGGCAATGCGCTCTGCCGCACCGCCTAGCCTCTGCCATTCCCCGCCAATATCAGATAATGCCCCTACCGAAGTGGCAACCAACGCCGCGTAAAAGACAAAGGCCGATAACTCCCCTGCGCTCATCTCACCTTTGAGGAGATCAAGCCCGCCAAGCCAAAGAATAAAAGTGATCGCCGCGAAAACCAAAAAAATGACCATACCGCTCATGATCCCGCGTAACAGTATCCGCCGACGCGAGGCGGTAAAGCTGGCCTCTGCCGCCGCGTCAAACCTCTTGATCATCGCCTCACCCCGGCTAAACGCAAGGATATCGTCAATAGCGGATAGGCTTTCTTCAACTTCAACCGAGAGATCAGCGATACGATCCTGAGCAATCCGAGATTGCCGCCGAAGCATCCGCCCCACCACAACCAACGGGATAACCACCAATGGAACAACGCCAATGATAACCAGCGTCAATTTAGGTGATGTCAGTATCACCATAATCAACCCACCCACCAAAAGAATGATGTTGCGAGCCGCCATAGACATACTTGAAGCCAAAATAGACTGAATCATCGTGGTATCAGTTGAAAAGGTTGAGATAAGATCACCCGTCCGCTTTTCTTCAAACCACGCTGTCGATAAATTGATCATGTGCCGATACATAGCTTTTCGGATATCAGCGATAACACGTTCAGCCACTCGATTGATCAGCACGGTGCGAAAATAACTGCCCAAGGCAAGGAAAAAGGTAATGCCGACACATATCAGAACCGCCTGATTAAGAAGCCGGTTTTCACCATTACCAAAACCAGAATCGACCAGATGGGCAATACCGCGACCCAGAGAAAGCAAAGCCACCGCAACCAGCAAGATAGAAAGCATGGCCAAAATGATGTGCTTGCGGTGTGGCCTGATCCAAGGCCAGAAGATACGCACCGAAGCCAAAACCCCTGTTTGCCCTTTATCAGTATTATTATTCATGTGTTCAGACATAATCGCATATCTGAACTGTTTTAGGAAAAAAGGCAAAAGATAATTGGTCGCAGGACCATCACAGTTTTGACTTGCACACCTGCCTTGATTTGGCTATAACCCCCACCTGATGACAGGTTTTACCGGATTATCGCCGAGTTTTAGACAAAGCCATATTCTGACAAAATAATTGTAACAAGGATTGTGACAATGAAAAAGGATATCCACCCAGATTACCACATGATCAAAGTTGTCATGACTGATGGGACAGAATACGAAACTCGCTCAACCATGGGCAAAGAGGGTGATGTTCTGCGTCTGGATATTGATCCAAAATCACATCCAGCATGGACTGGTCAGCACCGTATCCTTGATGCTGGCGGTCAGGTTGCTCGCTTTAACAAGCGATTTGCAGGTTTGGGTAGCAAATAATCTTTAGCGGATTATCCACCCACCTCTTGAAATCATAATTTTCCTTTATTAAATAAGCTGTGTTGGTAGCCATTACGGTGCCAATGGCGTTGGTTTTTCTGATGGTCGCATATGACATCAAAAACAACCAAATGCTTTAAAACCACTGATTCTGCCCATCATAGCGTCATCGGGCAGAGAGCATTGCTTGAAGGAGGATGCATATTATGAACGCACTTGATCTTACCCCTGTTTTTCGTTCCGCGATTGGCTTTGATCGTATGGCAAATCTGGTTGACTCGCTGATGACCGGCAGCAATCTGGACAGCCAGTCTAACTGGCCGCCTTACAATATCGAAAAAAGCGGCAACAACAATTACCGCATTACCATGGCGGTTGCTGGTTTTGGCGAAGAAGACATTGATGTTACCGTTCATGACCAGATACTGATTGTTCGGGGCAAACAGGATGAACAGGCTGATAAGGCCAACACCTATCTTTATCGCGGCATTGCTGGTCGCAATTTTGAGCGCAGATTTCAGCTTGCCGATTTCATCGAAGTCGTTGGCGCAAGCATGAAAAACGGCCTGCTTCATGTTGATCTTCAGCGCGAAGTTCCAGAGGCGATGAAGCCGCGCAAAATTGATATTGCCACTTCTGACCATAGCGCCAGCAGTAAGGCAAAGAAAGTCACCAAAGAATAACAGCCAAGGTGATCTCTGTCCTCTGACAGATGAAAACCTCGGCATAAATCGAAGCCTGCCATGATGATCATGACAGGCTTCTTTTTGTTAGAATCTGACCATGTTTGATACCAGTTTTGGGGTCAATTTTAGGGTCAATTTTGGGGTTAATTTTAGCCTTGCAACCTAGCGGCGGCGGATCGTTGCTTGCGCCGCGGAAAGTCTTGCCACTGGCACCCGATATGGTGAGCATGAGACATAATCCAAGCCACATTCTTCAAAGAAATCTACCGAATCTGGGTCGCCGCCATGTTCCCCACAAACCCCAAGCTTGATATCAGGTCTTTGTTGACGACCTTTCTGGCATCCCATCTGAACAAGCGCACCAACACCTTCCACATCAATGGTAATAAAAGGATCGCGCGGATAAATCCCTGCATCAGCATATTCGCGCAAGAATTGCCCTGCGTCATCACGGCTAATTCCTAACGCTGTCTGGGTCAGATCATTGGTTCCGAATGAGAAAAACTCTGCCTCAACCGCCAAATCATCCGCGATTAAAGATGAACGCGGCAATTCCACCATTGTCCCCACCATATAGGTGAGGGGCTGACCTGTTTCTGATCTTACGGTTTCGGCCATCTCATCAATGATCTTGCGGCAAATCTCAAGCTCGCGCCTTGTTGCGGCTAGGGGTATCATCACCTCAACATCTACCTTCTCGCCAGTCTCCTTAGTGACATGAGTCGCTGCCTCAAAGATTGCCCGTGCTTGCATGGCGCAAATCTCAGGATAAGTGATAGCAAGTCGGCATCCTCGATGACCAAGCATGGGGTTGAGTTCGTGCAATTTATTAGAACGGTCACGCACTTCCTCAAGGCTGACACCTGCCTGTTTTGCCACTTCTGCCATGTCATCATGATGATGGGGCAAAAACTCATGCAATGGGGGATCAAGCAAGCGAATCGTCACCGGCAGACCTTTCATGATCTTAAAAAGTTCAATGAAATCCTGTCGTTGCATAGGCAGGAGTTTATCCAACGCCTTTTGCCGACCTTCGGTATCATTGGCAATGATCATCTCACGCATCGCGACAATCCGGTCAGTATCAAAAAACATATGTTCTGTCCGGCTTAAGCCTATCCCTTCGGCGCCGAAATCAAGTGCCATTTTGGCATCAAGTGGGGTTTCGGCATTAGCGCGAATTTTCATCCGCCGAGCTTTGTCTGCCCATCCGATCAATGTTCCGAACACCCCTGAAAGTTGCGGCTGTATGGTTGCCACCTCACCGAGATATACCTCACCAACACCGCCATCAAGGGTGATGATATCACCCTCTTTGATCTTGTGTGGACCAACCTTGATGACACCTTCTTCGGCCTCAACAATCATCTCACCTGCTCCGCAAACACATGGACGCCCCATCCCACGCGCGACCACCGCCGCGTGGCTGGTCATACCTCCGCGAGCTGTTAGAATCCCTGTTGCGGCGTGCATTCCATGGATATCTTCAGGGCTAGTTTCCACACGAGCCAAGATCACATTATGACCAGCCAGGGCCATTTCCTCAGCCTTATCGGCGGTTAGCACAACTTTGCCTGACGCCGCCCCCGGCGAGGCCGGAAGCCCGCGCAAAAACATGGTTTTTTCAGCAGATGGATCAAGCGCCGGATGAAGCAACTGATCCAGTGATGACGCATCCACACGCAAAATCGCCTCATCACGGGTAATCAGCCCTTCTTCAGCCATTTCCACCGCCATCCGCAACGCCGCCTCAGCAGTGCGTTTGCCAGATCGGGTCTGAAGCATATAGAGTTTGTCTTGCTGGATCGTGAACTCAATATCCTGCATATCACGATAATGGTTCTCAAGCTTTTGCCGGACGTCACAAAGCTGATGGAACACCACAGGCATCGCTTCTTCCATTGAAAGCTGATCTGATCCGCTTTCCTCTCTCTCACGCTTGGTAAGATTGCGAGGCGTGCGAATACCAGCAACAACATCCTCACCTTGGGCGTTGATCAAAAACTCACCATAAAAGACATTTTCACCATCGGATGGATTGCGCGTGAAGGCCACGCCAGTAGCGCAATCATCACCCATATTGCCAAACACCATGGCCTGAATATTAACCGCGGTACCCCATTCGGCAGGGATGTTGTTAAGGCGCCGATAGGTCATGGCACGAGCATTCATCCAACTGCCAAAAACAGCGCCAATCGCACCCCATAACTGTTCCGTCGGGTCTTCTGGAAACGCGGCGCCACTTTCTTCTGTAACGATTGCCAGATACTGTTCTACCAGTGCCTCAAGATCGTCACCACTAAGCTCTGTGTCTTCAACAAAACCACGTTCAGCTTTCATATCCTCTAGGGCATCTTCAAACAGGCCATGATCCACATCAAGCACAACATCGCTATACATCTGAATAAATCGGCGAAAAGAATCCCATGCGAACCTCTTTTCTCCTGATCGCTTGGCAAGCCCTTCGGTGGTTGCGCGGTTAAGCCCAAGATTCAAAACCGTATCCATCATCCCCGGCATTGAGGCGCGCGCCCCTGATCTGACCGACAGCAAAAGCGGATTTTCCGGATTGGCAAAACCAGCCCCCGTTTCTTGCTCTAGCTGCTTAATGGCGGCGGTAACCTGATCTTTTAATTCTGCGGGATAGCTTCGTTCATGGTCATAATACCATGTGCAAACCTCGGTTGAGAGGGTAAAGCCCGGAGGAACAGGCAGGCCAATGCTGCTCATCTCTGCCAGATTAGCACCTTTGCCACCAAGCAAGTTACGATCACTTGCTGACCCTTCGGTTAAGCTTTGCCCAAAACTATAAACCCATTTCAACATCGCCAACCCCCATTATATTGCGCCAAGCTAGTTCTTTAACCTTCAATAACCCGAAAATCTGCAAAATCCAGCATCGCCTGATTAATCATTGCAAGCAGAACAAGGCGGTTCTGACGAATGGCCTGATCATCATCGTTCACTTTCACAGCCTCAAAAAACGCATGGATTGGTGCGGTCATGTCTGCCATGGCGGCAAGCCGCGTGTGATCATCCGCATCACTGGCGTGATCTAGGGCTTTATAGGCTTCAAACAAAGCTGTTTCCGACGCATCAGCGAAATGTGATGGATTAACCTCCGCGTTAGCGCTTGGCTCTGTTGATCTGTTGCGCTCACTATCAAGAATACTGTTCACGCGCCGCCAGCCAGACATAAGGGCTTTACCATCTTCGCTGGCAAGGAAGCGGCTGGTTTCCTCAAGCCGTCTAATCTGGGCCAGAATATCGAAATGATCATGATGACAGGGATGATTGGCCTGAATAACCGCCCGAACGATATCATATCTAATCCCTTTATCCCGGCAATAGACATGGAGGCGATCAATCAGAAAAGAGATCAGCTCATCCTTGGCTTCACCAAGAAGCGGCGACAGATTAAGAGATATTGGTGCTTCATCAAGGATGCGGATAACGCCCAACGCCGCCCGACGCAATCCAAAGGGGTCACCTGATCCTGATGGTTTTTTACCAATCGCAAAGAAGCTGGTTAGCATATCAAGTTTATCAGCAAGGGCGAGGGCCTGCCCCAATAGGCTTGATGGGATGGCATCTCCTGAGCCGACAGGTTTGTAATGTTCAAAAATCGCGTGTGATACGCTCTCACCCAATCCTTCAGCCCGCGCCAAATGGCCGCCCATGATGCCCTGTAATTCGGGAAACTCGCCTACTGTGCCTGTCACCAGATCGGCCTTACACAGGCTGGCGGCGATTGCCAAATCCGCTGATGGCAGGGTTGGATGCTGTTCAGCCAGATGTTTTGCCATGTCCGTAATACGGTCAACCCTGTCACTGACCGTACCCAGCCCATCGAAATAGGCCATGCCTGATAATTTCTCGGAATGGGAGTTAAGGGTCATGGCACGGTCCTGATCCCAAAGGAATCTCGCGTCACTCAATCGCGCGCGCAACACACGTTCATTTCCTATGCGGATCATATCATCTCGCGCTTTATCTGTGGCCATATTGCTGATGGTGATAAAGGCTGGCGCTAATTGTCCGGACGCATCCGTGAGGGCAAAATATTTCTGATGGCTTCGCATCGTCAGCACCAGAATATCTCGCGGCAAGGACATGAAATCGTCTTCAATTCGGCCCATCACAGCATGAGGCCATTCCACTAATCCTGTAACCTCATCAAGAAGCCCCTCGTCATTGACCACCTGAAATCCAGATGCTTTGGCAAGGCTATCAATCTGGCGAGCAATCTCTGCTTTCCGGTCGCCGCGATGCGGCATCACAAAATGCTTTACCAGCATAGCGTCATAGTTTTCCGCGACCTGAGAATCGGTGGCAAGCGTCACATCATCCGGGGCTAGGAATCTATGCCCATGACTACTCGCGCCATAGGCAATCCCCTCACCGCCGCCAAGATCGCAATATCCTTCCACAGGCTTGCCATCTAGCAACACATTAATCCGGTGAAGCGGACGAACCCAACTGGATTGGGTTCTGGCCCAACGCTGGCTTTTTGCCCATGGAAATTGGGCAATGATGGTGTTGATCATCTCAGGCAGGATATCCGCGGTGTGCCGACCTGCTTGATGGATCATAGCAAAATAGAACTCACCCTTTGGCGTATCTCGTGTTTCAAGCTGATCACGAGTAATCCCTGCCGAAGACAGAAACCCGTTCAAAGCCTGATCCGGAGCGCCGACCCTTGGCCCGCGCTTTTCCAGAGTTTGTGCAGATTGTTCCGCTGTTACATGATCAAAGGCTATCGCCAATCGGCGTGGGCCTGACCATGACCGCTTTAGCTCGCCGCCAAGCTGATGGTCTTGCAAGGCCTTTGCCAGTGTATCGGATAAATGCTTTTCCGCCCGGCTTTGCATCCGAGCAGGGATTTCTTCACCAAAAAACTCAACAAACAATTCAGCCATTGGTTTTGTCCCCTGCGCTGGCAACCCACGCCTCACAGCATCCGACAGCAAGCGCACGCACGCGGCCTATAAAGCGTTGCCGTTCTGCCACCGAGATCACCCCCCGCGCATCAAGCAGATTAAACACATGACTGGCTTTCATACATTGATCATAGGCTGGCAAAGATAGTGGCGAGGCGGCAGAGAGCAAAGATTGACATTCTGCTTCTGCCTCATCGAAATGGCGGAACAGAATCTCCGTGTTGGCGTGTTCAAAATTGTAATGTGAGAACTCGCGTTCAGCCTGATGAAAAATATCACCATAAACCTTACCGCCCTCATCCTTGGGTACGCCATCCCAATCAAGATCATAGACATTGTCCACGCCCTGAATAAACATCGCCAGACGTTCCAGCCCATAAGTTAATTCCACCGGAACCGGAGAACAATCAATACCGCCAACTTGCTGAAAATAGGTGAACTGCGTCACCTCCATGCCATCACACCACACTTCCCAGCCAAGACCCGCGGCACCAAGTGTAGGGGATTCCCAGTCATCCTCAACAAAGCGGATATCATGCATCATCGGATCAAGGCCAATTGCTTTGAGGGAATTGAGATATAGCTCTTGGCTGTTCGCAGGAGATGGCTTGAGGATGACTTGAAACTGATAATAATGCTGAAGCCGATTAGGATTGTCACCGTATCTGCCATCGGTAGGACGCCGCGACGGTTGAACATAGGCGGCGCGCCAAACATCATCAGGGCCTAGGGCGCGAAGGGTTGTGGCAGGATGAAATGTTCCGGCGCCAACCTCCATGTCATAGGGCTGTAAAATCACACAGCCCTGATCAGCCCAGTATTGCTGTAATCCCAGAATGAGTTGCTGAAAACTTGGGGCTGAGCTAGCCATAGCATAGGTCCTCGTATCGCTAGCCGCAACATAGTAGAAAGCCGTCTCAGGATCAATGCCAGAATCCTGCCTTTTGTCACCAAAGATTAGCTTTTGTCGTCTTTATTCAATAGGGCAGTCAGGACGCTCACACGGCATGGAAACCCAAGCCCCACAAGATGAGCAAGAAACCATGTCCAAAGGCTTAGCCTTTGGTTTGCGCGTTTTTGAGTTTGATGAGGTATCACGCATGGATTTCTGGCGGCGATCCAGCATCCGGAAAGCCATCCATACCCCGCCAATGATGGCTGCCAAAAAGAGCAGTTTTGGTATGCTAAATAATCCCCACATCAGAGCCCGTATCGCATCCTTTCCAGTCGTTCTTCTAGTTTTAGCAAGGCCGTATCAACCATCTGATCTGATCGGTCAATCCCCATTTGCCCTGCCTTGAGGCCAAATAATGATTTTTTAAAGCTCAGCAAGCGAATATTCACTTTGTCGCCAAATTGTTCTTGAAGCACAGGTCGGATATCACCCAAGCGATCCACCAGCCCCAGTTCCAGCGCCTTTTGCCCTGTCCAGAACGCACCAGAAAACAATTCATCATCAGACCCGGTGAGGCGCGTTCCCCGCCGTGCCTTAACCATGGCAATAAACTGGTCGTGAATATCTTTCTGAAGTGCTTTGAGATGCGAAACATCATTAGCATTTTCCGGAAGAAACGGATCAAGCATCCCCTTATTTTCCCCGGCGGTATAAACTCGCCGATCAATGCCTAGTTTTGCTATCGCCTGATCAAAACCAAATCCAGCAGAAACAACGCCAATCGACCCAATGATTGAGGCTGGATTGGCGATAATCTGATCACCAGCACAAGCGAGCCAGTAGCCCCCTGACGCCGCGACATCTTCAACAAAACTCAACACCGGAAGATCATTTTTCCGCGCCAGATCACGGATGCGGCTGGCGATCATCGCGGATTGCACAGGCGAGCCGCCGGGAGAATTGATCAGCAACGCCACCGCGCAAGCGCGTTTTGTGGTAAAAGCCTGATCAAGCAGACGCGACAGCCCAAGCAGATTAAGACCACTGCGCCGGAACCCGCCCGAAGATGCCATGATCAACCCATTAAGAGAGATCACCGGAACAACAGGTTGCTTAGGCCCAAAAAAAGAAGAAAGAAAATTAGCCATAACACCTTATCCATACCTTTTGTCTGTGGGCTTGGCAAGACATCAGGATGCTTAGGATTTTATCTTTATTAGAGGGGGGGCTTTTTAAAGGGGAGATTTTTGGGGGCGGCATATTTCCGCCCCGGCTGGATCAAGGCAATAGTCCCGCCATGGGCAAGTTCCGCATATTCCGGGCCATCCATCATCAGAGGCGGCAATAAGGTCAACGCCCCCGCCATGCCCTTTCTGGCCCGAACCAACACCCTATGCGCTGGACGATCAGCTAGCGAATGAACTGGCCTGATCACCGCCTCACCCATATCATGCGCCGTTAACGCCGCCATGATACGGTCAAGTTGATCTGCCCGGCCGATCATAGTGACTCCACCACGATGCTTGAGGGTTTTTGCGGCACAGCCAATCCACGGCAAGGCGTAATCTGACGCCATGGATTGCCGCCGATGTTGCCCCGGTGACAGGCTAGAGGCAGGGTCATTAAATGGAGGGTTCATCACCACATGATCCCATAATTCACTATCTGTCCAAGTGGCAGGATCGGGGGCGGTCACATCCGCCGTGATTAGGGTAATCCGTTCGGCAAAACCGTTTTCTCTGGCATTGAGCCGCGCCAGATCAAGCATCGCCGGATCATGATCCACCCCGGTCAATCTCGCCGCCGCCAAACGCTGTGCCAAGATCATCATCACCGCCCCTGCCCCAACCCCAAGTTCAAGGATATCAGGGGCATCAGGAACAGCCGCCGCCAGCATCACAGCATCACTTGTGGCGCGAAAGCCGGTGGCAGGTTGGGTTAGCCAGAGATTACCATCATACCAACGGTCACGGGTGAGGGCATCAGTCGTCATAATATTGTTCTGCCTCAGTCAACACGCGCTTCGCCTGATTAGCATCCTCGCCAGCCACCATAATACGCATGGGGAATAAGGTGTTTGATCCTGCCATCAAGTCAGAGATATTCCTGTCATTCACAACATAGTGAATTCCTGCCCCCTTCAAGAGAGCCTCAAGATAGGTAAGTCGCACCGGGTCGGTAATGGAAAGCAGTTGTTTCATCATTTCAATCCAGAAAGTACCATTCGCAAGCAAGCTTAGCAAAAATAAGCGCAAATCCCGAACAGAAAGTGTTGACTTCATGCCCTAAAAAAGCAAGTTTGACGATTATGACCTCTGCTGTAATCTCATCTTCAGATCTTCCATCCTCGCCTGCTGAAATTGAGGCTGGGCTTGGCTCATTGATCGCTATCACTCAGGATGGGATGCAGGCAACCAATGCCATTATCGTGGCGCGGATGCAAAGTGAGATTGACTTAATCCCGACCCTAGCGGGGCATTTGATCGCGGCAGGAGGTAAGCGTATACGCCCCATGCTGACCCTTGCTGGAGCGTTACTGGCAGGGGCATCCCAAGAGCAGATGGATTACGCTGCCAAACTCGCCGCTTCGGTTGAGTTTATTCATACCGCCACTTTGCTTCATGATGATGTGATTGATGAATCCGATATGCGCCGAGGCAATCAAACCGCTAGTGCTATTTGGGGGAATGAGGCCAGTGTTCTGGTCGGGGATTTCCTGTTTGCTCGTGCTTTTGAGCTGATGGTGGAAACAGGTGATATTACCGTGTTGGGTAAGCTGGCCGCCGCCGCCGCGCGCATCACCGAGGGTGAGATCGCCCAAATGCTACTGGCTGGAAACCCTGACGCCGCCAAAGATGATTATTTCCGTGTGATTGAGGCAAAAACCGCAGAATTATTTGCCGCCGCCGCCGAAACCGGAGCGATGGTAGCAGGCGCGGATAAGGCATTGTCCGATGCCATGCGGCAATACGGTATGGCACTTGGGATCGCGTTTCAGATCACCGATGATGCGCTAGATTACGCCGCTAGCAGTGATGATATGGGCAAGGCCGTGGGGGATGATTTCAAGGAGGGCAAAATCACCTTGCCTGTGATCTTGGCATGGCAAGATGGTGATGAGGCGGAACGCGCCTTTTGGAAACGGTGTCTTCAGGATGGTGAGATTGGCGATAATGATCTTATTGAGGCGCTGACAATCTTAAAAAGACATGACAGCATTACCCGATCACTGGCTGAAGCAAGGCAACACGCTGAAGCCGCCGCCGCGCTTGCAGAAACATGGTCATTTTCAACTAATAAAACGGCAGAGGCACTTATCGCCGCCGCCCGCTTTGCCGCCGAACGCACACGGTAATTTGCCCAATCTTCAACCCATCATCAGCGGGTTTTGATCGGAATTTCAAAATGCGGCGTATCTTCAAATTGTGACCACATTCCGCCCCAAGCGATAGGGATGCCGTATTGTTGGCTAGCCGCATAAAACGCCGCCGCCACCTCAAGGGCGAGGGCACGGCAAAACCGCCCCTTTCCGGTTTCGGGATCAATCGGTACGATATCCACCGCATGACCTGTCAAATGACGGGAATGAAGGGTTTTTGATGCACCAGACCTCACCAACCGCCGTTGTTCAGCCATATCACGTTTGCCGCTAATCACGGCAAAATCAACACGGCTAAGGGCAAGGGCGCGGCGCGTCACTTGGCATAAATCGGGGTCGATATCTTTGAGAAAAGCCTCACTTTTTGGACTGAAAAAAAACCCCATTTTTACTGCCCCATGCCAGATGTAATGACAAAACCTGCCATTAGCACCATGAAGATCAGCAAGGCACGCACCCCAAAGGTGATCAAACTGCGCCCTGCGTCACGCTGTATGCGCCGCCAACTGGTCAGCAAATCACGCAAATCGCGCAGGTCGCGACTGGCGCTGGCGTCATCCAACCCCATTTCTGCCAGTGCCTTTTTTGCACCCTTGGTTGCCGCTTGTTCGATCAGTTGATCCAGATTGATGTCTTTATGCCCAATTTTTGTTTCTGCCATGGGGTTTCCTTTCCAAAGTATTGATGAGGGTGATAGGTCAAGATCGGGGGCTGGTCAGCGCCTTTTTATCAATGGAACGCAATCCACTTAGCCCCAAAAGCGCAAACAACAGAGTCCAAAGATCATTGATACCGCGCGCGGCAAATCTGGCATCCCAATCCCGATCACAGCCAGCAACGTTGCCAGCACGGGTTCAAATAAATAATGCCAGCCAAGAGCGATAATACAAATCCACCCCGCCGCCGGACGCCAGCCTGATTTCCAGAGATGATCCGAGGCGGCCTCAACACGGTTGATCGCGATCTGGCCTTCGTCAATCTGACGGATGGTCTGATCAAGGGCGCGTTGCAAATCCTTAACCTGAGTGGGATCAGCCAGCAGATCAGCGGCGATTTTCCTTGCCGCTTCACGTTCTTTGCCGGGGCTGATGATTTTATTCAGCACCAGATCAACCAATGGCGGAATGATGAGGGGCGGTATCATGGGGGGTATCCTTTCTGTCAGCATAAAAAAATCCCCCTGATCCAAAGACCAGAGGGATAATCACCCCGCCACATGGAATGAGGGGATGGCAGGGAAGATATTTCTAATAATAAAAAAAGAAAAAACCGAGGGCGATGGGATCAGAATCCCTCGCGCCTCGGCGGTTGTTTATGTGGATGAGGTTTCCCCCAACCTAAATAAACATCATGTTTGGTGTCTTTCTTTGCTTAGAAAGAAACGCCGATTTCGAAAACAACTTCGCTGGCGTCACTGCTACCAGTTTCCTGTCCATTGCGAGCAATAGACGCGGACAGACCTGTCGCAATGTCATATTCAGCAGAGAAGGAGTTCCACTCACTGTCACCCTGTTCAGCAAAATATGCCCCAACAGAAAGGTCATCAGTAAGATCATAGCCGATCCCAATACCAGACAGGTTATCAGACTCAACACCGCCGCTTTCAGCTTCAACATTAGCAGCAGTCAAGGAC
>CBFIDH010000020.1:0-37559 GCA_965661405.1 Puniceispirillales bacterium (SeqCode)
TTCCTGCCGCGCTTGCCTGTCTTCACCCCCATGGACGCTTAGCCGTGGTAGCTTTCCATTCGCTCGAAGATCGCTTGGTCAAAACCTTTATGATGAATGAGGCTGGCAAGGCGCCGCGCCCATCACGTCATTTACCAGACCTTCCAGAACAACCGCCACGGCTTACGCTGATCTCACGCAAGCCCATTACCGCCACAGACAAAGAAATGGATATCAATCCACGATCACGGTCTGCCCGGCTTCGGGTCGCAGAGCGAACTGATGCTCCATTATTACATGAGGTGGCATGATGATTGTTTTTTCATTCCGCACATCTTTTTTTCTAATGCTTGCGACGATAGGTTTATGGTTTTGCGTCTATCTGGTTAGTAGTCAGCAAGATATTCGGCAAAAAGAACTAGCGCGGATCACCTCTGATATTCAATCAACACAAGACAGCATCATGGTGTTGCAGTCTGACTGGGCCTATTTATCTCGCCCAGACAGGATTTTACACCTCTCACAAAGGCTTTTGGATCTGAAGCCTCTGGCTAAGCATCAAATTATTCCTGCTGAAAAATTAGATAGCATCACACATCAGGATGCAGGCTCAGCGATTACCGAAGCTAACCTGATCTGGAGAATAGAATGAGTATCTTATCACGCTTTATTCGTTTGGTTCGTGATATGCCTGCCGCAGAAGCGCGGCGCGTGGCGGCAAATCGGCTTGGCTTTGTCCGCTTGATAGCCGCGGCCTGTTTTCTGGCTATCGGCTCACGGGTTGTGATCCTTGCTGCTAATGTTAACGCAGAAGCGCAATTCTATACCCCAACGCAGGAACAGGTGATCCGGGGTGATATTCTGGACCGCAATGGACAGATGATGGCAACGACCCTGCCCGCGTTTGAACTTTATGCCAACCCGAAAGAAATCCTTGATCCTTACGAAGCGGCGGCGGCGCTATCTGGTGTTCTTACGGATATGAGTGAGGAGCAAATTTTCTCGCGCTTGACCCGGCAGTCAAGCTATGCCGAGCTAGCGTGGCGGTTATCACCAAGAAAATACGCTGATGTGCTTCGCCTTGGCATTGCCGGGATTCATGGTCGCCGTAAATTGGTGCGTATGTATCCAAATGCTGAGGCAGCATCGCATCTCTTGGGCGGGGTAAATAAAGACGGCAAAGGTATCGCTGGCATCGAATACAGCAAAGATGAGGAACTGGCGGCAGGAAATGATGTTACCTTATCTATTGATCTGAATATTCAGGCCATTCTGCGCCAAGAAATCAGCACCCAAATTGATTTATTTGAGGCGATTGGCGGCGCTGGCATCGTTCAGGATATTGAGACAGGCGAGGTTGTTGCCATGGTCTCATTACCAGATTTTGATACTAACCATTTCCGTCATGCCACTGAAGATCAACGCTTTAATCGTGCCGCTACCGGGGTTTATGAGCTAGGCTCAACCTTTAAGATATTCAACACCGCGATGGCGTTGGAAAGCGGCTATTTTGAGGCTTCTGATATTATTGATGTGGTCTCACCACTTCGGGTGGGGCGATTTCCGATCCGGGATTATCACCCTGAAAAAATGCCTCTGAATGTTGCTGAGGTGCTGATAGTTTCATCGAATAAGGGGTCTGCTCGTATCGCTGATCGGCTTGGTGCCGAGTTACAACAGGAATATTTTAAGCAAATGGGCTTTTTCAAAGCCGCGCCACTAGAAATTCCAGAGATCGGGACGCCTCTTATTCCTTCGCGTTGGGGTCGGGCAGAGATCATGACCGTTTCCTATGGTCATGGCATTTCCATAACGCCAGTGCATTTAACAAGCGCCGTTGCCACAACGGTGGGGTCAGGTGTTGTTATCTCGCCCACTCTGATCAAACGCACAGCACCAAATGATTTTGATGTTCAGCTTTTCTCACCTGATACCTCAGCCCAAATCCGCGCCATGATGCGCCGCGTTGTCAGTCATCCGCGTGGCACAGCTAATTTTGCCGATATTGATGGCTATGCGGTCGCTGGCAAGACCGGCACATCCGAGAAAACGAACGGAAACGGTTACAATAAAAAGGCCAATATCACCAGTTTCGTTTCTGTCTTTCCAGCGCATGACCCGAAATATGTTGTTTTCGCCATGATTGATGAGCCTAAGCCGCAAAAGCATAGCGCGAATTACGCGACCGCAGGCTGGGTGGCGGCTCCGGTTGGTGGGCGCATTATTCAGCGGATTGCACCATTACTTGGCGTTCATCCTGTTGACGAAAATTCGCCTGAAATCCGCCGGAGTCTGATGCTTGAATTGCCAGAACTCAACAAAGAAGACGAGGCCAAGCATGCATCTTTCTGATCTGATCAGACAAGCGACAGATAATCAGGCCGACCCGATCATTAGTGGCGTCAGCCATGACACGCGCAAAATTGAACCCGGCTTTGTCTTTGTTGCTATTTCCGGCACGGCAGATGATGGCAACCGCTATATTGATGATGCCATTAAAAAGGGCGCGGCGGCGATCATCACTGATCAAGATGTTCCGGAAAAATCTGTACCCGTGATCAAAGTTGAAAATAGCCGCGCCTGCCTAGCGATGATGGCTGGCCAATTTTATCGGCAAAAGCCTAATCTTATCGCGGCGATAACTGGCACCAATGGCAAAACCTCGGTCGCTGAGTTTCTGCGCCAAATCCGGCAACGCATGGGTTGGCAAGCTGGGAGCATTGGCACGCTTGGCATTCGCGCGGGCAATATGGAGGCCTCGGTCTCTCTGACCACCCCTGATGCGATGATGTTGCATCAGACTTTGAGCGATCTCAACAAACAGCATATTACCCATGTCGCCATGGAAGCCTCAAGCCATGGTATCGAACAGCACAGGCTTACCGGTCTTCCGGTGGCGGTGGCAGGATTTACCAATCTCACCCGCGATCATCTGGATCATCATAAGACCATTGATGCCTATTATGCCGCCAAACTGCGTTTGTTTAGTGATATTCTGGTCGATGGCGGCACCGCCGTGATCAATATTGATAGCGATTATGGCAAGGATATCGTCAGCCAGATTAAATCCAGACAAATCCGCATTATCACGGTTGGTCATTCCCCTGATGCTGATTTTCATATTAATTCTGCGGAAAACCTGCCTTGGGGGCAATTGGTTCATGTTACCGTGGCCGGGGCAACTTTTAAGGTTCCCCTTGCCCTATTGGGATCATTTCAAGGTGATAATGCTATCATGGCGGCAGCGATGGCTCATGCTTCTGGGCTTGAGGTTAGCCATGCTTTACTTTCCCTGCCTTATGTCACTGCCGCTAATGGCAGGATGCATAGCATCATGATGCCAAATAGCACCGCACGTGTGGTGGTGGATTATGCCCATACTCCGGACGCGCTTGAAAATGCCCTTAAAACCTTAAAACCTGTTGCCGCACGGCTTGGTGTGGTGTTTGGCTGTGGGGGAGAACGCGATAAGGGCAAACGCGCCGAAATGGGTGCTATTGCCGCTAAAATGGCAGATTCAGTAATCGTCACCAATGATAATCCACGCCGCGAAGACCCAGAGAATATTCGTCAAGATATCCTTACCGCCTGCCCCCAAGCGGAGAATATCAGCGATCGGGGTAAGGCCATTGAACATGGCATGGCGTGGCTGAAAGATGGCGATATTCTGCTCATCGCTGGCAAAGGACACGAAGATCATCAACTGATCGGGGACGAGACCTTACCATTTAGTGATGAAGGCACGGTCAGGGCGATCCTGCGCGCGCAAATGGCAGGAGGTCAGCAATGATCTGGACAGCACCTGACATTTTAAACGCAGTTAACGGTGTTGCCCTTGGTCATACTGATCAGAATACCGCCCTTGAGGAAATTACGATCACTGGCGTTGCCATAGACAGCCGCCAAGTCAAGCCAGGTGATATGTTTGTCGCCATCAAAGGTGATCGTCACGATGGTCATCATTTTATCGCCAGCGCGATAGGAAATGGGGCGGCGGCTATCATGATTTCAGATCATGTTGATCTGCCGAAGCCCTGCCTCTCAGGTGATGTGCTTTGTGTTCAGGTAGATGACCCGATGACAGCCCTAGAACGCCTAGCTATCGCCGCGCGAGACCGCCATCAAGGCACGCGCATTGCTATTACGGGAAGTGTTGGCAAGACAGGCACGCGGATGCTGGTGGCAAATGCGCTGGCGGCTTATGGCAAAACACATTTCAGCGAAGGTAATTTGAATAATCATATTGGCGCCCCGTTAAGTCTGGCGCGGATGCCAAAAGACGCCGTGTTTGGCGTATTTGAGGCAGGCATGAACCACGCGGGCGAATTGACATCTCTAAGCCAGTTTATTGCCCCAAAAATCGCTATCGTGACGCAGATTGCCGATAGTCATAGCGGCAATTTCCCTAATCTTGAAGCGATTGCCCTTGCTAAAGCAGAAATCTTTGATGGGCTTAGCCATCAACAAAACAGTATAGCCATCATTAACGCGGATGATCCTTTTGCCACATTGCTGGAACAAAAGGCGCGTGATGCAGGTGCTGAACGCATCATCCGTTTCGGATATTCCGATACCGCGGAACATCAGATTATTTCTGTTAGACGCCGCCAGGATGGTCTGGATATTGAGGCAAATATTCGCGGCGAAGCCCACCGTTTTCAGCTTGGCATGATGGCACCACACTGGGCAAAAGCGGCGATGATTGCGCTTAGTGTTGTTGATGCTCTTGGTTTGCCATTAGATCTTGCTAAGGCTGAGTTGGCAAAAGCACAAGACCTGCCGGGTCGCGGCGCACGAAGCGTGATCAGGCTAAAACAAGACTCGTCAAATATTCATGTGACGATCATTGATGACAGTTACAACGCTGGCCCGGCGTCTATGGAAACAGCCCTGACCAGTCTTGGCAGTGATCCACTTAAAGGCCGCCGCGTGGCTATCCTTGGCGATATGCTCGAACTTGATGACGCCGCCAATAAACATTCTGCACTTGCAAAAACGGTTGAAGCATCAGGCATATCTCTGCTGATTACGGTTGGTGAGATGATGCAGCATCTCAACGCCGCTATCACCGCGCCTTCGGTTCAATGTGATCATGCCAATGATGCCAAAGCCGCCCTTCCTTTGGTGCTAGCCGCGCTTGAGGATGGAGATGTTGTTCTGATCAAAGGGTCTAATGGGATGCGATTGTCTGAGTTAGTCCTCGGTCTTTCCTCAGCCACGCCCCAAACCAATGGAGATAGCCATGCTGCCTGACCTACTTGTTCCGTTGGCTGGCGACTTTCAGCCTTTTAACCTTTTCCGCTATATTACGTTTCGGACAGGTGGGGCATTAATGACCGCCTTGCTGATCTCGTTCATTTTTGGCGGCCAAATGATCCGCTGGTTAAAATCGCTGCAAGGTGATGGTCAACCTATTCGTGATGATGGCCCTGAAAGCCACATTATCTCGAAAAAAGGCACTCCTACTATGGGCGGGGTTTTGATCCTGATTGCTTTCGGTGTCGCGTCACTATTATGGATACCTATGGCGAGCGTTTATCTCTGGCCTGTTCTTTTTGTCGCGCTTGGCTATGGCATCATTGGGTTTTCTGATGATTACCTCAAGATACGGCGACGCAATTCTAAGGGGAGACCGGGGCGCATAAAACTGGCAGGGCAGATTGCCATTGCCTTTATTGCCACGCTTTATCTGGTTGAGGTTACCCCTGATTATTTGCGTTATTCTGTGGCGGTGCCATCTTTTAAAGATGTGCTTATCCCACTTGGCGTATTTTATGTTCCGTTTGCCATTTTTATTATGGTGGGGGCATCCAATGCTGTGAATTTGACAGATGGGCTAGATGGGCTTGCTATTGGCCCTGTCATTATCTGTGCCTTGTCATTTGCGCTGATTGCCTATCTGGTTGGCAATGCGGTTTTCACGGATTATCTGCAGCTTCATTATGTTCCGGGGACAGGTGAGCTGACAGTTATGTGCGGCGCATTGATTGGGGCTGGCCTTGGGTTTCTCTGGTATAACGCCCCGCCTGCTAGCGTCTTTATGGGTGATACAGGCTCATTATCTCTGGGCGGTTGCTTGGGGGCGATCTCTGTTGCCACAAGGCATGAATTGGTGCTGGGCATCATTGGCGGTTTGTTTGTGCTGGAAACCATCTCGGTGATTGTTCAGGTGGTGTCTTTTAAATTAACTGGCAAGCGTGTTTTTGCCATGGCGCCTCTGCACCATCACTTTGAAAAGAAAGGATGGGCCGAGCCTACCATCGTTATCCGTTTCTGGATCATTTCTATTATTCTGGCCCTGATCGGGCTTGCCACCTTAAAGCTGAGGTAAAGCATGATCATTCCGCATCAGATGAAAGGCAAATCCATCGCTGTTTTAGGGCTTGGTCGCTCTGGCATGGGGGCTTGCCATGCTCTGCTGGCGGCGGAGGCAAAATGCTATATCTATGATGATCATCTGATCCCTGACCAGCCGCCGAAAGGCGCGATTGTTGCCGCGCCAGATGATTGGCCATGGGCAGAACTTGACGCGCTGGTTATCAGCCCCGGTATTCCTACCACTTATCCCGAACCTCATCTTGCTGCCAGATTAGCAAAGACAAATCATGTTCCTATCATGAGTGATATTGCGCTGATGATCGGGGCCGGGGTTGAGGCAAAAATTATTGGCATCACGGGAACTAACGGAAAATCTACCACCACCAGTCTAGTGACGCATCTGTTAAATCGGCTAGGCATCCCGGCACTATCTGGGGGAAATATTGGCACTGCGGTGATGGCGCTGGATGATCCCGGCCCTGATGGCGTTATTGTGCTGGAGTTATCTTCTTATCAGCTTGATATTTCGCCGGGGTTAAAACTTGATGCCGCCGCCGTGCTTAATATCACCCCTGATCATCTGGATCGCCATGGCGGTTGGGATGGATATCTTGACGCCAAAGCACGCATCGCTGATGCGCTGTCTGGGGCAACAAAACTTTTGATCGGTGATGATGCCGGATGTCAGATACTGTCCCAACGCCTGCCTAGCAAAGTGCAAAAGATTAACACGGCTTGCGCCCCGCAGACAGATTTGCCGCCTTCGTTACGCGGCGCGCATAATCAGAGGAATATCGCCGCCGCCATTAGCCTCCTTGATCAATTAGGGATAACCGCTTCTGATTGGGGCTCATTGCTAAGTGATTTTGCTGGATTGCCGCATCGCATGGAATGGGTGGCGCATCACAATGGTGTTGATTTTATCAATGACAGCAAGGCCACTAATGGTGTTGCCGCCGCCAAAGCCTTGAGCAGTTTTCCAAATATTTATTGGATTGCTGGCGGCCAGATGAAAGACGATGTGCTAGGTGATGCCATTAATGCCCTTGATCATGTTTGCCATGCCTATTTGATTGGTGAATGCGCGGATAGTTTTGCCGCCGCGCTGAAAGGACGTGTGCCATATCATCACTCTGGCGATATCGTCGTAGCCACGCGTCAGGCATATGATGCGGCCAGACATGATGCCAAATCGGGGGCGACCGTTCTGCTATCACCTGCGGCGGCAAGTTTTGACCAATTCACGAATTTTGAAGATCGCGGAAATCATTTTCGTGATGCGGTAGCAACATTGTTTGAAGCCCCTAGCAAGCAGGATCAAGCCCATGTTTAACCGTACCGACAGAAGCGTTATCAGTGTCTGGTGGTGGACGATAGATCGGTATGTGCTGGGCATTGCCACGTTTTTGTCTGTTGTTGGTATTTTTATGGTTATTGCGGCTAGCCCAACGATTGCCCTAAGAATAGGTGCGAATGAATGGCATTTTGTTATTCGCCACGCCGTCTTTTTGATCCTCAGCCTTGGGGTGATGATGACCGCCGCCATGTTTAATGAGGGCATGATCCGCGCCATTGGCATTGTTGGTTTTTTCGCACTGGCTATCATGATCATCATGACCCTGACCGTTGGTGCAGAGGTAAAAGGCGCAACACGCTGGATTTCCTTGGGGTCATTTAAGATTCAACCGTCTGAGTTTGCCAAGCCATGCTTTGCTATTACTTGCGCTTGGCAACTTAGCCTATGGCGTGAAGAAGGTCATCCGGGCTGGATGATATTTTCGATTCTCTGCCTTGTGGGGATGGTGTTTTTGCTAGTGTTGCAACCTGATATCGGCATGACCATCCTCTTTGTTATGACTTGGGCGTTGCTTATCTTTCTGGCGGGAATGCCCATTGGTCAAGTCATCGGGCTTGTAGGGACAGCCCCTATTCTTGGCTATGTGGCATATGTCTTTATGCCTCATGTGACCATCAGGGTAGATAAGTTTCTTAATGGCACAAATGATCAAGCTGATATCGCCATGGAAAGCTTTTCCCATGGTGGGTTTGTTGGTGTTGGCGCCGCGGAAGGTGTTGTAAAAAAATATCTGCCTGATGCCCATGCCGATTTTATTTATGCGGTCGCCGCCGAAGAATATGGCGCCTTGGCCTGTCTCTTCTTGCTGGGCTGTTATGGGTATGTGGTTTTGCGCGGGTTTAGCCATGCGCAGAAATCAGAAAGCCTGTTCCGGACATTAGCTATCGCTGGGCTGACCTTACAATTTGGTTTGCAAGCGGCTATTCATATGGCCTCATCGGTGCAATTAATTCCAACCAAGGGCATGACCCTGCCGTTTATCAGCTATGGCGGATCATCGCTTATAACCTCTGGTTTGACAATCGGGTTGTTGATTGCTTTGACGCGCCGCCGCAACACGCATGATAAGCTGAACCCTAATAATCACAGGATGAGGGCATCTGCCCCTGATCAAATGCCACTCCCCCAAGGAGGCGCTAATGGCTAGACCTGTGGTTATTTTGGCGGCTGGCGGAACAGGAGGACATATTTTCCCTGCGCTCTCTGTTGGTGAGGTGTTGATAGAGGCCGGATGGCGGCCTGTCTTTATCACCGATGCGCGTGGTCGCCATATGATCCCTGATGGATATTCCTGTGTGACGATCTCGGCGGCCTCGCCGTTTGCTTCGAGCCTGTGGTTAAGAGGTTGGCGTCTGATGCGGCTAGGGCTTGGGCTTATTATGTCTGCGCTGACCATTTTAATACGCCGCCCAAAGGCCGTGATTGGTTTTGGCGGCTATCCTGCGGTTGCCCCTGTTCTTGCCGCGCGTGGGTTTCGTCTGCCAGTGATGCTGCATGAACAGAATGCCTCTATGGGGCGTGCTAATCGGTTTTTGGCAAAACGGGCAAAGATGATGGCAACCTCATGGCCTGTCACCAAAGGCATCGATAATGAGAAAACAGCAAAAATTGTCGTCACAGGAACGCCCGTTCGCGCTGCTTTTCATCAGATTGGTCAAGAAGGCTATAACCCGCCACAGGAAAACGGCCCGGTGCGTCTTTTGATTGTTGGCGGAAGTTTAGGGGCAAGTATTTTTGGTGACACTGTTCCCGAAGCTATCAGCCGTCTGCCAGAAGATCTGAAAAAACGTCTTAAGCTGGTGCATCAGGTGCGCGCAGAACAAACCGAAGCGGTGCGTGAACGCTATCAGAAAAATGGCATTGATGCCGTTATCACCACCTTTATCACAGATATGGCAAAAGAAATGCGGCAAGCTCATCTGGTGATTTGCCGCGCTGGAGCATCTTCTGTGGCAGAACTTGCGGCGGCGGGTCGCCCTGCCCTGTTGGTTCCCTATCCTAATGCAATGGATGATCACCAAACTGCCAATGCCCAAGTCATTCATGATATTGGCGGCGGTTGGCTGACACCTGAAGCTGAGATGAGCGCAGGATCACTTGCCGGAAAAATTGCCACCCTAACCTCAGACCCGGCACGGTTGACCATCGCCGCCACCAACGCGCTTCAGTTAGCCAAACCAGAGGCCGCCCACGAATTAGCAGAACTTGTCATGACCATAGCCGAGAGGAGAGCCGCATTATGAGCCAGCTTCCCCTCACCATCGGCAGGATTCATTTCACCGGCATCGGCGGTATCGGCATGAGTGGCATTGCTGAGATACTGCATGATATGGGCTATCAGGTCAGCGGTAGTGACACCGCAAGCAACACTAACGTCAAGCGTCTGATGGCGAAAGGTATTCCCGTTACCATCGGCCAAACCGAAAAGAATGTTGAAGGCGCGGCGATTATTGTTGTTTCTACGGCAATCAAGCCGGATAACCCAGAGATGCTGGCGGCGCGAAAAAGATTTCTGCCAGTGGTGCATCGGGCAGAAATGCTTGGTGAATTGATGAGACTAAAATGGTCTGTGGCGGTTGCTGGCACCCATGGCAAAACAACAACAACCTCATTAGTCGCCTCATTATTAGATGCCGGGGGCATAGACCCCACCGTGATTAATGGCGGCATTATCACTGGCTGGGGAAGCAATGCGCGGCTAGGCAAAAGCGAGTGGATGGTTGTTGAGGCCGATGAAAGCGATGGTTCATTCGCAAGGCTTAATCCCACGGTGGCGATTGTAACCAATATTGACCCTGAACATCTGGATCATCATGGAAGTTTTGACAACCTGAAACAGGCGTTTCGTGACTTCGTTTCATCCATTCCCTTTTATGGTTTTGCTAGTCTTTGTATTGATCATCCCACAGTTCAGCGCATGATTGCCGATATTCCGGAACGGCGACTGATCACCTATGGGTTTTCCGCCAGTGCCGATTTGCGCGGCATAAATCTGCGCGCCGAAGATCAGCACATGGTGTTTGATGCGGTTGTTAGCAAGCGGATTAGTGATATCGGCGTGATCACAGATTTGCGCCTACCTATGCTAGGGGATCACAATGTCCTGAATACCTTGGCGGCGATTAGCGTTTGCCTTGAAATGAATATTTCCCCCGACCGTATCCGCAACGCCGTGAAACAATTCAAAGGTGTCGGACGGCGCTTTGATCGCAAAGGTATGGTCGCCAATATCACCGTGATTGATGATTATGGTCATCATCCTGTTGAAATTACCGCCGCCCTCGCCGCCGCCAGAATGTTAAAGCCGAATAATCGCATCATTGCCGTTTATCAACCTCACCGCTTTACCAGAATGCGCGATTTGTTCAATGATTTCTGCGCCTGCTTTAATGATGCGGATCATGTCATTGTCGCCGATGTTTATGCCGCCGGGGAAACCCCTATTGAAGGCTATTCCAGAGATGATTTCATCAATGGCCTGATCGCTCATGGGCATCCCTCGGTCAGCGCCATGGATAACCCCGAAGACTTGGGCACGCTAATATCAGAACACGCCATATCAGGCGATGTTGTCATGTGTTTGGGTGCAGGAACAATCACCAATTGGGCGGCGGAGTTGCCGCATCAACTGGCTAGCATCACTGGTGAGGAGGTATTACCATGACTGCCCTCATCCAACGCCTTCCCCCTGTTCACGGCGAATACAAAATAGCCGCCAGCATGGCTGAACACACTTGGTTTGGGGTTGGCGGCGTCGCCGAGGTCTTATTCACCCCTGCGGATGCCGATGACCTCAAAACCTTTTTGGAAACTGTCGATGCGGATATTCCTGTCTATCCGGTTGGGGCAGGTTCCAACCTGTTGGTACGTGATGGCGGCGTTAGCGGCGTGATCATTTCAACCAAAGCGATCAGGCATCACCATATTGACGGAACAACATTGACGGTGGGTTCAGGTTGGCTTGATGCCGAAGTCGCCAGATTAGCCGCCCGCGAGCATATCGCAGGCTTAGAGTTTCTGATTGGCATCCCCGGTACTATTGGCGGCGGCTTGCGGATGAATGCTGGTGCTTTTGGCAAAGAGTTCCGTGATGTTGTCATCACCGCGACCGCGATAGATCGGCAAGGCCAATGGCATGAGGCTACGCCAGAAGACATGGGAATGGGCTATCGCCACAGCAATGCCCCTGATGACTGGATTTTTGTGTCTGCTACCTTGGCTGGAGAAAGCGGTAAATCGGACGATATTCGCGCCGCGATGAAAGCCATCATTGCCACTCGTTCCGATGCCCAGCCGCAAGGAGTTCGCACCGGCGGTAGCACCTTTGCTAATCCGGATGGTCATAAAGCATGGCAGTTGATTGATCAGGCTGGATGCCGTGGGCTAACCCATGGCGCGGCCCAAGTATCCGAAAAACATTGCAATTTTCTTATTAATCGCGGTGAGGCCACCGCCAGTGACATTGAAGCCCTTGGCGAGATGGTCCGCGAGCGTGTGAAAACCACCGCCGATGTTGATCTGCGATGGGAAATCCGCCGCATAGGCAACACCAAATCAGGAGGCAAGCATGAGCAAGACTAGCGGCTTGACGGCCTTTCTGATGGGCGGCTGGACAGACGAGGCCGAGGTATCACGGAATACAGCCAAAGCCTGTTTTGACGCCGCCATGACAGCAGGATGGGAATGTGAGTTGATTGAGGTAGGGCGCGATATCGCAAGCCATTTGATGCAAAAGCGTCCAGCGCGCGTGTTCAATGCCCTGCATGGCCAGATGGGAGAAGATGGTAATATCCAAGGGCTCTTAAATCTGCTTGATATTCCCTATACCCATAGCGGCGTGATGGCATCAGCCATTGCCATGGATAAACCAATGACAAAGAGGGTGCTGGCCCATTCTGGCATTACCTTTGCCGAGGATATTGCCTTAACCATCACTGATGACGGCACCATGACCGCAGACGCATCAGGGCCTATTGTGATCAA
Organism: Puniceispirillales bacterium (SeqCode); assembly: GCA_965661405.1. GTDB lineage: Bacteria > Pseudomonadota > Alphaproteobacteria > Puniceispirillales > UBA1172 > UBA12202. Next base: position 12,638 of record CBFIDH010000020.1, read on the forward strand.
GCCGCGTAACACCGGAAGCAGTTTCGGGGTCAGCATTATTCCCGAAGGCGGCGTGATGCCCAACGCCAATCACTGGCCCAAAGGTACAAAATTAATCGCCGAGCGATTTATCCCCGGACGTGAATTAACGGTTAGCGTTCTGCATGGCAAGCCACTGACTGTAACCGAGATCAGTCAGCAAAATGCGTTCTATGACTATGAGGCAAAATACGCGGCTGGTGGATCAAAGCATCAGCTCCCTGCTGATATCGACAGCAAGACCTTTGCCACGGCGATGGCATGGGCGGCCTGCGCCCATACGGAATTAGAATGTCGGGGTGTGAGTCGATCCGATTTTCGTTTTGATGACAACTCTGGTGCCTTGGTCATGCTGGAAATCAACACCCAACCCGGCATGACATCCACATCACTTGTCCCTGAACAGGCACAATATATGGGCATCAGCATGAGCGAATTGATGACATCTTTACTGGAGGCGGCACAATGCGATTAGCACTCTATAAAGAAACCTTGCCACCTTCGGCTAAGCCTAACGGCATCAAACGGCGGTTACAGCGATATATTCGGCTAGGTCTGGTTGCCAGCCTCATAGCCTCTGGCGGGGCCGCATGGTGGTGGAAAGAGCCAGTGACGGAACAGCTGATTATCCTCAGCGCGGAGTCCGGATTAAGGCTTAGGAATGTGATCGTCTTTGGCCGCGTCAACACCTCGTATGATGAACTGTTTGACGCGATTGGCATGGAACGCGGTGATCCTATGATCACGGCTGACTTGAAACAGATACGCGAAAATATTGAAGAGCTTGGTTGGGTTGACAGCGCCAGAGTAGAGCGTCATTTCCCAAAAAGGCTGGTCGTCCATTTGGTTGAACGCCAAGCCCTAGCGCTTTATCAGAGCGCAGAAGGCCATCAGGTTATTGATACCAACGGCGAGGTTATTCGCGGCGTCAAAATTGAAGATTTCCGTCATCTGCCCGTGATTAGCGGAACCAAAGCCGAAACCAAAGCCAGAGGTATTATCGCCATCCTAGAAACCGAAGCAGATCTGTATAATGAGGTGTGGTCTCTGGCCTTTCGCTCGGAACGTCGCTGGGATGTTTATCTTGGCGATAATATCCGCATCATGTTGCCCGAACAAGACCCTCTGGGGGCATGGCAGCAACTGGCAAAAATGGATCGCCAGCACAAGCTCACCCAGCGCAACACCGTTAATATTGATCTGCGAATTCCCGGTCAGATTATCATTAAACCAGATCAGCCCATTAAACCAAAAGGTAGCCAGACATGAGTCTCATGCCACGTCTTTCCAGCCTTCTTAAAAGCAACCGTCATCGCAACGGCACTGTCGCTGTTTTAGATATCGGAAGCAGCAAGATTGTCTGCATGATCGCCCAAAGCGACGGCACATCGCAACCTGTCATTCGCGGCATTGGGCAACACGCATCCAATGGCATTAAACGTGGCGAAGTGGTTGATATCTCTGCGCTTAGCCTTGCTGTTGGGAAAGCGGTCGAAGCTGCTGAACGCATGGCAGGCTGGCCGATTGAACAGGTTGTTGTTGGCGTCTCTGGCGCCGGGCAACAGTCCAGTATTCGCCGCCATCATGTCGATGTCGCCACAGGTGAAGTGATTGAACGCGATATCAAGCGTCTGTTCCGTCATGATTTTGATTTCCCCGAAGCCGAAGGCAGAGTCAATCTGCACCGATTACCAATCCAGTTCACATTGGATCAGGTGGGCGGCATTCGTAATCCGCTTGGGATGTTTGGTCAGACACTTGGTATCTCTATTTGCGCTATTAGTGCCTCTGTCGCCGCGCTTCGCAATATTCAGATGGCGGTTGAACGCAATCATCTGCAGGTTGAGAGTTATGTTTCAAATATCTATGCGTCAGGTCTGTCGTCAATGCTGGAAGATGAGCGCGATCTTGGCGCCACAGTCATTGAAATAGGCGGCGGTGTAACCAGTCTTGGATATTTTGTTGATGGTCAGCTCAATTATCTGGACAGTGTGCCACTTGGCGGCGCCAGCATCACTAATGATATCGCCAGAGGGCTTTCTATCCCATTAGATGAAGCCGAACGCATCAAAACCTTAAAAGGAAGTGTGCTTGCGGCAACGGGCGATAGTGATGAATTGTTGACCTTACCCATGCTAGGCCATGACAAAACCATGCCCCTTTCGATTGAGATCGGAGTGTTGGGTGAAATTATCCGCGCCAGAGTCGAGGAAATTCTTGAATTATTGCTGATGCGTCTGGAAAAAACCGGATATTCCGACGCCGCAGGACAACGCATGATGCTGGGTGGCGGCGCGGCTCAATTGCCCGGAATGAAAGAGTTCACCGCCACCATGATTGGTCGATCTGTCAGAATTGGACGACCATCGGGCGTTATTGGCCTTGCCGAAGCCACTGGTGGGGCGGCCTTTGCCTCAACCATTGGGCTTATCCAATACAGTTTTAATGATCATCTGCTCGAACCTTCGCTTGCTGATGCAACACCTGCCGGACGAACCAAAAGGTTCGGGCAAATCGGCACTTGGTTCAAGCAATATATTTGGGACGCCGGAAGCCGATGAGAGTTTTATTCCCTCATCTTCAGCCCATGACTGATCCGGCTCTTTGTTCAGGAGTAGCGTGTTGCAGGCGTTTCCTGAGCGCTAACACTACCGTCGCTTATTCATGGCAAAGCGACATAACATCATCAACAGATGAATGAGGAGATCATACCATGACTCTTAATATCTCAATCCCCAGCGCGACTGAGGAATTACGCCCCAAAATCACCGTTATCGGCGTTGGTGGGGCTGGCGGTAATGCCGTCAATAATATGATCGAAGCCCAACTAGAAGGCGTTGAGTTTCTGGTTGCCAATACCGATGGTCAGGCGTTAGCCGCGTCATTGGCGCCGCGAAAGATTCAACTTGGCCGTGAGCATACCGAAGGATTAGGTGCTGGCTCAAAGCCTGAAATTGGCCGCCTTGCCGCCGAAGAAAGCCTTGAAGAAATCATGGCTGAACTGGCAGACAGCCATATGGTGTTTATTACCGCCGGAATGGGCGGAGGCACTGGCACTGGTGCCGCGCCAGTGATTGCACGCGCCGCCAGAGAACATGGCATCCTTACCGTTGGTGTTGTGACCAAGCCTTTTGATTTTGAAGGTAGCCCCAGAATGCGGCTGGCAAATGAAGGCATTGAAGAATTACAAGCCTATGTGGACACGCTGATTATTATTCCTAATCAGAATCTGTTCCGGCTGGCTAATGAACGCACCACCTTTACCGATGCCTTTGCCATGGCAGATAATGTTCTGCACCAAGGCGTATCTGGTGTTACTGATCTGATGATTAAGCCGGGCATGGTTAATCTGGACTTTGCTGATATTCGTTCCGTGATGACCGAAATGGGCAAAGCGATGATGGGAACAGGTGAAGCTTCTGGTGAAGGCCGGGCAACAAACGCCGCGGAATCCGCCATTCACAACCCGCTACTGGATGAAACCACACTCCAAGGGGCGCAAGCGTTGTTGATCAACATCACTGGTGGATCAGACATGACCTTGTTTGAAGCCGATGAAGCCGCCAACCATATCCGCAAAGAAGTGGATAGCGATGCTATTATCATTTTTGGTGCCATCATTGAAGAGAAAATGGAAGGCGTCATGCGCGTTTCTGTTGTTGCCACGGGGATGGAGGCAGGAAGCCAAACGGCACGCCCACCATTTCATCACCGCATGGCAGACGCCATAAGCAAGGCGACAGAAAAGGCAACCGAGTCTGACGCGGCCCCATTTTATCTGACGCGCCGCAAAGAAGGTGTTGTTGAGAGCGTGATTGAACCAGCAATAGGCATAAACATGGCCCAAAATGCTTCGCCTGAAGCGGTCGCCGCTCCAGAGGTTGAGACAACCGCAACAGCAGCAACCGAGACAGAAACAAGCGATAGAGGTTTTGCGTCTCTGCTGACGGCGTCGTCGCTTCCTGCCGCAGATCAGGTGGAAGTCATGGGACAGGCTGATGACCACATTAATCCCGAAAATATGGATGTATCAGCGACAGAGGATGACGAAAATCAGCTTAGCATGATGGCCATCTCTGAAACTAAGCCCGTTTCTGAATCTGGTTCTGAAACTGTTTCTGCAACCATGTCAGCACAGGATGAAATGGAAACTCACAAGACAGACGCCTCACTTCCTGCTGAGACGGACGAGGAGACGATCACAACGTCGGACGCCCTTGCCCAGCGAGAACATCCAGAGGATGAGGAGCCATTCACCCTTGGAAAAACGGTTGATATTCCTGCGGATGAACAGCCACAACAAGCCGAAAGCACAAGCCTGATGCGGCATATCACACGGATGTTTTCCTCAAAGCCAGTTGAGGCAAAAGCTGAACAGTCTGAACAAGAAAATGCCACAGTCGAGGTTTTGCCGACACAGAAAATTGAGCCAATCCTTAATTGGGCAGAGGAGCCAAAAGCACCCGCGCCAGAGGCCGCCGAAGATCACCTTGCCCCGGCAAGCCATGATCAAATTCATCTGAAGGAAGACACCAAAGAACCTGAACTGGATATGAATAACCAGAACAGCGAGTTTGATCTGGAAATACCAGCGTTTTTACGACGTCAGGCTAACTAATAACGCCTTGGTATGATCGCAATATTTGATTGGTTACCGATCTGCAACAATCGGTAACCAATCGTGATTTGCTCCATTAACGAAAATCCATATTTTTATAATAAGAATAATGGGATAGATCGTGATAGATTTACAAAACACCATCAATAAATCAGTAACACGTAGCGGTATCGGCCTGCATACGGCGCGTCTCGTTGATCTGACCATTCATCCCGCACCAGCAAATACTGGCATTGTTTTTCGGCGCACCGATTTGACAGGCATTGATAATACCATCCCTGCCCATATCAGCAATGTTGCCGATGTCTCACTTAATACCAGTATCTGTAACAGCGATGGAGCCGTTATTGGCACGATTGAACATTTGATGGCGGCCTTTACCGGGCTTGGTATTGATAATGCCTATGTCGATGTTTATGGTCATGAACTCCCTGCTTTTGACGGAAGCTCCCTGCGGTTTTGTGATATGCTGATCGAAGCTGGAAAAACCGTTCAGAGAGAGGAACGCCGCTATCTCAAGGTAATTAAGCCAGTTTTTATAAAAAATGGCTTGTCAGAGCTTAGCATCACTCCTGCTAATATGCTCCAACTCAATGTTAAGATTGAGTTTAGTGACCCATTTATTGGCACTTCACAATATTTTTATGTCCATGATGACAACAGTTTCCAGCATGAGTTGTCTGCCGCCAGAACCTTTTGTCTTTATGATGATATTTCAAAAATGCGCGCCGGCGGTTATGGCATTGGCGGGTCATTGGAAAATGCCGTTGTTGTTAAAGATGGTCAGATGTTGAATGAGACCCCTCTGCGTTATACTGATGAGTTTGTTCGCCACAAAACCCTTGATTGTTTAGGGGATTTGCGCCTAGCGGGATATGGTATTATCGGTGATGTGACCGCCATTCGCCCCGGACACCGGATGAACTCTGAGCTTTTGAAAGCTTTATTTTCTCAACCGGATGCTATGATGCTTGTTACCCGGTCTGAGCTAAACGAAACGGTTGAGAAAGTCGCCTGAGCATTTTTTCAGAGATTTTTTCTCATATTCCCCTGAATATGCTTTGATTGCGCACGTCATCATCGTAAGATAGATCAGCTTACCTTTGAGGAATGGAGAGTATCCTTGCATCATCAGCTCGTGAAAAATGTATCGCTTGTCTGGCTGGGTTGTCTTTTGATCCTTGCTGGATGTGCCAGTGATCCTAGCGACCTTGAACAAGTCGAGCGTCCGGCCGAAGAACTTTACAACGAAGCACTTGATACCGCGGTTAACGGTGACCCGAACAAGGCGGCCCCTCTTTTTGATGAGGTTGAACGCCAGCATCCGTATTCGATATGGGCAACACGGTCACAATTAATGGCTGCATGGGCATTATATCAGAGCAATGATTACGGCGCCGCTATTGCCGCCCTTAATCGTTTCATTGAACTTAATCCGGCGCATCCTGATGTGGATTACGCCTATTATTTGCGTGGTCAATCCTATTATGAGCAGAGTGTTGATGTTGAGCGTGACGCCAGTATGACCGTTGAAGCAAAACTAGCCTTTGAAGCTCTGATTAACCGCTTCCCAAACAGCGAATATGCCCGTGATGCCCAATTAAAAATAGACCTCACCTTGAGTCATTTAGCAGGCAAAGAAATGGCAGTTGGACGATTTTATCTGAAAGCTGGTCATTATGATGCCGCCCTGCGCCGTTTTGCAAAAGTGATTGATAATTACGAAACCTCAAATCAAGTGCCTGAGGCACTTTACAGAATGGTTGAAGGCTATCTGGCCCTAGGGCTGGATATTGAGGCGGAACGCTCCGCCGCCGTTCTGCAATATAATTTCCCGACCTCTCTTTGGACGGAACGCATGGCTTATTTGATTGAAAATCCATCAGAAAATTATAATCCATCACTGTTGGGGTCAATTTATGGCCGGGCAACTTCTTGGTTTTAATTCATGCTAACGCTTCTCGCCGTTCGCAATGTTGTGCTGATCGAAGCGCTTGATCTGGAATTCCAATCAGGCCTTACCGTGTTAACTGGCGAAACTGGCGCGGGTAAATCCATTCTTCTTGACGCGCTGGGTCTTGCCTTGGGAAGTCGCGCTAATTTTGGCCTCATCGGGTCAGCAGGAAATACCGCTGAGGTTACTGCCATTTTCTCGCCCTCCCCACAGCATCCTGTTTGGGAAAAACTGAACGCCGCAGGAATTGACACAAACACAAGCGACCAACAAGACATTATTATGCGGCGGCGGCTTCGTGACGGTAAATCTACCGCCCTGATTAATGACACACCTGTTGGGCTTAATGTCATGCGCGAATGCGGTGATGCACTGGTTGAAATTCAAGGCCAATTTGAAGGCCGAGGTCTGCTAGATTTAAGCACACATGGTATTCTGCTTGATCGTTTTGCTGGTCATGCTGATCTGTTGCAAGAATGCCATGACAGATGGCAGGACTGGCAAAAAGCGGCAACCCAATATGAAGACGCCAGCATCGCCAGAAAAGACGCCGAAGCAAACGCGGCTTGGCTCAAAGATGCGGTGGAACAGCTTGATCAACTAGCCCCGGAAGCGGGGGAAGAAAGCAAGCTAATGGAAGAACGCGATCTGCTGGCCAATGTGACCCGGATTGCTGATGCTCTCAGCCAAGTGGATGATCTGATTAATGGTGAGGCAGGCGCCCTTAGCCAAATAGCCCAATCCAGCCGCCAGATCAGCCGTATCAGTGATGTTGCAGGCGCGCTAACCCAAGAAATGGAAGCCGCGCTTGAACGCACAGAAGCCGAAGTGAGCGAGGTGGAAAGAGCGTTGGCATCTGCGCAAGCTAATTTGGAAGGTGATCCCAATCGCATGATTGCCGTGGATGACCGTCTGCATGAATTGCGCCAACAAGCCCGCAAGCATGAGGTTAAAGCAGATGAATTGATGGCATTGCATGATGATCTGCGCCAGCGTCTAGCCTCACTAGAAGACAAAGCCGGAGATTTAGGCAAATTAGCCAAGGCACGTGACGAAGCCGAGGCCGCCTACCACGCCGCTAGAGAAGCGGTCAGCCAATCGCGCCAGCGTGCTGCGAGTAAGCTTGACAGTCTGATCATGGCAGAATTACCGCCCCTTAAACTTGAACAGGCACGATTTGTCACCAGCATCACCCCCTTAGCGGAACATCAATTTGGCCCACGCGGCGGCGACGCCATCAGGTTTGAAGCAAGCACTAACCCCGGCATGGCAGAGGCGGCGATTGACCAGATCGCCTCTGGCGGGGAATTGGCCCGCTTTCTCTTGGCCCTCAAGGTGGTGTTAGCAGACAATGAGGCCCCGGCGACATTAATTTTTGATGAAGTAGATGCCGGGGTTGGCGGCGCGGTAGCATCATCCGTAGGTAGCCGACTTGCCCGCTTGGGTGAGCAGACGCAATCCATCGTTATCACCCATTCGCCGCAAGTGGCCGCAAGAGGGAAACATCATTACCGCATCAGCAAGTCTGTTGCCGAAAATGGCGCTATTTCCACCACCGCCATGCTAGATCAGAATGAGCGCATTGATGAATTAAGCCGGATGCTGGCAGGTGAAAAGATCACCGACGAAGCCAAAGCCGCCGCCCGGCGTTTGTTAGAAGGTTAAAATGTCTGTATCGTCAAAACCTGCCTCTGATTTGACAGAAGATGAGGCCCGTGCCGAGTTAGAAAAACTAGCCGTTGATATCCACTATCACAACCGGCGCTATCACAGCGAAGATGCCCCAGAGATTACAGATGCCGATTTTGACGCCATGGTCAGGCGAAATCAGGATATTGAGACCAGTTTTCCGCATTTGATCAGACTAGATAGCCCATCACATATGGTTGGCGCCGCCCCCGCCGCGCAATTTACCAAACACCGCCACCGTCTGCCCATGCTATCGCTATCAAATGCCTTTGATGACGATGAGGCGAGAGATTTTGACAACCGCGTCAAACGCTTTCTTAATCTGCCACCTGATGAAAACCTAGCTTATTCGGTTGAGCCTAAGATTGATGGGCTCTCGATTTCGTTGCGATATGAAAACCAAGAGTTAGTCGCCGGAATTACCCGCGGTGATGGCCTTGAAGGTGAAGATGTCACTGCCAATATCCGCACCATTAGCGATATCCCCCAACGGTTGAAAGATTGCGACCTTGAGGTAGCAGAAATCCGCGGTGAGATTTTTATGACGAAAGCTGATTTTCTGGCGCTGAACACCGGACAAAAAAACAAAGGCGGAAAGGTGTTTGCCAATCCCCGTAATGCCGCCGCCGGATCGCTTCGCCAGAAAGACGCGGCGATAACCGCGGATCGTCCCTTACGATTTTTTGCCTATGCTGCAGGTGAAATGAGCGCATGGACTGTAACTAGTCACCACGGCTATTTAGATCAACTCAAACGCTGGGGCTTTACCATCAATCCCTATTCTCGGATGGCTGAAAACATGGCAGAAGCACTTGAACATTACCAAGTGATTGCGGCCGCAAGACCAGATTTAGAATATGATATTGACGGTGTCGTCTATAAGGTGGATCGTCTGGATTATCAAAACCGATTAGGCCAAGTCAGCCGTTCACCGCGCTGGGCCATAGCCCATAAGTTTCCTGCCGAAAAAGCAGAAACCCGTATCCTTGGCATTGATATTCAAGTAGGACGAACTGGCGCTCTAACGCCAGTCGCCAGACTAGCGCCAGTGACCGTTGGCGGCGTCGTCGTATCTAACGCTACCCTTCACAATGAGGATTATATTACCGATAAGGATATTCGGATTGGTGATCTGGTTCAGATACAACGCGCCGGTGATGTGATCCCTCAAGTGTTACAGGTCAATATATCTGCTAGGCAAGGTGATGAGGTGGCCTTTATCTATCCTGAGAGTTGCCCGTCTTGTGGCTCGCCTGCTATCCGGCCTGAAGGTGAAGCTGTGCGCCGCTGTGTCGGGCAACTCTCCTGTCCGGCACAATTACTGGAACGGTTAAAACATTTTGTCAGCCGTGATGCCTTTGATATCGAAGGATTAGGGGCAAAAATCATTGAAGAACTGCATCAAGACAACTTGTTGAATGAGCCTGCGGATATCTTTCGCCTAGCTGATCACAAATCAGATTTATCAGGTCGTGCAGGATGGGGTGAAGTATCCGTCAAAAACCTGTTGGAGGCGATTGAGCAACGGCGACAAATCCCCCTAGAACGATTAATTTATGCGCTTGGTATCCGCCAGATCGGGCAAGCAACCGGATTATTGCTGGCGCGGCATTTTGGATCAATGGATCAACTGATTGCCACCGCAGACGCCGCGGTGAGTGAGAATAACTCGGCATGGGAAGAATTGATCGGCATAGATCAGATCGGGGATAGCATGGCTCGTGACCTGATCCGATTTTTTCAAGATGACCATAATCGCCTTGCGCTGATGAGGTTGCTGGATCAGATCACGGCTATTCCGCCAGAGGCGGTTGCTACCGATAGCCCGATTGCTGGCAAGACAGTCGTTTTTACTGGCACACTCACGCAGATGAGCCGCGCCGAAGCTAAAGCCAAGGCCGAGATTTTAGGGGCAAAAGTGGCCGGGTCTGTGTCTGCAAAGACAGATTATGTTGTGGTTGGCGCCGATGCCGGAAGCAAGGCACGCAAAGCGGCTGATCTGGGGCTTACCGTTCTGGACGAAGACGCATGGATTGCCCTGACCAAGCCGCCAGCAAGTTAATGGCCAGCAAGCTAATAGCTTGAGATAACCCCGCCATCAATCCTCATGGGTCATCGGGGCGGTTGCTGCGGTAAGCCATGCCTCAACATGAGTGCGTTCAGTTATATCTGTGATCGCGGTAATCTCAGGCGCGATTTTTTCCCTTACCTCAAGATGATAAGAATTAATCCATCGCAATTCATTATCAGATAAAAGATCAGCCCGGGTCAATCGGCGATCAAAAGGCACTAAGGTCAGATGCTCAAAGCCAAGGCTACCTTCGCCCATGTTATCTGCTGGGATCACTAATAAGAGATTTTCCAGCCTAATCCCAAAAACGCCGTCACGATAATACCCCGGCTCGTTGGAAAGCACCATTCCTGCCTCAATTTTCACCTGCCCTCGCGGTGAAATATTTGCCGGGCCTTCATGGACACTCAGACAACACCCCACCCCATGGCCAGTCCCATGGGCAAAATCCAGCCCAGCATTCCATAACGGCTGGCGTGTGATGGCATCTAGTTGAACGCCTGTTGTGCCGTTGGGAAATTTCTGTTGATCAAGGGCAATATGTGCCTTTAATACCGCCGTATAACAAAATGCGGCATCGTCCGGGGCTTCACCAATAAGAACCGTGCGTGTGATGTCTGTGGTGGCGTCATGATATTGCCCACCCGAATCCACCAAATAGAGGCTGTTTTGGGAAAGGATCGCGTTAGTCTTATCTGTGGCACGGTAATGGACAATCGCGCCGTGTTCACCATGGGCTGATATTGTTCCGAAACTGTCCCCTAGATAACCGCTAACCTGACGCCGGAAAGATTGTAATGTTGCCGCCGCTTCCATCTCGGTGACTTTCCCGTTTGGCGTAGCCTTATCCAGCCATGCCAAGAACCTTATCATGGCAACAGCATCGCGGCGGTGGGCGGCACGGAATCCATCTGCTTCAATAGGATTCTTAATCGCTTTCATCGGCGTAGTAGGCCCCGATTTGCTGAACAGTTTTGCCCCAGCTTTTTTAAGGGTATCCCCTATCCCATAAGGGCAATGCGCCGGATCAATCCAGACGGTCTGATTTTGATAGGTTTGCAATTCTGGCATGAGATGATCAGCCAGTTTAATATTGATATGATCCCTAGCCACTTCTGCTAAGGCTGCTTCATCATGAAAAATAGTGATCTCACCCTGCGCGGTGATCACGGCAAAGGCAAGCATCACCGGGGTATTTTCCAGATCAGCGGCGCGAATATTCAGCAGCCATGCTAATTCTGTTGGATCGCTAATGATCAGACAATCTGCCCCTGCTGATGCCATCGCATCGGTTACGGCGGCAATCTTATCCATTCGGTCACGGCCATGATATTTTGCCGCCACATCCCACGCCGAAGTAATATGAGGTTGAGGTTTATCCTGCCAGATCGCATCAACCAGATTTTCAGTCGTAGGAACAAGACTGAAACAGTCTTTCCCTTGAGATGCTAAATCCTGATTAAGACGTTCATGTGCAGAAACCGTCATTAGCATGGGATCAAAGCCAATCTTGGCATCGTGATTATCGCCGAAATGCTCCATCAGCCAATCTGCCGGACGCATCCCCGGCATGACATGACATTGCCAATTTTGATCTGTCTGGTCTGTCATCTGAAGGCGATAACGCCCGTCACTAAATAACGCCGCCTGATCTGCCGTGACCACAGCCAACCCCGCTGACCCTGTAAAGCCGCTAATCCATGCCAGCCTTTCATCTGCTGGTTGAACTTCCTCACCACAAAAGGCATCACTTCGCGGGATGATCAGGGCATCCAGCCGGTGCGTTTTGAGACATTGCCTCAGCGCTGTTAGGCGGTCATCTGATGCGGTCATGACTTCCCTTCCCCCATATCTATCACCCTGCTGATCCTTTTGTTAATCTGGCTTTACCATCAACAGCGTCATCCAATCTCCGATAGGCATATGATCAAGATGCTTCAGCCCGGCGCGCTGATGGGCGCTAATCACCTCCTCAGCGTGGTTTAGATTCAAGCCTGATAATATCAGCTTTCCACCAGGTTTTAACGCCGCCGCCGCGTCCTCTGCCATCGCGATTAATGGTGACGGCAGAATATTTGCCAGAACAAGATCAAACGGGGCCGTATTTGTGATCACCTCACCTTGATATCCATCAGACAAGCCGCAGGTGATGGCGTGATCAACCGCGTTGCATTGACAGTTCTCTTGCATCACCGTTACCGCCACCGGATCATTATCCACCGCTACAATGTGGCAATCAGGATTTATTTTTGCCGCCGCAATAGCCAGAATACCGCTTCCAGCACCGATATCCGCCACGGAAAGTTTCCCATTAGGCGGCAATTCTTGTTCAAGCAGAAGAATACAGCCATGCGTGGTAGCGTGATTACCAGACCCGAAAGCCAAACCTGCATCAAGGTGAATACCCGTTTTCCCATCGGGAACAGGGTCGCTAACATGACTGCCATAAACCCAGAAACGTCCAATCTCAAGAGGCTTTAAATCCATCCAGTTTTTTTTCAGCCAGTCAATTTCCGGAACCGGGCTAATCGCCGGAGGTGAGGCCGTGATATCAAAATGCGTCTCAAGTTCCTCAATAGCGTCTGCTAGTCGCCCCATATCTGGCTGATGTCGGGTAATGATAATCATATCCCATGGCTGATCATCATAATCACGGGTGACGCTAATGGTTTCGCCATCGCAAGCCGCCATCAACATTTCACCAGCAAGATCATGATTGCCAGTAAGATTAAGCCGGATTTGCCAAACTTTATCGGTCATGATTTCTCCACGCGTTCCACAAATCCCGCGACCACTTTTTTATCGCCAGCCTTATCAAAGGCAATGGTCAATTTATCACCTTCAATGGTGATGATATTGCCGTTTCCGAATTTCTGATGAAAGACCCGATCACCAACCACATAATCGCTTCGCCCGGTTAGGGCTGGTGTGCCTTCGGCAGGGGCGCGTGACGGGGTAAATCCGCGTTGCCGGCGTTCTTGCAAACGCGCCCAACCGGGGCCATAACCACCTGCCGCGGTTGGAATTGGCATATGGTCAAATGTGACAGGCTTTGCCGTCCCACTTGCCATGCCATGCTCGGTTTCTTCGATCAGATGCTCATCTGGCAATTCCGCCAGAAAACGTGACGGAATTCCACTTTGCCAAAGACCATGAACACGGCGGCTGGCGGCATACGATATAAAAATCTGCTTCCGCGCACGGGTAATGCCAACATAGGCAAGACGGCGTTCTTCTTCTAGGCCGCTTGCGCCTTTTTCATCAAGCGTTCGCTGTGAAGGGAAAGCTCCTTCTTCCCAGCATGGCAGGAACACGACATCAAACTCTAATCCTTTAGCCGCGTGGAGAGTCATCAACATAACCTCACCCCCGGCATTGGTGTTATCACCATCCATCACCAGCGCAATATGCTCAAGAAATCCGGGTAAGTCCTCAAAGCTATCCATGGCTGTGACCAATTCCTTGAGGTTTTCTAGCCTTCCTTCTGCATCCGGGGTTTTTTCTTTTTGCCACATTGTCGTGTAACCAGATTCGTCCAATACCTTCATCACCAATTCGGTATGCGGCATCTGCTCCAACTGCCCCCGCCAAGTGATCACCATGTTAACAAACTCTGCCAGATGCTTTCGTGCCGCTGGCTTTAGTGTCGTGTCACTCAACATATTTTCCGCTGCCGCCAGCATGGGCAAACCTTGTTTTCGGGCAGAGGCACGAATGGTGGCGATAGTTTTGGCGCCAAGGCCTCTGGTCGGAGTATTAACAATGCGCTCAAAAGCCAGATCATCTGCAGGCTGAACAATCAGTCGCAAATAAGCAATAGCATCTCGGATTTCCTGACGCTCATAGAACTTGGCGCCAATCACCCGATAAGGTATCCCCAACCTGATAAACACATCTTCAAACTCGCGTGTTTGATATCCTGCCCGAACCAGCACCGCCATGTTATCAAGCGGGACTTCATCTCGACGTGCTAACACTTCGATGCGATCTGCCACTGCTCTGGCTTCACTTGCCCCATCCCAGAACCCATTGACGCGCAGTTTTTCACCATGTTGGTCATCGGTATAAAGCGTTTTGCCCAACCTCGTTTCGTTATGGGAAATCAACCCAGACGCGGCACCAAGAATATGTCCTGTTGAGCGATAATTTTCCTCAAGCCTGATGGTTTCGGCTTCGGAATAAATCTCAGCAAAACGGAGCATATTACCAACTTCTGCCCCGCGCCAGCCATAGATAGATTGGTCATCATCACCCACACAACACAGATTGCGCGATTTCTGAACCAACAGGCTGATCCATAGATATTGGGCGATATTAGTGTCCTGATATTCATCCACCATAACATGAGTGATGCGCTGATGGTAATCAGCCAGTATCTCTGGATAGGTGTTAAACAAGGTTAGGTTATGTAATAGCAAATCACCAAAATCACAGGCATTTAGCTCAAGCAGGCGCTGTTGATATTGGGCATAAAGATCTGCACCGCTACCTTCAACCAAACTGCTGGCGTCTGCTAGATTTACCTTATCAGGGATCAGCCCCTTATCTTTCCAACGACTGATCATCGCCAAGACCATGCGCGGCGGGTGACGCTTGATATCAATATGATTGGCTTCCATCACCTGTTTGATCAAGCGCAACTGATCATCTGTATCAAGAATGGTGAAATTGGCTTTCAACCCCACGGCTTCGGCGTGACGCCGCAAAATCCGGGCGGCAAGCGCATGAAAAGTGCCAAACCACACCTGTTCGACCATAGGGCCAATCATGCTGGCGACACGGTCTTTCATTTCTCGTGCGGCTTTATTGGTAAAGGTTACAGCAAGGATATTCCATGGTTTTGCCTTGCCTGTTGAGATCAGATTAGCTAGGCGGCAAGTCAACACACGGGTTTTCCCTGTTCCCGCACCAGAAAGAACAAGCAACGGGCCATCAAGATGCTCAACCGCTTTTTTTTGAGGTTCGTTTAAACCCTGAAGCCAAGGCGGGGTATCAGGGGCATCTTTGAGAGAAAAATGATCTGTTTGCATTCCCGATTCCTAGCATGACGCGGCATTTATGAACAGACCACCAGCGATGAAAATCCTAATTTATCCACGGATTATGGTGATATCATAAGCAGGAGTTCCATTTTTTTGATCTGTGCATTAAGGTATGGTCATGTTTATATGTAATCGATATTTAAAACTTGTGATGTTCTTGGGCATATTATCGGGATGCGCCAACGCACCCGATGAATTAAGTCTTAACGACCGCGACCCTTATGAGGAATTCAATCGCGATATTTTTGCTTTTAATCTGAAACTTGATGATTATGTTGTTGAACCTGCGGCCACAGGGTATCGCAAACTGCCGCAAGTTAATCAGGATATGCTGACTAATTTTGCTGACTGGACAACGATGCCGTCAACAAGCGTGAACTCAGCCATTCAAGGCGACGCTGATAACGCGGCGCTTGGCGTGTTAAGCTTTCTTGTTAATGGATTGACCCTTGGTCTGGCGGATTTGACCGATGATAGTGATGATCCAGACCGCACCGATTTTGATGATACTTTGCGTGATTATGGTGTTCCGCAAGGCCAGTATATTGTGCTTCCATTGCTTGGCCCCGGTTCCACGCGCTCCCATTCCGCTTGGCTGGTGGATAGCGTGACTAATCCTTTACGTTTTGCCTCAACCCCAGCAGCATCAACCATTAATACCGTTTCAACACCAGTCAGCGTTGTTACTTTCCGAGGAAATAATTATGATTTGATTAATGATGTGAAATATGGCTCGCTTGATCCTTATTCACGGACCCGATCAATTTATTTTCAATATGATGCCAATACCACCGAACACCAAAGTGAGGATGATGTTTTTGATACCTTTATCCAGTCACAAGAATAATCATCAGCCATTAGGCGACCTATTCGTCTCAATTTTCCGGCGCATAATATGGCGAGGCGGAATATTGATGTGGCTTTATGCGGCCCTTCTAGGCAATCCAGCCTATGCTGATGACAATCGTTTGAACGAGAGTGTTGCCATGATTGACAACCTTGTTTCGACCATTCAGGACATTGCCGAACAACAATCTTCGATCATAGATATTCATAACCAAACAGACCTCATTATTGATCAATATTTTGATTATAATAGCGTAGCCAGCTTTACGGTTGGGCCTTATTGGCGCAAAGCCACACCACAGCAAAAGCAAAGCTATCTAAAGACATTTCGTGAAGTCCTCATCGTGCAAGTGGCAAATAATTTTGATTATTTCAGAACGCTTGAATATCGCCATGTTAGCGCAACCAATAAAGGTAAAGATTGGATCATCATTAACGGTATGATCCATGATACCACCAACACCTATCCTGATGCAGAGATATCATGGCGCATTAGAAATAAAGCTGGTGAAGCATTAACTATTTTTGATCTTAGTGTTGAGAATGTTTCCATGCTGATCACCCAAAAAGATGAAAATATGGCTATCATCCGCCAAAATGCCGGGGATATTGATGCCTTAATAGACTTACTAAGAGAACGCAGTCAGGAACTGCGCTTAGCACGAGATAATTCTTAGCGCGATATCGGTTTATATTTAATCCGCGTCGGCTGATCCGCGTCTGCCCCTAGACGCCGCTTACGATCTTCTTCGTAAGATTGCCAGTTACCCTCAAACCATTCAACATGGCTGTCACCCTCAAAGGCAAGGATATGCGTAGCAATACGGTCAAGAAACCAGCGATCGTGGGTGATCACCACGGCACAGCCGCCAAACTCAAGCAAAGCCTCTTCTAGTGAACGAAGCGTATCCACATCCAGATCATTGGTCGGCTCATCAAGCAGGAGTAAGTTACAGCCTGATTTCAGCATCCGGGCTAAATGCACGCGATTTCGCTCACCACCAGAAAGCTGCCCCACACGTTTTTGCTGATCACTGCCTTTGAAATTAAACTGCCCGACATAAGCGCGGGATGATACCGTGCGCTTACCAAGAACAATCTCATCAAGGCCATCAGAAATGACTTCCCAAACAGTTTTATCAGCTGGCAAAGCATCCCTCGACTGGTCCACATAAGCCATAACAACGGTTTCCCCGATCTTCAAGTCACCTTTATCAGGCGTGTCTTGGCCAGTGATCATGCGAAATAGCGTGGTTTTACCAGCACCGTTAGGCCCAACAACACCAACAATTCCGCCGGGCGGCAAACGAAAATCCAACCCATCAATCAGCAATTTATCATCAAAGGCCTTGTTGATATTCTTGCCTTCTAGCACGATATTGCCAAGTCTAGGGCCGGGTGGAATAGAAATGCGCGCTGTTTCGCTGATACTTTCATGCTGTTCTTCTAGCAACTGTTCATACGCCGTCAAACGCGCCTTAGATTTGGCTTGCCGAGCCCTAGGGGCGGAACGCACCCATTCCAACTCTCTTGAAAGGGTTTTGATTCGGGCTTCTTCGCTACGGCCCTCTTGTTCCAGACGCTTCTGTTTTTGTTCCAGCCAGCTTGAATAATTGCCTTTGAACGGGATACCTTGCCCACGATCAAGTTCCAGAATCCAGCCTGCTACCTCATCAAGGAAATAGCGGTCGTGGGTAATGGTGACAACCGTTCCGGGGAAATCTTGCAGAAACCGTTGAAGCCATGCCACGGATTCTGCATCCAGATGGTTTGTCGGTTCATCCAAAAGCAGCATATCTGGCGCGCTTAACAAAAGCTGGCATAGCGCGACACGGCGCTTTTCTCCTCCAGACAAATTGGTGACTTCCCAATCTGAGGGCGGCAAACGCAGTGCATCCATGGCAATCGCCGCCGTGCGCTCAAGGTCCCATGCGTTAGCGTTGTCAATTTTTTCCTGTAATTCCCCTTGTTCAGCGATCAGAGCGTCCATTTCATCATCGCTCATCTCCTCGGCAAAACGGGCGCTAATCTCATTAAAACGATCAACCAGCGCTTTTTTCTCACCCATGCCAAGCAGGACATTTTCCAGAACATTGAGGGAATTATCCAATTCAGGTTCCTGTGCTAAATAGCCCACTTTCAGACCATCCGCCGACCACGCCTCACCCTGAAAATCGGTTTCAATCCCTGCCATAATCCGCAACAGGGTTGATTTACCAGCACCATTGATCCCCAACACACCAATTTTCGCCCCCGGCATAAAAGACAGTGAAATATCCTTTAATACCTCTTTGCCGCCCGGCCAAGATTTGCTTAGGTGGCTCATCACATAGACATATTGAGGGTTTGACATGGTCTTCTCACAATTTGTTTCAGAACGGTTGTATCTTATCCCCATGATCTAGCATGAAAAGCCCTTGTAATCCATAGGCTGAGCATGATTTGCCGCTTTCTCTTTTGACGAGGCGGCACAAGATAGGATATGGATAAAGGGTAACTATTAGTACCATAAAAAGGGGAAGTTGCCGTGATCTATTGGCCTGTTGGTCTAATCCTGTTAGACAGCGCCGTTGCCGTGGCGATGTGGATTTGCATCGGCCGGTTTTTGCTGGCTATCGGCCTGCCTGACCAGTCCCCGTTTTTTGCTATGCGTTGGCTGGTTCAGGCCAGTGCCCCATTAATGAAACTAACCAACAGAATTTGCCCGCATCAGATCACCGAAAAATTGCGGCCGCTTTACGCTGGGTTTGTCTTTCTGGTTATCAGGTTCTATCTCTTTCCTCTTTGCTTAGGTTATGAGGTCGCAGGTTTGGGGGATTTCCCGCTTGAACATACCATCCTGTCGTTGATCCAATAGATCTGCCAAACTTGATTATTCTAGCCGAAACTCAATTTGATCCGAAGGCGCCAGACGCAGGATAACATCCATTTCCTCACGATCAGGCGATAGACGGATAAGACTAATGCCGCCTTTGCCATCGTCAAAGCTGAGAATAACCGCGCCATCTGCCGCCATACTGCTATCAATCAAGGTCTGTCCAGCCGGATATTGTATGACCGCCGTCTGATCAGAAGCTGAGGGAAGATTGCCAATATTCACCGCCAAGCCATAGAACAAAAGCCCTATGCCGACAACGATTAGCACAGACATAATGACCACCGCCATTTTGACAGGTCTAAGCCAAGCTGGTTCTGGCGGCATAGGAAAGACGTTGTCCTGATCCCCTGATTGGGCATCAGGATGGTGATTAGCCTGCTGATTTGACTGGCGATTTTGCTCGCTTGGGTGCATATTCCCTCACATGAATGATAATCTGACTACATTGACACTTACCGTAGGCGGCGAGGCGAAGCAAGATCGCATTGATCGTTGGTTGGCAGAAACCTGCGCCGAGCATCATACCATCTTTCTTCAAACGGCTGAGAATGAGGCCGACTCCCCCTATGGCGGGCTGTCGCGATCACGGCTGAAATCACTGATCCTAGATGGGATGTTGCGCGTCAATGGTGCGGTGAATACCAACCCTTCCCTGACTATTCAACCGGGGATGGTTTGCGATTTGATTTTGCCTGAAGCTGTTTCTGCCATTCCCCAAGCTGAGGATATTCCGCTAGATGTCCTGTTTGAAGATGATCATCTGATCATTATCAACAAGCCAGCGGGTATGGTGGTACATCCTGCCCCCGGTTCCATGCAAGGCACATTGGTTAACGCGCTGATTGCCCATTGTGGCAACAGTTTAACAGGTATTGGCGGCGAGATGCGCCCCGGAATTGTGCATCGCCTAGATAAAGAGACCAGCGGCGTTATCGTCGTAGCAAAAACCGCCATAGCGCATCAGCGATTATCAGTCATGTTTGCCGAACATGATCTGACCCGGAAATATACCGCGCTGGTTTGGGGGATATTAGGAGAACGCAACGCCACGATTGATGCCCCGATTGGGCGCAACACACGCGACCGCAAGAAAATGGCAATCCTTGCTAAGGGGCGTGACGCCATCACCCATATTCACGCGGCTAGGGTTCTGCCGCCCCTCGCGTCGGTAGTGGAATGTGTTTTGGAAACTGGACGCACGCATCAGATTCGTGTCCACATGGCCCATATCGGGCATGGCGTTATTGGTGATCCGTCCTATGGCCGTGCCATGCGAGCAGGCCAGATGCCTGACCAAGCCTTGCGTGATGCTCTAGCCGGATTAAGGGCATTTCCGCGCCAAGCTCTCCATGCCAGCCATCTTGGTTTTGATCATCCGATCACGGGCGAAACGCTAGGCTTTGACACGCCACTTCCTGCGGATATGGAGGCGTTGATCAAGGGGCTAGAAGACGCCATCGCCAAGCGCGGTAAGGCCAAACCCCCATCATCATAAGAGAAATCATCCAGCCATAATGCGGTCATAATGAGCAAGTATGATGGATCACATCAAAATGTTGTTGTCATCTTTTATTGCCATAAAAACAGCTTATATAAACGGTTAGGACAAAAGAGAACACTATGACGAAGCCCCAACTGCCAGCAACTTTAGGTAATCTGACACCAGACGGTAATCTGTCGCGCTATCTTGATGAGATTAAGCGCTTTCCCATGCTGTCCGCCGAAGAAGAATACACTCTGGCTAAGGACTGGAAGGATAATAATAATCTGGAAGCCGCCCATCAGCTTGTCACAAGCCATTTGCGGCTAGTGGCAAAGATCGCTATGGGATACCGCGGTTATGGCCTGCCGATGGGTGAGTTGATCGCCGAGGGTAATCTGGGCATGATGCACGCCGTAAAACGGTTTGAGCCGGAAAAAGGCTTTCGCTTATCAACCTATGCCATGTGGTGGATCAAGGCCAGTATTCAGGAATATATCCTGCGGTCATGGTCATTGGTCAAAATCGGCACTACCGCCGCCCAGAAAAAGCTGTTTTTCAATCTACGGCGGCTGAAAGGTGAGATTAAAGCCCTTGATGATGGCGATATGCACCCGGATCAAGTCAAGCAAATTGCTGATACGCTGGATGTGTCCGAGGTCGAGGTAATCAACATGAACCGCCGGATGGGTGGCGGCGACCAATCCCTCAATGCCACAATCGGGGGTGAGAGCGACGCCGCGGAATGGCAAGACTGGCTGGAAGATCAGAATGATAATCAGGAAGTCACCTTTGCCGAAGCCGAGGAATATAGTAGCCGCCGACAGTTGCTGGTGGAGGCCTTGGCAGACTTGAATGAGCGTGAAGCAGATATCATCCGCGCAAGGCGGCTGGCTGATAAACCGTCAACGCTGGAAGACCTGTCCCAGCAATATGGTGTCAGCCGAGAGCGCATCCGCCAGATTGAGGCACGCGCGTTTGAGAAACTTCAGCTTGGGGTAAAAACCCGCGCCATTGAACAAAAGCTGATCGAAGACGCGTCTTAGCCGCGTTAATCCTTTTTTAACCTTTCGTTGCTATACTGCCGCTTGTTTGCGCCTGATCACCCTGATCAGATGGTGCCATAAAGGGCAGAGAATATGGCAAAAAGACCCAAAAAAACAAAAGCGGCGGCCAAAGCGAAGGCGGCCTTAAAATTTAAGGCCGCCTATGAATTCATCACCCTAATTCATGAGAAGTTAAGCCATGAGGATTTTGTGTTTCGCGGCGTGTCTAAAAACTTCCAAACGCCAGAGACCGAAAACACTTATATCAATTCCAGCATTTTTCGCAAATATCATGGTAAAATTGACTTTAGCGATAATTATCAACCCGTGCATATCGAAAGTAAGATTGTTGCAGAGGCCTTCTCCTATTTTAAGCCAGAGACGACCACGATTGAGAAATTGTCAGATATCCGGCATTTTGGCGGTGACACCACCTTAATTGATTTTAGCAAAGATGTTTTGGTTGCCCTGTTCTTTGCCTGTCAAACTGATATCACAAAAAATGGGCAAGAAGAAGATAGTCAAGAAGAAGATGGGCAACTATTTGCCCTACCCACCAGTGAAACAAAGATTATCACCGAAATTGATTACGAGAAGGATTTTGGTATTAAGCGCGAATTAATGTTTGATAAGGTTGTTTCAGATCAAAACGTTTTGAATACCCTTCGTTTGATCGCACCCATTATGACCGCGACAAATAAAGCGCGAGTTGTTGCGCAAAAAAGTATCTTTATTCACGCCCCTTGGGGATATATTGAGCCTGACAAGTGTATCATTTTCCCCATTAAATCTGAATTAAAGCCAGAAATCTTGGCATATTTAGATCGGTTTCATGATATCAACCAACGCACGATATATAATGATCTGCATGGTCTGATTGATGCGCAAGAACATGATTCTCAAGCGCGCCTAAATCTATTTGAAGGTATTCAAAACATATTTAGAGGGGATCAATTTAACTTACAAAATCAAGATAAAAAAGCCACTGAGAATTTTAATAATGCGATTGTATGTTTTAGCAAAGCTATTGGGCTAAAGCGTGATTATTCCGATGCATATTTTAATCGCGGCAACACCAAGATTAAACTTGAGCAATATGAAGACGCCATTGCCGATTATGATACGGTCATCAAGTTAAATCCTGATGATGCCGAGGCATATCATAATCGCGGTATTGCCAAGCTCTACCTCAGGCAATATGAAAACGCCATTACCGATTTTGATAAGGCCATTGAGTTAAATCCTAATTTTGCCGACGCTTTTTTTAGTCGCGGCGGTGCCAAAAACAAACTTGGGCAATATGAAGACGCCATTACCGACTTTGATAAGGCCATTGCATTAACACTAGATGATGCCGAGGCATATCATAATCGCGGTATTGCCAAGATTAAACTTGAGCAATATGAAGCCGCCATTGCCGATTTTGATCAAGCCATTCAGTTAAATCCAGATGATGCCATGGCATATCATAATCGCGGTATTGCCAAGCTTAACCTCAGGCAATATGAAGACGCCATTATCAACTTTAATCAAGCCATTCAGTTAAATCCAGATGATGCCAATACATATTCAGGTCGCGGCGTTGCCAAAGACAAACTTGGGCAACATGGGGACGCCCTTTTTGATTTTGAACAGGCCATTGCCTTAAATCCAGATTATGCCGAGGCATATAACAATCGCGGCACTACTAAGAATAATCTAGGACAACATGAAGTTGCCATTGCCGATTTTGATAAGGCCATTCGGTTAAATCCAGATTATGCCGAGGCATATCACAATCGCGGTAATGCCAAGGCCAAACTTGGACAACCTGAAGCCGCCATTGCAGATTATGATACGGCCATTGAGTTAAACCCTAATTTTGCTCATGCATATTTAGGCCGCGGTATTGCCAAGGATAACCTAAGACAACATGAAAACGCCACTATCGATTTTGATCAAGCCATCAAGTTAAATCCAGATTACCCAGAGGCATATTACAATCGCGGCACTACTAAGGATAACCTAGGGCAACATGAAGACGCCATTGCCGATTTGGATCAAGCCATTCGGTTAAATCCAGATTTTTCCGACGCATATTTTAGTCGCGGCATCGCCAAGATTAAACTTGAGCAATATGAAGACGCCATTATCGATTTTGATAAGGCCATTCTGTTAAAACCAGATTTTGCCATTGCATATCATAATCGCGGTGTTACCAAAATTGAACTTGAGCAATATGAAGATGCCATTGCCGATTTTGATACTGTCATTCGGTTAAATCCAGATGATGCCGTGGCATACATTGGTCGCGGCATCGCCAAAATTAAACTTGAGCAATATGAAGATGCTATTATCGATTTTGATCAAGCCATTCGGTTAAATCGAGATATTGCCGATGCATATTATCATCGCGGTATTGCCAAAATTGAACTTGAGCAATATGAAGACGCCATTGTCAATTTTGATCAGGCCATTCGGCTAAATCCAGATGATGCCATGGCATATTTTGGTCGCGGTCTAGCCTATCGTGCCCTAGGCAAAACCAGAGAGGCCGAGGCCGATTTTGCCAATGCAAGAGAACTTGGCCTTACCCAACCAAAGACAGATGACGACACCCCAGCCTAACCGGGGAAGAAATCATGCGGTTTTAGCCCATCAATATTGAAAAACAGCACCTCAGAATGGAATAACACATCCTGATAAATATCCTTGGGCAAGGCAAGGATGGAGGAAATGGGCGGAAACGACCCGGTCAAAAAAGCCTGCCAACGGCGGCTTTTGATGGTCTGGTTAAGTCGCAAGCCATAGGGCGCGAACATCACTATCGGCACATCACCGCCAAAAAGGGACACGGTTTTTTTAAGCCAAACTTCGGGCAAAAGCGGCCTTGCGCCGTATTCGGCCTTCATGATCATCTTGGTTTTGGATTCCACATTAAACGGCGGATTGGCAATCACCAAGGCAGGGGTGGGATAATCCCCCGGTTGAACATCCAGATAATTGCGCAGATGCGTATCGGGCCAGCCTTGATCCGCGATATCAATGCCAGTCGTGCGAAAGCCAGCCGCCGCAAAGGGCGCCAAGAGCGAACCGCCACCCACGCAAGGGTCAAGCACCAGCCCTGACTGATCAATCTTATCTTTGACCATATCAAAGAGAAACTGGCTCAACCGTTGGGGAGTGTAGATGGTGGAGCGTTTCTGATTATCGTAAAAATTATTTCTGCTAACATTATACAATGGCTGATCCTTTTCAGCGATGATGCCGAAAGGTATCAGGCAAAGGTTAATAAACCGTT